>JAZRGN010000052.1:0-3123 GCA_045644165.1 Christensenellaceae bacterium | reverse complement strand
TTTCCTAATCCTCTTGTAGGTTTCATCTTTTAGGTATCTCCTATTAGTTTTTAGCCTTTTTTGGCTGTTTTTCAATAAACTCTTCGGTAAGAGCAAGGTAAGCCTTTGCTCCCGAACAACGTGTGTCGTGTAGCATAATTGGTTTGCCATGGCTTGGTGCTTCGGCAAGGCGAATGTTTCTTGGAATAGCCGTGTCGTAAACACGCTTTCCAAAGAACTTTCTTATCTCACTTGAAATTTGTCTGCTTATAATGGCTCTATTATCGCTCATAGTAAGCACGACGCCCTCTATCTTTAATTTTTCGTTAAGGTGTTTTACTACGAGTTTGATGGTGTTCATTAGTTGACTTAAACCTTCTAATGCGTAGTATTCACTTTGAATTGGAATGATAACCGTGTCTGCAGACGCTAGTGCGTTAATAGTTAAAAGTCCTAGTGATGGTGGACAGTCAATCGTGATAAAATCATAACTGTTCCTAGCCGTTTCTAAAACTCTTTTTAAGGCGTGTTCTCTATCCTTAACATAAACTAGTTCAACTTCTGCCCCTGCTAGGTCTATGCTTGATGGCAATATATCAAGATTATCAACTAGCGTAGTTACTACTGCATCTTGAATAGGCATTTCGTCGATTAAAACGTTGTAGATAGAATTTTTAACTTCGCTCTTAGCAAAGCCTAAACCCGTTGTTGCGTTACCTTGAGGGTCAAGGTCAACGATTAAAACTTTGTATCCTTTTTGCGCTAGATACGCAGATAAGTTTACGCACGTGGTGGTTTTACCCACGCCACCTTTTTGATTTGAAAAAGCAATTATTTTTCCCATAAAAACACCCCGTCTTTTGCTTTTTTGCCCTTAATTTTATTCAGGCTTATACGTCTCCTTGTCGTCTTTTTCAGCCTTTTGGTCGGTTTCTTCCTCAGTTTTGGTTTCGGTCTTTTGTTGAGCCTCTTTAATCTCCTTTGCTTGCTCGTCGGTTACGAAAATCTTTTTCTTGCCCCTTTCAAAAGGATTTTCTTTTAAGGTGCGTTCGTTTTCGTCCATGAACGCCATAATTTCTTCAACGGACTTTCCTTCCATAAGCATATCAACTTCTTCACTGAATATGGTTTCTCTTTCGACTAAAAGTCTTGCCATGTTGTCGAGAAGAGTTTTGTTTTTCTTTAGAAGTTCTCTCGCTTTTTGCAAGCCGTTTGCAACGATTTCTTTAATTTCGGCGTCGATAACGGCAGCCGTTTGTTCACTATAAGTTACGTGCGATTGCATATCCCTACCGATAAAGAATTCCTTATCCGAGCCGTAAGCGATAGGACCAACCTTTTCGCTCATACCCCATTCGGTAACCATAAGTCTTGCTCGCTTTGTTACTGCTTGAATATCGCCTGATGCACCTGCAGAAATATCTTTTATAACGATTTCTTCGGCAACTCTTCCACCGAGCGTCATAACGATATCGTCTAGAAGTTTTGCTTTGGTTAGGTGGTTGTCGTCGTTATCTGGTCTCGTCATGGTGTAGCCTGCCGCTTGACCACGAGGAATAATGGAAACTTCATGAACAGGGTCGCAGTTTGGAAGTAATCTTGCCAAAATTGCGTGTCCTGATTCGTGGTAAGCAGTAATTCTCTTATCCGTTTCGGTAACTAATCTACTTTTCTTTTGAGGTCCTAGTAGGACTTTATTGATACCTTCGTAAAGGTCTTTGTTCGTGATATATTTTCTGTTTTCCCTCGCTGCTAAAATAGCCGCTTCGTTAAGAAGGTTTTCTAGGTCTGCACCGGAAAATCCACTAGTCATTCTAGCAACGGTTTTAAAGTTTACGTCTGGGGAGAGTGGTTTATTTCTTGAATGAACTTTTAAGATAGCCTCTCTGCCTTTAACGTCAGGAGTGTTAACGAAAATTTGACGGTCGAATCTACCAGGACGAAGTAGTGCTGGGTCTAGAATGTCTGCACGGTTAGTTGCAGCCATAACGATTATGCCGTCGTTAGTTTCAAAACCATCCATTTGAACGAGAAGTTGGTTAAGGGTTTGCTCTCTCTCGTCGTGTCCACCACCCATACCCGTTCCACGTTGACGACCAACAGCGTCGATTTCATCAATGAAAACTATACAAGGCATGCTCTTTTTAGCCACGTCGAATAAATCTCTAACTCTTGATGCGCCCACGCCTACGAACATTTCTACAAAGTCGGAGCCTGAGATAGAGAAGAATGGAACACCTGCTTCTCCAGCAACGGCTTTAGCAAATAAGGTTTTACCCGTTCCCGGAGGGCCAACAAGCAAAACGCCCTTTGGAATTCTTGCGCCTATTTCACTAAATTTCTTAGGATTTTTCAAGAAATCAACAACCTCGGCAAGTTCGGCTTTTTCTTCTTCTGCGCCTGCAACGTCTGAAAAACGAACTTTAAGGTTATGGTTAACCCTTGCGTTAGTTTTTGCAAAGTTCATTGCGCCCTTGGTGCCACCTTGCGATTGCATTATTAAAATAAAGAATACAACGCCTATTACTATATAGCCTAGTAGTGGTAAAATTGACGACCAAATTGAGCCTGCATTAGGGTCGGTATAAGCATAATTTACGCCTGCGCTACCTAATTTTTGTTCTAATTGAGCAACAACGTCTGACGCTCTAGAATAAACGGTAGTAAATTCGTATCTACCAACGTATTGATTTGTTGCGCTATACAAATTGATTGCAAATTCAATAACGTAACCGTCAAATAAAACGTCTACTAATTTTGCATATGCATAATTGTTAGTTATAAATTCTTCTTTAACTACGGCAAGATTATTGTCTTGATTAAACTCATCTTGGGTAATTTGTTTGTCCGTTTGCATTTGGACAACTAATGAATCAAATGCTGAAGTGTCTACTGCAGTTTTTTGATTTAAGCAATTATTAAGTGATAACGCTCCAATCAAAAGGGCAATAACAATCAGTATTATCCATATTGTTTTTGATTTTTTAGCCAAAATATTTCTCCTTTAATGATTATAGTTTGTGTAACTATTCGTATTTTAGAATATGAATATTAAAATATCCTTGAAAGTGGGGCAAAAAAACCATAAAAAATCTAGCGATTTCCACCTTTTAATATTATACTATATTAATAATAAAAATACAA
>JAZRGN010000051.1:0-2600 GCA_045644165.1 Christensenellaceae bacterium | reverse complement strand
TGTAGGTGTAAACGGGGTTGGCAAAACTACTACGATAGGAAAGTTAGCCAACAAGTTTGTAAAAGAAGGTAAAAGCGTAACGATTGCCGCAGGCGACACGTTCCGTGCTGCTGCAGCCGACCAACTTTCGGTGTGGGCAGGTAGGGCGAAAGTGCGTATAGTAAAGCATAGCGAGGGTGCAGACGCATCTGCCGTAGTGTTTGACGCAGTATCTTCTGTTAAAGCAAAGAACACCGACGTGTTAATAATAGATACGGCAGGAAGACTACACGTAAAGACCAACCTTATGGAAGAACTTAAAAAGATGGATAGGGTTGTTAAGCGTGAATACCCAGACGCTAACTACTACAAGTTAATTGCCCTAGATGCAACGACTGGACAAAACGCTTATAATCAAGTGGAAGTGTTCAACGAGGCAGTGGGACTAGACGGAATAATACTAACAAAGTTAGACGGCACGGCAAAAGGTGGCTTTATAATCTCACTTTCTTACGAGTTAGAAGTTCCCGTATGTTTCGTAGGAACGGGCGAGAAAATAGACGATATAGAAGAGTTTGATTCAAACGAGTTTATCGAAGCGCTATTCGAGTAAGCAAAGTAAAACGGCGTGATAAAAGCCATAAATTTTTATCAAATAAAACTGAAATTTACCGTAGGTAAAGATAGGAAAAAACAATGGAAAACAAACAACCAAAAGAACTAACGCTTAGTGAAATATTTAAACAAGTTTTAAGGCACAAAATACTAATAGTTGCAATTACACTTGTAATTGCTATCGCAGGCACGATTTTTATTGGTGTAATGCCAAACAAGAAAAATAAGCATTGGGTATCTACTTTTCAATTAACTCTAGCAGAAGATTGTGGGTTCGACCTTCCAAAAAATCAAGCGAAAAATTATAAAAACATAGTGTCGTTAGAAAACCTTAAGGAAGTTAAGGCAGACAACGAACAATATAAAGATATAGACGTTGATAAAATCGTTGAGGACGGCGCAGTTTCAATTTCTATCGATAAAGAGCAAGTAAACCTACAAACGAAAATAGTATACGTTGAAGAATATACTATTAAGGTTGATTCGAGTTACTTTGCAAACGTAAACGTAGCGAGCAAGTTTATAAACGACATAATAGTAAATGCATTCGATTTAACCGACACGTTAGAGTTAGAAAAGCAAGCCTACTATGATAACTATACAGCCTTAACTGATAGCAATGCTAAACATGATTATATTAAAAATGGTCTTGAAAACATTATAGCAAGTTATGCTGATGCCATAACCGAAAACGGCAACGTAGAAGTAAATGGAAAAACTTTATTAACTTATAAACAAGAAATTGAAGCTTGTATGGCAAATGGCGAGGACGCATACAAAGCTAAATTCACCGATTTTGTAGATACCTATTATAATAACGTAGCGTCATTCCAAAAAGAAAGAATTTACGTTGAATATACCGATTCGGTTGTATTGGCTGAAAAGGGCGTAAGAAGTCTAGTTGTAGTAGCAGGTGCAAGTGCAATTCTTGGCGTTATAGCAGGTTGTGTTGTGGCGTGTGGACTAGAATATCTTAAAAATCAAAAAGAAGAAAAGAAAACTAAAGAGCAAGAAAACGCTTAATAATTCACGAAAAAAACGATAAAATTAAAAATGAAAAAGTGGATATGCAATCGCATATCCACTTTTAATTTACTTGTAATTGATTAAATTCTATTAGTTTTAACCGAGTCTTTTTGAATAACGTCGTGTGCGCCACCCTCTATAATACTGGTGCCTGAAACGACGGTAAGAACAGCCTTTTCTTGTAAGTCTTGAATGTTAAGCACGCCACAGTTACACATAGTAGACTTAACCTTGCTCAAACTTCTTGCAACGTTGTCTTTAAGAAGTCCAGCGTAAGGCACGTAAGAGTCAACGCCTTCTTCGAAAGAAAGTTTTTTGTCGCCACCGAGGTCGTATCTTTGCCAGTTTCTAGCACGATTAGAACCTTCGCCCCAATATTCTTTAACAACGTTGCCGTTGATAATGTATTTTTCAGTAGGGGACTCTTCAAAACGAGCGAAATATCTACCAAGCATTAAGAAGTCGGCACCCATAGCGAGAGCAAGCGTCATATGATAATCGTGAACGATACCACCGTCGGAACAAATTGGAACGTAAATACCCGTTTCCTTAAAATACTTGTTACGCTCTTCACAAACTTCGATAAGAGCAGTTGCTTGACCTCTACCGATACCCTTAGTTTCACGAGTGATACAAATCGAGCCACCACCGATACCAACTTTAACAAAGTCAGCACCACAATCGGCTAAAAATCTAAAACCTTCGGCACTTACAACGTTACCAGCGCCAACCTTAACCTTGTCGCCGTATTTTTCTCTAATCCACTCGATAGTAAGTTTTTGCCATTCTGAATAACCTTCGCTTGAGTCGATACAAAGCACGTCTGCGCCAGCCTCAACTAGGGCAGGAACACGTTCTTTAAAGTCTCTAGTGTTGATACCAGCACCAACGATATAACGTTTTTGAGCGTCTAAAATCTCGTTAGGGTTTTCCTTGTGAGATTCGTAGTCTTTTCTAAACACGAAATATAGAAGTCTACC
>JAZRGN010000050.1:0-29852 GCA_045644165.1 Christensenellaceae bacterium | reverse complement strand
CAATTATCCCCCTATGGTAATAACTGACACTTCTAATTGCAATTGGGCATAATAACCCTCGCAATTCTAAATCTGATACTTTTGTAACTCTGATACTATTTCTTCCCTTTAGGAAAATCTGATACTCTGATAAACTTTGTTTTTCTCTATGGAAAAACCTGAAACTTTACTACAAGACTAACATCTTGTGCGTATATGATAGCAAAAAGAATAATTAATGTCAATAAAATTTAATAAACTTTCTTATGTTTTTTGAAAGAAAAATTTTTAATGACTGCGGTGCATTACCCAGATTTTTCTCAAAATTTATATCAGTTATATGCTTTTCTTATAGTGCTGATCGTATTATAATACTGATTTAAAAATATTATGCCGCCCTCACTTTGTTCGGGCGGCTTCATATTACAGCAATATAGTTTAGTAATAATTAATACTCTCTCCGTCTAAAAGCTTTTATATGTTTAGTCAAGGCTAAGCATTAAAATCACTAGAATTTTACTTGTTTTTCAAGTCTATAATTAACACATCTTATAATACGTAAAAAATTTTAGGCACTTTTTTGAAATTTTTACATATGTTTTGACTTCTAATTTTTTATTTTATTGCAAGATTTTAAACCGTAAACGGCATCACAAATGTAGTGGTAATTAATATTCTCACCTCTTTTTCTTATTTTAAGAACAAAGGAAGCAATACCTTTCTTTTACTTCTATTATAAATATTCTTACTTGCTCTACAAACTCTTCTTGCAATATTTTTGATTTAATAAAATCCTTGCAAGACTTTCTTATGTCAATAGTAAATTCTAAAAAATCATCATCTTTAATACGCTGAACTTTTATAGGAAATTTCCTAGCAAAAGACATCGCATCTATACTGTTTGCCAAGAAGCTTTCAGCAAACTTTATACATTCAATAATTTCACCATGTTCAAACATTACATAACAATTTCCAACAAGGTTGATTTGTTCTATTCTTTCTTTACCATAACCATTTTCTTCATAAAGATATTCAACTTCATCTATTAAAGTTTGCGGAATAGTGCCGTTAGCTATATCCATAAGATATTCGTTCGTCAAAGCAATATCCATTTGTAGAGGTGAGATTTGTTTTAGAAAACGAATAAAAGGATTTCTTTCCTTAGTATTGCTTATAAACAAAAGAAGTTCTTTAAATGCAATTGCTTCTGTAATTTTCAAATCTATCAAAGATTCCTTTTCATTGTTCGAAAGGAAAATCTTTTCTGCTTTTGAATCATTTCTCAATTCATAGGTATATGTACATTTTTCATTAGCAACATCATGCAAAACGTTATAGTATTTACTTGAAATGCGCCCAATTACTTTTCCAAACAAATCTTTTATCTTATTATTTACTAAAATATCATTTGAAATTATTCCACGACTAATGTTTTTTTGATTAACGTATTTCAAAATATATCCTTCGAGCAATGCCTTTTCATGGTCAAGCGAAGCATTAAGATTAAAACGATTATAGCGAGAATGGTTATAAAATGTAGATAGAAGTGTTAAAAACTCATTTTCTCTAGAATTAAAATCAATATTGCTTTTTTTAGAAATTCGCTCATGTAAATATCCGTGACTGTGAGTAATCAAACTTTTTTCAAAATCCTCATAATTTTCTATAGTAATATCTTCAAAAAGAACTAGGATTATTTTTTGTAATCGTTCTATCCCAACTGAAACATGATATAAAAAGGAAAATATACAAGCGCCAACAGATATAGAATTCATTTGATTTAGAGTTTGTATTCCATCATAAATGAATTCTCCTGCAATATCTAATTCATTTACCATGTTGAAATTTTTATAATTCCATATTTTATCCATTAGTTTACCTCATCAACCTCTTAAATTGATTTTTAAAATTTATTCAAGTTCTTTAAGCGTACATTTAACTTCCAAGTATGTATTGAGCAATTGTTCTGTAGGTAACACTTGGGATATATCGCTAATATCTCCAATGTCTAAGATTAAATTATCTTCGACCTCAGTATGGGCAAAAAATCTATATTCTTGCTGAAAAGCATATTTTTGACGTTTCCAAAAAGCTATTCGAGGATTGTTAGCTTGTATTTCTTTCAATTGCTCAATATTGTTGTAATCATAATAGGATACTAAATCTCTAAAATAATCTATTTCGCGTTTCTTAAAGGCATTGTCTATACGCTTAAAAAACTCATTTGTGTTAGTCACAACCAATGCGCTTTCCCCAAAATCTTTAATTTTAGTAGATTGTTCTTTTGAAAATCCATATTTTATATGTAATAATCCATCATGTATTTCTTTAGATAAATAATTTCGATAATCCAACATATACATACAAAATACGGGGTTATTTAAATAACCCAAGTTAAAAGAAGAAATTGGAGCGTGTAACTGCCCAACATATTCGTTGGTGTCATAAGTATATAAAGTAAATTTTACATCTTTTAACATCATTTGACCATCATATTGGTCGCCAACCATTTCGTCAGAAGTGTTTTTTTCTAAATCGACATAATACTTCAATCGTTTCATATAGAACTGTCCCGACTGAAGCTTTCGTATATTTTGTTTGCTTCCAAATTTAATCAAAAGATGAACCGCAGATTCAATACCTTTAATATCCACAAAGATAGCTCCTTTTGAATTATTTTTAATAGTAATTAAATGTCTTCAAACAAATAGGCGCATAAAAACTATTACATTTTACCATATTTTTCTAATAAAATCAATTTCATCTATATATAAACGAAAAATAGACACTCTCAAACCATGAAAGTGCCTATTTCGATTGATTTTGCCTATGTTTTCAGTCTAAAAACAAAGGCGAACCCGTCTCCTAAAGGAAACGGGTTCGTCTTTACTTTGTTTGGTGACCCCTACGGGAATCGAACCCATGTTACCACCGTGAAAGGGTGGTGTCTTAACCGCTTGACCAAGGGGCCTCGTCGTGTCAAAACTTGCCTCTGCAAAGTTCTGCCACTTTTATTTTCGCAAGTTACCTTGCGTTGTCGTTAAAGTTTTTCATTTAACGTTTTGGTTGCGTTTAAGCTTTAAGTGGTAGCGGCGGTCAGATTCGAACCAACGACCTGCCGGGTATGAACCGGCCGCTCTAACCAGCTAAGCTACGCCGCCATGTGGCATTTAGCAACGTTTCCATCGTTAAATGCTTATGTATTATATACAAAAAACAAATTATTGTCAAATATATTTTCGCCTTTTGGCGAAATTTTTTTGTTTTATTTATATATATAATGTTTTATCGTTATTGAAGAGGCTCTAGTTCTTCATATTTTAACTTTACGCCGTTCTTTTTAAGGCGTGCTTGCAACTCGCAAACACTTGCCGAATGGAAGTCGCTAAACATTGCTGCAGCCGTTCCAACAGCCTCGCCTGTAACTGCGCATGCAGGAATAACTCTAGTAAGTTCCCACATTGTATCGGTAGAAGACATGCACCTTCCACAAGCCGAAAGATTTTTAACGTTTTTACTAATCAAGGAGCCATAAGGAACTTCAAAGACAGGACCAGCCTTTCTCCAATTACTAATCAGACCAATGCTATCTTCGTAAGCCTTAAAAGGCTCGTCGTCTATCGTGGAAACACCTTGAATTCTTCTAGTCATTCTAATTTGAGGGGTGGTCGCCATCATTGCGAGAGCGTGATTTTCGCCAACCTCTCCGTGTTTTAAGAAATCGCTTAAAACTGAGGCGTGAGATTGAATGGTCATGTTAGAAAGCTCTTCTGCTTCTAACCCTTTATATCTTACGCCCTTATTTTCTAATTGTTCTTGAGTTTTATACTTATCAGGAATATCAGCAAAGCCCAAGCAATTTAGAATATATTGACCTTCCTTAAATTCGTAATACCAAGACGCTAGAACGTTACCTTGTTTAAACTCTTCGGTTAACGCCCCTGCTTGAAGAGCAAGGTCGGCGTCGCCAGAGGCATCAATAAAGTTTCTACCCGTAAACGCTTGTCTACCCGACTTACTTTCTGTGATGACTGCCGTGATTTTATCCTTTTTCACAACGGCAGAAGTAACCGAAGTTCCGTATAAAACTTTCACGCCGTTTTCTATTAAAAGTTGTTCACATAATATCGCAAAAACGTTGGCGTTATATTGCGTATCGTATCTGCAAGCCTTTTTCTCTTCAATCGAAAGATTTTCAAGCCACGCTTTGCCACGATTTAAGTGTTTCTTTTGAGCATTTTCGCTACCGTGTTTTACCGATAGTTTTAGAAGTTCTTCTGCAATACCAAAGGAAACTTGTCTACCCATTCCGTCGCAAATAGGAAGATATATCGTTATAAGTCCTGCCGTGGCAAGACCACCGAGCATATAACTTTTTTCTATAAGTAGAGTTTTTGCGCCGTTTCTTGCAGATGCCAAAGCAGATGCAACACCTGCAACACCACCACCAACGACGATTACGTCGTAGTTTTCCCTAACTGCAATTTTACGGCTTTTTTCTTTAACCCATATAGTCATTTTTTCCAATTAAGCGAATAAATCGGTTGCCTTTTCGTAGAAAGCCCACTTTAAATTATTGTCAATAAAGTCTAGAACTGCATTAGTGTTTTTAACGCTTTCCATATCTTCTTTGATAGCATTATAAACGCTCTTGTAGGCGTCTCTAGTATTCGTGTCGTAGTGGTAGTAATTTTCGATACCTTCTAGTTTAGCAAGTCCTTTTTCTAAAAGAGCAACTGCTTTTTCAGCAGCAATAAGTTTAGCTAGGCTTGCGTTGCCGTAAGAAAGTTTTCCCATTGCAGACAAGTTATCGTAAGCCTCTCTTGCCTTAACAACGTCGTCTTTGTCAACCTTTACTACGCCGTCTTCGATAGTGTATTCTAAGGTTTCGCCGATTTTGCTTAAGTAAGCGGCAGCAATTCCACCTTCGTCGCTAGTGGTAATTTGTCCAAGGAATTTTTGTCCGTTTGCATAATATTTAGAAATCTCTTCCTCGTCGTCTTCTTTATATTCTGCAACGAACTCGGCATCAGTAACGTTAAGATATTTAACGTAAGACGCACCGGCAGAAGTGTTATCTAGATAGAACACGTAATCTTTTCCACCAATAGTAATAAACTCAGGATTATACCAAGAACTACCAACGGTGTCCTCCGAAAGCTTTTCTTCTAAAGCGAATTCTCCAACGCCTGTAATATCTACAAGTTTAATTCTTGAGATACAGTTCATAGAATTGTAGTAGTAAGCGTATAAATCGTTGCCGTGTTTTTTAACGCTTATTAGTTCACTTGCCGTGCCAACCTTAGCAAGACGAACGTATTCGGTTTTTGCATTACCGGTAAGGGTAGTTTTAACAACGTAAACTTCGCTACTTGCAACGGTTTCGCCGTTTTCATCAGTAGTATCCTCGCCGTATGACATGGTGTATACAGGGTCGTTAATGTCCTTGCCGTCGCCATTCTCGTCATAAACAAATCCACCGATAAATTCAGGGTTTTGTATCTTGTTTGAATCTTGAACGGCAAAAGTTTGGAAATCGTTTCTATGAAGTATTATATCTCTAGTTTTAACGCCGTAAGACACTTCTTTTTTAGAATCTTTTGCAGTAAAGAAGAAGAATTCCTCGGTAAACGTTCCGGTTGAGAAGGTTACGTCATCACTACTTCCGTTAAGAATGCACTTACCCCTAAAGGTAGAACCTGATGCAACACCGTCTCCTGGAACAAAAGAGTAAACTTTGTTATATTCTTCTTCTGCTCTGGCGTAACTAGTGCCGTTATCTTTTTCTTCATAATAGTTTTCAGCAAAACATTTAACGGTATAAATCAAAACTAAATCGTCAACGCCTTCTCCTGGGAGGAAAGTGTAGCCACTTAGAGATTCCCAAACGTCTTTTGTCTTATCGTCTTCTTTAGCGATAGTAACTTCGGTTTTGTTGCTGGTGTTGTAGCAAATTAAAGAAGAAGTTTCTGAATTGTAATAAATTAAGTAAACAACGCCACCTTTTTCTACGAATCTATAGGTGTAGTTTAAGAAATTAACGGTAAAGAATGCTTCGGTAGAAGAACCGTCTAACTTACTTCTAGTAAAGGTCATTTCTCCTTTGGCAACTTCACCGTGATTGTTTAGGTCGGTGCTAGGGGTTCCATAGTAAACGTAATCACCAAAAATATAAACGCCTGCGTTATAATCTTCGGCAACGAAAAGTTTTGGAACAACTATTTCTGTTTTAACGTTATTCGAACCTAGAGTAGATTTCTCCACAGCCATTAACGAGCCTTTAATTGGGTTGCCGAAAGTGTTGTCTTCACCGTAAGAAGCAAAGCCGTTGATATAGTAGAGATACTTATCCGTTTCAGCGATAAAGCCACCGTTAGAAATAACGTTGCCATAGTCCGTCATGGAAGAGGCGTTTTCCCACTTTTCGTCGCCACAAGCAACGAGGGAAAGAGCAGAAATAACCATAACGAAACAAAGTATAAGTGAAATAAATATTTTTTTCATAAAAACTCCAGTCAAAATTGTCAACATTTAGCCTATTGACGAATAAAGATATTTATACAAGTATACATTATATACTATAACTTTGTTTTTTGCAATAGTTTATTTGCTTTTTTTAACAATTTTTACCCTTAAGGAGAGGCAAAAAATGAATAATTTGTCGTTAATTAAACTACTTGGAGACGCATTAATTAAAGCGCAAAGCAATTCTGGTGAACAAAAAAACCAAAACACCTCGACGGGCATAGATAAAATAATGGAACTTTTTAGGTCTTTTGCAAACAAGAACACCCAAGAAAACAGCGCCTCTACCAACGAAAATCAAGCAAAGCCTAACCTCGCAGAAGATAAAAACGCCACCCCTCAACCCCCTTTACAGACACAAATGCTAGGCACTATGAAATCGCACGACGAATTCATAAAAAGGGTTATGAAAAAGGTTTAAGCAAGCGATAAATTTTAAAATGTAAAAAGCAAGGCAATGCCTTGCTTTTTATTCTCCTAAATTGATTATTTTCTTTTTACATGATAGACAGTTTGTTTAGTTTTTGTTATAATAAGGTTATGGATAAGATATTTTGTGAAAATATTAAGGTTGCTAGAAAGTCGAGTGGGCTTACACAAAAGCAAGTTGCTCAAAAGCTTTCAGTTGTAGAAAGTTGTTATGCTAATTGGGAACAAGGTAGAACAGAGCCAAATATAGAAAATTTACGAAAGTTATCAAAACTTTTTGACGTAAGTTTAGATGAATTATTAAAATAAACAAAAAGCAAGGCGTCGCCTTGCTTTTTTTGATGTTTAGATTTTAGTCGTTATCGGGAATATACTCTATCAACTCACCAATAGAACAACCAAGAGCCTCGCAAAGTTTGTTAAGAGTTTTAGTTTCCACGTTTTCGTTGGCTTTTAATCTACGAATAGTTTTGCTATCTAGTCCACAATTTTCTCTAAGCCAATAGGTAGAAACACCCTTGTCTTTCATAGTTTTCCACAATTTATCAAAAACAATCATTACATCCTCCTCTTGACAAAGATTATTATGAGGGTTATAATCTTTTTTATTAAGGGGATATAGCCCCCATAAACATAAGCATTATATACGAGTTTGGCTAGGCTCGACCTAGCAATCGGGTGGAATAAACCTTTTTGGTTTATAGTATAAGGTTTTCAAGGGTTAGATGCTAGCAAGACAAGGCTCGGTCGAACGATTGGAATTGATAGACCTTGATGGTCATCAATGTCAATCGTGAAGACCAGAAACGCAGTATTGCGACGCATATAACCCTAGAAAAAAGAAAAAGCATTGGAAAAACTTCCAATGCTTTGTATCTTTTTTCGTTGAAAACAATTATCTCTTTGAGAATTGAGGAGCACGACGTGCCTTCTTTAAGCCGTATTTCTTTCTTTCCTTCATTCTTGAATCTCTGGTTAAGAAACCTGCTTTCTTTAAGGCTGCTCTCGTTTCTGGTTCTGCTAAAAGTAATGCTCTTGCGATACCATGACGAATTGCACCTGCTTGACCGGTGTAACCACCACCTACTACGTTAACGATAACGTCGTATTTGCTTTCGGTTTCGGTAAGCGCTAATGGTTGACGAACGATAACCTTTAAGGTGTCTAAACAAAGATATTCGTCAATTGATTTTTTATTGATGGTGATAACGCCATCACCACCTGGGATTAAACGAACACGAGCGATAGCTTTCTTTCTTCTACCGGTGCCCCAATATTGAATTTTCTTTTTACTTGATTTAGTAGTTGCCATAATTCACCTCATTAAAACAATTTAAGAGTTTCAGGTTTTTGAGCCTGATGATTGTGTTCTGCGCCTCTGTAAACTTTGAGTTTAGTTAGCATAGAACGGCCTAAACTGTTCTTTGGAAGCATACCTTTAACAGCTTCGTAAACGGCTACGTCTGCTTTGTTAGCCATAAGTGCCTTATATTGAATTTCCTTTAAGCCACCAACATGACCAGTGTGGTATCTGTAAATTTTCTTTTCTAATTTTTTACCTGTTAATAAAACTTTATCACAATTAACTATGATAACGAAATCGCCTGTATCAACGTTAGGGGTGAAAGTTGGCTTGTTTTTGCCACGAAGAATTGCGGCAACTTTGCTTGCTAGACGGCCTAATACAACGCCTTCAGCATCAACTACATACCACTTTCTGACTACGTTTTCTGCGTGAGCCATATAAGTTTTCATTGTCTTTTCTCCTTAAATTAAACTGTGGATATATTTGGGAAGTTTCGTTTTATATCGGACACGACCCCGATATTGCCGAAGGGCTAATTCGACTAAAAAAACGAACTTTTCCTTATAAACGCTTAATTATATTAAAACAAACGACAAAGAAAGTCAAGCATTTTTAACGGTTTTTACTCTTTTTTCTCGCATTTTATTGCTATTTTTCGCCCTTAAGAAAACAACCACCATATATTGTGGTGGCTGAAAAATTTTATCACTAGTTGCTCTTGTTAATATTCCACACTAACGAGTTTTAGTCCTTTTGGGGAAAGAGTTTTTATTTTTTGAGGACGATTTCCCCTTTCTAGCATATCTAAAATTTGCTCTTTTTCTATATCGCTTTTGCCGACTGCGATTAGCGTTCCTGCGATTATGCGAACCATATTATACAAAAAGCCGTTGCCCGTAACAATGAGCGACAAGTCTTGTCCGTTTTGTTTGAACTCTAAGTCATAAATTGTTCTAACGGTTGTTTTAGCACCACTACCAGAAGCACAAAAGCCCTTAAAATCGTGTTCACCGATAAATAGGCTAGTGCATTCTTGCATTTTTTGTAAATTCAAGCCGTCGTCCACCCTAACTGCGTATCTTTCTTTGAGTGGATTTTCCGTTTGTGCAAGATAAAAATCGTATTGGTAGGTTTTTCTTTTCGTCGTGGTGCAAGCATGGAAATCTTCACTAACTTGCTCGCTAGAAAAAACCCTTATATTTTCTGGCAAAAAGGTGTTTAACGCCTTTGCGAATTTGTGGGGTGGAATGCTCTCGTTTTGGGTATCGAAATGAGCGACTTGACCTAGTGCGTGAACGCCTGCGTCAGTTCTTCCACTACCCGTAATTCTAGCCCTTTCGCCCGTAAGCGAAAAGAGAGCGTCTTCTAAAATTTGTTGAATAGTTACGCCGTTTGGTTGAACTTGCCAACCACAATAATTAGTTCCGTCGTAGCCTAAAACTAACTTTATTCTCATATAACACCACCGAGTAATGGGTAAAGATAAAATTTATTTAAAAATACAACTCCAACGATAAGTCCTGCAAACAAGATTAAGCCGAATGCGTCGGCTAAAATAAAGGTAGTCTTTTTATACTTTGTTCTCACCTTGCTACCAGCGTAACACCTAGCGTCCATAGCGTCGGCAAGTTCGTCTGCACGACGGAAAGAACCGATAAGCAAAGGTATCAACACGGGAACGAGCGCTTTTGCTCTTTTAAAGATATTTCCCGTTTCAAAATTAGCACCCCTTGCCTTTTGTGCTTTTATGATTCTATCGGTTTCTTCTAAAAGGGTTGGAATAAACCTTAATGCAATACTCATAATGAGCGCAAACTCGTGAACAGGGAATTTTATCCACTTTAGTGGATAGAGTAAAAATTCCAAGCCGTCGGCAAGCTCTACAGGCGAAGTCGTTAAGGTTAAAAGCGACGCACCTAATACCACTAAAATTATGCGTAGCGAGATAAAAATCGCCGTTAACAAACCCTCGTCGGTGATAAATCCATCTTCCCACAAAGGCGTTCCAGATTTGTTAAAAAATACTTGTAAAATAGAAGTGAAAAGCACGATAAAAATAACGGCTTTCATACTTTTAAGCACCTTTGTAAGTGGAATTTTTGCGATTAAAGTAGCAATTAAAACTACCGTAAAGCAAGCCAAAAATCCTACGAAATGGAATTGCTTAACCATAAAAACTGCAACGATATAAGCGATAACTAGTAAGATTTTTATTGATGCGTTCATTTTATGAACGAGCGAATTAGTAGGGTAATATTGCCCGAAAGTCATATCTTTCATAGCCTATCCCCCTTTAACGCTTGAACTAAACTTTCAACGAAACCGTTTACAGTTAGTTCGCCGTTTAGGATAATTCCCTTTTCCTTTAAGGCGTTAGTAAGTTTTGCAGTAACAGGAAGGTCTAATCCTAACTCTTTAATCTTTTCAGCGTTAGAAAAAATCTCGTTCGGCGTGCCTTCTAGGGCGATTTTTCCCTTTTTAAGAATGATTGCACGAGAGCAATTTTCGGCAACTAAATCCATATCGTGAGATACGATTATTATGGTTTTTACAAAGGTTTTATGAATTTCTTTTAGAAGTTTTATAAACTCTCTCTTGCCAACGGGGTCTAGCCCTGCCGCCGGCTCGTCTAGAACTAAAACTTCTGGACGAGTAACGATAACGCCTGCGATTGCAACACGGCGTTTTTGTCCACCCGAAAGTTCAAAAGGCGATTTGTCTTTTAGTTTTTCGTAGTTTAAACCAACTAATGCTATTGCCTCTTTTACCCTTTCTTCCACCATTTCGGCTGGCATTTGAGGGAAGAAATTTTTAAGGCCAAAGGCAACGTCTTCAAAAACCGTTTCGGCAAAAAGTTGGTGTTCTGGGTATTGGAAAACCATTCCCACCTTTGACCTGAGAGATATAAAATCACAGTTCTTGTCGGCTAGGTTATATTCGCCAACCGTCAAACTGCCCTTGTCTTTACCCACTTTAATAAGTCCGTTAAAGTGTTGAACTAGGGTAGATTTTCCACTACCGGTATGCCCGATAATGCCGAAAAATTCGCCTTCGTTGACGGTTAGAGTTACACCATCTACTGCCCTAACGGCAAGGCTTTTAGATTTTTCGCTATATACGTAAGTTAAGTCTTTGGCTACTATTTGCATAATGCCTCCGTTAACTCGGTTTCGGTAAGAATTCCCTTAGGAATATCCACCCCTGCGTTCCTTAATTTTTGTGCTATATAAGATGCAAGTGGCAACTCTAAGCCAATTGCTTTTAACTCTTCTTCTCGCTTAAATATTTCTCTAGGCGTATCTTGCATAACCATTTTGCCGTTATCTAAAACGATTACTCTATCGGCGTCAACGACTTCTTCCATATAGTGGGTTATGGCTATAACTGTAACGCCTTTTTCTTCGTTAAGTTTTTTAACGACTTGTAGAACTTCTTTTCTGCCTTGTGGGTCTAACATAGCAGTCGATTCGTCTAGAATTAGAACTTGTGGGTTAAGGGCAAGCACGCCTGCAATTGCTATTCTTTGTTTTTGTCCACCCGAAAGCCTTGTTGGGGAAGATTTTCTAAACTCTTCCATATTAACGGCTTTAAGGGCAAAGTCTATTCTGTTTGCGATTTCCTCTCTTTTAACGCCAAGGTTTTCAGGACCGAAAGCAATATCGTCCTCTACGATAGATGCGACGATTTGATTGTCTGGGTTTTGGAAAACTACGCCAACTCTCTTTCTAATCTCGAAAAGATTTTGCTTGTCGGCAATAGATAAGCCGTCTACGGTTATACTTCCCTCGTCTGGCAAAAGAAGTGCGTTAAGCAAACGAGCAAGAGTGGACTTACCACTGCCGTTATGCCCGATAACTGCAAGATATTCGCCCCTTTCAACGTCGAAAGAAAGGTTTTCTAAAGCGTTATGACGTTTGTCGTAAGAAAAACTTACGTTTTTAAGAGAAATTAGCGACACGCATTCTACCCCATAATAGATTTTTAGTAATTTTATCACAAGTTAAAACATTTTACAAGTAAATGTTGCAAGTAATTGACGATAGATATATCAAAAAGGCATAACTCAAAGAAGGTTTTAACAGGTTTTTTACATTTTTTGCCCTTTAATTTTTTCCTTTTCTATTGACTAATTGGTAGGTTAGTTATATAATAATGTTTGCAAAAATTTTTAACAAATCTATTTACGGAGGATTTTTTAATGAAGAAAATGACTATTGACGGCAATACAGCCGCCAGCCACGTAGCCTACGCCTTCAGTGAAGTTGCGGCAATTTACCCAATTACCCCATCTTCTCCAATGGCAGAAGTTGCAGACGAATGGTCTGCGCAAGGCAGAGAGAACATGTTCGGTCAAAAACTTCGTCTTGCAGAAATGCAAAGTGAAGCAGGTGCTGCAGGTGCAGTTCACGGCTCTTTAACTGCTGGTGCTTTAACCACCACCTACACGGCTAGCCAAGGCTTGCTATTAATGATTCCTAACATGTATAAAATCGCAGGTGAATTATTACCAACCGTTTTCCACGTTAGTGCAAGAGCTCTCGCTGCTCACTCACTAAACATTTTCGGCGACCATGCAGACGTTATGGCTTGTCGTCAAACGGGATTTGCTATGATTGCAAGTAACTCAGTTCAAGAAGTTATGGACCTTGCTTTAGTATCTCACCTTTCAACCTTAAAGGCAAAAGTTCCTTTCTTACACTTCTTCGACGGTTTTAGAACCAGCCACGAAGTTAGTAAAATCGACGTTATCGACTACGACGAAATGAAAGAATTAGTTGACATGGCTGATATCGAAGACTTTAGAGCAAGAGCGTTAAACCCAGAACACCCTGTTCAAAGAGGAACTGCTCAAAACTCTGACATTTACTTCCAAAACAGAGAAACTGCGAATAAATACTACGACGCTACCCCTGCTATCGTTCAAGAAATGATGGATAAGGTTAACAAACTTACGGGTAGAAATTACCACTTATTCGACTACGTTGGCGACGCTAACGCTGAAAACGTTGTAGTTTTAATGGGTAGTGGTGCAGACGCTGTTGAAGAAACCATCAACAAGATGAACAAGGAAGGCCACAAAGTTGGTTTACTTAAAGTTCGTCTTTACAGACCTTTTGCGATTGATGCTTTCGTTGACGCTCTACCAAAGTCAGTTAAGAAACTCGCTGTTCTTGACAGAACTAAAGAGGCAGGCTCACTCGGTGAACCTTTATACTTAGACGTATGCTCTGCTCTTCTTGAAAAGGGTATGACCGACATTAAGGTTGTTGGTGGTAGATACGGTTTAGGTTCTAAAGAATTCAATCCTTCAATGATTTATTCTGTATACAAGAACCTAGAACAAGCTGAACCAAAGAACCACTTCACCGTTGGTATTTACGACGATTTAACCAATTCTTCACTAGATTTCTCTTATAAATACGACGCTGCTCCGGAAGGCACCGTTTCTTGTAAGTTCTGGGGTCTTGGCTCTGATGGAACGGTTGGCGCTAACAAGAACTCTATTAAGATTATCGGCGACCATACCGATATGTATGCTCAAGGTTACTTCTTCTACGACTCTAAGAAGTCTGGTGGTATCACCGTTTCTCACTTGCGTTTCGGTAACACCCCTATCCAATCAGCATACCTAATCGACAGCGCAGACTTCGTTCAATGTTCTAACCCATCTTACATCACTCGTTACAACATGACGGGCGACATCAAGGTTGGTGGCTCTTTCTTATTCAACACCTCTGCTAAATCTGCAGAAGAATTAGAAGAAGTTTTACCTGCTAGCGTAAAACAAGACATTGCTAACAAGAACATTAACCTTTACGTTATCGACGCTATTAAGATTGCAGGCGAATTAGGTCTACGTGGTAGAACTAACACCATTTTACAATCTGCATTCTTCAAAATCGCTAACATTATTCCTTACGCAGACGCAGTTGACTTCATGAAGAAGATGGCTTACAAGTCTTTCGCTAAGAAGGGCGACGCTATCGTTCAAATGAACTACAACGCTATCGATTCTGCTGAGGCTAACTTAGTTAAAATCGAAGTTCCTGAATCTTGGAAAACTGCTACTACCGGCGCTCCTATGGCTGAAGTTGCTGACAACAAGTATTTCAAGGAAATCGTTCACCCAATCTTAGTTCTAGAAGGCGACAAGCTTCCTTCTTCTGCATTCAGCGCAGACGGAACCGTTCCAACCGGAACGACCAAGTTCGAAAAACGTGGCGTTGCAGTTATGGTTCCTAAGTGGGATAAAGATAAGTGTATTCAATGTAACCAATGTGCTTTCGTTTGTCCACATGCTTGTATTAGACCTGCTATCGTTGCTGAAGGCGCTGATAAGCCTGCATCATTCGACGTTAAAGCTATGATTGGTAACAAAGGCTACGAATACAGAATGCAAGTTTCTCCACTTGACTGTATGGGTTGTGGCGTTTGTGCAGACATCTGTCCTGCTAAAGAAAAGGCTTTAACTATGGTTCCATTCGGCTCTATCGTTGAAGAAGAAACCGTTAACTACGAATACAGTGAAACTCTTCCAGACGTTGACGTTTCTGCTTGCCCAGGTTGCAAGAAATCTACCGTTAAGGGTAGCCAATTCAGCAAACCTTTATTCGAGTTCTCTGGCGCTTGCGCAGGTTGTGGTGAAACCCCTTACGTTAAAGTTATTACTCAATTATTCGGCGACAGAATGATTGTTGCTAACGCAACCGGTTGTTCTTCAATTTACGGTGGTTCTGCTCCAACTTGTCCTTACACTACCAACAAACAAGGTCATGGACCTGCTTGGGCTAACTCACTATTCGAAGATAACGCTGAATTCGGTTATGGTATTAACCTCGCTTACGGTCAACGTCGTAGCGCTCTTGCTGAAAAGATTGAAAAACTTGCTGGTCTAGTTGCCGATAAGGGCGAATGTGGTTGCAAGGCTGGATTAAAAGACGCTTGCGAAAACTGGCTTGCTAATAGAAAAGACGCTGAAGGTTCTAAGAAAGCATCTAGCGAATTAGTAGTTGCTCTTTCTAAGTGCGACGGCTGTGGTTGTGAATTCGACGCTTTAGTTGCTGAAATTCTTAAGGATAAAGACTGCCTAGTTAAGAAGTCTATTTGGATTTTCGGTGGCGACGGCTGGGCTTACGATATCGGCTACGGTGGTTTAGACCACGTTCTTGCTATGGGCGAAGACGTTAACGTTCTAGTTCTTGATACCGAAGTTTACTCTAACACCGGTGGTCAAGCAAGTAAGTCAACTCCTACCGGTTCAATCGCTAAGTTCGCTGCTGCTGGTAAGAGAACAAAGAAGAAAGACCTTGGTATGATGGCTATGAGTTACGGCTACGTTTACGTTGCACAATGCTCAATGGGTTACAACAAGCAACAATTCTTAAACGCTCTAACCGAGGCAGAAGCATACGACGGTCCATCACTTCTTATCTGCTACGCTCCATGTATCAACCACGGTATCAACATGATGAAGAGCCAAGAAGAAGAAAAGAAGGCTGTTGATTGTGGATATTGGCAACTATATCGTTACAACCCTGCAAATGCTGATGCTGGCAAGAACCCATTCACTCTTGATAGCAAAGAACCAACCGGCGATTACAAAGCATTCTTGCTAGGTGAAACGAGATACGCATCACTTATGAAGGCTCGTCCTGAACTTGCTGAAGCACTCTTCGAAAAGACCGAGGCTGACAGCAAAGCAAGACTTGAAACTTATAAAAACCTTGCTAAAAACGACTAATAATCGTTAAACAAAATTAAACGGCTTACCGAAATCGGTAAGCCGTTTTTTTAATAATTTTAATATGTTCCTTCTATTTCATCATTCTTAAACAACTCGTCGTTAAAAAAGTCATAAAGAGTTATTTCTAGTGCTTGACAAATATCGAGTAAAGTCCTTACGCCAGGGTTTTTACTTCTTCCATAAAATATACACCTAATTGTCGCAGAAGGTATACCTGCCATTGACGATAACTTGTTTGGAGAAATTTTTCTTTCTTTACACAAGTTAAGTATTCTTTGCGTTATCGCTTGTTCAACTTTCATAACATAATTATTCCCAGAGATATGTCTCTTATAAAAATTTTACCAAATTATTTTTTAAAATATGAGAGATATATCTCTGTATTGTGCTATAATACTTTTATGGTTTTATCTTTTTTTGGGAATAGAGATTTTTTTGAATTTCAAATCGATAGAAAAAAACTAATTAATCTTATTAATAATATTATAAAAGAGGAAAAGGTTGACGTTTATCTTGGCTTGCAAGGAAGCTTTGATTCTTTTGCCTTGTCCGTTTGCAGGCAAATGAAATTAACTAATAATAAGATTAAAATTTATTTTGTTCCACCTTATTTTGATTCATATATTAAGCGTATGAAAGATATAACCGATAATTATTTTGATGGTATAATTTTGCCAGAAATAAATATGAAACCTGAAAGGTTTGCTATTATTAGAAGAAATAAGTGGATAATCGACCAAAGCGACGTTGTTTTTTGTTATACTATATCAAATTTTGGTGGAGCGTATTCTTGCTTAAAATATGCTCAAAGCCATAATAAGAAGGTTATAGATTTACGCTCGGTTTTTTAAGAATTTGTTTGTTGAATTTATTTATTTTTCAATCCCTCAGTCGCTTTGCGACAGCTCCCTTTAATAAAGGAGCCTTTCTATTGTTTAGTTTTATACCTTTTACTTTTCTTTATTCTATGATATAATTTAATCATTATTTCGCCTGCCTTGTGTAAAGGGAGGTGGCACGCCCCAGCGTGACGGAGGGATTGACCTTATGCATATTCACAACAAAAAATTAGAGACGAGAACATTAATAAATTCAATATAAAGGTTGCTAGAATTCCCAACAGCGAAATAAATAATAACTTTGAAGACGTTTGCGAATACATTATTCACTTGTAAAACAATTTTTATAAACGCTAACTTAAGAAAAATTTTTTAACCCCTCTTGACGAAAAGGGGTTTTTTATTTATACTTTAATTATAAGATATATTATATATGTTTTTATAGGAGGAAAAAATTATGGCAAAAAAATCTAAACTTAACCTTTCTACAAACAACTTATTATCATTCTTGTTTTACGCAGTAGTCGGTGCGCTTTTAATTATTCTTAAGGGTGGTTCTTTGGGAATTTTAATGACCGTTACGGGCGTGCTTTTAGCAGTTCTTGGACTCGTTGCTATTCTTAAGGACGGCGACCTTCTAAAAGGAATTATCCTTATCGTTGCAGGAATCGGCATTGTCTATCTAGGCTGGAAAATAGCAAATATAGTCCTTTTAGTTTTAGGAATTATATTAATCGTTAAAGGAATTCTAGACTTGTTAAAGGCTTGTAAAAACGGCTTTTTCGCTAGTCTTCCTGCACTTATAACAATTCTCGTAGGCGTGCTATTGGTAATTTCTAAATGGGCGCTCTTAGACGTTATGTGCGTTATCGCAGGCGTTATCTTTATCGTGAATGCCGTTTTGGTTCTATTTGGCAAAAGCGTTATTAAAAAGAAAAAAAGAAAATAAAGAAGTATATTCTTAATTAACTAATCTATTTTAAGGCTCTCATAAGAGAGCCTTTTTTAATAAATTTATCGGTTTTTTGCCTTTTTTACTTAAAACAAATAAAAATACTAGACAACTTTAACTAAATAAAGTATAATATAAATGCACTTTATTTAAGTAAAGTGATAAAGTATTTAGGAGAAAATATTATGAAAAAGTTTTTAACTATTTTACTAGCAATGCTAGTTGTAGTAACTGCATCAATGGGTTTAACTGCTTGTGGCAATAAAGATGCTAAACCTATGATTGTTAGCGACCTTGTTCTCGCAGAAGAACAATATGGTATCGCTGCTAAAAAAGGTAACGACGCTTTAATTTCTAAAATTAACGACGCCCTTATCGCTCTTGCTGACAACGGACTTGACACTGTTGCAAGCCCTTACGGATTGAAAAGCGAACTTGCAGTAACTTCTTCCACCACTAACCCTAAAGCAGGCGCAAGCGACGCAAGTTGGAACAACATTGTTTCTAGAGGCAAGGTAGTTATCGGTTACACTATTTTCGCTCCAATCGCTTACGAAGTTAAAAACGGCGAACCTACCAAAGGCTTTGATATTGATTTAGCAAAAGCAGTTTTTGCTTATCTAAACGCAACCTATTCAACCAATATCACTATAGAATTCCAAGAAATCGACTGGTCTGCTAAAGAAACCCTTTTAGAAGGTGGCTCAATCGACCTAGTTTGGAACGGCTTAACCATTACTGCTGAACGTTTACAAAATATGTGTATTTCTATTCCTTACTTAAACAACAAGCAAGTTGCTGTTATCATGAGCAACAAGGCTAAAAAATACACCGATATCGATTCTATGAAAAAGGCAATCGTTGGCGCTGAAAGAGGTTCTGCTGGTGAAAGCATAATCGAAGCAAAGAAAATCGGTAAAGAATACGTTGCTTACAATTCACAACTAGACGCATTTACTCAACTAAAAGCAAGAAACGTAGAAGTTATCGTTATCGACTCTGTAATGGCTAACTACTATATTTCACTAGAAAAATAATTAACAAATGGAAATAATCGAAATCTTACGCTATTTATTAAACGGGTTTAGCCTGACGGTTTTACTGTTTGCTATAACTTTGGTATTTTCTTTGCCACTAGGACTAGTAATCGCATTTGGCTCTCGTTCAAAGATTTATCCTATAAAATGGTTTTGTAGGGGGTTAGTTTGGGTTATTAGAGGAACGCCACTTATGTTGCAAATTCTTTTGATAACTTTAATACCTTTCTACACTTTCGGCATAGGTAACGTTGATATCATTGTTTTTTTTGATATTAAAATGAAGACCTTACTTTTCTCATACGCTTGTATAGCCTTTATCATAAACTATGCTTGCTATTTTTCAGAAATCTTCCGTGGTGCAATAGATTCTATCCCAAAAGGTCAATACGAGGCTGGAAAAGTTTTAAGTATGACTAAAGGTCAAATCTTTTTTAACGTTATATTATTCCAAATGATTAAAAAAGTTTTAGCACCTGTTAGTAACGAAGTTATTACTCTTGTAAAAGACACGGCGCTTGCATCAATAGTTGGTGTAATCGAATTATTTACTGCTGCAAAAGCGCTTGTAAATACTTACGTTTTACTAGCACCACTTTTCTATGCTGCTGTTTTCTACTTGATTTTCAATGGTCTTTTAACACTTCTTTTCATGTATTTAGAAAAGAAAATGTCTTTCTACAAGGAATAGTATTATGGCGTATTTAGAGATTAAAAATTTCACCAAATCGTTTGACGATACCGAAGTTCTTAACGGTATTTATATTCAAGTTGAAAAGGGTAAAGCCGTTTCCATTATTGGTCCGTCAGGGTCTGGTAAATCTACCCTACTTCGTTGTATCAACTTTTTAGAAAATCCAGATTCCGGCGTTATGATTTTAGACGGCGAGACGCTTTTAGACTGCTCTAAACAAGAAAAATTAAACGATAAGCAACTAAGGGAAAAACGCTTAAATTTTGGACTTGTTTTTCAATCGTTTAACCTTTTTCCACAACATAACGTTCTTAAAAATATTACACTTGCTCCAACGCTTTTACTTAAAGAAAAGATTAAGGCGTATCAAAAAGAGTTAAAATCTAGCAAGGAAATTTCTAGAAAGGCTAGAAAAACTATCATCAACAATTTTAAGAAAGAACAAAAAGAAATTATCGAAAATAACGCCTTAGAATTACTTAAAAAGACGGGTTTAGAGGATAAAAAAGACGCTTATCCTTGTGAACTTTCAGGTGGACAAAGCCAACGTGTTGCTATTGCTAGAGCGCTTGCGCTAAATCCTAAAATTTTATGTTTTGACGAGCCGACTTCTGCACTAGACCCTGAACTTACAGGCGAAGTATTAAAAGTTATTCGCTCGTTAGTAGATGAAAAACATACCATTATTATTGTAACTCACGAAATGGGTTTTGCTAAAAACGTTTCAGACAAGGTTGTTTTTCTATATAATGGCAAGGTAGTTGAATATGGCGACGCTAAACAAGTTTTAGAAAATCCTACAACACCAGAACTTAAAAACTTCCTATCTAACGTTAGCGAAAAAGAATAATTTAAAATTAATAAAAACCACACTAGATTTTTCTAAGTGTGGTTTTCGTTTTGTTTGGTTTATTTTTACACTAAATATATTGGAACGCCTTGTTTTTCAGCATATTTTTTAGTAGAATAAGTTCCACCAAAATTTTGTCTACAATAACATATCAAAACACTTGCGTTATCGACCATAAATTGATTTCTCAATCGCATACAATATTTACTGTAATTTCTGTTTACATAAACTATTTCGTTTGCAGAATTGAGCATTCTTAAATATTCTTTTTTATCTTCCTCGCTAAATTTATCGCTTTGACCTAAACAAGGAACGCAGGCAATTAATTTTATTTTATAATCTTTTCTTAACTCTTCTAAAATATTAAAACAGAGAGTATCAAAACCCAATGCCATTCCAATTAAAAAAGTATCAAAGTCTTTTTCAATAAATTTTATAAACAGGCTTTTTAATCCTTCTCTATCGAAATTTTCAGGTAACTTTCTATGTCCAGAAACGGCGCAAGTTTTAGGTGTATTTATAAATAGTTCGGTCATAACGGTGATTTTCTCTCTTTTCCTTGCCCTCTTGGATACTTTTGTGGGGTATTTTTTACTTTAGTAACGTAAATAAGCGTTCTATTAGCGTCTTCTAGTTGATACTCATAAACCTTATCAACCTTTCCACCAAGAATATTTATTGCGTTCAATCCCTCTTGTAGTTCTTCGTTTGCATTAGCCTTAAAAGCCACGAAATTTCCACCTAATTTAACAAAAGGTAGACAATACTCACTTAGAGTATTAAGTCTTGCAACGGCTCTTGCAGTGCAAATATCGAACTTTTCTCTATATTCTATATTTTTTGCATAATCTTCGGCTCTTCCGTTAATAACTCTAGCGTTAGTTAAATTTAATTCTTTAATAACGGCTTTGAGAAATTCACATTTTTTTCCAGTTGCCTCTAAAAGAGTAACGTCGATATCACTTCTCATTATCTTTATAGGTATAGCCGGAAATCCACCACCCGAACCGACGTCTATCAACTTATCCCCAACTAGTTTATCCACGTTAATTACGCTATCAACAAAATGTTTTTTATAAACTTCCTCTCTATCCGTAATAGTGGTTAAATTGAACATTTTATTATACTCGATTAAAATAGAATAGTATTTCTCAAACGATTCTAGTTGTTCTTCCGTAACCGAAATATTATAACTTTCAAACAAATTTTTCATATAAAAAATTATAACATAAATTTTATTCTCACGCAAGAAATTTTACTTTCTAAAAAGTGTTGATAACCGTTAATTTTAAGTTAATAACTTTTTATTTTTTAATTAAATATCTAATTAATAAAAGATTTGATATATTAATTAATTTAGAGGCGTTTTTTACCAAACTTTATACACAAAAATTTTATATTTTAACAGCCTGTCCACCGTTAATAAACAAGTTATCAAGAGTAAAAAATCTTGTAAAACAATATGATTAATTGAGTTATTAATATTTTCACAAAGCCTACTATATATTACTACCTTTTTTAAAACTTTTAAATAATAAAATAACAAATAATAAAAATCAAAAAGCCTTGATTTTTTATTTCATATATTATATAATAATATATGGTCAAACAAAATACAAATGGAGATTAATTCTTATGAAAATTATTTGCGACGGTTTAGATTTATCTGATGCAGTATTAAAGGTAAGCAAAGCGTTAAGCGTAAAAACTGCTAACCCAGCGTTAGAAGGTATTAAGATTACTGCTAAAGAAGATAGTTTAACCTTACTTGCTACCGATATGGAATTAACTATTGAAAAGAAAATAAAAGCAGACGTTTTAATGGAAGGTGAAACGGTAGTAGTTGGTAAATATTTCGTAGATTTCGTTAAAAAATTAGAAAAGGAACAAGTAGAACTTTCTAGACTATATGATTCTCAATTACAAATCAAATACTCTGATTCTGAAAGTGAATTACAAGTTTATGCTGTAGAAAACTATCCTGTAGTTGATAAAAAGGAAGATGAAAATTCTTTCGTTATATCTCAAGCCGATTTTAAGAACGTTGTTGAAAGAACTTGCGTTTCTTGCTCTACCGACGATTCTAGACCAATTCTTAAGGGCTGTTTGTTTGAAGTTGAAGATAATATCTTAACTTCAGTTGCTTTAGACGGATTTAGAATGAGCGTTTGTAAAACTCAAATTTCTTCAACCGGTAATTTTAAGGCAGTTATTCCTGCAAGAACTTTAGTTGAAATTACAAGACTTTTAGATAAAGACCAAGAGGAATTAAAGATTAACGTTCAAAAAAATTCGCTTTCAGTAGAGGTGGATAACACTAAAATTTATTCAAGACTTATTGAAGGTGATTTCGTTAAGTATAATCATATTCTACCTACTGCTTTTGAAAACGTGGTTACCATTAATAAAAATACCTTACTTAACAGTATAGAGCGTGCGTCAATCGTTGCTAGAAACGATAGATATAACGTTATTAAACTTGATATTAAAGAAAATATTATGACCGTTTCTGCAAAAAGTGAAGTTGGTAACGTAAACGAGAACGTTAACATTAATCTTGAAGGAAAGGATATGGCTATTGCTTTTAACGGCAAATATATCATGGACTTTTTAAAGACGACCACGAGTGAATTTATAAAACTAAACCTAAATTCACCAATCGACCCATGCGTAATTACTTCGGTAATAGACGACGGATTTTTATATTTAGTTCTTCCTGTAAGAATAAATGCTTAATTTAATTGACAAAACCTAAAAATATCTATACAATAATATGGAAAAATTATAAACCAATACTATTAGGAGTAAATAAATATGAAACAAACTTATCAACCAAAAAAGAGACAAAGAAGTAAAGTTCACGGTTTTAGAAAGAGAATGAAAACCAAAAGTGGTAGAAACGTTTTAAAGAGAAGACGTAATAAGGGTCGTCATAAACTTTCTGCCTAGTGTAAAAGTATGCCTTTAGATTATAGGTTAAAAAAAGAAAAAGATTTCAATTTAGTTTTTAAGAAGGGAAAAAGATTATATTCTAATTCCCTTACGCTCGTGTATTTTGCTTCCAAGGAAACCAAAGTTGGCTTTTGTGTAAGCAAAAAACACGGCAAAAGTGTTGAAAGAAATTATATAAAACGAATTTTGAGGGAATCTTTTAGAAGTTTTACGCCGTATTTACGTAAAAACTTCTTTTTTGTTTTTATACCAAAAGTTAAAAGTGAATATTCTTTAAGCGATTTTAAATCAAATATGAACTATCTTTTCAAAAAGGGTGGATTTTTAGAGGAAAATGCTTAAGTTTTTAGGTGTTAAACTAATTAGATTTTATCAAAAATATTTATCGAAAGGAAATTGTCCTTTTATTCCAAGTTGTTCTCAGTATACCTTAGAGGCAATCTTAAAGCACGGCTTTTTTAAGGGTTGTTTTTTAGGGTTTAAGAGAATAATTCGTTGTCATCCGTGGAATAAAGGTGGTTTTGATAAAGTTCCCGATAAGAAAAGCGTAGTTAAATGGGTATATTAAATGGCAAACGTTATTAATTTTATTAATCCAGAATCAAGTAAAGTTTTAGTTAAGGTTATTGCCTGGCTCGTAGGAATTTGTGGGTCGGTTTGGCTTGGCGTAATAGTATTTACACTTGTGCTAAAAGTTATAACCTTACCTTTTGACTTCATTTCTAAATCTAAAATGCGTAAAAATAGCATTTTAATGGAAGAAATGAGACCTGAACTAGAAAAACTTCAAAAACAATACGCAAACAATAAGCAACTTTATAACCAAAAAATGATGGCTCTTTATAAGAGAAACGGTTATTCTATGTGGGGCGCATGTCTTCCTACCATTTTAACCTTGGTTATCTTTATAGTTGCTATTTCTGCTTTCACTAACTATTCTAATTTCCAAAACAAGAAGTATTTCTACGATATGAGCCTTGCTTACAACCAAGTTGTTTACGACGGTTTTGAGGCTGACGGCGAATATATCATTGAAAATGCTGACGGTTCTTTAACCTTTAACGATAAAGAACTTTATGCTTTAACCGACGATTTACCACACGATTTTGATACTACTAAACAAATTCAAGTTGCAAAAGTAGATAAAGACAATGATAATATAGTTGACTATATGGTTGTTAGAACTAAAGACGGCTATATGGAATATCGTGTGAATAGAACGAACGGAGAATTTGGCTCAAAGGCTTATTTCGTTATTGAAGAAAATTTAGCATTAAATAAAAATTTTGGCTCTTTATATACTGACTTTAAGAATGCTAATGCAGGTCAAGATGCCGAATTAATTGCTCAAAAGTTTATCTTAGACCGTCAACAACAAGCGTCGGCTGACACCTTTAGAGCTAAAGACAAAAAATTCTTATGGATTAAAAACATTTGGGTTACCGACTCAACTAATAAACACCCAATCGAAAGCGACTGGGCAAAGTTTAAATCTAACTACGGTTATCCAGACGGTGGTTTAGACCCTGTTACTGCAAGTGAATACGAAAGTCTTATCGCTAAACTTGACCAAGAAAAAACTCAGCCAAACGGTTACTTTATTTTAGTTGCATTAACTGCAATTACTTCCCTTTTAACCCAATGGGTAACTTCTAAATCACAAAAGGCGCAAATGGAACTTCAAACGGTTGACGGACAAGGCGCTCAAACAAACAAAATTATGATGTGGATGATGCCTATAATGATGGCAATATTTGCATTCATTTACACTGCCGCATTCTCACTTTATATCGTTTTAAGTTCAGTGCTAAGTATACTTACTACCTTCTTAATCAACTTTATCGTTGAAAAGAAATACAAAAAACAACAAGAGGCACTAAAGGCTAGAAAAGACGTTGTTCGTGGTAGAGTTTATACGCCAAAGGAAGAAGAAAAACCAAAGGAAACTAAGAAGAAAAAGAACGAAATTCCTGCGAACGATTTCCTTTCGGGACTTGCCGATAAGAAAAAGGGTAAGAAATAATTTGCTAATAAATTGTCGCTAGGCGACGTGGAGGATATATGGAATTTACAGCAAAAACGGTAGAAGAAGCCGTTAAGACGGGGTTAGAAGAACTTTCCCTAACTGAAGAAAACGCTAATATTGAAATTTTAGAGCAACCAACTAAAGGTCTTTTTGGTAAACTTAAAGGACAAGCAGTCGTTAGAATTACTGCTAAAGAAATCGTTAAGGAAAATAACGACGAGCATAACTCAAACAACGCAGTTGAACTAGTTGAAAACGTATTAAAATTCTTAGGTATTGACGCTACTGCAAGCCTTTCTCAAAAGGAAGAAAAGACGATTATTTCTCTTCAAACTGAAGATTCTTCAGCACTAATCGGCTATCGTGGAGAGGTTTTAGACGCTCTTCAAACGCTAGCAGGTGCAATGGCTAACAAGGGAAAAACTGAATACAAAAAGGTCGTTGTAGATTGCGAAAATTATAGAGATAGACGTGAAGAAACCTTAATTAAACTTGCTCATAAGTTAGAAGCAAAGGCTACTGAAATTAGAAGAGAAGTTATTTTAGAGCCAATGAGTCCGTTTGAAAGAAGAATAATTCACACAGCACTTGCTGAAAGTGAGACGGTTAAAACCGAAAGCAAAGGAAACGAGCCAAATAGATACGTCGTTATCGTTCCAAACGACAAAGACGAATTTTCTAGACCTTATAACGCTGGTAGAAACAACGACAAAAAAGGTGGAAGAAACGACAGAAGACCAAAGGGTGGCAACCAAAGAAGACAAGGTGGTAGAAACGATAGACGCACGAGTTCTTTCTCATCTGCGCCTAAAAAGAAATCAACAATTTCATTTGGCACTTACTTAGGAAATAGCCTAAAGGATAAAGAATAAACTTGGTTTAACGGGCGTGTCCCATAGGGATTTTTTAGAGAAAATAAAAGACTAACGAGAATTTTCGTTAGTCTTTTTTGCTTTTTAAAATTTCCTTGTGTAAAGTTCTTTTGCGATTTTGTAAAAATTGGTTCTCTTTCGCTATAATCTCTATACAATTCGTATTGTTCTTCGGTTAATGAATCTACCAAATCTTTTTCTGCAATCCACATTTGACTTTGTGCTACTCTAAATTCATAATCCATCTCATCACGGAGTTTTTCTGCCATTTTGCCTATCAACTGTCCTATTTCTTCATTTGTAAATTTCTTTTTCATAAAAACCCATAAAAAATAAAAAGTGCGTAGCCGAAACCACGCACCGAAAAACGCAGTCTAGCCCATTGTTGCTACACAATTCACATCGAAACAGATATGACGAGCAAAGCCTACGCTTTTACCAAACGTATGCTGTTTCGACAATTAAATTGTGTAGCACTATTATTGTAGCATATATAAAAATTTTTATCAAGCAGTTTTTTGTGTAGAAAAGAAAACTCGACTATTTATGTCGAGTTTTTTAATGCTAAATTTAATTATCCTTAATGCTCTTAATTCTTCCTTTATCTATAACTATGTGTCTATAATTTTTGCCCTTGATTATCGTTCTATCAACGTGAGTTGCAGTAAAAATAGTTTGCATTTTCTCTACTGCTAAGAAAAGTTTTCTTTGACGAGATTTATCGAGTTCGCTCAAAACGTCGTCTAAAATCATTATTGGATATTCGTTAAAGTGGTTATAAAAAGTTTCAGCCTCGGCAAGTTTAATAGAAAGCGCAACCGAGCGTTGTTGACCTTGCGAGCCGTATACCCTAACGTCGTCTCCGTTTAGGGTAAACTTTATATCGTCTCTATGTGGGCCGATTGAGGTAAAACCTAATCTTATATCCTTATCAAGTCTAGTTTTTAGGTCTTCCTTTAGGGTGTAAGCGATTTCTTCTTCACTGCCGTAATAGCCACTTTCGGTATTCATTAAAAGTTTTTCTTTTCCACCGGACAACAAAGAATGTTTCTCTTCGGCGATTGGGGCAAGTTCTATTAGGAATTCGTTTCTCGCTTTAATAATCTTTCCAGCCTCTTTAGTAAGTTGCTCGTCCCAAATAGGAAGGGTATCTTTAATTAAATCGATATTATGTTCTTTTAGTAGGTTGTTTCGTTGCGCCAAAATCTTGTTATATCTTTGAAGTGCGTAAAAATACGACTTTGATTTTTGTGAAAGGGAAATATTTAAAAATCTTCTTCTATCCTCTGGACTTTCTTGAACGAGTTTTAATTCTTGAGGGTTAAAAAACACGCTGTGAATATTTCCTAAAAGTTCGCCGATTCTTAAAACTTTCATACCGTTGATAAAAATTTCTTTATTGTCGTTATTATAAAAGTTTATGCCTACGCTAACTTCACCGTATTCGCCTTGCGATTTTCCGTAGATTTTTGCTTGGGATTCGCCGTTTTTGATAACTATTTTATCCTTGTTGGCTCTTGGGGAATATCCCGTGCATAGGAAAAAGATAGCCTCTCCTGCATTAGTTTTTCCCTGAGCGTTTGCGCCCGTTAAAATATTCAATCCGTTAGAGAATTCAAACTCTTCTTCTAAATAATTACGGAAGTTTTTTAAGCTTAGATTTTTAATATACATAAAAAGTTTTAAAAAAATGTCGTATAAGACTTTATTTTCTTTTAAATTTATTATATAATGTTTTTTACTTAAATGCAACTAATCAAAGGAAAAGTATAAATGGAAAGTTACGAGATTCTTTGGAAAACTACCCTACCTGAACTTGAAAAGACAATAAGTTCAATTTCTTACGATACCTATATCGTGAATTTAACACCTGTTGACATTATTGGTAGCAGGCTAATTTTGTGCACTGAAAGTGAAATTTTCGCCGAACAAATTAGAGGTAGACTAAAAGAAAAAATTAACGACGCACTTTCTAAATCTAATCAAGAAGTAACCGATTTCCAAATAGTCGTTTGCAAAAACAGAGAAGAATACGTTAAAAAAATAGAACAAGACACGGGTGCGCCTTTTGACCCGGGTTCTACAATTAACCCTAAATTCACCTTTGATTCTTTCGTAGTTGGCTCTTCTAACGAGTTTTCTTATCACGCAGCAAAAGCAGTTGCAGATAACCCTGGCGACGCTTATAACCCACTTTTTATTCACGGTGGAACGGGGCTTGGCAAAACTCACCTACTTATGGCAATTGCTAACCACATAAAACTTTATAAACCTACCCTAAGGGTGCTTTACGCTACATGTGAGCAATTCGTTAATCAAATGGTGGAAAGTCTTTCAAAGGGCAAGTTATCCCCTCAAGACTTTAGAAATAAGTTCCGTAACGTTGACGTTCTTTTAATTGACGACGTTCAGTTTTTATCAAAAAAACAAAGTACGCAAACGGAGTTCTTCCATACTTTTAACGAACTCGTTATGCAAAATAAACAAGTGGTTTTATCCTCGGACAGACCTCCTGAAGAAATCGAATTCTTAGAAGAAAGACTAAGAACGAGGTTCAAAGGTGGACTACTTGCCGACGTGCAGATTCCAGACATTGAAACTAGAATCGCAATCTTAAGAAAAAAGAGCGAGGAACAAAAATGCTTGGTTGATTTTAAGGTGCTTTCATACATAGCCGAAACAAGCGAGGCTGATATTAGAACGCTTATCGGTAAACTCACTAAGGTAATTTTTGCATCTAAACTTCACGAAAGGCCAATCACTATCGACCTTGTTAAAGAGGCGCTAAAAGAGTCTGCAGGCGAAAAGCAAGAAGAACTTAAAGTAGAAGATATTATTAAATGCGTTTGCAGTTTTTACAAAGTAAACAAGGCAGACGTAGTTGGCAAAAAGAAGAATAAAGAATTTATCGAGCCAAGGCAAGTTTGCTGTTATTTAATCACCGAAATGATGAGTTTACCTCTCGTTACCATTGGTAAGAGCATGGGTGGCAGAGACCATGCAACCATTATTTACGCAAGAGATAAAATTGCAGAACAAATAAAAATAGACGATAAACTAAAGGTTCAAATAAACGACATCAAAAAAATGTTGTTAAAACAATAGGTTATATCTTTCTATTCTAGAAAAAATGGAAAAGGCTTACGTTTATATTTTAACCAATAAAAACAATACGACTTTATATATTGGCGTTACAAACAATATTGAAAGAAGACTATATGAGCATAGAAATAAACTCGTTAAAGGGTTTTCTAGCAAGTATAATCTTAATAAGTTAATATATTTAGAAGAAACCAATAGTATAAAAGAGGCTATTCAAAGAGAAAAGCAGTTAAAGGGCTGGAGAAGAGAAAAGAAGATAAATTTAATAAAACAACAAAACCCAGATTTTATTGATTTACTGCAAGAATAAGTTTTGTTGACGAAAGTAATTGTTTGTTTTGTCATTCTGAGCGTAGTCGAAGAATCTAAATATAGAGATGTTTCGACTTCACTTCGTTTCGCTCAACATGACAGGCTGATGGTTGCTTAAGAATTTCAATTATTACCTAATATAAAAATATTATTGGGAATATATAAAACTTTTCGTCATTCTGAGCGCAGTCGAAAATCGCTCCCCCATCACGTCATTCTGAGCGTAGTCGAAG
>JAZRGN010000049.1:0-12180 GCA_045644165.1 Christensenellaceae bacterium | reverse complement strand
GGGTTCGGGCATATTGATAATATCATTATAAGTTCATCTCCTATTTGCTATTTAAAGCAAGTTATTTTTTTGCGTCTGCAATTATTTTTTCTTGCGCTTGATAGGGCACTTCTTCATAGCACATAAATTCAGCGCTAAATTTGCCACGACCTTGCGTCATACTTCTTAAATCAGTAGCGTATTTAAGCATTTCAATAAGTGGTGCTTCGGCGGAAATTTCCTGCAATCCGTCCACCATCTCCATACCCAAAATCCTACCACGGCGTTTATTCATATCGCCCAAAACGTCGCCCGTATAATTATCGGGAACTACAATCTTATAAGCGTAAACAGGCTCTAAGATTACTGGGTTAGCTCTATTTAGTGCATCTTCAAAAGCAAGCTTTGCAGCAGATACGAACGCAACCTCTTTACTATCAACAGGGTGATACTTTCCATCAAAAAGCGTACACTTTAAGTTTACGACAGGATAACCTGCTAAAACGCCCTTTTGGATTGCTTCTTTTAATCCCTTTTCAACAGCAGGTATGAACTGTTTAGGAACAGAGCCACCAACCGTTTCATCAATAAATTCAAACACGCCGTCGCTTGCGCCAGGTTCAAAGCGAATATTAACAACACCAAACTGACCAGCGCCACCCGTTTGCTTTTTATGTTTTCCTTCACCCTCGGCTTTACCCGTAATGGTTTCCTTAAACGCAACCTTTGGTTCACCCAAAACAGCTTCGCAACCAAACTTCGCCTTTAATTTTTTGCAAAGCACGTCAAGTTGAGTTTCTCCTTGTCCACGAATAACCATCTCGCCCGTTTCTTTATCCTTTTCAACGATAAAGGTCTTGTCTTCTTCTGCAAGTCTGTTAAGACCTTGGAAAACCTTATCTTCTTCGCCAGATTTACCGGCAGTTATCGCCATAGTAAGAACGGGTGCCTTAAATGGAATTGGGTCGAATTTTATCTTAGTTCCATCTTCGCAAAGGGTGTCGCCCGTGTTGGTGTTGGCAAGTTTATTAACTGCACCGATATCGCCTGCAACGAGTTCACTAACAGCCTCTTGTTTTTTGCCCTTTAGTAGGTAAACGGAGTTAATTCTTTCCTTTTCGCCTGTGGTTGCGTTATACACGGTCATACCACTCTTGAGAACACCGGTAAACACTCTAACCATGTTGAGTTTACCAACGAACGGGTCGGCAACTGTTTTGAATACTTGTAGAGAAAGTGGAAGCGTTTGGTCGCAAGAAACTTCGCCCTCTTCAGCACCCTCTACTGCAGTGTAATGAATAGGTTTTCTCTCTTGTGGCGAAGGTAGAATTTCTACTATTTCGTTCATTAAGTTGATAACGCCGTGGTTTTGGGTAGCCGAGCCACCTAAAACTGGAATAGTGTCGCCGTTAAAAAGACCTCTCTTAACGCCGATAATAATATCTTCGTTAGATAGCCAATTGTTCTCAAAAAATTTATCTAAGAATTCTTCGCTCGTTTCGGCAGCAGCCTCGGTAAGTTCTTCTTTAAATAGAGCGATATCTTCTTTCATCTCTTCAGGAACAGGGATTTCTTCTCTGCCACCTTGTTGGAATTTAAAGGCTTTGCCAGAGATAACCGAAACGTAACCCGTCATTTTATTATCGGTAATGATAGGAGCGTGCATAGTAGCGATTTTTTTGCCGTATTTAGCACGGAATGCCTCTACCGTTTTAGTATAGCTTGCGTTTTCTTTATCTACTGCGTTAATAAAAATCATTAACGGAATATTGTTCTTTAAGCAGTAGTCAACGGCTTTTTCAGCACCTACTGAAACTTGTCCGTTTGCTTCGGCTACTAAAACTGCTGAGCCAACTGCACGAAGCGCACTTACGAATTCGCCTTCAAAATCAAAAAATCCTGGAACGTCTACAACGTTAATTTTAACGCCGTTCCAATTGGTATAAGCGCATGCAAGAGAAATAGAACAGCCTCTAGCAAGTTCTTGTTCCTCAAAGTCCATCACAGTGTTTTTGTCGGTAACCTTGCCTAATCTATCTATAGTTTTACCATTGAAAAGTATCGCTTCTGCAAGAGAAGTTTTACCTTCACCACTATGGCCTATGATGGCAATGTTCCTAATTTTGTCAGCAGTAATCTTGTCCATTTTTTAAGTCCCCCTTAAATTGTAAAATAACTTATCATATAGCAGGCGCAACGCCTAACGACCCTAAGCCGTAGTTCTATTATAACCCAAGTCAAAAGCCAATGCAAGAGGGTTTTAAAAATTTACTCTATTCATTTAATAATCGCTTTGGTCTATTCTAGATGCGTCGCACATAATATCTTCGCAAGTTGGTTTTTGATGATAAGACCTGCAATCGTTTTTTGGAGGTTTTGGAGGATAACAAGAAGCGTCGCCTTTTAGATTAACTAAAATAACGTCTCCACCAATTTTAAGAATTTTACTTTCTTCTATAAAAATATCGTTTCTGTTAAACAACCTAAATCCACAAGACTTTCTACCTGGAACGAAAATGCCCACGAGAACACCTTGAGGAAACCTAAGTTTTAGATTGGAAATTCTGCCTAAACACCTACCGTCTGCTACGTTGATAACGTCTCTTGCTTTTAAATCTTTATACGTTAATTCCATAATAAAGAATATTCTAAAAAGGCTTGTTTTATGTTTTTTATAAAAAAATAATCACTTGCATTTTTGCAAGTGATTAAAACTATGCTAGCATAGCAAAATATTCATTTTATTATAATCTTTCCAAATAACTTTCCGCTTCTTCGATACATTCAAAATAATCGAATTCACAAATGTCGTCGACATCTGGAAATTCTACGCCTTTTTCTTGAAATATTTGAATAATCTCCCTGTTTTTGAACACCCCTACTAAATTATCCAATATTTCTACCGCCGTTGCTATTTCTTCTTTATTTGCAGACCGCAAAAACTCTATCGTTTCTTCGTAATTACGATATAAAAGTTTTCGCATTGTTTCATGGTCATATCCATGCGCAATCGTATACAATTCCATATCTTGCAGTTTTCCTCTCTCGCGCGCATCTAAAATCTCACGAAATTCTTCTTTAAGTGTCATTTTCTTCTACCTCCCGATTGTTTGTTTAACGGAAAAATCGTTGCAACTTTTCCTTTTGTCCGTATAACACCTACTTTTACTTTCTTGTATGTACTTACAGACGTTTTGCCATCTGTCTTTTTTTCTTTTTCTTCTCTTATCGTTTTTTCGCCTGCACGCCTTATGGTATCTCTTGTCCAATCTTGAGGAAACCAACTTTGTCTATTCGAAGCTCTTTTTTGTTTATCCTTATGCGTTGGCACATTTCCCACACGAACGCCATTTGGGTATTGTTTTGTAATGTTAAACTCAATACCTCTTTTTCTTAATTCACGAATATTCTCTTCTCCGTGCCCACCACCTCGTAAGCGAGACGGGTATTTCTTATCTCCTTGAGTAAACTCTCCCAAGGAAGAATGCAGAATTGCTTTTTTGGAAATTTTTTCTATCTTCTCTTTTTTCGCCGATTCTTCTTTTTTGTTTCTTACCTTTTCTTTGAATAAATGCATTATACACTCCTCACATAATTTAGTCAAGTTTTTCGCTTGCAAGAAAATTATCCCATATTTTTATAGAAAATAAAATAGCAAATTTTTTACATGTTTTACTCTACAACTTCTTGTTTTTTTATTTGATTTTCCAAGTAAAAATTTAAAAAGACATTGATTTTTATGCTACAAGTTGTATAATATGTTTATGAATAATACAAAGTTAACGTTTTTTGACCCCACAAACATTACCCTGCCGATTGTTATTTATAATACTCTTGTAAACGACGCTTTCCATTTCGGCTTTATTAAAAACGAACAAGCTAACTTGAGTGGTTTTCTTAATTGCTTGATTCCTTGCCTAGCCGATTATAGAGACGACCTACATAATAATTTACTGCATGCAAATGAGAATAACGAAACATTAACCAATAAAATTGAAGAAAACCTCTATAAAGTCTATTTTAACAAATACGACTATTGCGACGACGGAATGGTAATCGTCCCTTTTCGAGTTAATAAGGCGCATTTGGAAGATTTTCTAGAAATATTTGATAATAAGCTGAGTAAATATAATATGGATTTCACAGGTTTCATCCGTAGTCTTCTTATAGAGTATTCTTCCAAACGTCTTAACCAACGAGAATATTTTTTCTTTTATCGCAAGATAAATGAGATTAAAAACGCCTGCATTAAAAATAATTTATGCCATTTTTACTCAAAGACAGAAAAGGATTGTTTTATACCCGTATCAATAGAAGTATCACAAAATTCTGAAACAAATCTCGTTGTTGGTATTAATCAAGCGAAAGACATGGCTTTCATTCTTCCACTTGCAGGAATACAACGCATTATTATAACAGACACAAGGGAACCTGTAACGGAAGAAGATTGTGAATTTATATACGACTCATTAGAACGATACTACAAAGAGACGGAGGAGGATTAAACTATGTTTGGATTAAATTTGTTTAAGACTACAAAAACAAAAAAAGTTGCCCAGAACAAGAAAAAGACGATAGCAACAAGAAAACCGACCCAAAAAACAACTGTTAACAAAAGCGTTACTCAATCCTCTATGAAAAAAAATACAACCCAAAAGACTTATAAAAAACCCTCTAAAAAATAGCGAAAAACCCTAAGTTTAACTTAGGGTTTTGTGTTATGCTCTTATTGAATTTTTTACAGACTTTAAGGCTGTTTTTTCTAAACGAGAAACTTGCGCTTGAGAAATGCCGATTTCTTCGCTTATTTCCGTTTGGGTTTTGCCCTCGTAGTATCTTAAATAAATTATGCGCTTTTCTCTTTCGCCAAGTTTAGCAATAGCCGTATCCAAACAAACGTTATCCGTCCAACGCTCGTCGGTATTTTTCTCGTCGCCTAGTTGGTCCATTATTAAAAGCGCGTCGTCTTCGCCGTTAAACACGGGGTCGAATAGCGAAACGGTGTCGCTTATAGCATCTAGGGCAAAAGCAACTTCTTTAACGGCAACGTTCATTTCTTTAGCGATACTTTCTAAACTGCTATCCTTATGCTCTTTTTCTAGTTCGCCCCTAGTTTTCAAAACTTGGTAAGCCGTATCCCTAATACTTCTAGGCACTCTCAAAGAATTTCCATCTCGTAAAAATCTCTTTATCTCGCCGATAATCATTGGAACGGCGTAGGTTGAAAACTTGACTTCAAACTTAAGGTCAAAGTTATCTAGCGCCTTGATAAGACCTATACACCCTGCTTGAAAAACGTCATCTAAATTGGCCTTTTTAGACCAAAATCTTCTTATAACCGAAAGGACGAGCCTAAAATTAGAAACGATAAAGACTTCTCTAGCACTTTCCTCGCCATTTTTAATCTTGTCTAAAAGTTCTCTCGTTTCCTTTTCAGTAAGTTTTGGTAAGTTCGCCGTGTTTACTCCACAGATAACAACTTTCTTATTCATACTACCTCCTATGTAATAACCCGAAGATAGCGATATAAAGTTAATTATTAGCAAAGTAAAAGTTTTTATGCAAATAATTCAACAAAAAAACAACCGACCTTTTTGGTCGGTTGTGAATTTTACATTTTAGTCCACGTTTTAACGTTGATAGAAAGAACGGAAACAGGCGCTCTAAATACTTGTGCTTGTCCAACGTAACTAGTCGTTGCAACCCACTTTCCGTTTTCGCCCTTAACCATAACGGTTTTGTAAGCGACTATATAATTGCCAACATTATTACTAGTAACGTAAGTGCTAGCAAAGGTATAAGCGTGATACTCGGTAGCCGTAACGTATTCTACTGCAAACATTAACTTTTCAACGTCACTACTACTTAAAAGCATGTGTTTAAGGTTACCACCTTGAACGTTTTGGTTAGAATACACCACGCCTGCACCATCTTCTAAAAGTTCTCTAACGATAGGCTTACTAGTGGCGTTTAAGCCATAAGTGACGTGGTTAACGATATTAGCAACTAGGTTATAGTGGTTTTGGTGAAGTTCGGTTGCACCATCGTCGCCCGGCAAGACTTCTTCTGGTGCATAATAGAACTCGTCCATAACCATTGAAAGATTTGTATTTTGTTGCACCAAACTCTCACCCGAGTATTTCCAAGATGCAGAAACACCTGGTATTAACGCAAGGGAAATAATTAACAATAACAAGCACAATACAGGAAGATGTTTAAATCTCATATTACACCTCTTCCTTTTGAGCACAGTCTTGACCTTCTACTTCACTTTCTTGCGTTATAGAAGTGTTTAACGGTTGGGTAGTGCTTAAATCGTCTTCTAACGGCAATGAAATTTCTTCACTTTGGTTAGCGTTTTGGTCTACCTCTTGCTCATCAATATCTTGTCGTGGGTTTTCGGCTATCTCGACTTGTAGGTCAATATCCGTGTTATCTAGTTGTGATTGTTCTTCTGTATCTGCCACTTGTGGTTGTTCTTCTAGTGGGAGGTCTTGAGATGGCTCTTGGGTTAAAATGTCTTGGTTAACCTTGTCGATTAACTCTTCTACAGGGTTATCTAAAGGCATTTCTTGCACGGTAGATTGAGAGTCTTCTTGGGTAGATAAAGATAAATCTTGTTCTACAATGTCGGTTGGCTTAATAACCAAAAGTCTTTCTTCTATAGTTTTAGCGATTTTCTTCTCTAGAATAGGGGTTGCAACCATTGCTACGGCTACTAATAAGATACATAACCAACCGGCAGGCGATTGCATAAATAGAACGAAACTGCCTACTGCAGGAATTCTTTCGCCACGATAAATCCCCTTCATTTGTTCGTATTTAACAGGGAAACGGTCTGGCGAAGTAACGGCGTCGCCTTGACAACGGAAATATCTTTCGTTAGGGTGAGATGCGTTAGGCTCTTCAATTTGAACTATACGGTGAACGAGCAACACGCCGTCTAATTCATAAACCACTATGTCGTAAAGTTTAAGGTCTTTTTCGGCAGGAAGTTTATAAGTCGCAATAAGGTCGAATGCTTGAATTTGGTCGTTTAAATCGTTTTCAAAAAGATATTTGTTCTTTTCGTTTTTGGTTGACATTGACGCCGTTTTTACAACCTTATAGGTAGGCGTATTTTCAAAATAAGTGTTTTGCGTGCAGTTGATATATAGTGACGAACAAAAAAAGAAAATGAAAATGAGCGACAAAATACCCGTTACGATATAATCGAACGTTTTTGATACTTTTGTATTCTTTTTCTTTGTTTCTTCGTCAATAATTTTTTCGTCTTCAGCGCCTAGTTTAATTAACTTAATGGTTTGCTTTGCAATTATGGTAATAACTACAACCGAAAGTGTGGTAAGTAACGCAAAAACTATTAAGCATAAGATTAACGTGTAAATCTCAAATGGTTGCATGTTCCAAAAAATGGTTTAAGCACTACCCCAAAATGGGGTAATGCTTGAACACTTTTTATTATATTTTAATTATTTGTAGTTTATTAATCAGCTTTTTCGTTAACTTGCATGATTACAGTTCTACCAATCGTTGCGTTTCTATAAGTAGTGAACTCTTGGATATCAGAAAGGTATGTTTCTGCAATAGTGATGTAATCTTTAGCAAGTAGAACAGCAACGAAAGAACCATCAGCTTGTTTTTCCCAAACGATATCTTCTGGAGCAGTTTCGTTTGCAGCAAAGGTAATTATATCTTCGCCGTTATATTTCATATCAGCATCCATTTTGAAGTAGAAGTTTGCACTTGGACCATTTTCCTTAACAGCACCATCTGCGCTTGCGTTAGGCGTAAACGTAATGGTTATAGTAGCTTGGTCGTCTGCCATAACTTCTGGGTTTTCAGCAATAGTGGTAAATTGAATAGCCGTAATATGGTTAGCATTAGGGTTTTGACTAGTTGGGTCTTTGTCTAGAAGTGGAACGATTTTGAACTTGAAGTTGTGAGTGATTTCAATTGTTCCTTGAGTTCCTTCTTGAATAGCATTATCCATAGAAAAGATAACTTCTTCATCGGCAACCATAGTCTTGGTTGGGTCGTTATACGCCCAAGCAGCGTATACACCGCCGATTGTAGCACAAAGAATTAATGCTATCAATAAACTTAATTTTTTCATATTTTTCTCCTTTTTATTCGGCCTTTTGACACGAATTACTTTTATGAGAAAAATATATCATAACATTTTTTTAATGTCAATAATTTTTAAAAAATTTTTACCATTTATATTTTTTTACACCATTTTTGAAAATTCTTTTTTGAGTCTATAAAGGATTTTCTTTTCTAAACGAGAAATATAACTTTGAGAAATACCCAGCATATCGGCAACTTCCCGTTGAGTCTTTTCTTCTTCGCCACCAAGCCCGTATCTTAACTGCATAATCTCTTTTTCTCTAGCATTAAGTTTTTCTAGCGCCTCGATAAGCAGTTCGTTTTCCACTCCACTTTCTATTTTTTTATACACCACGTCCCCGTCCGTGCCCATCACGTCGCATAGTAGTAGTTCGTTTCCTTCCCAATCGGTATTTAACGGCTCGTCGAAAGAAACTTCACTTTTTATTTTAACTGCTCTTCTTAAATGCATTAATATCTCGTTTTCTATGCAACGGGACGCATAGGTGGCGAGTTTTATATTCTTTTCTGCATTAAAAGAATTTACTGCCTTAATTAGTCCAATCGTGCCCACCGATATAAGGTCGTCTAGGTCTACGCCCGTGTTTTCAAATCGACGGGCTATGTATACTACTAGCCTTAAATTGTGTTCGATAAGTTTGTCCTTTATCCCTTCTTCGCCGTTAGTTAAGCGTTCTAGCATTAGATTTTCTTCTTCTAGGGTAAAAGGCGATGGCAAAACGTCCGTTCCCCCAACGTATCTAAGTAAATTTTGGCTTAGATTAAACTTATTAAGAAACTTTTTTAGTTTGGATAAAAGATTTATTTTCATATTCCTCCTTTAAGAGCGCAGGGTGAAGTAATAGGTCGTAACCCTCTTCAAAGCCCTCGCACACTATACAAAGCGTTACGTTATAAAATATATTCGTCTTGTCCCCTTGATATATCTTTACACAAGATGTTTTAACGCATAATTTTTGTTCACTGCCGTTTACCGTGTTTATCGTTATTCTCTTAAGTCCTTTCGCCTTCGTTAGGTCGATTAGGTTTAAGGCGAATTTTTTAGAACAAAATATAACGGGAGCATTTTGAAAGTATACGCCGTTGCCCGTGTCTAAAAAGCCAATGCACGACTTTGTTTTATCGCCTATTGTTAGTTCCACTTGGTAGGTAAAGGCGTTTAGATTTTTCTTTCTGTAAAGGTAATTTGCTAATTTGACGCTAAACCTATATATTGCGTATATAGGCAAAATAATTAATAAAGAAACTATCTCGTTTTGCATTGAAATTTCAAAGCAAAAAAATAACGCTAAGGTTATTCCACCAAGCAAGAAGGTATAGAAGAAAAATAGTGATAGGCAAATAAAATATTTTTTTGTATTTATAAATTTTGCGCTTATTAAAACGATTAATAAGCCGAAAGAAATTTTTATTAGTATTTCTATTATTTTAGATGCGTTTATTAGTGGATAGGCTAACGAAAAACCACTTGATAACAAGGCGCAAAAAAACAACCTTCTATTAGAAAACTTTTCTCCTGCCGTGAAAAAGGCAGACTTAAGTAGCAAAAAGTCTATTATAAAGTTGCTTATTAAAACGTATTCAACGTATATAACCATTTTTGCCCCCGAAAATAGTAGCATGATAGGGGGCATAATTTAAGGTCTAAATAACCCATAAAATATATATATTTGACGAAAAAAACTAGCAGTAGCCGAATCCCTTGCAAGGACTCGGCTACTGCTCGTTTTGTTTTTATTATTAGTTTTTCATAAAGGCTAGAATTATATCGTTTTGAACGTATAAATATTCGTCTTTTATTCTAACGTTATCCTGAGTGTTTATTAAAAATTGTGCTTTTTCGTTTAATACGTCTTTATATTCTAAGTCAAAGTCGCAACCAAATTCTTTGTTATACTCCCTTTTGTTAAGTCCGTAAACCGTTCTTAGGGCAAGCATGATTTTTTCAAACTTAGCGTCGTCGCCCGTTATTTCGTCAACCGAAACTTCTGGGGTTTTATTGAATATAACTGCGTTTAAGTATTCGTCTATCTTAAAGGTGTTTGTAAATCTTTTGCCGTCCATAAACGAAGACGCCGAAACGCCAAGACCTATGTATTCGCCACGTAGCCAATAGTTTAGGTTGTGCTTACTTTCGTAGCCTCTTTTTGCAAAGTTAGAAACTTCGTAACGGTTAAAACCTTTTTCTTTTAGGTATACAACTATCTCGTCGTAAATGTCGGCAACTTCGTCGTCGCTTAAGAGTTCGCCGTTAAGGTAATCGGTATAAATAGGCGTTCCAACTTCTGGGGTTAAGGCGTAAACGGAAATGTGATTAACTTCCCCTGCAATGGCTAAATCAATAGTCTTCTTAACTTGTTCTGCCGTTTGGTTTGCTAAACCAATAAGAATGTCTGCCGACTTGTTTTCGCCCTTTAGCATATTGCAACAAAGCAAAAAGTCCTTTGCCGTGTGAATACGATTTAAGCGTTTTAATTGGTCGTCGTAACCCGTTTGTAAACCAATGGAAAAACGATTTATTCCCACGCTTTTATACTCTTTAACTTTTTCTGGGGTAAGCGTTCCGGGGTTAATCTCTATGGTTATTTCAGGGTTTTCTACTAAATTAAAATGCTTTTTTATTTGGCGAATTTCCCCTGCAATAAATTTAGAATCTACCACGGACGGCGTTCCACCACCGATATATATAGTGTCGAAAACCTTGTTTTTAAGTTGTTTTGCTCTTCCTTCCGTTTCTCTGTATAGGCACGCGAAGTAACTTTCAGTCTTTCCAATTTCCTTTGGAAAAGACGCAAAATCACAATAAGTGCATTTTTGCTTACAGAAAGGAACGTGAACGTAAATTCCTGCCATAATTTTTATCCTATTTGTCGTTGTCCGTTTTAAGAATCTCGATAAACGCTTCACTTGGTATTTCAACCGAACCGATAGAGCGCATCTTTTTCTTACCTTCTTTTTGCTTTTCAAGAAGTTTCTTCTTACGAGATATATCTCCTCCGTAACACTTAGCAAGAACGTCTTTTCTAAGAGCACTTATAGTTTCTCTAGCTATTACCTTATTACCAACAGCTGCTTGTATAGGTACTGCAAACTGATGTCTTGGTATTTCATTTTTAAGTTTTTCACACATAGCTTTACCTCTTGAGTAAGCACGTGATTCGTGAACTATAAAGCTAAGAGCATCTACTTGTTCTTTATTTATTAATATATCTAGTTTAACTAGAGTTGAAGGAACATATCCTTTAACTTCATAATCTAATGATCCATATCCTCTAGTTCTTGATTTTAATGCATCAAAGAAATCATATACAACCTCATTTAAAGGTAAATCATAATGAAGCATAACTCTCTTCTCGTCTATATACTCCATATTTATCATAGTTCCACGTCTTTCTTGACATAGTTCCATAACAGTACCTACATAATCCTTAGGAACAATTATATCACCTTTAACTATTGGTTCTTCTATCATTTTTATTTCGCTTGGTTCTGGTAAATTAGTTGGATTTTGTATCATCACAACTTCACCATCATTTTTAGTTACTCTGTATATAACAGATGGCGCTGTAGTAACTAAGTTAAGATCATATTCTCTTTCTAATCTTTCTTGTATTATTTCCATGTGAAGTAAACCTAGGAATCCACATCTAAATCCAAATCCTAATGCAGCCGAAGTTTCAGCTTCAAATTCAAGTGCAGCATCATTTATTTGCATTTTTTCAAGTGCATCTCTTACATTTTCATACTTTTCACCTTCACCAGGGTATATACCACAGTAAACCATAGGAGTTGCTTTTTTATATCCTGCCATTGGCTCATCAGTTGGGTTATCTGCATCTGTTATTGTATCTCCAACTTGACAACTTCTTATATCTTTTATACTTGCTGCTATGTATCCAACATCTCCTGCTGATAATTCATCAAGCTCTCTTTGCCCTGGAGCCATTACACCAAGTTCTGTTACTTCAAACTTTTTGTTAGTGTTCATCATTTTTATAGTCATACCTTTTTTTACGCTACCTTCAAATACTCTAACGTAAGCTACAACACGTTTATATGCATCATAATAAG
>JAZRGN010000048.1:0-50659 GCA_045644165.1 Christensenellaceae bacterium | reverse complement strand
TGCCTTGGCAAGGCAACGCTCTACCACTGAGCCATTCCCGCATAGTGCAACGACTTTTTATTGGTGGAAACAATAGGGCTCGAACCTATGACCCTCTGCTTGTAAGGCAGATGCTCTCCCAGCTGAGCTATGCTTCCAAGTACGTCGTTGCTAACATAATATATCAAATTTTAAAATTTATTGCAAGTGTTTTTCACTAGTTTTTTTAATTTTTTTATTTTTTTTTATATATATGTAAAAATCTATAAAAAATCGAGTAAAAAAACACTTTTTCTTTATGGTTTTTTCAAATATTTTTATAAACCTTGACGATTGTCTTTCTTTTAATGTATACTTAACTTAATAGAAAAGGCTAGAGGTGATGTTTGTGTTGTATTCAATTGGTGTCGACATTGGTGGAATGAATATAAAGGTTGGTATTGTAAATGTTGATGGTGTTATTTTGCAACAGTGCAGGAAACCTACTGACAAAACTCCTAACGAATGTATTAATAACATTATTCAACAAATAAATTATCTCTTACAGAATAATAACCTAACTACAAAAGATATAAGAGGTATCGGTATTGGTTGCCCAGGCGCTGTATCTTCTGATAAAGGCTTGGTGGACTTTTTACCAAATCTCGGTTGGTATAATGTTCCCCTTGTAAAAATACTTAGCGAAGCTTTCTCTGTGCCGGTTGCTATTGCTAACGATGCTAGTGTTGCGGTCTTAGCTGAAGCAACTTTTGGTGTAGCAAAAAACTATAATAATTGTCTTATGCTTACTTTAGGAACAGGCGTCGGTGGCGGTATAGTGATAGGTAAAAAATTATACGATGGTGGCTTTGGAAGAGGTGGGGAGCTAGGGCATATAACCTTAGATTTAAATGGAGAACCTTGTTCATGTGGTAGACGTGGTTGTGTGGAAACCTTTGTTTCAGCAACTGCATTAATAAAACAAACCAAGAAAGCCATGAACGATAATAATAATTCAGTAATGTGGCAAGATTGTGAGGGGGATATTGATAATGTCAGTGGTAAAACCGCATTTGAATGTGCTAAGAAAGGCGATAAAAGTGCTCAAAAGGTGGTTGATAACTATGTTAAATATCTATCCGAAAGTATGATGAGTTTGTTAAACGTATTTCGTCCTGAAGTGTTTATTTTGGGTGGTGGCATAAGTTTACAGGGGGAATATCTAACTGATAAGATAACCGAATATTGTGAAAAGTTTAATTATGGCTATAAAAGTGCGCCTAAGACTAGAATTTTATGTGCAAGTCTTGGTAATGACGCAGGTATAATTGGTGCCTCGCTGATTGTGTAAAAAACAAACGAGAATTAATTATAAAGTTTTAAAAAATTTTTTATATTTTTTAATCTTATTTATGTTTATGATTTTCCTGTTGTTTGAATTTTTAGGTTTTAGCATATAGTTTATTATAATAAAAATTTTAACTTATAGCTTGCGTTTTAAGGAAATAGTTAACGAATTAATTTTTTTAAAAATTCCATATGATTTTTTATATGATATGTTAATGCTAAAAGTTAATACCTCCTTGGGGTCGGTATGTTTTAAACTATAATACAGGGAAATGTTGTATTGAGGATATTTTAGTGGTTATGTTTAAAACTTTTACTTTATTTCATTAAGAAAAAATATATTGACAAAAATTGAAAAGGGTGTTTTAATAATTATAAAGGAGATTATTATGAATTTTCAAGATACTATAATGTGGAAAGAAATTAACGAGACGCCTAAGATATTTGGTGAAATTCAATCATTTAATGCAGAAGTTATGAAAAGATTGGTTTCGGCGGTAAAGGAGTGTAAGGCCACTAACTTTGTCGCAGCTGCTCGAGGAACGAGCGACCATGCGATGATTTTTTTTAAATATGCTTTAGAAGTTAATTCTAATTACACCGTTGGCTTATCTGCGCCTAGCGTAGTTACGCTTTATAATGGTAAAATAAATTATTCTAACAGTATAGTTATTGGCTGTTCTCAAAGTGGAAGGGCTGAAGATGTATTGGAGATTATTAAAAGGGGTAACGAACAAGGTGCTATTACGATAGCTGTTACTAACGACTTAAATAGTCCTATAGCTAAAGAGGCAAAATTCCATCTTTGTTGTTGTGCAGGACCTGAAATAAGCGTTGCTGCAACCAAAACCTTTAGCTCTCAGTTGTATACGCTTTTGTGGCTTGCAAGTGAACTTGCTGAAAATAAGGAAGATTTAATTCACCTAAAACATCTTAATACTGAAATATTAAATATTATTCCTCAAATAGATGAACAAACTACTAAATATGCCGAGATGTTTAAGGATATGAAGAGTGGGTTTGCTCTTTCTAGAGGATTGACTTATGCTATTGCGCTAGAGGCATCTCTAAAACTTCAAGAAACTTGTTATATTCAAATGAAAGGATATGCTGGTAGTGATTTTTATCACGGACCAATGGCAATGGTTAACGAAGATACGCCAGTTGTTATTTTTGCCGCTAGAAACAATGGTTCTGAAGAAATGCAAAATCTTGTTCGTGCAGACCAAATCAAATGCATTGATAAAATGATTAGTTTAGGCGCTCCTGTTCTTCTAGTTACAAACGACGACGTGCTAAAAGGAAAATTCGCTAAATGTAATTATGCTTTCATTAAATTTGGTGTTCCTGAAGAGATTATGATGTTTGCATTTGCCTTATTTGCTCAAATGTTTGCTTGTAAAATCTCTTGTGCGATTGGTAATAATCCAGATAGTCCAAGGGCATTAAATAAGGTTACTATAACGAAATAAAATTTTTTACCGTCGTATATCTTACGACGGTTTTATTTTAGTTTTAGTTTGCATAGTTTATAATATGGAGAAAATTATGCAAAATATTGAACAGAATACATTACAATTAGAAAATCGCAAAAAACTTACTATGAGTGGTGTCGTTAGTGTAGACGCTTTTTCACCAACTCAATTGAGGTTATCGTTAGAAGCGAATTCCCTTTTAATAACCGGAGAAAATCTTAAGGTTATTAATTTTAACAAGGGTCAAGGGAATTTAGTGGTTGACGGTCTTGTGAATGAAATTAAGTTTTTAAACAAAAAAACTGCTTTAATTAAAAGGTTTTTTAAGTAGTGTTCGTAGCTAATGGACAATTTTTTATAATAATTACATGCGTGGCCTACGGATTTGTTGCAGGAAGTTTATTTACTATTTTAACACCCTTAAGAATGGTTGTTCAAAATACTATAATTAGAGCAATATTAGACGTAATATGCTTTGTAATTTTGTGTTTTTTATTTGTAGTATATTCCAACCTCTTAAATTTTCCTAATTTTAGAGTATATATGGTGTTTGGAGTATTGCTAGGTTTAATTTTGTATATAGAAAGTTTACATTTTATACTTGCAAAATTGGTCGGTATAGTTTATAATAAAATATGTAAGATGTTTACTAAGCGAAGAACTAGTGCAAAAGGTATAAAAACTAATGAATGAATTGAAGAAAAATAAAATAATTGTTGCAAGCACGGTTGGCGCCGTTTTGTTGGTTTTAATTTTAACGCTTATTTTGACCTTTCAAATCGTGTCTATCGTGATTGCAAAGAATCAACTTAAAGAATATAAACTTGCTGAACAAGAGTATTTACAAACGATTGAACAAGCCGAGTTAACCCTAAGTGAAAGGCAAGGGGAAACGTGGGTTGTTATGAGGGCAAAGGAATTGGGATATAAACTTCCTGGTTCTAGATAATTTTAAAAATGAAATATGCTGTGATTGATATTGGCTCCAACTCTGTTAGGTTATTAATTAACAGTGATGGGGCCTCGATTTTTAAAGAAGTAAAGATAACTAAGCTTGCAAAAGATGCGTTTAACGGATATTTAAATGGGGAATCAATTAGGAGGACTGTTGATGCTGTTAAATCATTCGTGCTAAGGGCTAAGGAATGCTGTGTTGATAATATTTTTTGTTTTGCAACAGCAGCAACTAGAAATGCAAAAAATAAGCAGGATATTATTGACGAAATAAAGTTTCAATGCGATATAGATGTCGACGTTGTAAGTGGCGAAAGAGAGGCTAAACTTGGCGCACTTGGCGCCTTTTTCGGTTCTAGTGGAGGAGTAATTGACGTCGGTGGTGCTAGTAGTGAAATTTGCGTCTTAAATCAAGGAAAAATCATATATTCGCATAGTATACCGATTGGCGCTGTTTTGCTAACTGATTTATTTGGTCAAAATCTAGATGAATCATATAAATATATAACAAAAATAATTAAAGAATACGGGAAAATTGACTGTAAGAATTTTTATGCAATAGGTGGAACGGCAACGACCATTTCTGCAATTGAACAAGAATTAGAACCGTATGACTCTAAAAAAGTTCATGGATATAAAATTAAAAGGGATAACCTTAAGAAAATTACCGATAACCTATTTGCCTTGACCGTTAGTGAAAGGCGTAATCTAAAAGGTTTGCAACCTGAAAGGGCTGACGTGATTGCTCAGGGTAGTTTAATTTTACTATGTATTATGAAATACCTTAACGTTGACGAATTAACGGTAAGCGAAAATGATAATCTTGAAGGATATTTGATGGAGAAAACTTTAAAAAATGACTAAAAGAACTAATATTATAAACACTTTTATAACCTATTCCGTTACTATAGCGCTGTTTTTTATGGTGATTTTGGTTGCTCAATCCAAAATGATTGCTCAAAACGTTTGGGAAATAGTTCTAGCAACGTTCGTAGGTATACTTATCGCTGGAATCGTTACTACTTTTTTTCACGAACTTGGCCATTTAATTGGTGGTAAAATTAACGGATTTAGATTTGTTTCAATGTCAGTCTTGTTTTTTAAGTGGGAAATATATGAGGGTAGAGTATTCTTCTCATTTACTTTACCAGGCGACGAATTTGGTTATACGCAAATGATTCCTGAATCGGTAGAAAACGTTGGTGTTAGATATAAGAAAATGACTGCTTTTGCTATTTTATTCACCTTTATTCCAACGATTTTAGGAATAATCCCTTTACTTATTAACTCATTGCCTTTGTGGGGTTATTGTATTTGGGCAACATTCTTACCAATAGGCGTTTTTTCGATTTTAGACAACGGCTTGCCAACTTCCTCTATGGGGGTTAGAAACGACGGCGCGATTATTTACGGTCTTAATAAGATGGACGACTCGTCTAAAGTTCTAGTAAACTTGCTTTCTATTCAAGCGCAAACCTTTAACGGCAAAACCCCTGCTGAAATAGATTCAAAATATTATTTCGAGCTTCCTCAGTTAAAGGAAGACGAAATCAACTTCTTTCTATTGCTTAACGCTCAATATAATTATTATCTAGATAATGGCGATTATGATAACGCAAAAAAAACAACCGAACGTCTTTTATCCTTAGAAGAGTATGCTCAGCAAGAGCATATGTTAGTAGCGAAAGCAGATGCTTTATACAATCATTGCACCTTTGATTTAGATGAGGAAAAAGCCGAAGATTTATTGTATGAACTTGAAAACTATCTAAACAACTCGAACACTTGCACTAATCTTCGTATAAAAATGGCTTATTTATTATCTATAGGCGAAGATAAGGAGCTTCTTGAGAGCTTTTACAATAAGGCGAGAAACGAGGCGTTAAAATGCCAAATTAGGGGTCTTGGGGTTTTTGAATTAAAACTTATAGAGGATTTACGTAAGAAATTTTAAAAACTTAAGAATTTTTTTAATATAAACCACCCTTTTTTTAGGGGTGGTTTAGTTGTTTTTTAATGAATTTTTTATTTAAAAAAAATTACGAAATATCAAATATAGATTTTATGACGAAATAATGCCCCTTAAAACTATAAATAGTTTTAATATTTTATAAAAACGCTTGAAATAAATTTAATATCATGATATAATTTTAATATAAATTTTTTATTTTTTTTAGGTGAGAAATGGAAGACGTTATGAAGGTTAAATCAAATTATGACGAAGGTCAAATACAAGTCCTTGAAGGATTGGACCCTGTTCGTAAAAGACCAGGTATGTATATAGGCTCTACCGACGTTAGAGGACTTCATCATTTAGTTCAAGAAATAGTAGATAACTCTATAGACGAGGCTTTGTCTGGTTACTGTGATACTATTACCGTAGTTTTAAACGGCGACGGTTCATGCACGGTTAAAGATAACGGTCGTGGTATTCCAACGGCAATTCACCATACCGAGGGAATTTCAGCCGTTCAAGTTGTTTTGACTAAACTTCATGCTGGTGGAAAGTTTGGTGGTGGGGGTTACAAAATCTCCGGTGGTTTGCACGGTGTTGGTTTATCAGTTGTAAACGCTCTTTCAGAGTGGTTAGACGTTGAAGTTTTTCAAAATGGAAACCATTACAAACAAACCTATAATAGAGGTATTCCTCAAGCACCCCTAAAGGTTGTTGATTCTGCTGATTTTACCGGAACGTGGGTAACCTTTATGCCTGACGACGAGATTTTTGAAACAGTTGATTTTAATTACGATACTATAAAAACCCGTCTTCGTGAGTTGGCATACCTCAACAAAGGATTAAAAATTATCATAGAGGACAAACGTCCTGAAAGAGAACATAGAGACGAGTTCTATTATGAAGGTGGTATTGCTCATTTCGTGGAAGATTTAAGTAAAAATAAAACGCCTATGTTTGAAAAACCCGTTTATTTTGACGTTTTCTATGGAGATACTGAAGTTGAGGTTGCTCTTCAATACGTTGAAACGTATAACGAAGTTTTATATGCTTTTGCAAACAACATCAACACCGAAGAGGGTGGAACGCATTTAGACGGATTTAAAAATTCACTTACTAGAATAATTAACGACGCTGGTAAGAAACTAAACGTTTTCAAAGGAGACGAAAAAGTTTCTTCAGACGACGTTAGAGAAGGATTAGTTGCCGTTGTTTCGGTTAAACTAACCGAGCCTCAATTCGAGGGACAAACCAAAACTAAACTTGGCAATTCTGAAATGAGGAACCTCGTTACTAAGGCAATGAACGAATATTTTGGTTCATATCTTGAGGAAAATCCTGCTAAAGCAAAAGAAGTTCTTCTAAAGTGTATCACTGCTCAAAGAGCGAGAGAGGCTGCGAGACTTGCTAGAGAAAACACAAGAAGAAAAGGTGCGCTAGAATCGACCACTCTTCCAGGAAAACTTTGGGATTGTTCGGACAAAAACCCAGAATTTTGCGAAATCTTTATCGTTGAGGGCGATTCGGCAGGTGGTAGTGCAAAATCTGGTAGAGATAGAAGATTCCAAGCAATTTTACCTCTTCGTGGAAAAATTCTTAACGTTGAAAAAGCAAGACTTAATAGAATTTTAGAAAATGAAGAAATTAAAGCAATGATAACTGCGTTCGGTGGTGGAATTCAAGACGACTTTGACGAATCTAAACTTCGCTACGATAGAATTATTTGTATGACCGACGCCGACGTAGACGGTAGCCACATTAGAATTTTATTATTAACGTTCTTCTTTAGATTTATGAAACCTTTAATTGAAAAAGGACACGTTTATATCGCTCAACCACCGCTATATAAAGCGACTAAGAATAAGGTTGATAAATATTTATACTCGGATAAGGAATTGCAAGATTACCTTAACGAAGTAGGAAAATGTGATATTCAAAGATATAAGGGTTTAGGTGAAATGGACCCAGAGCAATTATGGGAAACCACAATGAACCCTGAAACTAGGACAATGCTTAAGGTAACTATGGAAGACGCTGTTGAGGCGAATGAAACTTTTGCAACATTAATGGGAGATAATCCAGAACTAAGACGTGCATTCATTGAACAAAATGCAAAACTTGTAACCGACCTTGATATCTAATTAGGAGATTGAGTATGGCAAAAAAAGAAATAAGCGCAGAATTATCTGCCGAATTTAAATCAATATTAAGTAAAACCAAGCTTATTAACATTGAGGTTAATAACGAGGTTAAAAAATCCTTTATTGCATACGCAATGGCTGTTAACGTATCTCGTGCTATTCCAGACGTTAGGGACGGCTTAAAGCCTGTTCATAGACGTATTTTATATGCAATGCACGATATGGGGTTGACTTCGGACAAGGCGTTTAAGAAATGTGCTAAAATCGTCGGTGAAGTATTAGGTAAATATCACCCACACGGCGACTCGTCTGTTTACGACGCATTAGTTAGACTTGCTCAAGATTTCTCAATTAACTTCCCATTGGTTGACGGACACGGAAACTTTGGTTCGGTTGACGGCGACGGCGCTGCTGCATACAGATATACCGAGGCAAGACTTTCTAAACTTGCAAACGAAATGCTTCGTGAGATTGAAAAAGACACCGTTGATTTCTACCCTAACTTCGACGATACTGAAATGCAACCTGTTGTTTTACCATCTCGTATTCCTAACATCTTGGTAAACGGCTCTGATGGTATCGCAGTTGGTATGGCTACTAACATTCCACCTCACAACCTTGCCGAGTGTTTAGATGGTTGTATTGCCATAATGGATAACCCAGACATTACTATCGACGAGTTGATGGAACTTATTCCTGCACCCGACTATCCAACTGGTGGTGTGTTGATGGGTAGAGCAGGTATTAAACAAGCGTATAGAACGGGTAAAGGTGGTTTTGTTCTTCGTGCTAAATGTGAAATTGAAGAATTTAACAACGGAACGAGGGAAAGAATCGTTGCTACGGAAATTCCTTATCAAGTAAATAAAGCAAATCTTGTAAAGAGTATTGCCGACCTTGTTAAGGACAAAAAAATTGAAGGAATTGCAGACGTTAAGGACGAATCTGATAGACACGGTCTACGTGTTGTAATCGACCTTAAGAAAGATGCAAACGCACAAGTTGTTCTTAATACGCTTTATAAACATACTAATTTACAAGTTAAAGATGGCATAACCCTACTTGCGCTTGTAGACGGTGAGCCAAAGGTTCTTGGACTTAAAGAGATATTACAACACTATATCGCTCACCAAGAAGAAGTTATCGTCCGTAGAACTAAGTACGACCTTGCAAAAACTGAGGAAAGAGAGCATATAGTTCAAGGTCTTGTAATTGCTCTTGCAAACATCGATAAGGTAATTGAGATAATTAAGCAATCTGCCGATAAAAATATCGCTATTCAATCATTAGTTAGTGCGTTTGAACTTAGTGAAAAACAAGCAAATGCAATACTTGAAATGCGTTTACAAAGACTTACAAGTATGGAAGTTAATAAACTTAACGAAGAGCTTGTTGAACTTGGAAAGATTATTGCTGACCTTAAGGACATTCTTGCTAACGAGGCTAGAGTTAAGGCAATTATTAGGCAAGATATGGAAAATATCAAGGCTAAATACCCATCTCCAAGAAAGACTGAACTTTCATATGATTACGGCGATATCGATATTTCCGATATGATTCCTGTTGAAGACGTTGTTGTAAGTCTTACGCATTTTGGTTATATTAAGCGTGTTCCTGTATCCGAATATAAATCGCAACATCGTGGTGGAAAGGGCGTTACTGCTCATAAGCCTAAGGAAGAAGATTTCGTTAATAATATGTTCGTTACATCTACACATGACGATATATTATTCTTTACAGATAAAGGAAAGGTGTATAGCCTAAAGGGCTACTTTATTCCAGAGGCGCAAAGGACTGCAAGAGGAAGGGCAATCGTTAACCTATTACAACTCGCTGAAAACGAAAAAGTAAAAGCAATGATTCCTTTAAAGGCTGGATTTGAAGGCTTTATCGTGATGGCAACAAAGAACGGCTTAATTAAGAAAACGAACATTACCGAGTTTGCAAGTATTAGAAAAGTTGGTAAGATTGCTATCAATATTTTAGAAGGAGACGAACTAATTTCTGTTGGCTTAACCGACGGCTCTAACGAGATTATTACGGCATCACATGAAGGTAAATGTATAAGATTCCACGAAAACGATATTCGTGCTATGGGCAGGGATACTCAAGGCGTTAGAAGTATGGAACTTAACGACGGGGACTTCGTTGTTGATATGTCTGTAATAAAGGAAGGTTGTGAAGTTATAACTATGACAGAAAAAGGCTACGGAAAACGTAGTTCCCTTGATGATTATAGATTGCAATCTCGTGCTGGAAAAGGTGTAAAGGCAGGCGTATTTAATGATAAAACTGGTAAACTTGTTAGCCTTAAATTAGTTAACGAGACTGAAGATATTATGGTAATTACCTCGAATGGAACGATAATTAGAGTTTCATCAGCAGAAATTAGTAGATTTGGTAGAGATACTCAAGGCGTAAGACTTATGCGAATAGATGATTCTAACGTTTCTAGAATTGCCATTACTTCAAAAGAAGAAAATGAGGAAGATTTCGTTGAAGAAGTAACTGAATAACTAAAACAATAGCGTCGCTTGAAAAAATCAAGCGACGCTATTAATATTTTTTTATTTTATTCCGTTTTATGTTTGACAAAAGCAAATTTATTATATATAATTAGTATGCTTAAGAGAAAACTGCTGATATGGCTCAGATGGTAGAGCACATCCTTGGTAAGGATGAGGTCACCGGTTCGATTCCGGTTATCAGCTCCAATCCCTTGCTTTGTGCGAGGGTTTTTCTTTTTATAAAAATAATAAAATAATATAAATAAAGGATTGACTTTTTTTAAGTAAAAGTATATTATCTTTTTAATATTTATGTGGAAGAAAAATTATGAAAGAAAAATTGATATTAAATGAAATTAAGCGTTACTCTTTTATGTTGTTCGGCTGTTTATGCTATTCGCTTAGTCTTAAAATGTTTCTAGAGCCTAACTATATAACTGGTGGTGGGGTTAGTGGTGCTGCATCATTATTACACCTTGTATTTACTAATTTACCAACAGGTTTGTTTATTGCGCTTCTTAATATTCCAATTTTGATTCTAGGTTTTAGGAAAATGGGCTGGAAATTTATCTTAAGGTGTTTTATAACTACAGCCTGTCTAAGTTTAGCCACGGAATTTTGGGCATTAGTTTTACCAAACAATGCTTGGTTGATTAAAAATATTACCGATGACGACGTTTTAGCGTCGTTATACGGTGGTTTATTGCAAGGCGTAGGCATTGGTTTGTTTATTAAATACGAAACGTCTAGTGGTGGCACCGAATTGTTGGGTAGATTAACTTTTGGTATAATTCCACTAGGAAGTATTGCAACACACGTTGCCTTTTTCGATGGCTTAGTCGTTGTAGTGGGCGCAATAGTTTTAGGTAAGTTAGCTAATATACTATACGCTTTAATATTAATCTTCGTTAGTGCAAAAGTAAGCGATTTAATCGTTATGGGATTCGACCATGGCAAAATGTGTTACATAATAACTGAAAAAGCCGAGCAAATTGCTGACTTTTTAATTTCCCATAGTCCTCGTGGCGTTACCTTAATAAAGGGAGAGGGAATGTATACAAAGACGGAAAAAGGCGTGCTAATAACTTGTGTTAAAAACAAGCAAATAGTTTACTTGAAAACCTCTATTAGGAAAATTGACGAAAATGCTTTTGTAATTGTTACCGAGGCTAATGAAGTATACGGAAAAGGATTTAAGCACATATAATAAAAAGCCTCGATATGCTAAATATCGAGGCTTTTTAATTTTAAATTAATATAGTTTTTTGAACCAAGTAAACTGTTTAATTAAAAAAACTAAGGAGATAAACGTTGAGGAGAAAACGGCAAACAAGCCTTTTTCCGTAACTAATTTAATTGTATTATAGTTATTTAGAATAATAATCGTTAAACAGTATGCGTAAAGAAGAAAGACGAAAATCATAGCAATTCCAAGTATAACGCTTATAATCTTAAAAGTAACTCTAAGCCAATTTCTCTTAATGAGGATAAGTAGAATTGCTAGTAGTAGGTCTAACATTATAACTGAAAATAGAATTAGGGGTAAGTGGTAGATGCAATAAGCAATAACGTTAAGCGTTTTTGACAATATATCAACTTCCAAATCATAGAGAAAGCTAACGAGATATAGGAAAATTTCCGTTAAAAGTTCTCCAAAAGTTCCGTTGCCCACGTATGGGAAAGTTTCATAATAAAGGCAAAAGTTACTTGTTGATTTAAAAACGAACGGTATAAATATCGTTAAAATTGCAAGCAACGTGAGAATAACTGTATTTATTAAATTTTTCGTATTTACGTTTCTTATTTTTTTCATACGAACTCCCTAATATCTATTAATCGAATTTAACGTTTTCAAAAACTTTCTCTATCGTGTTAGGTATTTCTAAACAAACCTTAGTTAGATTTGTGTAAAAGTCTTCATTTGTCCCGTAAATGTCAGTAACTCCTTTTATGCAAACGAAAGGAATGGTATTTGATAAACATGTTTGCGCAATTGCCGAGCCTTCCATATCTCTTACTGCGCAACCATTGTCTTTTATAAGTTTAAGGTCCTTTGCCTCATTAGAAAATCTATCGGCAGTTGCAAGACTAGTTTTGTTTAAGAAGTCTAAACCCTTTACGTGTGTAGGGAAGAATACTCTATCGTATTCTTGAATATATCCAATTTTTACGTCATCAATCTCAGTAACGTCAAAATCAAACTGAAAACACTTGTCTATTACGTAAAAATTTTTTACTTTTACTGAAGTGTCAGTTCCACCACTAGTTCCAATATTTAAGATATATTCTGGGTTATATTTGTCTATTAGTGCTTGCGTAGAAATACTTGCGCTAACCTTGCCAATACCACTAATTACCAAGATTACTTCTTTATTAAACAAAACACCTTTATAGGCAGTTTTGTCTAAAAGTTTTATTTCTTGCAATTTCTCAATTTTTTCAATTGTTTGTTTTGCTTCTGAATGTAATGCGAAAATTAAACCTATCATAAAAGACCTAATAAAAATTCTAAGATTTATATTAACACATTGAGTATAAAATGTCAATTTATAAAATTTAAATAATAAAAAATATAAAATTTATACTTTCAAAAAGTAGATATCGACTTGTTTTTATATTTACAAAGAAAAAAAATTGTGTTATACTAATTAAAAATGGAGGATTGTATGGAAAAATCTAAGAGTAAACTTATTAATATGGTTTTATCAATTGCCATCATTGTTTTTTCACTTGCGTTTTGCATAATAGACTTCTCTGCAAATCTTGATGTTTGGACGCATCCAATACTAAATTTTCTTTTTGGAATTTTCCTTGGATTTGGTTTGTTGTTTACCATAGGTGGTTTTTGTGGTAAATCTACCTTAAAAGTTATGTTTGGAACGATTATGCTTTCTCTAGCAATTGTTTATTTAACAATTCAATATCTTCCATGGTATATCGCTTTAATATGTTCGGTATGTTATGCACTATGTATCTCTATTATTTCAAACACGCTTTTTGGAAACAAAACTGATTTAGCCGATAATTCTTCTAGTGATTACAAAAGCCTTTTAGATAAACAAGACCAAAGCGTCAAAAAAGAAGAAATAGAACTACCTAAAATTAAGTCATTCAAATAATAAAACTATGGAAACGAGAAATTTAACCCTATTAACTGATTTATATCAACTAACAATGATGAACGGTTATCTTGACCAAGGTAGAAAGGAAGAGATAGCAGTTTTTGATTTATTTTTTAGACAAAACGGAATGATTACTTATTCACTTGCATGTGGCTTAGAACAAGCAGTTGAATACGTTCTTAATCTGCGTTTTGGCGCTGAAGAAATAGAATATTTAACGAGCTTAAATATTTTTAATGAAAAATTCCTAGATTATTTAAGAGATTTTAAATTTACGGGAGATATTTATGCCGTTCCAGAGGGAACAGTTGTCTTTCCGGGTGAGCCTATATTGACGGTAAAGGCTCCCGTAATGCAAGCCCAACTAATAGAAACTGCGCTTCTAAATATAATTAATTTTCAAACGTTAATAGCCAGCAAATCGGCAAAAATTTGCTATGAAGCAAAAGATGGGGCAGTTATGGAGTTTGGTCTTCGTCGTGCTCAAGCTCCTGATGCTGGAATATACGGTGCGAGAGCGGCAGTTATAGGTGGTTGTTCATCAACCTCTAACGTTCTAGCTGGAAAAATGTTTGATATTCCCGTAGCCGGAACGCATGCCCACAGTTGGGTAATGAATTTTAAAGATGAATATACAGCGTTTAAGGCTTATGCTGACGTTTATCCTGAAAATACACTTCTTTTAGTTGATACGTTTGATACTCTTAATCAAGGCGTTCCTAACGCTATTAAAGTCTTTGATTACCTAAAGGAAAAGGGTTATAAGCCTAGAGGTATTAGACTTGATTCGGGCGACCTTGCGTATTTATCAAAGAGAGCAAGGAAAATGTTGGATGACGCTGGACATACTGAAACAATTATATGTGCCTCTGGCGACCTTGACGAGCGTTCGATTAACTCGCTAAAAAATCAAGGTGCAAAAATTGATTTGTGGGGCGTTGGAACTAGATTAATCACTAGTGCCGACATGCCTGCGCTAGGTGGCGTTTATAAACTTTCTGCCGTTATTGATGACGACGGAAAAGAGATTCCAAAGATTAAGCTTTCGGAAAATACCGAAAAAATAACAAATCCAGGATTTAAAAACATTTGTAGGGTTTATGATAAAAAGACAGGCAGAGCAGAGGCAGACTTCATTCTCCTTCGAAGTGAGGAAGATATCGACTCTTCTAAGCCACTCGTTTTGACACACCCTACCGAAAGATGGAAAAAAACTGAATATACTGACTATACCTTAAGGAAGCTTCAAGTTGACGTTATAAAAGATGGTAAACTAGTGTATGACTTGCCGTCCCTTAAGGAAATTAAGGAATATGCAAAGCAAGAGTTAGATAGTTTTTGGGATGAATATAAGCGTTTAGATAAGCCACACGTTTACAAGGTCGATTTATCTGACGAATTATACGAACTAAAAACAAAAATGCTTAAGGAAATTAGAGAGAAGAAAGTATAGTGGAGGCTTTACCTCGTGGAGTTAAATAAGGGGAAGTATAAGAAGGCGCAAGTTGAGCAGATACTCGAAGAAAACGCCTTAAAATATAAAGAAAAAATTCTGGAACTTGAAACTAAAGTTGCAGAACTTTCCCACGAGAATAGAGCATTGAAAGCAGACGTTAATGCTCTTAAGAGTAAAGAAGAATTAGTATTGCAAACGTTGACTAATGCTGAAAAATCAGCAAAAGATAGCAATAAAGCGATAGAAAATAATTACTTATCTTGCGTTAATTCCTTAAAGGTTTTTTCTTCAAAATGGGAGAACTATTTTAAATACGTTCTAGAAAAATACCCTTATTATCCTGCCATTAAACAAGCAAGCACGCTAAAAAATGAGTTGGATAAGTTGATACGTGATAAGACGGATAATAAAACGATTACTAAAGAATTGAAAAAATCTTTGGGTAAAAAAGAACAATCTAAGAGCGTTGTTTTTTCGCCCAAGGACAAAATACAAGAATACGTAGCGATTACGAGTGATAACGGATTTAACCTAGACGAGGTGTTAAATCCAGGGAATCTTCGCTTGGAGGATTTATGCAAGGAACTGGGCTTGCTAGAAGAAAACGAATAAACAAAATTTTGGTTTTAATTTTTTCAATCTTAACGGCAGTTGCGTTGGTTTTTCTCGACCAACTTACGAAAAATTTATTTACAAAGTTATATACAAAAAGTGGGGAAACTACTATAATTGAAGATTTTTTCTACTTTACTTTGGTTGAAAATACTGGCGCTGCATGGAGTTTTTTAAGTGATGCTTCATGGGCTCAGCTGTTTTTTAAGATTTTAACAGTTTTTTCTTTATTGGTATTTTTATTCTTTTTCTTTTATGCATATAAAAAGAATTATAAGTGGCTACAATTTTCATTAGCCATTACCGTTGCAGGCACAATCGGTAATTTTATTGATAGAATCCGTTATGACGCCGTTACTGACTTTATTAGGTTTGTGTTCGGTGATTATTATTTCCCTGTATTTAACGTAGCAGATATCTGTCTAACCGTTGGTGTTATAATGGTTGTTTTTCACTTATTTTTCTTAGACGAAAACGCTATTTTTGCTCGCACAAATAAAGAGGTAGACTCTAAAGATGAAGCAAAATAGTTATATTTTTACTAGCGAAGAGCCATCTAGAGTCGACGTTTTTTTAGCATCTAAAACTGATATGACTAGGTCGTATATAAAGAAATTATGCGACGAGGACTTGGTTTTTGTTAATTCTAAATCATGCAAGTCAAATAAACAGTTGAAAAACGGAGACGTTGTAGAATATACTCTCGTAGAAGCAAAAAATCTTGATTTAGAGCCGGAGAATATCCCAATCGATATAATTTATCAAGACCAGGATATTGCAGTAATTAATAAGCCTCAGGGAATGACAGTTCATGCAGGTAACGGCACGCACGGTTCAACGCTTGTGAATGCTTTGATGTATCATCTTGATAGTTTGTCTGGAATAAACGGAGTAATTAGACCAGGAATTGTTCATAGAATTGATAAAAACACTTCAGGATTATTAGTGGTGGCTAAAAATGATAAGGCGCACCTAGAGATATCAAAGCAACTAGAAAATAAAACCTGTAAAAGAATTTATTTGGCTTTGCTTGAGGGCATTGTAAAAGATAATCAAGGCGTTATACATACCTTTATTGAAAGAAATAAGAAAGATAGAACTAAAATGGCTGTTTCCTCTAGTGGGAGAGAAGCCGTTACAGAGTATAAAGTAGTTAAAAGGTTTAACGATTACACTCTTTGTGAATTTTCACTAAAGACGGGGAGAACTCACCAAATCAGAGTTCACTCAAAGCATTTAGGGCATCCAATCGTTGGGGATTTGGAATACGGATATAAAAATCAAAAGTTTAAGTTAAATGGTCAACTCTTGCATGCCTACAAACTAGAATTAATTCACCCAACGTCAAAGGAAAAAGTCGAATTTTGTGTGGATATTCCACAATATTTTAAGAACGTATTAAATAAGATTAAATAGGTAAAGGATTACAAAATGTCAAGACCTCTCGTGGCAATTGTTGGTAGACCTAACGTTGGTAAGTCTACATTTTTTAATAAAGTTTCTGGGAAAAGAATTTCTATAGTTGAAGATTTTCCGGGCGTAACTAGAGATAGACTTTATGCTGATGCCGAATGGTGTGGGCAATATTTTACTTTAGTTGATACTGGTGGATTAGAGCTAAAATCAACTGACGTAATGTGGAAACATATTCAAAAACAAGCCGAAATAGCAATCGAGACGGCAGACGTAATCATTCTTTTTACTGACGCTAAAACAGGGCTTAGCGCATCCGACGAAGACGTTGCTATGAAACTTCGTAAGTCGGGGAAACCGGTTGTTTTAGCAGTTAACAAATTAGATAACTATAATCCTGAAAAACTATATGAATTCTATAATCTTGGGTTAGGTGAACCTTATGGTATTTCAGCTGAGCACGGAACGGGAATTGCTGAACTTTTAGACGCTGTAGTAGGATATTTTAACAATGATGACGCTGGCGAGGACGCCACGTCAGTTAAGATAGCCGTCGTTGGAAAACCTAATGCTGGTAAGTCTAGTTTATGTAATAAATTGCTAGGGTTTGATAGGACTATTGTGTCTGACATAGCAGGCACGACTAGAGATGCTATAGATACGCCTTTCGTATATAAGGATAATAATTTCATTCTTATTGATACAGCAGGTATTAGAAAGAAAAAAAGCGTTGAAGAAGATTTAGAATATTATAGTGTTTTGCGTGCTTTTGGTGCTGTTAGACGTGCCGACGTGTGTATAATGGTGGTAGATTGTCAACAAGGAATTACCGAGCAAGACGTTAAGATTTGTGGCTATATTCACGAACAAGGAAAACCGTGCATCGTCGTAATGAATAAATGGGATTTAATTGAAAAAGACACCAATACAATTAATCGATACAACTACGACCTAAGCGAAGCCTTAAAATTTATGGATTATTTTATTCCAGTTTACGTCTCAGCTAAGACTGGGCAAAGAACGGATAGAATACTTGATATTTCATTAAAGGCTTTAGAAAATGCTAATAGAAGAATTTCAACAGGTCAACTTAACGACTTAATTTTAGATTGTTTCCGTGCTAATGAACCACCTTCAGTAAATGGAAAGAGATTAAAGATTAAATACGTAACTCAGGCTGGAGTAACCCCACCATCATTTATCTTTTTTGTTAATGAAACTGCGTTGATGCATTTCTCTTACAAGAGATATTTAGAAAACTGCATTCGAAAGGCATTTGATTTTTCGGGAACTCCAATTAAACTTATAACTAGGGAAAGTGAAGATGTCGAATAAAGAAATTATTGTTTTATTAACTGCTTTATGTATTGCAAGTTATTTTATCGGCAATATAAATTGGGCGTTGTTAATTTCAAGAGCAAAAAAGTCAGACATAAGAAAGCTAGGCAGTGGTAATCCAGGAACGTTAAATATGAGTAGGAATTTTGGTCTAAAGATTGGTCTTTTAACCTTCTTTTTAGATGTTCTTAAGGGTGCCGTGTGTAGTCTAGTTGCTTTCTTTGTGTTTAATAACGTATATACGAAGGCAGGATTTGAGGTAAACGAATTGGCTATATATCTATGTGGCTTTTCTGCTGTTTTGGGGCATATTTATCCTATTGTTCTAAAATTTAAGGGTGGAAAAGGAATTGCCTCAACAATAGGTGTATTCTTAGTTTGTGAATCTGTTCATGGTTGGGGCTGGGCTATGGTCTCAATTATGGCAATCGTTGCAGCACTTGCTTTTATTTATTTTACAGAGTTTGGTGCTATGGGTTCTTTTATTGCAATAACACCCCCGGCGATTAGTGGTTCAATGAGATTGTATATTTTTTATATAAATGGAATGTTTTCTAACGTTATATTGTTTGTATTTACCAATATGACCATTTTGGCAATATGTTTCTTTACCTGGTTTGCTCATAGAAACAATATCAAAAGAATGTTGTCTGGCGAAGAGCACCCCACCTCTATTAAAGAAATGGTTGTAAAAATGAAAGCAAAAAAACTTGAAGAAAAAAAGAAGATGGAGCTTGCTAACAACACGTCTAATCAAGAATAAATACTTTTTTAATTTTCTTTCATAATATAAATTTTCCTCTCATATATTACATTGTAACGTATGGGAGGTTTTTTATGGAGAGATTTGGAATTTATAACGATATTTCAAAAAGAACAGGTGGAGATATCTATATTGGTGTTGTAGGTCCTGTTAGGACAGGAAAATCTACTTTTATTACTAAATTTATGGAAAAGTTCGTAATTCCTAATATAAATAATAAGCTACAAAAACAAATTGCTATTGACGAACTACCTCAATCGGCTGACGGAAAAATAATAATGACTACTCAGCCAAAATTTATTCCGTCAAACGGAGTAAAAATTCAATTAAAAAACAAAACGTCTGCGAACGTAAGACTGGTTGATTGTGTTGGATATCTCGTAGACGGCGCTCAAGGACATGAAGAAGAAAGTAAGCCAAGACTTGTTAATACACCTTGGGACGCTGACCCTATTCCTTTTGAGAAGGCTGCAGAAACAGGAACTAAAAAGGTAATAGAGGAATATTCAACTATTGGAATAGTCGTAACAACCGATGGAAGTTTTACAGATATACCTAGACAAAACTACGTTAATGCAGAGGAACGAGTAATTAAAGAATTAAAGGCAAGTAAAAAACCTTTTGTAATTATATTAAACTGTAAAGAGCCGGAAAGTGAAAAAACAAACAAACTAGTAGTTGAAATTGAGGCTAAATACGACGTCCCTGTTATAGCTGCAAACGTTACTACTATTGAGAGTGATGATATTAGCAATATTATTGAAAAAATTTTGTTAGAATTCCCAATGTTTTCCGTAAACGTTAACATACCAAAATGGATGGAGGCGTTGCCAAGTGATTCACCAATTATTATGGAAATTCTTGCCGAAGTTAAGGAATCATCAAAAAATCTTTGTAAGATGAAAGATTTTCCATCAATTTGCGAGGCGCTAGTGGAGCATGAGAACTTCTATCCCTTAGAGGTGAACGAACTTATGATGGGAGAAGGCAGTTGCAACTGCAATTTAAATGCAAAGGAAGGATTCTTCTATAAAGTTATATCCCAAGAATGCGCTGAGGAGATTAACAACGAATATGAATTAATGGCATTTATCAAGTCGTTTGCGCAATCAAAACAAAAATTCAACAAGATAAAAGACGCTCTATCGATTGCCGAAAAAGATGGCTATGGGGTCGTTATTCCCTCAATTGAAGAACTTAAGCTAGAAGAACCTGTTTTGGTTAAGCAAAACGGTAGATATGGCGTAAAACTTAAGGCAACTGCTCCTAGCTTGCATATTATGAAAGTTGACGTTACCACCGAGGTGTCTCCAACGGTTGGCAACGAAAAGCAGGGCGAAGAGATGGTTTCGTATTTATCAACAAAGTTTGAGGATAATCCTAATAAAATTTTAGATACGAATATTTTTGGTCGTTCGTTAAACGAATTAGTTAAAGATGGGTTGTCTGATAAACTAATGGCAATTCCAGATGATGCTAAAAATAAAATTACTAAAACCATTACTAAAATGGTAAATGAAAACAAGGGTGGAATGATTTGTATTCTTCTATAAAAAAGTTAAAGCGTAGCGAAAATCGCTACGCTTTAACATTTAATCGTTGTATTTTATAATTAATTTTTCGAGTAGGGCAACTAATAAATACATTAGCGTAGCCAGTATGCATAAAATTATAGTTGATGCCATAACTAAGTCGAGTTTAAATACCTGACCACCATAAACAATAAGGTATCCAAGTCCTGCTCGTGAAACTAAATATTCGCCCATAATTGAGCCAATCCAAGCCATTCCAACGTTTATTTTTAGCATACTTATAAAAGAAGGAAGACTACCTGGAATAACTAGTTTGGTTAAAATTTGGAATTTGTTTGCGCCCATTGATTTTAATAGCATAATTCTATTTTTATCAGTTTCAAGGAATCCGTTTAGCATAGTAATAATAGCAACCACGATTCCAATAAGAACAGCCATAAAAACAATCGCCTTACTGCCACTTCCTACCCAAACTATTATTATTGGCCCTAATGCAATTTTAGGTAGGCTATTTAACACCACGATATAAGGCTCAAGAACTCGTCTCGTTCTTTCAGACCACCATAATACTAAAGCAATTAATACGCCTAAAATTACGGCTATTAAAAAACCCATTATGGTTTCATATAGCGTTACACCTATGTGGAATAGTAAGTTGTTCTCCTTAAACAGATTACTAATCGTCTTGAAAATCCTAGAAGGAGAACTGGTAATAAAGGGGTCTATTATTTCTAAACGTGCTAACATTTCCCAAAGTCCAAGCAATACGCCAAGTAGGGCAAATCTTAACGTTAAAACGAGAAAGTTTTCTCTTCGTATTTTTCTTACGTATTTTATATGGTGGATTGAAAATGTTGTTTTGTTCTTCATTCGTGTAGTTCCTTCCATATTTTTTCAAACCAGTAGGAGAATTGAGGACTCTCTCTTTTCTTAATAGGAGATTCGCCTTCGACGTCTGGTTTAATAATTGATTTTACCTTTGCAGGTCTATTGGTTAGAGTTATGATTATGTCAGACATAGCGATTGCCTCGGCTATGTCGTGAGTTACTAAAATTGCAGTTTTTTTCTCAGCTTTTATTATGTTGTATACGTCGTCGCTAACGATTAGTCTAGTTTGTGAATCAAGTGCAGAAAAAGGTTCGTCTAACAATAAAAGCTGAGGGTTTGATACTAGTGTTCTAATTAAGGCAACCCTTTGACGCATTCCACCCGATAATTGATTAGGATATTTTTTCTTAAACTTTTCTAAACCGTATTTATTAAGCAAAAGATTTGCGTAATCTTTCTTATTTTTAGATTTATCTCTTTTGATTTCAAGGGGTAGATAGACGTTTTTTTCTATAGTCCTCCATGGAAAGAGATAATCTTTTTGTAGCATATATCCTATACCTATCTTTTCGCTTGAATCGTTTTCATTAAAAATAATTTGACCTGACGTTGGTTTAATTAAACCAGCAATAATCGAAAGAATAGTAGTTTTTCCACACCCCGACGGGCCAATTATTGAAATAAAATCTCCTTTATTACAAGAAAACGTCAAGTTTTCAAGCGCTTTAATTTCATCTTTTATCGTTTGATAGGTTAGGTTAAGGTCTTTAATTTCTAGTATTTTTTTCATATTTTTCTCTAGTGAAGGTTTTTATTTAACCGAAAACTGCTTTTGCGTATGAGTTATTAACTAGATTATTAAAAGAAGTTTTGGTTTGTAATTCACCTGCATTTATCATTACGTTTTGTAAGGTGTCAAAACTTTGACTTGTCGCTTGCATATTCTTTTTCCATGCATCAATGTTTTTGTAGCTTTTTATTGATGTTTCAATAGACGCTATACTAGTTGATGGAAATTGTTTAACTATTGCTTCAGCAACCTCTCTTTCGGTATGTGAATCCATAAATTCAAAAGCTTTCTTTAATGCTCTTAAAAAAGCTTTAATAGTTTCTGGGTTATCTTTTATATAGCTGTCAAGAGCTATAAACGACGTGTATGGAATTTCACCTGATTGTTCTCCAACACTTGCAACGATATGCCATGTGCCGTTTGCTTGATATTCTGATGCCGTAGGTTCAAAAACAGTGCAGTAATCAGCAGTTCCACCAATAAAAGCGCTGGTCATAAGATTGAATTGAACGTCGTAGTTTAGAGTGTAATCGCCGTCTCTCATTCCTAGTTGATTAAGGATATATTCAAACGTCATTGCTGGAACGCCACCACGTCTTCCTGCGAGAATTTCTTTTCCTCTTAAATCAGTCCATTCAAAATTTGGCTCGGCATTACGAGAAACTAAAAAAGAACCGTCTTTTTGCGTTAATTGACCAAAAACTTTTGGAGCATCTTTTTTACCTTGTTGCTGAACGTAAATAACAGTTTCTGGACCCATCAAAGCAATATCGGCACTTTTAGAGAGTATTGCCGTCATTGATGCGTCAGCGCCTCCACCGTTTGTGAGTTCAATTTCAATGTTTTCCTCGGCAAAATAGCCTTTTTCTATAGCGACGTAAAGTGGAGCGTAGAATACCGAGTGGGTTACTTCGTTTAGCCTTATTTTTGTTATTCCACCGTCGTTCTTGTTTTTGCAACCAACGAAAGTGGTTGAAAACAAGCAAAGCGCTAAGGCAAGTGCCAGGATACTAAAAATTTTTTTTGAAAGTTTCATTGCAGTTTTCTCCATTTTTTTATACTTCATTTTATGAAAATACCATCATATTTGACAATGTTTCGTCAATTATGTTTGACATTACTCAAATTATTAAGTATAATAAGAACTTGTTACGAGGAGAAAATTTTATGGATATGGCAAAAACGTATAATCCTTCGGAGTTTGAGAAGGAAATATACCAAGAATGGGAAAAAGAAGGGTATTTTAGAGCTAATGTTGATGCAGATAAACTTCCTTTCACGATTGTAATACCACCACCAAACATTACAGGTCAATTACATATGGGTCATGCTTTAGACGAAACCTTGCAAGATATTTTGATTAGATTCAAAAGAATGCAAGGTTATAGTGCGTTATGGCTACCAGGAACTGACCACGCTTCAATTGCTACCGAAGTTAAAATCGTTGAGCAAATGGCTAAAGAAGGCTTAACCAAAAATGACGTTGGTAGAGATGGCTTTTTAGAAAGAGCATGGGCATGGAAAGAAAAATACGGTGGTAGAATAGTTGAACAACTAAAACTATTAGGCTCTTCATGCGATTGGTCTAGACTTGCTTTCACTATGGACGAAAGATGTTCTAAAGCTGTTAAAGAAGTTTTCGTTAATCTTTACGAAAAAGGATTAATTTATAGAGGCGATAGAATTATAAACTGGTGTCCAGACTGTAAAACTGCACTTTCTGATGCTGAAGTTGACTACGTTGAAGAGGATAGTAATCTTTGGTATATTAAATACCCTGTAAAGGGTAGCGACGAATTTGTTACCGTTGCGACCTCTCGTCCTGAAACTATGTTTGGAGATACTGCCGTTGCCGTAAATCCAAACGACAAGAGATATGCTAGCATGAAGGGTAAAACGTTGATTTTACCTATTCTTAATAAAGAAATTCCTATTGTTTTTGACGATTACGTTGAACTAGAATTCGGCACGGGCGCCGTTAAGATTACACCTGCACACGACCCTAACGACTTTGAGGTTGGTTTAAGACATAGTCTTCCCGTCGTAAAAGTTTTAAATGACGACGGCACTATGAATGAAAATGCTGGAGAATTTAACGGAATGGATTCTCTTGAGTGTAGAGAAAAGGTCGTTGAAAAGCTTAAAGAACTTGGCGTATTAGAAAAGATAGAACCACTTCATCACAACGTTGGACATTGCTATAGATGTAAAAAGACGGTTGAACCAATTGTTTCTAAACAGTGGTTTGTTAAAATGGAGCCACTTGCTAAGCCAGCAATTGACGTTGTTAAAACTAAAAAAGTAAAATTTACGCCTGATAGATTTTCTAAAATCTACTTTAACTGGATGGAAAACGTTAGAGATTGGTGTATTTCTCGTCAATTATGGTGGGGACATAGAATTCCTGCATATTATTGTCAAGATTGTGGAGAAATGTTTATCTCTAAAGAGGACGTTAAAGTATGTTCTAAGTGTGGTAGCACGAATATCAAACAAGACGAAGACGTGTTAGATACTTGGTTCTCATCAGCATTGTGGCCATTCTCAACGCTTGGCTATCCAGACATGACGGAAGATTTAAAATATTTCTATCCAACCGACGTTTTAGTTACCGGTTACGATATTATTTTCTTCTGGGTTGCTAGAATGGTTTTCTCTGGATTAGAGCATATGAACAGAATTCCATTCAAGAACGTGTTAATACACGGACTTGTAAGAGATTCACAAGGCAGAAAGATGAGCAAGTCTTTAGGTAATGGTATTGACCCAACCGAGATTATTGCAAAATACGGTGCAGATACCTTACGTTTCTCACTTGTAAACGGCGTTGCTGCCGGTAGTGATATGCGTTTCTCTGACGAAAAAATTGAGGGCGCTAGAAACTTTATGAATAAAATTTGGAATGCATCTAGATTCGTTTTACTAAACGTTCAAGATAAACAAATTTTAGACATTAAAGATTGCAAGTTAAACGTAGCCGATAAGTGGATAATTACAAGGCTTAACAAGACCATTAAAGAGGTTACTCTTAACATGGAAAAATTCGAGATGGGTGTTGCGCTTGCAAATCTTTACGATTTTGTTTGGAGTGATTTCTGCGATTGGTATATTGAATTAACTAAGCCAATTCTTTACAGCGAAGACGAAAACGCTAGAATTAGCACTTTAAGTGTTCTAGTATGCGTTCTAGATAATATTCTAAAATTAATGCATCCGTTTGCTCCTTTCATTACTGAAGAAATTTATAAGAGCATGCCTAACGCTGGTAGAGCGTTAATTATTGCTGAATTCCCAAGATATAACGCAAAGAATAATTATTCTACAAGCGTTAGAGACATTGAGCCTATTAAGGACGTAATTAAAAACGTTAGAAATATTAAGGCAAAGGTTGGGGCAGCGCCTTCAAAGAAAGTTAAGTTATTCGTTAAGACGGAAAATAAGAAATTATTTAAAAACGGAGCAGTTTATATTGAAAAACTAGCAGGAGTATCAGCACTTGAATTCCTAAACGAAAAAGAAACGCTAACCGAAAAATTTGTTTCACAAGTTATTCCTTCTGCAGAGATTTTTGTTCCTCTTGGCGACTTAGTAGATATTGATAGTGAAATTAAGAGACTTAACGGAGAACTTAACACTGTCGAAAATGAAATTAAGAGAGCAAATGGAAAACTTTCTAATAACGGTTTCTTAGATAAGGCTCCAAAAGCTTTGGTAGATAACGAAAGAGCAAAACTAAACAAATATTTAGAAATGAGAGAGAAACTCGTTAAACAAATTAAAGACCTTAGCAACTAGACTAAAACCCCCTTGATAGGGGGTTTTCTTTAGTTTTCGTTGTTTTTTGACACACTTAGTTATTGACAATTTATGGTAAAAGTATTAATATAAATATATAATAACTATAGTAGGAGAGAAAAATGAAGAGCGAATACGCAAAAAAAATGCAAATTAAACTTGATTATAACAATATGATGGCAGATTATATAGGCAGTGAACAGGGCTTTACTGATTTAGATTTTACTTCTAATAAAAAACTTGTTGAAAAAGCATATCAAACAGTTAAGGAAAACCGTGGTAACGGTATGATGGGCTGGACTGAACTTCCTTATAATCAAAACGAAGTTGTTGCAGATATTATAGCAACGGCAAAACAAATTAAGAAAAATTTTGATAATTTTGTAGTTTTGGGAATTGGTGGCTCTGCATTAGGTCCCATTGCTGTTTTCCAAGCATTATGTCATTTAAGACATAACGAACTTCCTAAATCAAAGAGAAAAGCGCCTAAATTATACGTTGAGGATAACGTTGACCCTGAAAGAATGAATGCTTTATTAGACGTTCTTGACTTAAACAAAACTATGTTTAACGTTGTAACAAAGAGTGGTGCTACTAGCGAGACAATGGCTCAATATCTAATAATTATGGATATTTTAAAAAAGAGGTTTGGGGATAAGGCTAAAGACCACATGATAGCAACAACTTCTGCTAACAAGGGCAACCTAATTAAAATCGCCAAAGAAGAAGGCTTGAAAACTTTCTATATTCCAGATGGAGTTGGTGGTAGATTTTCCGAACTTTGTCCGGTTGGTTTACTTCCTGCAGCCGTTGTTGGAATTGATATCAAAGGCTTATTAAAAGGCGCTGCTTATATGGATAAAATGTGTAAGGTTAAAGACGTTAAGAAAAATCCTGCCTTACTTTCAGCGTTGCTTCAAGTTTTATCTATGAAAAACGGCAAGAATATTTCGGTTATGATGCCTTATGCAGACGGTTTAAAATATATTGCCGATTGGTATTGCCAATTATGGGGTGAAAGTCTAGGTAAAGCTCAAGACAACGACGGTAACTTAGTTTTCGTAGGTCAAACACCTGTAAAAGCATTAGGCGTTACCGACCAACATTCACAAGTGCAACTATATCGTGAAGGTCCATTCGACAAGGTTATAACCATTATCGGTGTTGAGAACTTCCGTAACGAGGTAACGATAAGTTCTGGTTGCGATTCTATTCCTGACGTTAATTTCTTATGTGGACACACAATGAGTGAATTAATTAACGCTGAAAGAGAGGCTACTGAATATGCATTAACTACATCAAACAGAGCCAACTTTACAATTATGTTACCTGAAATAAATGCGTTTACCATTGGTCAACTTTTATTTTTGTTTGAAATGGAAACTGCATATGCAGGAGCAATGCTTAATATAGATACCTTTAATCAACCTGGCGTTGAGGGTGGTAAAAATGCCACCTATGCATTATTTGGCAGAAAAGGTTATGAAAATACTAAAAAGGAAATGGAGTCTGCTCCAAAGAAAAATTCTAACTATATTATTTAATTATGGCACGTAGAAAGAAATTACCTCCGGAAAATTTAGCAGATTTACCTTTATATTTATTTCATCAGGGAACTAACTATAAAGCCTACGAATATTTTGGTGCGCATAAATACACTGTTAACGGTGAAGATGGTTTCATTTTTCGCACGTGGGCGCCAAGAGCAGATAGTGTTTCTATTGTTGGTGATTTTAACTGTTGGGATAAAAAACTTTCACCAATGAGAATGGTCAATGAACAAGGGGTTTACGAACTATTTATTTCTGGATTAACTGAATATGATGCGTATAAATTTGCAGTTACTAAAAGAGGGAAGACTATTTTTAAGGCTGACCCTTACGCATTTCATGCAGAAACACCTTCTAAGACGGCGTCAAAGTTATACGACCTAGACGGTTACGTTTGGAATGATAAAAAATATCAGGAAACAAAGTCTTATCCTTATTGTAAGCCTGTTAACATCTACGAAGTAAACCTTTCATCATGGAAAAAACATCAAGATGGTAACTATTATTCATATAGGGACTACGCACGTGAATTAGTAGACTACGTTCACGATATGGGCTACACACATATAGAACTTATGCCTTTGTGTGAACACCCTTTTGACGGTTCGTGGGGATATCAAGTAACCGGTTATTATGCCATTACTTCTAGATATGGAACACCAAAAGATTTTATGTATTTCGTTGACTGTTGCCACGAAAGAGGTATTGGTGTTATTCTAGATTGGGTTCCAGGACATTTTGCAAAAGACCAACACGGTTTGTATGAATTTGATGGAACTTCATGCTATGAATATTCCTCGCCGACGAAAAAAGAGCATAAAGGTTGGGGAACTAGAATATTTGACTGGGGAAAAAACGAAGTTAAAAGTTTCTTAATTTCAAATGCTTATTTTCTTTTTGAAAAATTTCATATAGACGGTCTAAGGGTTGATGCTGTTGCCTCTATGCTTTATTTAGATTATTGTAGAGAAGAGGGCGAGTGGATTCCTAATAAATTTGGTGGCAACTATAATTTAGAAGCCATTGATTTTTTCAAACAATTAAATAGTGTAATATTTGCTAATTTTCCTAAAGCAATAATGGCTGCTGAAGAATCCACCTCATTTCCAATGATTACTAAACCTGTAGACGTTGGTGGGTTAGGATTTAATTTTAAGTGGAATATGGGTTGGATGAACGATTCTCTTAAATATATGGAAAGCGACCCATATTTCCGTAGTGCATTGCATGATAAAATTACCTTTTCTATGTGTTATGCATTTAGTGAAAACTTTATTTTACCAATCTCTCACGACGAGGTTGTTCACGGCAAGAAATCACTTATAGATAAAATGCCTGGTGAAATACAAGATAAGTTTTCTAATCTTAAGGTTTTTAATGCATATATGTATGCTCACCCCGGAAAAAAACTTTCCTTTATGGGTAATGAATATGGTCAATTTAGGGAGTGGAACGAACAGGAAGGGCTAGAGTTTTTTATGCTAAAGTTCAATTATCATAAAAGGCTTAAAGAATTTAATAGGTATTTAAATCACGTTTATAAAAACGTTCCAGCATTATACGAACTCGACGACTCGTGGGATGGTTTTAATTGGATTTCTGTAAACGAAAGAGATAATAATCTTATCGCCTTTGAGAGAAAGGATAAAAGTGGTAAAAGCGTTGTCGTTATTCTTAATTTTTCAGGCAACGATTATCCTTTATATCGACTTGGAGTTGAGAAAGGTCAATATATAACTCTTCTAAACACAGATAGCGTTAAATTCGGTGGAAGAGGGTTTAACAAAAAGACGACCTATAGAACGGCAAAAAAACCAGCGCATGGAAAAAAATATTCAATTAGAATAGATTTGCCTAGATTTACAGGATTATATCTCGTTAAAAACGATAACTAATAAGGAGAAATATATATGATAAGAAAGAAAAAATGTGTTGCAATGTTGCTAGCAGGTGGACAAGGTAGCAGGCTTTACGCCCTAACTAATAATATCGCTAAGCCTGCAGTTTCATTTGGTGGAAAGTATAGAATTATTGACTTTCCATTGTCTAACTGCGTTAATTCAGGAATAGATACGGTTGGTGTTTTAACTCAATATCAACCTCTAGTGTTAAACGACTACATAGGAAACGGACAACCTTGGGACCTAGATAGGTCGTTTGGTGGCGTGCATATTCTATCTCCATATCAAGGGAAGACGTCTTCCGATTGGTATAAGGGAACAGCAAATGCAATTTATCAAAATTTACATTTTATAAAACAATTCAACCCAGAATACGTTTTGGTTTTATCTGGCGACCATATTTATAAAATGAACTATTCAAAAATGCTTAAATATCATTCGGCGAATAATGCAGATTGCACTATTGCGGCTCTTAACGTTCCTCTTGAAGAAGCGTCAAGATTTGGTATTCTAAATACTAATCAAGACGGCGTTATTTATGAGTTTGAAGAAAAACCAAAAAAACCTAAATCTACCTTAGCCTCGATGGGTATTTATATTTTTACAGCAGAAAAATTGTATAAATATCTAGAACAAGATAGTAAAAATCCAACTTCATCTAACGATTTTGGTAAGGACGTTTTACCTACTATGCTTGCCTCAGGGGAAAAAATGATGGCTTATCAATTCGACGGATACTGGAAGGACGTTGGAACTATAAATTCATTATTTGAAGCAAATATGGACTTACTTGGCGACACGCCTAGTTTCGACGTAACTGACAACAATTGGAAAATTCAATCAAGAAGCCCTCTCGCACCTCCTCATTTTATTGGCGAGGGTGGAAAGGCAACAAACAGCATTATTATGTCTGGTTGTGAAGTATTTGGAACGGTAGAAAATTCCGTTCTTGCTAGTGACGTTAAAGTTGGAAAAGGCGTTACGGTAAAAAACAGTATCATTATGTCGGACGTAACCATTGAAGATAATGCAACGATAGAGTATTCGATAATTGATGAAAGAACCTTAATTAAAAAGAATGCAATAATTGGCGATTCGATTGAAAGTGGTAAGGGAATTGCATTGCTTGGAAGAGATATCGTTATTGGCGAAAACGTCAAGATTAACGGTGGTCAAATCGTTGATAGTAACGTTAAGGAGGAAAAATAAGTATGAGAGCAGTAGGTATTGTTTTTTCTAATATTCACGATTCTAACACTCCTGAACTAGTTAGGGTTAGAAGTTTTGGGTCTATTCCATTCGGTGGTAGATATCGTTTAATTGATTTCCCTCTATCTAATATGGTAAATTCAGGAATTGATACCGTTGGAATTATCACTAAGAGTAATTATCAATCACTAATGGACCACGTTGGTAGTGGTAAGGATTGGGATTTGGCTAGAAAAGACGGTGGTTTAATCATTCTCCCACCATTTGGTAATACTGAAAGCAGTAGCCTTTATAATACTAGACTCGAGGCTCTTAAAGGCGTAACTAGTTTCTTATTCCGTGCCGACGAAGAATACGTTATTATGACCGACTGTGATTCTATTTGTAGAATAAATTACAATGAAGTTCTAGAATATCATGCTCGTAATAATGCTGATATAACCTTAATTTACAAGAAAGGCGTGCCTCTTTCTAATACCGAACATTATGGAACGACTTTTGAAGTAAACGACGAGGGTAGAATTGTAGGTCTTAATTACAAAACCTCTCTTGAAAAGGAAGATGCAAACGTATTTATTAACGTTTTCGTTCTTAAAAAGACACTATTACAGAATATAGTTATGGACAGTATTGCCCACAACAAAAAAAGTTTTACAAACGACGTTATTGCTGAAAATCTTAAAAGTCTTAAAATTATGGGATTTGAGCATAAGGGCTTTTATTCAGGTATTTATTCTCTTCAATCTTATTTTGAAAGCAATATGGCAATCTTAAATAAGGATATTAGAGACGAAATATTTGGGGACAGAAGCGTATTTACAAAAATTCGTGATTCAGCACCTACTAAATACGGTAATAGCGCAATAGTGAAAAATTCTATGATTGCAGACGGTTGTGTTATTGAGGGAGAAGTAGAAAACAGTATAATTTTTAGAAACGTTAAAGTTGCAAGAGGCTGTAAGGTAAAAAACAGCATTGTAATGCAAAATACCGTTCTTGGTGAAAACTGCACGTTAAATTGTATTATAACTGATAAAAACGTTACTATTAAGGACAAGGTAGTGTTGTCGGGTAGCGAAACGCACCCATTCTACGTTGGTAAAGGAATAATGATTTAAGGAGGGGCTATGGCAACTGTAAAAAAGCAAACTAACACGACCGAAAAATCATCAAGTAAAAAAAGTTCCACGACAAAAAGGGCAAATTCAGCAAGTGGAAAACTTCCACAGGTAAAAGTTTCTAAAAAGAAAAAGATTATATTTCTTGGTTCAGAAGCAGCACCTTTTATCGCAACAGGTGGACTTGCTGACGTTTTGGGTTCACTTCCAAAAACGCTTGCTAAAAACAAACGTTTAGATATAAGCGTTATTCTTCCTATGTATAGCAGTATAAAACCTGAATATAGGGAAAAATTTAGCTTTTTAACTAGTTTTAACGTTTCAGTTTCTTGGCGTTTACAATACTGTGGCGTATTTTTCTACGAATACGAAGGCGTTAAATTCTATTTTATCGATAACGAATACTATTTTAAGAGAGAGGGTAATATTTACGGCTTTTATGATGACGCTGAAAGATTTGCTTATTTTTCTCGTGCTGCTCTAGACACTATTTCTAGGTTAGATATATATCCCGACGTTTTACATTGTAACGATTGGCAAACTGCTTCTGCGATTATATATCTAAAAGGCATGTATTATCGTGATGATAATTTTAGAAAGATTAAAACGGTATTTACAATTCACAATATAGAATATCAAGGAAGATTTTCTCTAGACACTTATGGCGACTTGTTTGGTTTCCCTGAGTCAATATATAATTTTGTTGAGTTTAATTACTGCGTCAACTTAATGAAAGGTGCCATTGAAATGGCGGATATTGTTTCAACTGTTAGTCCTACTTATGCCGAAGAAATTAAAAATCCATTCTTTGCACATGATTTAGAAAGCATTATTAATAGAAATGCAAATAAATTATCCGGCATTCTTAACGGGATTGACGTCGATTATTATAACCCAGAGACGGATAAGTGTTTATTTGCCAATTATTCTGTTGATAATCTATCTGGTAAGTCAGTTTGTAAGCAAGAGCTTCAAAAAATGCTCGGACTTCCAATTAGGGAAGACGTTCCTGTGATTGCAATAATTTCAAGGCTAGTTTCACATAAAGGTCTAGACCTTGTTAAAGCAGTCCTTGAAGATTTGCTAGTTGACGACGTTCAAGTTGTAATTTTGGGAAAGGGTGAGACTTCTTACGAGAACTATTTCACAAGTATATCTAATAGTTACAAGGGAAAATGTGCTACTATAATAGCGTATAATCAGGATTTGTCTAGAAAGATTTATTCTGGGGCTGATATGTTTTTAATGCCTTCTAAAATGGAACCTTGTGGCTTATCTCAAATGATTGCAAGTCGATATGGAACGGTTCCAATCGTTAGAGAAACGGGAGGCTTAAACGATAGCATAAAGTCATATACGGGCGAAAGTGGAAATGGCTTCACTTTCCACGATTATAATGCTCACGATATGCTTTACGTTATTAACGAGGCGATTAGAACCTTTAAAAATAAAGAGTCTTGGAAGGACGTTTTGAATAGAGCAATGTCAACTGATTTTTCTTGGAACGGACTTGCAAATAAATACCTAGAACTTTACAACAAATAAACCTTAGGAGAGAATAATGATAAATATTACAGAAAAAGAGGCGACCTCACTTATTAAAAGCAAGCTTTCTAAATATTTTGGCGTAAGCCCACAAGAAGCTGAAAAAGAGCAAATTTATAAAGCCGTTGTAATGTGCATTAGGGATATGCTTTTAGAGAAAAGAAATGCGTTCAACAAAAAGTATCGTGAAAAAAATGGTAAGAGAGTTTATTATCTTTGCATGGAATTCTTGTTAGGGCAATCTCTTAAAAATAACACATATAATCTAAGTGTTCAAGATGCGTTTGACGGAGCGTTAAAAAAACAATTTAACACTTCTTTAGAAGAAATGTATGATTGCGAGCCTGATGCAGGATTAGGAAACGGTGGACTAGGAAGATTAGCCGCATGTTTTATGGACGCTCTAGCAAGCCAAAACTATCCTGCTGTTGGATATTCAATAAGATACGAATACGGTTTGTTTAAGCAAAAAATAGTTGACGGTTGGCAAATGGAATTGCCAGACATTTGGTTGCCGGGTGGAGAGGTTTGGTTAACTCAAAGAAACGATAAAACTTATAAGATTAAATTTGACGGTCATATTGAGGAAAATTGGACTGAAAAAGGTCTAGAAGTTGCTCATTACGATGCTAAGGAAATCGAGGCTGTTGCTTACGATATGATGATTTCTGGTAAGGATAGCCAAGCTGTTTCAGTATTGAGATTATGGAAAGCTCAAAACATTCACCATAATTTTGACATGAAAACATTCTCTCAAGGCGATTATATGCGCAGTATTCAAGAGGATAACGAGGCAGAACTTATTTCAAAAGTTTTATATCCGTCGGATAACCATTTTGAGGGTAAGTCTCTCCGTTTAAAACAACAGTATTTACTTGTTTCTGCAGCCCTTCAAGATATTGTTGCCGACCATAAAAAGAGATATGGTTCTCTTTTATCTCTTCCAGAAAAAGCAGCAATCCACATAAACGACACACATCCTGCGTTATGTATTCCAGAATTAATGCGCATCTTAATTGATGAAAACGGTTTCTCTTGGAATGATGCATGGAATATTGTAACTAAGACGGTTGCATACACCAATCATACCGTTATGAGTGAAGCGCTAGAAAAGTGGAGCGAGGATTTAATTCAAAGACGCTTACCTAGAATATATATGATTTTAAAAGAAATCAACCAACGTTTTTGCGCTCAAATGTGGGATAAATTCCCAGGAGATTGGGACAAAATAGATAGAATGAGCATCTTCTCGCATAACCAAATTAAAATGGCAAATCTATCCGTTGTAGCGTCTCATACCGTAAATGGCGTTTCTGCTTTGCATAGTGAAATTATCAAAAACAGTATTTTTAAAGACTTTTACGACGTATATCCAGAAAAATTCACTAACGTTACAAATGGTATTGCTCACCGTAGATGGCTTTGCCAATCTAACCCTGAATTAACTAAATTAATAAGCGATTGTATTGGCGACAAGTTCATTCAAGATGGCAAAGAATTATCAAAATTCAAAAAATTTGAAAACGACAAAGCAGTTTTAGAAGAAATAAATAAAATAAAGGAATTAAAGAAAAAGCAACTTTGCGACTTCCTACTTAAGAAAAGAGATATAAAAATCACTCCCGACGCTATTTTTGACGTTCAAGCAAAGAGATTGCACGAATATAAGCGTCAGCTTTTGAATGCGCTTTATATTATTTCTCTTTACAACGACTTAAAAGAAAATCCTAATCTTGAAATGGCCCCTAAGACTTTTATATTTGGTGCAAAAGCAGCACCAGGTTATTACTTCGCTAAACAAATAATTAAACTTATTTGTAGTTTAAGTGAAGAAATTAAAAAAGACCCGATTATTAGTAAGAAACTAAAGGTTGTTTATATTGAGGATTATTGTGTTTCTATTGCTGAAAAACTTATGCCAGCGACTGAAATAAGTGAGCAAATTTCTCAAGCCGGTAAAGAGGCGAGTGGCACGGGTAATATGAAGTTTATGATAAATGGTGCTTTAACCATTGGAACGCTAGACGGCGCAAACGTGGAAATGAGCCAAGTTGTTGGAAAGGATAATATATTTATCTTTGGATTAACTGCCGACGAGGTTGAATCACTTTGGAAGACTGGCTACAATGCTTCGGAATACTATACAAACAATAAAAGATTAGAAAAAGTAATTCAAGCATTAATTAAAGGCTTTAATAATCAATCATTTAGTGATATTGCTAACTACCTATTAACTGGAAGTCCCGTTGCAGACCCATATATGTGTCTTGCTGACTTCGGTGCGTTTTGCGATATTCATAAAAAAGCTGACAAGGTATACCAAGATAAGATGAGTTGGGCGAAAAAGAGTCTTAACAACATTGCTTCTGCCGGTATCTTTGCTAGTGATAGAAGTATTAAAGAGTATGCTGATAATATTTGGAACCTAAAATCTATTGACTAAAATGATTTATAATTCTTTATCAAAACAACATAAATCAATTACAGGAGCAATTCCATCTGATACAAAATTAACGGTCAGAGTCAAAAATATTTTTGACTCTGTCCTTTTGCTTATTCAAAAAGATGGTGAAGAGAAAATCGCTGAATATCCAATGAATAATCGTGGCGATTTTTTTGAAGTTGATTTTTTTCTAAAGAAAGGATTATATTATTATTGGTTTAGGACCGGAGACGGACTCTTCCTTGGAAAAGGTAATTTGTTTGATGCCGTGATATGTGAAAAGCCAGATAAATATCAACTCACTGTTTATGATAAAGATTATAAGGCTCCCGACTGGATTAAAGGTGGTGTAATCTATCAAATTTTCCCAGATAGATTTTACAGTTCAAAAGAAAATTTTAGAGCGCAAAAAGGAAAGGTTCTTCGAGAAGATTGGGGTGGAATGCCTCGTTTTTTACCTAACGAAGAAGGAGAAGTTTTGAACAACGATTTCTTTGGTGGCGATTTGAAAGGTATTACGCAAAAGCTTGATTATTTAAAATCATTAGGCGTTAATTGTATCTATCTTAATCCTATATTTAAGGCTTATTCTAATCACCGATACGATACTGGTAATTATATGGAGATAGACCCGTTACTTGGCGATATATACGACCTTAAAGATTTAATTGATAAAGCGAGCGAGAATGGTATTAAAATTGTTTTAGACGGCGTTTTTAATCATACGGGGTCAGACAGCTTATACTTTAATAAAAACTCGACCTATGAAGAAGTAGGGGCGTATCAAAGTAAGAATTCAAAATATTACTCTTGGTTTAATTTTAAGAGTTATCCTAACGATTACGAGTCGTGGTGGGGAATAAAAACACTTCCTGCTACAAACAAGCAAAAAGGTGGTTATAGAGACTTTATCGTAGGCGAAAACGGTGTGTTGGATTATTATACCAAACTCGGTGTTGCTGGCTGGAGATTGGACGTTGTTGATGAAATTCCAGGCGACTTTGTAAAGGATATATCTTCTAAAGTAAAGACGGTGAATAATAATGCTATAATTATAGGCGAGGTTTGGGAAGATGCATCTAACAAAATTTCTTACGGGGTTAGGCGAGAGTATTTTCAAGGGAACGAGTTAGACTCAGTAATGAATTATCCTTTGAGAAATTCAATAATTGATTTTGTAAAGACTAAAAACCCTTATGAGTTACTTAACGTTATTTATACTCAAATAGACCATTATCCAGAAACTTCGTTACATTCATTAATGAATATCTTGTCAACGCACGATACTTTTAGAATAATTTCTGCGCTCTCTAATATAGACGTAAATGGAAAATCAAAGGAAGAGCAATCTAGACTATTTATAGAGCAAAAAGACCTTGCCAAGGCGATTTTTAGAGTTAAGGTTGCATCATTGTTACAATATACTCTTTGTGGTGTTCCTAGCCTTTATTATGGAGACGAGATAGGAATGCAAGGTTTTGTTGACCCATTAAACAGAAAATGTTTTAATTGGGAAAGCATTAATCATGACCTTGTTTCGTGGTATAGAAAGTTAGGAGAAATTAGAACTAGGTTTTCATGCCTTAATAATGGTTCGTTTGAACTTGTTTTTGTAGACAAAGGTATTTTCATCTTTAAAAGATTAGGAAAAAAGGAACTTTTGGTTGCAATTAATATATCAAACGAAAGCTGTTATATCGATTTTGAAGGTAGTATGCACGAAATATCTTCAGGAAAAGAGTATAAAAATGAATATAACCTTGAATCTAACTCTATAGCATTGTTTACTGCGACAAATTAGATGATTATTAATATATTTACAATTATTACTTGATTTATTTTGATAATTATATTATAATATTAAAAAATAAGCTGGAGGAAAAACTAGTGAATATTGCAGATAAAGTAAAGGAAATAATTTCTAAGCAATTAAACAAATCTATTGATGAACTAACAGATGAAAAAGATATTGTGAAGGATTTAGGTGCCGATTCATTAGACGTTGTTGAAATGGTAATGAATATTGAAGAGGAATGTGGAGTATCAATTCCTGATGATGTATTAGCAAACATTAAGACCGTTGGCGATATCATTAATTTAATGGAAAAATAATAAAAAATAACGCCATGAAATATGGCGTTTTTTATTTGATTTAGTTATGAAAAGAGAAAAGTTAGGCTATTCTACGAGCATCATAGGAATTTTTATAAACGTGCTTTTAGCATCAAGCAAAATAGTAATTGGTGTTCTTTTTGGAGTAATTTCAGTTTTAGCAGACGGCTTGAATAATTTAATGGATACCTTTAGTAGCGTATTGTCTTTTGTGTCATTTAAACTTTCGTCTAAACCTGCTGACAAAGACCATCCTTTTGGTCATGCTAGGACAGAATACGTCCTTGCAATGGTTATTGCTTTCTTAATACTACTTGTTGCTTTTGAATTAGTTAAGGAGTCGATAGGAAAAATAATTACACCTTCTGTGATGAGTTTTTCGTGGTTGATGGTAATTATCTTGTCAATTTCCGTTGCATGCAAATTGTTTTTATTTATTCTTTATTCAATCGTTTCTAAGGAAATTCAATCGGACGTTCTTAAAGCGTCTGCGTTTGATTCTTTAGGAGATAGTATTTCAACTTTAATTATATTGATTACTATAATTGCATCAAAAGTAATATCGTTTAACTTTGACGGATATGCTGGTGTTTTTGTTTCCCTTGTTATTGCATTTGCAGGCGTTAAGATTTTAAGAGAAACTTTTTCCAAATTAATTGGTCAAGCACCAGATGCAGAGCTCGTATATAAAATTAAAAATCTTATTTTATCATATGAAGGTGTTATAGGTATGCATGACCTTAATGTGCATAATTATGGTCCAAACAACTATTATGCAAGCGTTCACATAGAGGTCGATTCAAGAGTTGACGTTATGCTGTCCCATGAATTAGTTGACGAAATCGAAAGGAAAGCATACGAACAATTGAAAATAGTATTAATTGGGCATTTGGACCCAATTGAAATTGATAATCCTGAAGTTGATAAAATTAGATGCTTAGTTAATGAAATGCTTTTAAGTATAGATAAAACTTTTACGATGCATGATTTCAGGGTTGTAAAAGGGGTGAGTTTTACCAATCTTATTTTTGACGTCGCCGTGCCATATGATAATAAAATCTCAAGAGAGGAAATAGTTAATCAGCTTCAAGAAAAAATAGATAAGTTAGAGCATAAATATTATCTAGTTATTACTGTTGAGTATCAATCATTATAAAAGCAATAAAAAATCCCACTCATAAAAGAGTGGGGTTTTTAAATGTTTTATTTATGTTCTATTTGAACAGCTTTTCCTGTTTTTCTTGATTCTTCTGCTGCTAAAGCTATCAAATGGCTCTCTATTGATGCTTCTAGGGTTGTAGATGCACCCACATTACCTGTAATCATGTCGTATAGTTGGGCGCATAGGAAGTAGTCTCCACCACCATGACCGAAACCTGCAGTATCTTTTTCTAGTTCGTCGGAAGTATAAATTACAGGCTCTTTAGTATATATTAAAACCTTAATTGTGGTTTTTCCGTTATCTTCAACAAATTGAATTTCGCCAAGTGTTCCGTGGAAGGTCATTATTCTTCCACTACCTTGTGTGAAGGCAGTCATAGTATGAGAAACGCTTACGCCATTTTCAAAAGTCATAAGAACTTGTTGATTATCAACAACGTTATTATCGCAAGCAAAAACGCATTTTCCAAATGGTCCTTCTGCGTATGCTTTTCTTAATTTATCCTCGGTTAGTGGGTAATCGTCGGTTATCATATTGAAAGGCCACAAGTTAGCAGGGGAGCCCTTTTCTTTCCATCTAGTTATGTAGCTAAATTCAGCGCTATATGGGCAAGTATGTTCATATTTGCATTTGCTACAATTATCAGCAGCACCTTCAGGCTTGCATTCAGGCTTAAAGTATGAGAGGCTACCTACTGAATAAACAGTTTTACATTTAGCTCCTACGTAATATTGAATTAAATCTAGGTCGTGGCAACATTTTTGCATAATCATTGGAGCGGCATAGTTGTCGTTTCTCCAATTGCCACGAACAAAACTGTGGGCTTGGTGCCAGAAAGCAACCTGCTCGAGTGTTTCCACGTTTCTAAGTTCACCAATTACGCCACTATCTAATATTTCTTTTACCTTTTTAAAAGCAGGGGCATATCTTAAAACGTGGCAAACCAAAATAATCTTGTTATACTTTCTTTGCGCTTCAAGTAGTTTGTATAATTCTTCTTTTTTAGGGGAGATAGGCTTTTCAAGTAAAATGTGATAGCCCAATTCTAAAGCCTTAACACATTGCCAAACGTGTTCTAGGTCAGGTGTTCCAATAACTAATAGGTCGGCACGTTTTTGCTTAAAGAATTCCTCAACACTGAGAAAACAGTTTTCAGTTGGAACGTCGTATGTTTTTGAAGAGAACTCGAGTTTTGCAGGGCTAATATCGCAAAGAGCTGTAATTTTATATTTGTCAGACATTTTTTTCATCCAACTAGAATAACATTTTCCTCTTCCTCCACAGCCGATAACTGCTACTGTTAGAATTTTGTTAGACATAAGATTTTCTCCTTTTACTTGTGAATTTATTTAATCACATATATTACAATTATATATTACAATAATGCTTTGAAAAAGTAAATACTATTTAATGCATTTAATATGCAATATCTTGCAAATACTTATTTTTTTAATTTTGATAGGTTGCTTTGGTAAAATTTCATTGATTTATCGATTATATCGATAGCCTCATTTCTACATAATTCAACGTCTACAGAAGTTTGCTTATTCTCAAGTTGTTTATAAACAGTGAAGAAGTGACGCATTTCTTCAAAAACGTGTTTTGGTAAATCGCTAATATTTTTATAAGTGTTATAGTTAGGGTCAGTCTCAGGAATGGCGATAATTTTCTCATCTAAGGCACCACTGTCGTTCATAATTATTACACCAATTGGGTAACATTTTACTAGGCTCATTGGAATAAGACTTTCGGAACACAGTATAAGAACGTCAAGAGGGTCGTTATCTTGAGCTAATGTAAGTGGGATAAACCCATAATTTGCAGGATAATGAGTTGACGTGTATAATATTCTATCCAATTTTAATAAACCGGTTTTCTTGTCAAGTTCGTATTTCTGTTTTGAACCCTTGCTAATTTCAACGACAGCAACAAATTCCCTTGCATTGATTCTTTCTTTTTCTATATCGTGCCAAATATTCATGTATTCTCCTTCAACATGCATATTTTATCATTTTTTTTAATAACATGCAACCATTTATGTTAATATAAATTTTCTAAAAAAAGAATAATTATTTGATAAATTAGAAATAATTTGCTATAATTATGAAATGTTAGTTGTTTGTTATGCTGATATATCGTCAGTTAAGGATTACCACCCACTTATAAAAAAAATTCATAAAAATAGATTGGAATATATCAACACTATTACATATATGCCAAGAAGGATTCAAGGCATATATTCATGGTGGCTTTTAGGTAAGACACTTGAAAGTATAAACCTTGATATTAATTCCTTTGATTTTGACGTTGATAATAATGGCAGATGGTTTGAAAAAACTTCTAGTTTTATTTTCTCTATATCGCATTCACATAACGTTGTTTGCGTAGCGCTTTCTACAAGTGGAGCAGTTGCAATTGACGTTGAAGAGTGTAGAGATAAAATTTTGGGTGTTTCTAAGTTATTTCCTGAAGTAAATACAAAAACGCCTACTAGAGAAATCGTTAGGGAATTGACTAGAAGATGGACGGAGAGGGAATGCCGAATTAAAGAACCCTTATTAAATAACCTAGAAAATTTTTACGTTAGTGATAATGAATTCAATAATTATTGCATAACGATAGGTTATAATGGTAAAAATTGCTGTAACGGTATTATCAAGGTAGATATTGACTAAACTAAAAGCGATTATGTTTGACATAATGCGAAAAGGAGAGATAAATGAGCGAAAATTGTTCACATGATTGTTCAAGTTGTAAAGAAAAATGCGCTGATAGGAAAATTCAAAAAGAAAAACAAAATGAATTTTCTAACGTAAAAAAAGTTATAGGTGTCGTAAGTGGTAAAGGAGGCGTTGGGAAGTCGTTAGTTACCTCTTTACTTGCTAGTTCTTTAGCTAAACTAGGCTATAAAACGGCTATTTTAGATGCCGATATTACAGGGCCTTCTATTCCTAAAATCTTTGGAATTAAGGATAAAGCCACCTCTTTAGACGGTAAATTTTTAACACCTTGCGAATCAAGAAACGGCACTAAAGTTATGTCTATTAATCTTTTATTAGAAAATGATGACGACCCCGTTGTTTGGAGGGGTCCTGTAATTGCCGGTGTTGTTAAACAATTCTGGAATGAAGTAAAGTGGGGCGACGTTGACTTTATGTTTGTTGATATGCCTCCTGGAACGGGCGACGTTCCTCTAACCGTTTTTCAATCGCTTCCCGTAGACGACATAGTTGTTGTAACTTCTCCTCAAAATTTAGTTTCAATGATTGTTGGTAAGGCTGTTAAAATGGCTAATTTAATGGGTGTTAGCGTTTTAAGTATCGTAGAGAACATGTCTTATTTTGAATGTCCAGATTGTAAGAAAAAATTTAATATTTACGGTGATAGCAAAATCGAAAAGGTTGCAGAAAAATACGGAATTCAAACGATTGATAAATTGCCAATAAATCCTGATATTGCTACTTATTGTGATAGAGGAGAATTAGAATTGCTAAATGCAGAATATTTGAAAAATACCATTGATAAATTATTAAAATAACAAAATATTTATAGAAAAAAGAATTGATAAAATATCAATTCTTTTTTATTAAGTTTTTTGATAAAATTAAACAACTCGTCTAGAAGATACGTAATATGACCATCTAGTATTAGAGATAGGTTCTATAACTGCATGGTCGCTAGCCGTATGCAGGATATAGTTATTACCAAAATATATACCAACGTGCCCTATTCTTTCGATTCCAGTTTTATTTTTTCTAGATTCATTTGTGAAAAACATTAAATCGCCTCTTCTTAACTCGTTTTTATTTACTTTTTCACCATTTAGCGATTGCGCCCTTGACGTAACGTCTAATATTACGTTATTACTTTTGTAATAAACGTATAAAACTAAAGCAGAGCAGTCGTATTCCCCATGAACGTAATTAGTGTTTAGTTTACCGTTTCCCCAATGATAGCGTTGGCTTCCCCAAACGTAAGGATAACCTAGTAATTTACTTCCTAAATCTATTGCTTTTTCTATCTTATCATTTTCCTCTTCGACTACCATAGTCTTACAATAATTTTTTGAAACGTAAGCCGTTTTTTCCTTGAAAATCGTTTGATAGAAGTTATTTTTTTCACCATAGATTATTAGAGCGTCATTTTTGTCTAGATATCCTAGGGAAGTAGAACTTGTTGTTGCGCCTGAGCGAATTGTTAGTCCGTTTACGTTAGAAACTAAATATTTTTTCCTCTTTTTTGAATCTTTATCATCATCTGTTGAAGTGTCGCTAGAATCATCTTCTATATCACCGAATACAGGTGGTTGTTCTATAATTTCGTTATTAAAATTAGATGAACTATTTGAGCAGCCATAGGCGAAAAATACAAAGGGTAGACACAATAATAAAATAAGTTTTTTCATATCTGTATTTTACCAAAAAAATTCATTATTTTCAATAGGAAATAACTGGGAAAAAGTAGAGTAGAGATGACATAAAACAAAACAAAAAAACCAATGCAAATGCATTGGTTTTTCTTGGTGGAAGGAGGTGGATTCGAACCACCGAAGTCACTGACGACAGATTTACAGTCTGTTCCCTTTGGCCACTCGGGAACCCTTCCATATTTGGAGCTGGTGACTGGAATCGAACCCGCAACCTGCTGATTACAAATCAGCTGCTCTGCCAGTTGAGCTACACCAGCCTCTTTAGCTTTATTAAACTTGGTGCCTCGGGGCGGAATCGAACCACCGACACAGGGATTTTCAGTCCCTTGCTCTACCGACTGAGCTACCGAGGCATGCAAGTTTTTAATAAATGCTTATATATTTCTATACAAGCATTTTTGGCGACCCGGAAGGGGCTCGAACCCTCGACCTCCAGCGTGACAGGCTGGCGTACTAACCATCTGTACTACCGGGCCAAAAATATTTAAGATTTCTTTAGTAATATTGGTGGGCCTTCACGGACTCGAACCGCGGACCAATCGGTTATGAGCCGACCGCTCTAACCTACTGAGCTAAAGGCCCTTGTGATTACTAAAGCGTTGAGATAATGATTATTTATCATTGGTCGGGGTGAAGAGACTCGAACTCCCGACCCCATGGTCCCAAACCACGTGCGCTACCAACTGCGCTACACCCCGTTTATTCACAACGCTTTACCATATTATAATAATTTCAAAGAAATGTCAAACGATTTTTAGTAATTTTTCAAAAAAAATTTTACTATTTTTATAAATTTTCAAAAATCCATAAATTTGACAAAAAACAACCATTTCGTTAATAAAATATTAAAATTTTCTTAATTAAATCCGTTATTATTCAAGCGAATTCCTTAAAGGAGAGATACTGTGGACGTAAAATATAAAATAAGCTGTGGTGTTTTAACAATATATTTTTCTGGTGAACTAGATGAACATACTTCAAATATGGTTAGGGTTCTTTTAGATAAGCTTTTTCTTGATAATACCAATGTTAAAAAGGTTGTCTACGATTTGTCAGGCGTAACCTTTATGGATAGCACGGGCGTTGGTTTACTGCTTGGTAGATACAAAAAAATTAATGAATACAATATACCCGTTAATATTACAGGTGCATCTTATTCTGCAGAAAAAGTTTTGCAGCTTGCAGGTATTTACTCGGTTATGCCAAAGTCATAAGAGGTTTATAATGAGCGATAATATGTATTTAAAATTTAAGTCAATTTCAGAAAACGAATCGTTTGCCAGAAGTGTCGTTGGGTGTTTTTCCTTAAGATTAAATCCTAGCCTTGCCGAGATTTCAGACATAAAGACGGCCGTCAGCGAGGCGGTTACAAATTCAATAGTCCACGGTTACGAAAAAGAATCCGGAGAGATAGAGATTTTTTGCGAAACCATTGGTAACTCATTACATATAAACGTTTTTGATAATGGGGTAGGGATAGACGACGTCTCTAAAGCCGTTGAGCCTTTTTATACTACAAAAAGTTCTGAGGAGCGTTCGGGAATGGGTTTTACAATAATGAAAAGTTTTATGGACGACGTTAGAATTGAATCAAAAAGAGGGCAGGGAACTAAGGTTTATATGAAAAAAATAATTGGAAAAGAAAAAGATTAGGTGTATGTTGAATCAAGAACAATTACTTGATTACGTAAGAAAAGCAAAAGAAGGAGATGAAAAATCAAAAAATTATATATTTCAATCTATTTTACCCCTCATAAAAAGCCTAATTCGTCGATTTAAGAATAAAGGGATTGAAAACGAAGATTTAATTCAAATTGCTAGTGTGGGATACGTAAAGGCTCTTAATAATTATGACGAAAGTTTTGGCGTAAAATTTTCAACCTATTGTGTTCCAATGATAATAGGAGAAATTAAACGATACATTAGGGATAACGGGGCGATAAAGGTTTCTAGAAATCTTAAAATTTTAGCGAATAAAATAAACAGATTTATTGATGAATACGAGGGCGAAAAGGGGTTTGCTCCAAGCGTAGAACTTATATCAATAAAATTTGAAATTCCACAAGAAGAAGTTGTAATTGCGCTAGACTCAAGCAGGCTTCCTCTGTCGATATTCGATAAGGTTGATGACGACGAAGAGGGACAAGAATTAATTGAAAAAATACCATACGTTGATAATGAGGAAAAGAACGTAAGGAACATTCACTTAAAAGACATAATTTCTCAGCTTCCAGACAGAGAAAGAAATATAATAATCCTTAGATATTTTCGAGATAAGACCCAAAGTGAAGTGGCTTTAGAATTAGGCGTTTCGCAGGTTCAAATATCACGCTTAGAATCAAAAATACTAGAAAAAATTCGGCTAAAATATTAGCCGATTTTTTTGTATAAAACCTTATTTTATGATGATACTATTTTTATGAAAAAATTTCCAAAAACAACATATTTACGAAACAATGATGAAAAGGAAACATGCTTAAAAAAGTTTTATAAGGGAGAAGAAAAAAATTGAAAAAATCAAATGATTTTATAAATCAAGAATATTTAGAATACGTTAAAAAAATATCGCCTAGAACTAAGGAGTTTAGAACTTTGTTTAGAGCCTTTTGGGTCGGTGGATTTATATGCTCGATTGGGCAGTCGTTAAGGTATCTATTTAGTTTTGCGTTGGGGCTTGAAGGCGACCAACTGGCAGGAACCGTTTCAATGGCTATGATTTTTCTAGGAGCCCTCTTAACAGGTTTAGGCTTATACGATAGAATTGGTAAGTATGCTGGCGGTGGCTCAATTGTTCCAATAACGGGTTTTGCCAATTCGGTGGTATCTCCAGCTATAGAATTTAAGACTGAAGGTTTTATCTATGGAACGGCTTCAAAAATGTTTATTGTTGCTGGCCCAATTATCGTTTTTGGTGTAGTTTCTTCCATTTTGGTCGGTCTATCTTTTTATTTTTTATTTCTTTTTAATTTAATATAAAAAATATTGACAATTTTGTAGAAGTGTAGTAATATTTTATTTAAATTTATAATTTAAAATAAACGAGGTTGTTTTTTCCTGGAGGGAACATGATAAAACATTCTAAAATTATAAACACTTTAACACTTGAGCAACGTCTTAAATTGGTAATCAGTTCTAGAAAATTTGAACGCAATTCTATTGACGAATTTGAATTTAACAATATTCTAATAGAAAAGAACGTTTTTTTGAATAGAACGGGTTATCTTACATATTTTCCATCAAACAAAGCTTTGGCTTCTTCTTGGAATAACGAAATCTTTAAAAAAGCAGGAAAGCTTTCTGCTATTGAAAACAACGCTTTACAAGGCGCTAAGGTTTTTGATTTACAATTTGACTCAAACGATAATTCTGTTTCAGAGGATTATTTGCTAAACGGCAAATTTATTGCATCATTCGTTGAAGGCGTTAACGAGGGAAATGGCTTATCTTGTATTAAACTCGACACAAAAGAGACTTCTAACCTTGAAAATAAGTTAGCGTCTTTTAATTATGCTATTCAATCAAATCCAAATTTTGTTATTGTAAATTCGTTAGACGATATTAAATTTCTAAAAACCAAAGACTTGGATAGTGGTGTTATTCTTCTTGGTCAAGCAGACAACGTTAACTTGGCAATTACTCTTATTCAGTTTGGAAGTAGTATCGTTTTTGTAAACGAAAATGATTTTGATACTACGGTAGCACAAGCCGTTCTTGCCGTTCAAACTTACGAAAAGGCTATCGTTGAACTTAATAATGGAACGATTGACGAGCCACAATTAAATGCATTAATTCAAGGTGGGCAAGCATTAAGCGAAGAACAAGTTAATTTAGCGTGCGACAAAATAGTTGATATTTTATTTAGCATTGATAACGCTCATAAAAATCAAACTTTAGAACCAAATATTAATTTTTATCCAAAAACCCACAAGGTTGTATTTGATGAAATTGCTCACGATAGCTTTGCAGTTGAAAGCGCTCGTGAATCAATTATTTTACTTAAAAATAATGGTGTATTACCACTAACTCGAAATAGTTCGGTTTCAGTTGTTGGTGATTTAGCGAAAAATCAAGAATATTATTTTGATTATTCAGGTCGATATGAGATATATACCGACCTTATTTTCGATTGCATTAACAACTATGAAAGCATTAACACTGTTGGATACGTTCATGGTTATCTTAAAAATGACCAAGCAGATAACGACCTTATGTTAAAGGCAAAAAAACTTGTTTCTACTTCGGATAGTTGTTTAGTGTTCCTTTGTGCTGATAAAAATTCGACATCTTTACCAGATGCACAAATTGAGTTGTTACGTCAATTGTCTTCTACTGGTAAAAAGATTATAGCAGTTGTAGTTGCAAATAAATTGATTGATTTCTCATTTGCTCAGTATTGTTCGGCTATCCTATTTTCATATGGACTTAGCCAAGGTTTTTCTAGGGCAGTGTTAGACATAATTAGTGGAAAGATATCTCCGTCAGCAAAAATGGTTGAAACGACAAATGATGAAAACGTAGATAATATTCCAAATTATTCAGTTAACAAAAGCGAATATCCTTTTGGCTTTGGCTTATCATATGCAAAATTTAATTACGTTAATTTTTCTCTTTCTCATGCAGGTGCAAGCGTTACAATAGAAAACGTTGGCAAGTTTGATGCTTACGAAACTGTTCAACTTTACGTTTCTAAAGAGAATTCAAAGATTTCACATACTTACAAACAATTAAAGGGTTACGCAAAAGTCTTTATTAAGCAAGGAGAAACTCAAAGGGTATTTATTCCTTTTGACGATAATACTTTTAATGTATATAACGAAGAACAGGCTTCTTTTGAAATTGAAGGTGGAAAATATATCGTTTCGGTTGGAAATTCTTCTAACGAACAAAAATTTACCTCTACAATTAAATTGAAACGATACTCAAATAAGGTCATTTTTGCAAATAGAGTAATTGAAGAGGGCGACGAAAAGTCAATAGATAAACAAATAAGTAAAATTGCTGATAACACTGACCAGCAAAGATTAATCAAGAAGAATATGTTGCTTTCATATAAGCAAAAAATCGGCTTATCTATATTTTTATTGCTATATTTTAACGTTTTATCCTTCTTGTTGGTTTTTGCACACTTTAAAGATTTATCGTTGTTTGAAATCGACCTATTTACCTTAATAGTTGGATGTTCGAATTTAGTTTTATCTATAATTTCGATAGTTTGTATGTTTGTTTATATATCTAAGCGAAAGAAACCAGTTTATATTGCATACGACCATACAAACGATACCTTATCTAAAATTGTCGATAGAGTTGGAACCTTCCATCAAGAATCAACTACAACTTTCTATCAAGAGGTTGAGCCAGCTTTAGAAGAAATTATTGAAGAGCCTATTGTTGAAGAAGAGACAATTGACGCTCAAGAAGAAGAGGCTCAGGTAGTTGCTGAGATTACTGAGCAAGTTACTTCTAATAAAGTTCAAACGGTATTAATTGACGATATATATCGTAAATACACGGCGTTTATACGTAGCAAAGGATTATACGTTGAAACTTTCTATTTAAGAAGCGTTTTTTCTGCTATTTTTAATTCTAGCTTAATATTCCTTAATTGCGCTAATAAACAAAATTTAGAAAGATTTATTTTAGCAACTCAAGAGTTTTTTGCTTGTAAACAAAAAATTATTGAATTTTCAAATGACGCAAATAACGCTGAAGAATTCTTTAGTTATCCTGCTGGTGCTGAAAGGGTGGCTACTGTTTTCGCTAAAGATTTAGCAAATGCAGGTTTGTCTAATAATCTAAGTATTTTTGCCATGTCTGACGTTACCGTTGATGGTGTTGCTAAAACTTTAAGCGATTTTATAATTTTCAACGATAATCCAAGTATTAATAGAGTTGTGTCGATATCCAAAGATTGTAAGATTGCACTAAAGAAAAATATAGTTTTAATTCTTGTTCCAAGGGAAGAAAATTACACTGAAATTATGCCTGAAGTTCTTGCTAGAGCATCTATTTCAATTAATCTAAATATTAGAGATATTCAAGAAGAAACGTCTTGCGATTATCTACCTATACCAATATCTTATCAAGAAACTTTAGACCATCTATCAGAGATTAAAAATACGTGTTTCCTTCAAGAGAACTCTTGGAAACTCTTTGACGAATTAGAAGATTTATTAAACACAAAAGAAGGCTTTGCCTTAGGTAACAAGTTTACTATTTTTGCTGAAAACTTCTCATCCCTATTCATTAACTTTGATGGGGAAGATTATGATGCGTGTGATAGTTTACTTGCATTCAAGTTGTTGCCTATCTTAAAGTGTTTGAATCTTTACAAGAAAGAGAATGGCGACCAAGAAGTTTCATCCTTACTTGAAAAAATCTTTTCCAAAGATAACCTTGATAAAACGTTATTGAATGTAAAAAAGGTTGTTATAGAAAGCGAAAAAGAAATACTTGTTCAGCCTATAATTAATGATGAAACACTTGATGTGAACGCTGAACAACCTGAATCTACTTCCATAGAACAAGATGTAGATATTACAGACACAACAACTGAAGTTGCTACAGATAAAGTTGTTGGCGAGGATAAATAAACGTTAAATTTAGGTGTTTTATGTTAGGTATGTTAAATTTAATGATTTCCAACGCAAATGAAAATTTGCAAAAAATATTGGATATTTTAACTAGTAAGGTTGCATTCATTATATATATAGGGTTTGTTCTATTCCTTGTGTTCTTTCTTACTGTTAGAGTAATGGTTAATGAAAGCAACAAAAAAGCTGAAATTATTAGTAGACAAAAAACGGCTGAGGAATTAACCAACGAAAACGTGATTAGTAATATTACAAAGTCTTTAGAATCTACAAGAAAAGAGATTCAAGACAGTCTTGACGAGGTTAGATTTAAAGTTAATCAATTAAACAACCAAATTGATACTAGCAACTTTTGCGCACCTGTAATATCTAATTCTATTGAAACCGAAGAGCAATCACAAGAGAACGACGAGAAAGAAAAAGAGGTAAAGGGCGCAGGAAACAGGTTCTACATGCTATCTCAAATAGATAAAGATATGGAAAACTACGTAGCGCCAAACTATGAAAAAGGAATGACCTTGCAAAGCATATGTGAAAGTTTTAGAAACTTTGCAAGTAGCAAACTAAAACTATACTACGATATAGAGGATATAAGAAGATTTATCGGTGGATTA
>JAZRGN010000047.1:0-1601 GCA_045644165.1 Christensenellaceae bacterium | reverse complement strand
ATAAATGGTATCTATTTTAATATCGCTTTTAATTTCAATGTTTACGACAATTTTACTTAAGGTTTTATCCGTTAAATTTGCATTTTTGCAAGGTTGGTTAATTCCTTCTTACGTAGTATTTTTTGTATTACTTTTATTCTTCATCGGAACGCTTGCCGGTGAGGTTTGGAAAAAGTTTAAGGAATAATTATGCTTACAGCAATTTACGGACTTCCTGGAGCAGGAAAAGGCGCTTTAATGACAAAGTTTTGTTATGATTTTTACTGCAACGAAAGAAGGGATATTTTTAATAAATCATGCGATTTAATAACTAAATTAAACTTAACTAGGGATAGGAAACTATCTTATCCTGAAAGAGTTCCAATTTATAGCGATTACAAAATATCCTTTCCAGTTGGTTTTAGAAAGAATTACGAAACGTATTTTACAAACGGTTATTATCTAGGCGTTAAAAATTGTAATTACAAGACGTTATTACTGCCACCAGGTTCTAAAGTATTTTTAAGCGAAGTGCAGCGCTATTACGATAGTCGTAAAAGTTATAACTTGCCGACGTTCGTTAGCAATCTTTATGAAATGCATCGCCATTGGGAATTAGAGTTTTTTCTTGACTTACAAAGATTATCACTCTTAGACTTAAATATTCGTGAAATTTGTGGCCGTTTCATTTACGTTGAAGATTTGATTATTGAGAAGAATTCCTTAGACGATATAATTGGTCTTACGTGGAAATGCAAAGAATTTAGCGAATATAAAGACGTAGATAATTTTATTGAAAAAAAAGAGGCTAATTATCAAGACGTTACGTTTACTCATAAAGGTAATATTTTTAACTTTTACGATAGTTTTAACAACAAAGACAAGTTCATTCCTGACGAAGGTGAAGATTTTTCATTTTTGTTGCACGGTGCAGAACGTTCGTTTGAAAATTCAAGATTTTATGATTTTAACATGCCAAAAGGATATAGGACAAAAAATAATGGAGCAATTTAAAGAATTAAATCAAAAATTTTATATGCTTTACGGAGAACTGCATGAAAACAAAATTTTCTTGTCCGAAAAGCAACATAAATACATGCAAGCGAAACTCTTTGAGCAATACTCATTAGAGTTTGACAAGATTTTTTTACCAAAGATAATTGACGATAAATTTTTAATCTTCAATCTAAAAAGAAGGAAATCAGGTAAAGTTCCTTGGACGTTCTTTATATTTAGAAACAAGATTGCAAAAGTTTTAATGAATATCATTAAAGAAGAAGTCGAAGGTTATCGTCAAGATATCCAGGATAAAAAAATTGAAATTTAATTCATTATGTATCACCATTTATTATGGCATTTAGACAAAGATTTGTTTAAACCATATAAATTGAGATATGATTATGCCAGACATAACTACTTTTTGTTTAGAAACTCGAGATTTCTAATTTACGACGCTTTTATTATCATAAGAACGTCAAAAAAGTGTTTTCGTTTAACGTATTATCATATTGAAAATGGTTTTATATATAAATCTTTTAAAAGCGCTAGAAAATGCGCTGAATACATGAATGAATTAGTAGAAAAAGCCTAAGGAATATAAACTATGCGTAAAAGCCGTGTTT
>JAZRGN010000046.1:0-2443 GCA_045644165.1 Christensenellaceae bacterium | reverse complement strand
ATGAAAACTTGCCGATAGATAGATTTATGGAGTATATTTCTGTTCGTGAATTTGCAGAACGACATGGTGTGGCGGAACGCACTGTGCGTAATTATTGTGCCTCTGGAAAGATAGAGGGTGCATTTCTTATGGGTAAAACTTGGAGTATTCCGAGTGATGCTTTGTTGCCTGAAAAGAAGAGGATAAAGCAAAAACAGATGCCGTTGTTGGTGACATTGCAAGAAGAAAAGCTAAGTGGTTTGAAGGGTGGAATATATCATTATACGCAAATTGAGTTGACTTATAATTCGAATCATATAGAGGGTAGTAGGTTGACGCAAGATCAGACTCGATATATTTTTGAAACTAATACGATAGGTGTTACGCAAGAGGGTGTAAATGTGGATGATATTATTAAAACTGTAAATCATTTTCGCTGTGTGGATTATATAATTGATACGGTGGGGGAAAAATTGACGGAGAGGTACATTAAGTATTTGTATGCTTTATTGAAAGGTGGTACTTCGGATAGTAATAGAGAGTGGTTTAAAGTAGGTGAGTATAAATTGTTGCCTAATGAGGTTGGCGGTGTTGATACTTGTGAGCCTGAGAATGTGAGTCGAGAGATGAAGATGTTGTTGAGAGAATATAATAATGGACAGAAAAAGAGTTTGGAAGATATTTTGGACTTTCATTATAAAATTGAGCGGATACATCCGTTTCAAGATGGTAATGGTCGTGTGGGGAGATTGATAATGTTCAAAGAGTGTTTGGCGAATGGAATTATACCTTTTATAATAACGAGCGATTTAAAAATGTTCTATTATAAAGGTTTGCAAGAGTGGGGTAGAGTGAGAGGGTATTTGTTGGATACATGTTTGACTGCGCAAGATATTTATGTGGGGAAAATGAATTTTTTCAGAATAAAACAGTGATTTTGCGCTAAAATTTGCCGATAAGGGACTGAAAAGATAGGGTTTAGATGGTGTTTTTGGGGGTGGAATGGGTGGTTTGGATGAAAATATGTTGTACAACATGTTCTTGAAATACCAATAAAATAGGGGAATGTAAAATTTTTATAAAAAAAGTACTGAAAATCATTGTTATTCCAGAAAAAAGTCGTAACTTTGCATGCCCAAAAATGGGAAATTGCGATTAAGTGAAGCAGAATCAAGCTTGCTTGGGTATGCAGAGCGAAAGCAATTTAACAAGAAGATAAAGTTTAAATATTAAAAATCAAAAAGAAATGCCTACAATTCAACAATTAGTTAGAAAAGGAAGGGTAAGTCTCGAAGACAAAAGTAAATCACCAGCGTTGGATTCATGTCCACAACGTCGTGGTGTTTGCGTGCGTGTTTACACTACTACGCCTAAAAAGCCTAACTCGGCTATGCGTAAAGTTGCACGTGTTCGTTTAACTAACACAAAAGAGGTCAATGCCTACATCCCAGGCGAAGGTCACAACTTGCAAGAGCACTCTATCGTGCTTGTTCGCGGTGGTCGTGTGAAAGACCTTCCAGGTGTACGTTATCACATCGTTCGTGGTACATTGGATACTGCAGGTGTAGCTGGTCGTACACAACGTCGTTCTAAATATGGTGCTAAACGTCCTAAACCAGGTCAAGCAGCTCCAGCTAAGAAAAAATAATTGACACACCCTCTTTTTTAAACTTTCTTTTTCTGAAAAGACTCGCGTAAGTCTTTTAACTAAACGATTTAATTAACAAGGTTTTTGATATTTGGTATAGATGAAGGTTGAGTAAAACTCGCAGCGGCGGGTTTGAAGACAAATTAAAAACAACCAAAGACAAAAACAAAAAGTTTTTAACTAACAATGAGAAAAGCAACTCCTAAAAAACGTGTGGTTCTTCCAGACCCAGTTTTTAACGAAGTTAAGGTGACTAAATTTGTTAATCACCTCATGTATGATGGCAAAAAATCTATTGCTTTCGACATATTTTACGGTGCTCTCGAAATCGTAAAAACTAAACTTCCAAATGAAGAAAAATCTGCTATCGAAATTTGGAAAAAAGCTCTCGAAAACGTAACTCCACAAGTTGAGGTTAAATCTCGCCGTATTGGTGGTGCTACATTCCAAGTGCCAACAGAAATCCGCCCAGATCGTAAAGAGTCTATCTCTATGAAAAACCTTATCCTTTACGCTCGTAAACGTGCAGGTCGTTCAATGGCTGATAAACTTGCTGCTGAAATCGTTGACGGTTTCAACAACCAAGGTGGTGCTTTCAAACGTAAAGAAGAAATTCACCGTATGGCTGAAGCTAACCGTGCTTTTGCACACTTCCGTTTCTAATTCTTAATTTTGTAAGAAAATGGCAAAACACGATTTATCACTCACTCGTAATATCGGTATCATGGCTCACATCGATGCCGGTAAAACTACCACTTCAGAACGTATCCTTTTCTATACTGGTCTTACTCACAAAATCGGTGAAACTCACGATGG
>JAZRGN010000045.1:0-18716 GCA_045644165.1 Christensenellaceae bacterium | reverse complement strand
AGAATCTTCATTTTTGATGGCTGTAAGCACACAAACATCAAGCAATCCCCGCTTTAATTGAATGTCCAATTTCAATCCTCCTTGCATATACATCGTAACACGAAGTATTGTGTTTGTCAACAATTTTTCAGTTTTAATTTTTTACAACAAAAAAACCAGATGCTTAACACATCTGGTCTTTAAGTAATGGTAGCGGGGGCGGGATTTGAACCACACGACCTTCGGGTTATGAGCCCGACGAGCTACCTAGCTGCTCCACCCCGCGATACGTTTCGCCCTTAAGCGTGTTATTATAATATACCTTTCTTTTCGTTTTGTCAAACGATTAAACGATAAAAATTTAAAATATCTACCCCAAAGCCTTGAATTTTATATCGCCCTTTGTTAAAATATAGATATGTTTGTCAGCTTTAATCGTTTAGTTAAAAAAGGGGAACGTGTTGCCGTTGCGCTATCTGGGGGAATGGACTCTATGGCGTTGCTTCACTATGCCCTTAATAACGCCAACAACCTAGGCATAGAAGTTATTGCAATCAACGTTGAGCACGGAATTCGAGGCGAAGAATCTATAAGCGACACCAATTTCGTTAAGGAATATTGCACCAAAAACGATATTCCACTTTTTTGCTATGCCGTTGATAGCATTAGGGTTGCCAAGGAACAAAAACTTTCGATAGAACAATCGGCGAGAAAACTTCGCTATGAATGTTTTTTCGACGCAATCGCCAAAGGCAAATGCGACAAAGTTGCCACGGCACACCACCAAAGCGACAACGCCGAATCAATCCTTTTTAATATTCTTCGTGGAACAGGCATCAAGGGTGCAAAAGGAATAGAGCAAAATTTCAAAAACAAGATTATAAGACCTTTCCTTTCCCTTTCAAAACAAGAAATTGAAAACTACGTAAAGGAAAATCACATTCCTTTCGTTACCGACAAGACTAACTTTGACGAGGACTATACTCGAAACTTTTTGAGGCTTAACGTTATCCCTCAAATAAAAGAGATTTTTCCTGAGATGGAACAAAGCTTAACTAGGTTTGCCGAGATTTGCGCGCTAGAAGACGACTTTATTCAATCTCTTGCTCTTAGAAGTGTTGAGATTAACGACGACCACGCTAACGTTAAACTACCAATCGACCGTGCCGTTTTTAATCGCTCTGTAATTATCGCTCTTAAAGGTCTAGGCGTGAAAAAAGACTGGGAAAAATCTCATATTGACAGCGTTTTTAGTTTATGCGACAAACAAAACGGAGCAAAAATCTCTTTACTAGACGGCATAACTGCCATTCGTGAATACGACAAAATCACACTTTATCGTTTTCAAGAAATAAGCGATAAAGAATTGCCTATCTCGCTAGGAACTTTCGATTTTTATGAAAAGCAAATAACCATAAAAGAAATTGAGCCAAGCACCCAGATAGACCTAACGAAAGGATTTTATCTAGACGCCGACAAACTACCCCCAACGGCAATCATTCGCACGCCAAAAAGTGGCGACGTATTTACAAAATTCGGTGGTGGAACAAAAAAACTTTGCGACTATTTAACCGACAAAAAAATTCCACAAAGGCTACGCTCCACCTTGCCAATCATAGCAGACCAGACGGTGGTGTATGCAATTTTTGGCGTAGGCATATCGCAAAACGCAAAAGTTACCGAAAACACCAAAACCATTTTGCAAATTATATAATACATTATCCAAAAAGGCTTGTCTTTTAGACAAGCCTTTTTCTTTTCAGTTAATCAGTATAGCCCACCAAATAATCAATCGACACGTCAAAAAATCGAGCAAGAATTTTTAACTGCTCAATACTTGGTTCGCTATTCCCCTTTTCCCAATGCGAAATCGCCATTTTAGACATATTAAGCATTTTTGCAACGTCAGCCTGGGAAACTCCCTTTTCCTTTCTTAATTCTTTTAACCTTATCATAAACCCCATATTAATATGGTATCAAATTTTGTTACAAGCGTGTCTTTCTATTATTTATTTTTCCCTGAAGGTGGGACACCCAAAATTTTTTTATAATTATGATAAAAGGTTGTGTATTGATTATATCCTACGGCAATCGCTGCGTCTAAAGCGCCCATTCCTTGCTTTATTAATTTTGCCGAATGATATATCTTTTTTATGGTTACGTAATGATTAACCGAGATGTTCATTCCCTTTGAAAACTTATGACAAAGCGAAGACTTACTAATAAATAGCGCTTGCGAAATTTCATCTAGAGTGAGTGGATTGCATAAGTTTTTGTTTATATATTCTATTGCTTTTTTGGTAATGGGGTCTACGGCAAGAGGAAAACTAACTTGGTTTTCTTTGGATAAAATCTTTTCAAGTTCCAAAATTAAGTTTAAGATTTTTGAAAGCAAGAAAATAGGCATCAACTTTTCTTCGTTGTTTTCTGCAATTTCGAACATAATCTTTTTTATATCCGTTTGTTTAAGAAGTTCTCTTGGAATAACTCTATATCCCCTAACGTTAGAAAACACTGCACTATCAAGAACAAAATCGCCAACTGATAAAATATCAACCAACTTTTCGAGGTCGAACATAACGACTATTCTCTCATAATCTCCACCTTCTAAGGTTTCGAGCGAATGAATTTCATGTGGGGGAACGAAAATTACGTCGCCCTTTTGAACGAGATATTCTTCACCCTCTATAAAATATTTAATACTGCCTTGCGCCAAATATAGAATTTCAAACTGACGGTGTGACGCCGTTTTAGAAACGGCTTTTTCGCCGTCCTTTACCTGCGTTATGGTATGGTGAAAACAAAAGTCGTCTATGGTTGTGTTGTAACTTTTAAATTTAACGTCCATACTTAAATTTTAACAAAAGCATTTGTTTTTTGCAATCATTTTTAAAAAATATTTAAAATTATGCAAAGATTTTGATAAAATTAGGCGAAGCTGTTTGACTTAGCCCATAATTTCAAGTAAACTATTTTTTCCACAAGCCGTGAAGATTGCAATGTTCAAACACAGCCTCTACAACTTCGCCTTCGCAAAGAGCAAAGCAAGCAGTCGGTTTATCGCCGGGGCTGAGCACTTTTCTTTGATTTCCCTTGTTGGTTTGAAGTGAAATCCACTCTATGTAATGTTCGTTTAGCATTGGGTGTTCTACTACGCCCACGCTAACCGTTACGATATTATCCTTGATTTCATAAACGGGAACGTGTTTTTCTAGTGATGCGTCAACCGTGCCGGGAATCATTTCTTGCATTTTTTCGCCACAGCAAATCACGGGAACGCCCGTGTCCTTAACTTTTGCTATAATATTTCCACAATGTGAACATTTGTAAAATTTTTGCTCCATAATAGGTCTCCTTTATGTTTTTTTTAGATTATAACTCTATTTGCGTTATAATACAAGTAGATTTTGTTTTTTTCTAGTTTGACAAGCATTAGGCTTTGTGTTATAGTTTCGTTGGTGGTTTTATGAAATATTACGAGTTTAACTATTCTAAAAAATTTAATTGCATTGCCGATAAATGCAAGCATAATTGCTGTATTGGTTGGGAAATAGCCGTTGATAAGCGTTCTAGGGATAAGTATAAGTCGCTAGAAGTTTTAGATAATAGATTTTTAGGCCAAATAGAAAACAACTGCTTTAAACTCGCACCTAACGCTCGTTGTCCCTTTTTAAACGAAGATAATCTTTGCCATATAATAAAATCTCACGGCGAAAAATCACTTTGTAAAACGTGTAAAACCCACCCAAGATTTAAAAACTTTTTTAAAGGAATAACCGAAACGGGACTTGGGCTTTATTGCGAAGAGGCAGGAAGAATTATCCTTTCTTCTAGTCAGAAGATGAAACCTGTTTTGATAAAAGACGACGATAAGCCAAGCGCTCTTACCCCTTTTGAGAAAAAGGTTTTAGCGTTTAGAAACAAGGTCATTAGAATTTTACAAAACAGAAAACTAACCGTTAGCGAAAGGCTAAGCGCCCTACAACCTTTATGCCAAATCGACCTAAACAAAAAAGATTTTTCTAGTTGGATAGACTTTTTCACCTCATTAGAAAAGTTAGAGATAAACGAGTATTCGTTCGATAAAATTATGAGCAAATCTTTTTATGAAGTAGACCAAAACTTTTCTCTTGGCTTTGAACAACTACTTTGCTATTTAGCGTTTAGGCATCTTTCTAGATCGATAGACCTTTTAGATTTAAAAGTAAGGCTAGCGTTTGTTATTCTCTCATTTAATATGATTAATACCATCTTTAGCCAAGGCGAAAAATCTTTAGATAATCTTATAGAATGCGCAAGGTTTTATTCTAGTGAGGTTGAATGTAACGACGACAATCTTTATAAAATTTTAAACGAAATAGAATCCCTTGTTAGTTTTATATAAATTTTCAAAGTAAAAACTACAAATCACACTAATCTAAATAAAAGTAAAACGGCAAAACCAAAATGGTTTTGCCGTAAATTTTTATTATTTTATTCTTGAGAGGAAGTTTTTTGTGCTTTTTTTGTTTTTCTTTTGAATATTTGATTTCTAAACAAAAAGATGTTAAGCACGATAAACATTGCCGAAAGGATAATCAACACTAGAATTGGTTGAGTTGGTGCAATGTTTGCAAGTAGCATAATTGGGAAACCTAAAACGATTGCAGGGAAGTTTTGATATACCAGGTTCTCAGAAGCAGGCGTTTTTAACTCGCCGTCTATTTCCTTTAATAAAACCATGCCGGTGCTAGCCGTTCCGGTAAGCATACCATACATCATTAAGAATTGTTCGTCTTGGTAGTCCTTAAATAAGGTTTTTGCCACGTAAGCGTTGTAAGCGTAGGTGGAAACAAGACCAACCACACCTAGGATAATTACTATCCACCAATAGTTTGCAAGTAGGTCTATTCTAATAGCGGCGATACCTGCAACGACCATTACGTCAAAGAAAAAGCCACTTAATCTCTTCATCAAGAAGGTGTTCATGTATTGACGGCGAATAACGTTTTTATTCTTTAAGAAATTAACGATAACCTTTATTAAGGACGCCATTAATACGCCGATTAAAAAGTTAAAACCAAAGATGGTTGACTGCATTGAAGGGATTAATGCGCTAAGTCCAGTCATAACTAGGAAAGTAAGCATATAACTTATAAATATAAAGGCTATTTGAAAGGTAATTTTATCGATACTTCCGTTCATTGGAATTTCGCCTTCACCTTGGACTTGCTCTATATTTAAAGAAGATTCTTTATAGCGAACTTTATCCTTAAACCTATTTTTATGTATATTTAAATAAATTATTCCACCGAAGCTTGCACTTAAGAAGCCTAACGCTGCGATAGTTAAGCCGAAGTTTGCACCACCAGCGAAACCGTTTTCAACTTCGTAGGTGTTTCCCCAGTTAAGCGCTTGTCCCGTGCCTTGACCATAGCCGAAAGGTAATAAAATTCCACAGTAGTTACAAATCTTAACGGTTAACGCTCCCACGATTAGGGTTATTCCTAAACCGAGAATTGCTTGCATTAAGTATGTAGAAACGGTGGTAACACCCGTATTAAGTATTTCTACGTTGCGCTTTTTACTCTTTTCCCTTTGCGAAGAAGTAAAAGTGGTTGCGATAAAGCCTAACGCTAGCGCATGATAAGTAATTAATTCTAGCGTTTCCGTGCCTGCGCCACCATAAAATTTTGTGTAATATACGTTGGTTCCACTAATAGACTCTATTATCGTCGTTGTTAAAAGTAGTAATAATCCAGCCAACACCGACGTAGGAATTAAAGAACGCTTCAAAAATGGAATGTTCCTTTTAAGCATGTTTGCTAAAAATAGCGATAGTAACAACGTTGCAAGAAGGTTTATTCCTCCCCATGCGTTAAAGTCCCAAAAAGACATCTTGATTTCCTCTCTTTATATTAGTATATCTATGATAAAAATTTAAATATTTAACTGCGTTAAATCGTTTACTTCCCTTTAGTTGATAAACTTTATTGTCGTGATAAAAGTTTAGTTTGTTCCTTCCTAGAACGCTTACCCCTTCTATCTCGTCGAATAGAGCAACGCTTGCTACGCCGTTTACCTCGTAAACGATTCTATCTCCAAACAACTGTATTTTTCCTTTTTTGTCGTATAAAACCCTCTTTTTAAGAGGTATAACTTGGTAAACTTTAACGTCGTCGGTGTATAAGGCTTGCTCGGTTAACGTCGTTACGTCTAATTTATTTATGAAATCGTTTTGATAATTATACCATTCAAGATAATTGTTAAATGGAAATTCCCCATTCACACAGTTTAACTTTTTATCTTCGGTATATTCTACCTTAACGCCACACTTTTTACAACTAACGAAATTCCCCTCGCTATAAAACTCGCTTAGCCCACAATGAGGACAAACGTATGCTACACGCTCTAGATATTCTGCCCTTTTGTTACTCTTGTATTTACCCTCTATTTGATATTCGTTTAAGGCAAGTTCGCTCTTGAGCCTTTCGTGAAGTTCTTCTTTAGTCATTGCCTTAATTTCTTCTTTTTCTATTATATTGGCAACGTATGCTCTAGCCTTTCCTTTTCTAGCCTTATCCGTCCATCTAGGTAAAACGCTATATCCACCCTCTATTCTATATATAATGGTTGGAAGATTTATAACCTTTATAAGGGATACGATTGCAGGGTTAAAACTGCAAGTTTCTCCACTATAAGTTCTGTTACCTTCTGGCGCAATTACTATTGTTCCACCCTCTTTAGCAACTTTTAGACACTTTCTAACGGCAACCATATCTGCAACGTTCTTTTTTATAGGTATTGGCGCTGCAATCCATTTTATAAGGGTAGACGCAAAGCCGTTTGCAAGCAAATCGTCGCTAGCCAGGTGATAAACGGGAAAATTAAAACTTAACGAAACTAAAAATTGGTCGTGCCCCGTTTGGTGATTATATAAAACCAAAAACGGACCTTTCCTATCGCTCTTGAATTTTTCTACCTTAATTCCACCTTTAAGTTTTATATATAATCTAAGGAACGGACCAAGAATTTTTCTAATTATCTTATGTCTTGGTTTAGTCCATTTATTTTTCATTCATTACACCTTGATAATTTTTAAGATTAGTTTAACTTAAGTATTTTATCATATTCTATCGTATTTTTCAATAGATTTGTAAAATTTTTATAGACGCTCGTTTAGGGCGCTTCTATTCGTTTGCTTTTTTAAACAATAAATAGTATAATTTGGTCGTTATGAGTATTTGGGAATTATTAGTTTTAGGAATCGGTCTTTCAATGGACGCTTTTGCCGTTTCCATTTGTAAAGGTCTTTCTACAAAGAAAGCAACCATAAAACAAATGGGAAGTTGTGGCGTGTGGTTTGGTGGTTTTCAAGCCCTAATGCCACTAATCGGTTTTTTAGTAGGCAGTCTGTTTGCTAAAGCCATAGAAAGCGTAGACCATTGGATTGCATTCGTTCTTTTAATCATTATTGGCATTAATATGCTTAGAGAGGCTTTTTCAAAAGAAGAAGAACAAGCTGACAAAAATGCAGATTTTTCCATAAAAACAATGTTTACTATGGCAGTAGCCACTTCTATCGACGCACTTGCAGTCGGCGTTTCACTAGCAATGGCAGGTAGCGTTAATATTTGGATTGCCATTTTAATTATAGGTGTAACTACTTGCCTATTCTCTGCAATTGGCGTTAAACTCGGTAGCGTGTTTGGCGATAAATTTGAAAAGAAAGCGCAATTCGCTGGTGGCGTTATATTAATCTTAATCGGCTTAAAAATTCTGCTCGAACATCTCGGCGTGCTTGTTTTTTAGCCAATTTCATTATGAATTTTTAACCTTAATTTAACTTAAAAGAGCAAGGCGTTTAGCCTTGCTCTTTTCATTTTTAATGGTGATGGTGATGATGACAACACTCTATACTTCCATGACTTTTAACGTTACACGTTTTTTCTTGACAATCTTCTAAAGAGGTTTCCATTTCAACCGTTACGTGAGATATGCCGTGTTCTTTAAGTTCTTCTTTTACTTGATTTTTTATTTCGCTATCTATTCGTTCAACCTCGACGTGTAAGGTAGCGCAATTAATTTCTCCATCTAACGTCCACACGTGAATATGATGAACGTCTTTTACCCCGTCAATGCCTTTTAGATGTTCAACCAATTGATTTACGTCAACACCTTGTGGAGTTTTTATTAAAATTATATCCAAAATTTCTTTTAAGGTTTTAACTGAATTTATTATCACGAATATCGCCACGAATATAGATAATATTGGGTCGATAACGTATAACCCTGTGAATTTTATAACGATAGCACCAATTAAAACGACTAACCAGCCAAGAACGTCTTCAAACATGTGTAAGTTTACTGCTTTTTGATTAATCGACTTACCACCATGAGTATAATAGGTTGCAACCAAATTGACAACCAACCCTACTATGGCAAATATCAGCATTCCATCGTAATTAATTCCCGTTGGAGTTATAAACCTTAAGATAGCATTGTAAATAATTATTCCCGAACTTATTAGTAGAATTAGGGTAGTTAATAGCCCTCCCAAAACTGAAAATCTTGCGTATCCGTAGGTGTATTTCTCGTTAGGCTTTTTATCGCTCAACCTTTCTAGAAAATACGACGCCCCAATACTAGTAGCGTCGCCAAAATCATGTATAGCGTCTGAGGCTATAGCGACGCTCCCTGTGAAAATTCCACCAATTAACTCAAACACCGAAAATAATAAGTTCAATATAAACGCTATAAAAATGTTTCTTTTTGTTTTCATTTTTTTCTCCAATTGACTTTTTAGTAAAATTATTGTATATTTAGTTTATTACTGAACAACTTGTTCAATAGCATTGTATCATGGTTTTTAAAATAATTATCGATACAACGCTTTATAGAAATTCATTATTGAACAAAAAAACTAAAATGTATGGGTTTTAATTTATGGATAGAAGACAACGCAAAACGAGAGAATCGATTTTTAACGCTTTTACCTTTTTGCTTTCTAAAAAGCACTACAACAACATTACGGTTGGGGAGATTATTGAAATCGCCGACGTTGGCAGAGCAACTTTTTACTCTCATTTCGAAACCAAGGATTTTTTATTAAAGGCACTATGCGAAGAACTTTTCGAGCACGTTTTTAATTCTGGAAAAGAGAATGATGGCGATAAGCATAATATTTTTAGTTGCGATAATCACGATTGGAGTTTCGTGCATCTTTTTAAGCACGTTAAGAAGAACGATAATAATATTTGCAAATTATTATCTTCTAAAAACAACGAACTCTTCTTGGAATATTTTAAAAATGAAGTTCGTTCGTTGATTATAAATCATCTTTCCACTTTTGAAGAAAAAAGACCGAAAAATATCCCTGAGGATTTTTGGATTAACCACATAACTTCAACATTTATAGAAACTTTAAGGTGGTGGATTGAAAATAAAATGAAACAATCGCCGGAAACTATAACCGAATATTTTTTAACCCTAGTATAGTGTGTATGTTTTAATTTATCAAGCATATATCGACAATAAAATTTAACTAAAAAAGCAAGGCTAATTGCCTTGCTTCTTTAACGAATTGAATTTTTTAACTATTTTACAATAGTGTAGGCGTTGAGCGTTCCACAGCTAATAACGCCACCTTGTGCGTTATATTGTTGAACTTGAATTCTAACGGTTCCACTTTCATAGTTAATGCCTTGTGCAACGTAAAGTTTTAATACCCCGTCAACTATTTCTGCTTTGTATTCGCTTGCACCGTTAACGATTTCTGCGCTAGTAAACGCATCACAAACTTTAACTTCGCCAGTTAGATTTTCAGTTATACTCTTAGTGGTAAACGTCATAGTGATTCCATTTCTGTTTGGAACAACGTTTCCGTCCTCGTCATAAGCAGTAATTTGAGCCGTGATTGAAACGGTGATTTTGCTTACGTTTTCGCTAGCCGTAACGGTATATCCATTTGCGCCAGAAACTGGAAGAACCTTAGTTATTGAATTAACGGTAAGATTGGTTTGAGTGATAAGTTGATTATTTTTATAAATTTCGTAGGTGCCTATTGAAACGTATTCGTTACATTTTCCACCAGCACTATAAACTTCACCCGTAAACTCGGTTTGGTCGTCTATCTTTAGCGTTAATTTATTTCCCGTGCCAGCATATGCGTGAGCCACGAATGCACCAAAAGGTTGTTTCGATACACACACTAACGTTGCGTCAACCTTAACGTTTTTAAGCTCTACCGTGTAGTTTGAACCAGTAGAATGTCCGTTGTTCGTTCCAAAACTGAATAGAGCAGCCATATTTGACTCGCCTTCAATGTAACCGTGAATCTTTACGTTTTCAAAAGTAGTTGTTCCAAAGTTGTCTATTTCCTTAATAAGAGCAGCGTGAGTGCTAGAAACAAAATTGATGGTTACTTCAAAATTCTTAACGTAAATTTCCTTTTCCTCGTTGTTTCCAACGTGAGTGAATAATCTATTGGCAAGATTTACTAGTTTTACACCGTTTCCGTCAAAACTGCCGTTTAATCTAATTGGCGTCCAACTAGATAGGTCTAACTGCTCTACTCCGTCTTTAACTTTGTAGTAACGGAAATCTGCAATTTTTCCCACGTTTGCTAATTCGTCAGCCGTTGAGATAATATATGGGTCTGTTTCCGTTCCTGAACCAGAAGTAAAGGCAACTCTTTCGTAATCAACGCCACATATGTAGCACTCGTCGTCAACGAAGCTGTGTTTAGCATAGTCAGCCTTTTCATCGCAACCACAAGTCGCTGCGTGCCAGTGATTAGTTCTATCGTAACTCCACTCGCTAGAATAGGTGTGTTCGGTATGTTGTTCTTCGTCATCACAAGCAACTAAGCCTGTTAGCGACACGCATAACATAAGACACAATGTTAAAATAAGAATTACTTTTCTTTTCATATTAAATGCCTCCTTTTCTTATCTATTTTTCATTATAAATAACCATTAGTTAGTTGTCAAGTATTTTTCTAACCAGCAGTTATATAATATTTATATGGAACAAAAGTTAATTAAGAAACGATTGGTGGAAGAAATTAAAAATAGTGGACTAACCACTCTAGAAATTGCAAGAAGAATAAATCTTTCTCCAGAGATGATAACTCAATATAAAACAACGAAAAAGTTGCCTAGACTCGATACTTTTGCAAGATTATGCAAAGAGCTTGATTTAGATGCTAACTATATTTTAGGAATTGCAACCGACTAACTGCGAACACGTGTTGTTCGCTTTTTTGTTTTTTGAATAAAGATATATATTCTTTTTATAACTGATTTCAAAGTTTGCCCCTACGATTCTATTTGCTTGCCCATCACTTGACGGGCGAACGACGGACCCGGAATTATTTACAACATAACACAAAAAAGATACCCTCTCGGTATCCCTTTTTTGTGGCACGCCGCAAGGGTACGCTTCTCTCGAGCCTCCCGCAAAATAGTCCACAGGACTATTTTTTCGCCTATCGGCGAACACGCAACTATAGTTGCTCGCTCCTAATTCGAATCCCTTGCAAACAAAAACACCAACCATAAAAAATGGTTGGTATTTTTGTGGCACGCCGCAAGGGATTCGAACCCCTGACCTTTGGTTCCGTAGACCAACGCTCTATCCAGCTGAGCTAGCGGCGCAAACGTAGTAGTATAATAACTACTACTGATTATTTAATTTATTAACTACACTCCACGCTGGATGGAGCGTAGCTCTGTGCCCGAGCTTTGCGAAGAGATTCTTCGACTTCGCTCAGAATGACGACAGCAGTCTTTCAACACAACAAAATCAATATTATTGTTGCAAAGCCTTATTATAATAATACATTAATTGTATTTTGTCAAATTAAAAAACTATATTATTTAAGGTTTTTTACTTTTGTAAAATTGCTTTAATTCTTCTTACGCCGGCAGAAGAACTTTCTTCTTTTTGAATTTTGAAAGTCCCTAAATCACCCGTATTCTTTGCGTGTGGACCACCACAGATTTGCTTATCAACGTCGCCAATAACGTAAACTGATACGATTTGGTCGTCGCTTTCAGCGTTGAACACGCCGTAAGCACCTTGTTCTACAGCCTTGCCATAAGGCATTTCTACCTTAACTACGTCTAATTTTTTAGAGATAGCGTCGTTAACGAAGTTTTCTAGTTGCTTTAATTCGTCGTCGGTCATCTTGTGGTCGCAATTAAAGTCAAAGCGCATACGCTCTGCAGTTATGTTAGAACCTTTTTGTTCGGTCTTTTCGCCAAACATTTTTCTCAATCCCGCAAGCATAATATGAGTTGCCGTGTGGTAATTAGTGGTTTGGTCGTTTTGTTCAGCAAGTCCACCCTTCGCCGCCGTCGCTTGAGCCTTTGAGATTTCTTGGTGATGTCGGAAAGCCTCGTTAAATCCATTTTCGTCTACCGTTAAGCCACGCTCGTTTGCAAGTTCTACGGTAAGTTCTAGTGGGAAACCGAAAGTATCGTATAATCTAAACGCTTGCTTTCCGTTGATTTCCGTTTCAGCAACGTAGTTAGCGTCTTTTTGAGCCATAAACGCGTTCTTTCTTTCCATACCGGTAACGCACTTTTCAAATTCTTTCATACCAGACGCTAAAGTCTTTTCAAACTTTTCGCATTCCTTGGTGATTTCTTCTAAAATGTAGTCTTCCTTTTCAACGAGTAATGGATAAGCCTCGTCGTAAATCTTTTCTATAAAAATCTTAGCAACGCCACAAATTTCGTTTGAAGAAATTTCAAGGTTTTTGCAGTATCTAATTGCTCTACGAAGAAGTCTTCTTAATATATATCCTGCGCCCGTGTTAGATGGTAAAATTCCGTTTTTGTCGCCGATAAGCATAACCGAAGTTCTAGTATGGTCTGCGATAATACGCATAGCCTTTTGAGCCTTTAGGTCGTTATCGTAATCTTTTCCAGAAACGCTTTCTAGATATTTAATAGCACCGTCGAAAAGGTCAGTTTTATATCCGTCGGTTAAGCCGTTAAGGAATAATAATAGTCTATCCAAGCCAAAGCCTGTATCAACGTTTTTGCTAGATAATTCCTCATATTTTCCACCTGCAAGTTTTTCGTATTGCATATAAACGTCGTTGCCGATTTCCACGTAACGACCACAATCGCAGTTAACGTCGCAAGTATCACAACAAGGGTTATCGTGGCGAGGATAAAACCACTCGTTATCAGGGCCACAAGGCGTGCCTTCGGTGCCTTCTAGTTCCCACCAGTTGTTAGACTTATCTAGGTAGAAAATGTTTTCAGGTTTAATGCCTAAACCCTTAAGAAGTTCTGCCGTTTCGTCATCTCTTGGTACAGATTCGTTGCCTTCAAAAACGGTTGAGCAGATTTTGTCTTTATCAAAGCCGAAAACTTCGGTTAAAAGTTCAAACGACCAAGCCGTTTTTTCCTTTTTGAAGTAATCGCCGAGCGACCAGTTGCCCATCATTTCAAAGAAAGTGAAGTGAGTGGCGTCGCCAACCGATTCTATATCGACCGTTCTAACGCAACCTTGAACGTTGCAAAGTCTCGTGCCCATTGGGTGTTTTTTGCCAAGAAGATAAGGCATAAGTGGTTGCATGCCGGCAACGTTGAACATAACGCCAGTAGTTCCGTCGCCAATAAGTGAAACGGCGCCGATATTTACGTGGCCTTTACTTTCGTAAAACTTAATCCATTTTTCTCTTAATTCTTTAGAAGTAATCATAATTTTAACCCTTTTTAGATAAGGTGTATCCGTCTTTGCTATCTTTAATTTCGTAGCCTTTTTGAGCGAGCAAATCACGAAGTTCGTCTGATTTAGCCCAGTCCTTGTTTTGTCTAACAACTAATCTTTCTTGAGCAATAGCCTCGATTTCGCTAGGCACTTCTATTTTTTCAGCCTTTGCGTATGCTTTAATGAATGCGCTAGCATCTTCACGGAAGAAACCTAGTAAATCGTAGGTCTTTTTAATTTGAGAGAGCATTTGACCACCGATAGCGTCGCCTTCGTTGATTTTCGCCTTTGCCTTTTTGAAATAACCAAATAGATTACTAATAGCAAGTGCAGTATTAAAGTCGTCGCTCATAGCCGAGTTAAACTCGTCGTCAATTTGCTTAAATTCGCCCTCGATTTTAATGCCTTTATCTTCGGCAAGTTTATAAACCTTGTAGAAGTCAACTAAATGTTTTTCGGCATCTGGGAAAAGGTTATCGGTAACGTTAATATCGCCACGATAGTTAGTTTGAAGTAATGCAAACTTAACCGTTTCGGCAGAATATTTATCCATTAAATCTTTTAAAAGTAAACTATTTCCCAAAGACTTACTCATTTTTTGTCCGTTAACCTTGATTAAACCATTGTGAATCCAATAATTTACGAAAGGTTTGCCAGTTAACGCTTCAGTTTGAGCGATTTCGTTCTCGTGGTGTGGGAAAATAAGGTCTCTACCACCACCGTGAATATCGATTTGGTCGCCAAAAGTTTTTCTGTTCATAGTAGAACATTCGATATGCCAACCAGGTCTGCCCTCGCCCCAAGGAGATGGCCAACTAGGTTCGCCTTCTTTTGCCGATTTCCAAAGCGCAAAGTCTAGTGGGTTTTGTTTGCTTTCGTCGTTATCAACTCTAACGCCGTTCATAGCGTCTTCTAGATTTCTATGAGAAAGTCTGCCGTAAGAAGGGAAACTATCTACTGAAAAATACACGTCGCCCTTTTCGGTTGCGTAGGCGTGTCCTTTGTTGATTAAGGCTTGAGTGAAGTCGATAATGTCGTCGATACATTCGGTTGCTTTAATCCAAACGTTAGGTTCGTCAACTTTAAGACGAGCCATTTGTTTATCGATATTTTTAATCATCATAAGAGCGTATCTATCGGCAGGAATACCCGTTTCGTTAGATTTAGCGATAATTTTATCGTCAACGTCGGTGTAGTTTCTAGCATAGGTAACGTTGTAACCACATTTTTCTAGATATTTTCTAATAATGTCGTAAATAAGCGCTTGGTAAGCGTGGCCAATATGCGCCTCGCCCGAAACGGTTATGCCACAAGCATACATAGTAACGTCGTTGCCCTTTAGTGGGACGAAATCTTGTTTCTTTCCAGAAAGAGTATTGTAAATTTTCATATTACTTTCCTTTTTTCTCGTTTTCCATTTCTTGAAGTTTTTCTTCAAGGCTGAAGATTTTTTCTCTTAACGAGCAAATCTCTTCTATAATAGGGTCTCTTCTTTCTTGCTCTAAGTCGTGTTCGTTTGGTTTTTCGCCGTTAATTCTAACAACTTTGCCAGGAACGCCAACCACGGTTGCATAAGGAGGAACGTCTTTAAGCACTACTGCGCCTGCGCCGATTTTAGCGTATTCACCAACGGTAAAGCCACCTAAAACTTTTGCGCCTGCGCTGATAACAGCGCCTCTTTTAACGGTTGGGTGTCTTTTGCCCTTTTCTTTACCCGTTCCACCTAAGGTTGCACCTTGGTAAATAACCACACCTTCTTCTATCTCGGCAGTTTCACCTATTACCACGCCTGCACCGTGGTCGATAAATACACCACCTGCGATTTTTGCAGCAGGGTGAATTTCTATTCCGGTAAAGAATTTACACGATTGACTAATCATCCTTGCAAGAAGTCTTAAGTGTATTTTATGAAAAAAGTATGCAACCCTATGCCACGAAAGTGCGTGAACACCCGAGTAAGTAAGCCAAATTTCAAACTTACTTCTAGCAGCAGGGTCGTTTTTCTTGGCAACGTTGATATCTGCCCTTAGTTTTTTGAACATTTTTCTATCCTTTAGTCTATTAATTTTAACATTTAGCCTATATATTTGCAAGTAAAAATACTAATAAACCTTCATACCCTTTGAAATTATGGTGTTTTTTAATTCTTCTGGGAATTCGTTATCAACGACCATATAGTCGACGTCTAGTAAGTTAGCAAAAGTATACGGTGTTTTTTTGTTAACTTTTGAAGAGTCTAAAAGCATAATAACGAGGTCGGCTTTTTCGATTACTGCACGCTTTACTTCGGCTTCCGATTGACTACCACAAGTAAAACTGCCGGTATCTTTAACGAAACCCGTAGCCGTCATAACTGCCGTTTGAATATTGATGCCTGCGATAAAGTCTCTACACGTTTTTCCAACCGTGATAAAGTGATTTTTCTTTAGGTCTCCACCAAGTAGCGTAACCGTTGGCTTAACCTTGTTAAGAATTGTTTCAGCAATAGGCACGGAATTAGTTAAAACGTAGTAGTTGTCGTCTGGGAGCGCTCTTGCAAAATAAGTGGTGGTAGAGCCACCGTCTATAAACACGCAACTGTTAGGCTCGATTAGGGCAACTGCCTTGTCGGCAATTTCAACCTTTTCAACTGCTTTATAGTTAATTCGGTTGGTAAATTCTGCCTCTTTTTCTCTAAGAAAACTATCAACCGAAACGGCGCCACCTGGAATACGGATAACGTCGTTATTCATTTCTAAGCGTTGTAAGTCTCTTCTTAAGGTCATTGAAGAAACGGCAGGGAATTCCTTTTCTAAATCCTTTAGTGTGATTTTTCCCTTTTTATCAATATATTCCTTTAAGGACAACAATCTATCTTTCATAGTTTTTCTCCTTATCTTTTATAAAGTTATTTTAACACCCTTTGACATTGTTTAGCAAGAAAAAAGACGAGATTTTTCATTTTTAATGTTATATTTTTTCAAAAGGCACCTCGGTTTTTATAAGAATTTAACACTTCTTAATAAAATTTAGGTGGTTTTTTGTTTTATCAAGAGTTTTTTATTGATTTTAGGCTAAATTTGTGCTTTAATATATATATCCTAAATCTATAAACGCTTTTTGGAGAAAAGTAATGTTAGACTTAAAGAAAATTCAAGAAAACAAAGAGAAAATCGAAGAGTTATTGCTAAGAAAGGGCTACAAGGCAGACTTTGCGCCAATTCTTGAACTCGACGAACAAAGAAGAAAGGTTATCGGTGAAGTTGAACAATACAAAGCACAAAGAAACAAGGTTTCTGCTGAAATTCCTGCACTTAAAAAGGCAGGTCAACCCGTTGAACATATCTTTGCTGAAATGAGAACTCTTGGCGAAAAAATCGCAGAGTGCGACGCTAAAGCAAAAGATTTAGAAGAAAAAGTGTTTAACGCTTTAGCCGTTATTCCAAATATTCCAGACGAGGACCTAGTTTCAGGCGAAAAAGAGGCTAACGAAGTTGTTAAAATCGTTGGCGAAAAGCCTAATTTTGACTTCAAGGCTAAAAATCACGTTGACCTTTGCACCGAACTAGGAATTATCGACTACACTCGTGGCGTTAAACTTTCCGGTGGTGGCTTTTGGCTATATCGTGGCGAGGGCGCTAGACTTGAATGGGCACTACTTAACTTCTTTATTAGCGAACACTTAAAGGACGGCTTTGAATTTATTCTTCCACCACACCAATTAGGCTACAACGCAGGTTTTGGCGCTGGTCAATTCCCTAAATTTAGCGACGAAGTTTATTGGCTAGACTGCGACGAGGACAGAAAGAAAAATCGTTTTATGTTGCCAACGGCTGAAACGGCGCTTGTTAATATATATGCAGGCGAAATTATTGAGGAGAGCAAACTTCCAATGAAATTCTTTGCTTACACCCCTTGCTATCGTAAAGAGGCAGGTTCTTATAGAGCCGAAGAGCGTGGTATGATTAGAGGACACCAATTCAATAAGGTTGAAATGGTTGAATACGCTCACCCAGACCACAGCATGGAGGCGTTTGAGGAATTAGTTAACAAGGCTTGCTCTTTAATGGAAAAATTAGGACTTCACTTTAGACTTTCTAAACTTGCTGCAGGCGACTGCTCTGCTAGTATGGCTAGAACTTACGATATTGAAGTTTGGATTCCATCAATGGGAATTTACAAGGAAGTATCTTCAGTTTCTAACGCAAACGATTATCAAGCAAGAAGAAACAACACTAAGTTCCGTGATAGCAAGACTGGAAAACCTGCTTACCTACACACCTTAAACGGTTCTGGTTTAGCAACAAGCCGTGTATTCCCAGCCCTTATTGAACAATATCAAAACGCAGACGGCTCTATCACCATTCCAGAAGTATTAAGACCATTCATGGGTGGCCAAGAAGTTATTAAGAAGTTATAATTTATACTTTATAAATGCAAAAACCTACCGATTTTCGGTAGGTTTTTTTGTATCCTTTGACATTTCTAATAGTTCTTGAATATATTTTTCCTTAACTTTTTCTAGTTTTATAATAAATTCGTCAAAAAGTTCGTTAACTTTTAAGGTATAATTTTTAACATATTCTTCTGTAATATTGATAGGAGAAAAGTCTACTATATTTTTAGCGTCTAACGATTTCAAACAAGGTCGCCCTCTATTTGTTCTTCCCTTTATTTCAGCACTGCCATCAACAACTTTTAGTATATCGTCTATCAATTCCTGTTTCGTTTTTAACGATGGAGAGCGAACACCCATTTGCCTTGCTATCACCCTCAAAGAATATGCAGTTATCTTCCTAAGTTCTTCCTTGCTAAAATCCACATCAACTCCTCCTTTTTGATAATTTTATCCAAATAATAACAATTTGTCAACAAAATCACTACTATAGCACAGATATCATACTAGTGATTTTTATTAAAATATAAGCATGCTATTAAATGAGTTTATTTCTAACAAGTTAGAAACGATTAGAAAAGAGAAGAAAATTAAAATTTATACTCTTTGTAAAAAGGCAGCCATTTCTTATGAAACTTATAGGAGCATAAGAAAG
>JAZRGN010000044.1:0-1930 GCA_045644165.1 Christensenellaceae bacterium | reverse complement strand
CCCCCGAAGAGAATCGAACTCTTCTACAACCATCCAGGAGGGGCGTTTGGGAACAACAATCGTTGTTCCTAAACAAAAAAACTATTAAGGAGCATCCCCTCGCCCGATTAGGACTTGAAAGAGTATTTCGGGGATGATGTGAATGCCCGGATATTATGCCGGGCATCCGGTGGAATTTGTATAGATAACCTTAAACTTAACTTAAGGAATCTAGCTAAATAATTCTTTGTCTATTTCTTCAGGAATAACGGTGCGACTTCTACCGACTTTAACGTAAAATCTTGTAACGTTCTCGGTATGTTTAACGATTTCTAAATTAAGAACGCCGTTGTTTCTTTTACACCTCGAAACATGGTCAATGGATAGGCCCTCTTTTCTTAAACTCGTCTTTGGTAGAACGTTTCCGTTTCTATCACCGAAGAGAAAGACTACTGCGATGTGAGTGAATATGTCTTTCTTTTTTCCACAAGGAAAACAAATGCAAGCCCTATAATATCCACTATCGTTTTTGTATTGCTTTAAGAGTTTGTTGCTTTTTGCTGAAAACCAACGGCCGTGAGAGCTTAAATAATAACCTGGCGCATATTGTAACCATTTTTCTCCAGGTCGACTTTTTACCTTAACTTGCCTTGGTTTCATTTTCTTTTAGGAACATGCTCGCCCGAGAGAGGCTGTCACAGCTATCGTTTTTCGTTTTATGGTTTTCTGCCGGAACTCTGGAAGACGAGCACCCCTGCTTTACCTCCTCTTTTTTTTCTAAAAACTCGATAATAATCGCCTTTTTAGTTTTTATCACACGAACGTCTGAAGACGTTTTCTTAGGCAAAGTGAATTCTTCCGTCCTTCTTCTTTGTTTTACAAACGGCGACTCGCCCGTTGCTAGCCAGCAAAGTAGCATTGCTACGATAAAAAGTATTAAAAATATTAGTAACGTTTGAAGTGTATTCATTTTGATTTCCTTTGTCCGTTTGCCGGACAATCTACGGCGCTTACATAAAAGGAGTAAATCTGTAAGTATTCTTTTATAGAACTGCGCCGTAGCGTTACCGGCCAAAATGGCACTCTTGAGTATTTAAATTATTTATCTTTCAATTCCTAGTCTGGAATCCTTGAATATTTCGTTCCAGTTCTCAATTAAGTGAGTTGTAATATTTTGAGCTATTTCTTCAGATACAACTCTCGTTCCCCCACCCTTATCGTCTGGGTCAAAAATTACCTTAAAATATTTATTAGAGTCAAAAAAGTCTTTTATTGCACCCTTTAACCTTGCCGGCGTTGAGACGAATTTTTTCGTTGGGCAAATCTCGAAAGACGACGTCTTTGTCGACTCTTGCACGATTGGGTCATCCTGGATTGTCGATTCTTCTTCATTTTCGTATTCCTCTTCGTCATAGTCTGGCTGTTCGTATGCCTGGTTAAAATTAAAAGTTTCTTCGCCGATGCACTCGCTTGTATCAACGTCAATTTTTATTTGCCCAGGCGCTACCGTTTGTTTAAGCTCTTCAGCATGCACCAACGATTGCTTTCTCTTTTGCTCTATCAAAAGCGCTTCTTTTACAGTTTCTCCTTTGGACGCATTCGCCCTTACACGATATTCTCTATCCCAAAGACGGACATACTTTTTAATATCTTCAACCGTATCGTCCGGCGCAATGTAATCAACAAGTGTATCATGAGAATAATGTTCGCCACTCATTGCGACTAATTGAGATTGACTGTATTTTTTATAAGCCTCAGCCATTTCATTAGGCTTGAAAAAATTTCTCGTAGAGTTGTAGACGTTTAATAGGTCGTAGCACGTAGTCTTTCCAAAACCGAAACGAGCTTGAGCGTAATCAACTATATTTTGATAGCCTAACTTCTCGTAAAGTTTAGTATTTTTAACAAGAGTTAGCTTGTAACCAATTTGAAAGAAGGTTTCTTTTAGATT
>JAZRGN010000043.1:0-53055 GCA_045644165.1 Christensenellaceae bacterium | reverse complement strand
GCAATCAACACGGCAATGAGAGAATTGTTCCTTCAAATCGTTTACGGCCGTTCACAATCTGCTTTCTCTGAAGGTGGCTTGGTTATCGGCGCTGGTATGGAAGACCTTGGTAAAGGCGCTCGTTCAATGGTAGGTACTATGTACGGAACGAAGGCTAAAGGCGTAAGATACCTTGAAATGACCGAAGGTTATTGTACAAGAATGGCTCTTGACGAAAATGACGAAGTTATCGGTTACGAATTCGTTTCACTCGGCAAGATGACAGACTTTATTAAGAAAGGTATGGAACCCAACGAAGCGTACGAAAAGTCAAAAGGCACTTACGGTCGTTTCAAAGAAGAAGACGGTGCGGTTAAGTATATTGACCCACGTAAGGAATAATAGGAGGGAGAGTTATTATGGCACAATTTGAAGGTTATGAAAGACGTGAAGCCAAAATTCTTGCTACCTTAAAAGAATTTGGTATTTCATCTATTGACGAATGTAAAGAAATTTGCGATAAATATGGTATTGATCCATACACCATTACTCAAGAAACTCAACCTATCTGTTTTGAAAACGCAAAATGGGCTTACGTTGTAGGTTCTGCAATCGCATTAAAGGCTGCTGAAAAGACTGGTGATAAGAGCGCTGCTACCGCTGCTGCTAATATCGGTATCGGTCTTCAAGCATTCTGTATTCCCGGCTCTGTTGCTGAAAACAGAAAAGTTGGTTTAGGTCACGGAAATCTCGGCAAAATGTTGCTTTCTGAAGAAACCGAATGTTTCTGTTTCTTGGCTGGTCACGAATCTTTTGCTGCTGCTGAAGGCGCAATCAAAATTGCTCTCAATGCAAACAAAGTTCGTGTTAAACCCTTAAGAGTTATCCTTAACGGTTTGGGTAAAGACGCTGCTTATATTATTTCAAGAATTAACGGCTTTACTTACGTTGAAACCAAATTCAACCCCGCAACTGAAGAAGTTGACGTGTTGGAAGAAAAGGCTTTCAGTAAGGGCGCAAGAGCAAACGTTAAATGTTATGGCTCTGACAGCGTTCCCGAAGGCGGTGCTATCATGAGAATTGAAAACGTTGGTGTTTCTATCACCGGTAACTCAACTAACCCCACCAGATTCCAACATCCCGTTGCTGGTACTTATAAAAAATGGGCTATTGAAAACGGCAAGAGTTATTTCTCAGTTGCATCAGGCGGCGGTACAGGTAGAACCTTGCACCCCGACAACATGGCAGCAGGTCCCGCATCTTACGGCATGACCGATACTATGGGTAGAATGCATAGTGACGCTCAATTCGCAGGTTCATCTTCAGTTCCCGCTCACGTAGAAATGATGGGTTTAATCGGTGCTGGTAATAACCCAATGGTTGGTATGACCGTTGCATGCGCAGTTGCAGTTCAAGAAGCATTAAATAAATAAGTTTTTTCAAGATTAAATAATAAAAAGGGCTTGCTTTTTTACGGCAAGCCCTTTACAATATATTAAAAGCGTGATTAGAGGTATGTTATGGAATATATATTGAATAACGATTTACTAAAAGTTTCAATTCGTGATTATGGTGCAGAACTTCAGTCTATAAAAAGTGTTAAGACGGGTATTGAATATTTATGGCAAGGTAGCGACGTTTATTGGGAAGACCGTGCGCCTGTAATCTTTCCTATTTGTGGAAGACTATGCCAAGGTAAATACACTTATAAAGGTAAAGAATACCAAATGGAAATGCATGGCTTTGCGCAAAGGTCTACTTTTAAGGTTGTCGAGCATAATCCAAACAAAGTCGTTTTGGAAATAAAAGCAAATGACGTTACCCGTGAGCAATATCCTTTTGAATTTACCCTAAAACTTATTTATGAGTTACAAGGCAATAAGCTAACCCAAACCTACGTGGTAGAAAATAACGACCAAAAGGAACTAATCTTCACGATAGGTGGACACCCTGGTTTTAACGTTCCTTGGAAAGACGGCGAACAATACGAAGATTACTACGTAGAATTTTCTAACGATAAACCACAATACAACATTTTCTTTAACGAAGAAGGGTTGTTTAACGGAAGAAAAGAACTTCAACCAATGGTAGATGGTAAAATTATACCACTTTCTCACGACCTATTTGATAACGACGCATTGTTTTTACAAGACGGAGCAAAAGAAGTTGCTATAAAGTCAAAAACAAACGATACCACAATCATCGTAAAATACGACGATATGACTAGGGTAGGACTTTGGAAAGACGAAAAAACTACTGCACCATTCCTTTGTATAGAGCCTTGGTGTGGAATTCCTGCAAGTGCTGGAGTTGTTGATGATTTAGAAACTAAAGCAGAAATGATTAGGTTGGCGCCACACAAATCCTGTTTATTGAGTTTTTCGATTGAAATTAAAGAGTAAAGCAAATAAAACGGCAAGCATATGCTTGCCGTTTGGTTATACTATTAATAAATTTGTTATGCTTATCGATAGATTATTAATTATATCAGTAGTTATTTTTTCATTTTTAGAAATTATCATAAGTGTTCCATAGACTAAAGATGGAATGGCGTATTTTAACTCTTTTAGCTTTTCGTTCGATAGGGAAGATTCTTTTGCTAGTTTATAAAGTGAGTTTATGATTGGCGTATCAAAATCTCTTAAAACGTCCTTTATTTGACCGTCCGTTGAAGATTGAATTAAAAACAATACTGACAAGAAGTTTCCGTTTGCAATCCAAAATTTAACGCAAGATAGACAAAGTTCCTTTATTAAGTTTTTATAATTATTTTCAAAAATAGAAGTTATTTGTTCGCAAAGAATAAACCAATCTTCTTTTATATACTCTAGAATGGCTTTTATAAGCTCATCCTTATTTTTGAAATGTCGATAAGGTGCAGCGCAAGAAACTTCAGCACTAAGCGCAACTCTTCTAAGCGAAAAATCTTTAATGCCATGTTCTTCTAGCTCTTTTAATCCTACCAAAATTAATTTATTTCTTAGACCTTTATCTCTTTTATCTTCGCTCATAAACACTCCGTAACAAAAAGTTAACACTATTAACATTGTTTAGTTTAGCATAAAAAAAACCATAAATCAAGCTTTTTAATAAAGAAAAATTAAAATAATTTAATATAAAATCATTAAATTTGTATAATAAACGTTGACATTTGCATAAAAAAACGTATAATTATATGTAACAAACAAATTAACACTGTTAACATTTTATAAAGAAGGTGCAAATATGATTAATGAAAAGATGCGTGGCTTAGGTGCGAAGAGGTCTGTTATTAGAGAATTGTTTGAATACGGGAAAAAGCGAAAGTCAGAAATTGGGGAAGACAACGTTTACGACTTCTCTTTAGGTAATCCAAGCGTTCCATCTCCAGATTGCGTAAACGAAAACCTAATTAGTTTAATAACAAAAGAAAGTTCAATATCGTTACACGGCTATACTTCTGCACAAGGCGACGCTCAAGTTAGACAAGCCGTTGCCGACTATATAAACCAAACTCAAGGAATAAACGTTTCAAAAGACGACCTTTACATGACCGTCGGTGCAGCAGCAGCCTTAACTTGTTCTTTAACTGCAGTTTGTAATGCAGGGGAAGAAGTTATCGTGTTAGCACCTTACTTTCCGGAATATAAAGTATTTATCGAAAGATTTGGTGGCGTTTGCAAGGAGGTTTTATGTAATACTGAAACGTTCCAACCTGATTTTGACAATCTTTCAAAAGCAATTAACCAAAATACTGCTGCGATAATAATTAACTCGCCAAACAATCCAACGGGTGCAGTTATTACCGAGGAAAACATAATTAAACTTTGTGGTATTCTTCACGAGGCAGAAATTAAATATGGCAAACCGATTTATATTATTTGCGACGAGCCGTATAGAGAACTCGTTTACGGTGATATAACCGTGCCATACATTCCAAAGTATTACGATAACACCATTGTTGGCTATTCGTTTAGTAAATCATTATCTATCCCAGGCGAAAGAATAGGTTACGTTTTAGTTTCTCCAAAGGTTGAAAACGCAAAGGCAGTTTATCAAGCAGTATGTGGTGCAGGTAGAGCGTTAGGATACGTTTGCGCACCAAGTATGCTACAAAAACTAATTCCATATTGTATAGGTCAAACGGCAGATGTTTCTATATATGATAAGAATAGAAAACTTCTAGTTGAAGAGTTAACGAAATACGGTTTTAGTTGCGTTAATCCAGACGGCGCATTTTATTTATTTATGAAAGCACCAAACGGCGACGCTAACGAGTTTTGTGAAAAAGCAAAGCAGTTTGAGATAATCTTTGTTCCAAGCGACGACTTTGGTTGCACTGGCTACGTTAGAATATCTTATTGTGTAAAAACCGAACAAATTGAAAAGGCGCTTCCAGCATTTAAGGATTTAGCAAAAAGTTATAATTTAATTTAAGGAACAAAATGGAAAATAAACTTATTAAAGCAAGAGAAATAATAAACAAAGTTGATAAAGAGATGGCAAAACTATTCGAAGAGCGTATGAAAGCCTCTCAAATGGTTGCCGAATATAAACAAGCACACGGACTAGAGATTTTAGACGCAAAGAGGGAGGAAGAAGTCGTAAAAAACAACTCTTCTTTCGTTGAAGACGAGAAGATTCGTGGATACTACGTTAACTTTCTAAAAAACACCATGCAAATCTCTCGTTCATATCAAGAGGAATTGCTTAAAGGAATGAGGGTTGCGTATAGTGGCACCGAAGGAGCGTTTGCGCACATTGCGACAACCAAATTGTTCCCAACGGCGAAGAAGATTGCTTACGGCAACTTTGAAAGTGCATACAAAGCCGTTGAAAACGGAGAGTGCGACGTTGTAGTTTTACCTATTGAAAACAGTTACAACGGAGAGGTTGGTCAAGTTACAGACTTGTTATTCTCAGGTTCTCTATACGTTAACGGAGTATACGATTTAGACGTTTCTCATAATCTTCTTGCAACAAAAGACGCTACTATAAACGACGTAAAAATGGTTGTCAGTCATTCCCAAGCGTTAGGTCAATGCAACGAATATATAAAAGAGCATGGTTTCGAGGGGATTGAATACGTTAACACGGCTCTTGCCGCAAAATTCGTTGCAGAAAAGAACGATAAAACAATGGGTGCAATAGCAAGCATCGAAACTGCAGAAATTTTCGGTTTAAAAGTGTTAGAGAAAAACATAAACGCAAGTAAAAACAACGCTACTAAATTCCTCGTTTTATCACGAGCAGAGAGAAAACACAATCTTAGTGAAATGGGCGTTCACACTATTATCTTATTTACCGTTAAGAACCAAGCAGGTGCATTAGCAAAGGCAATCGAGGTAGTAGGTAGACACGGATTTAATATGAGAACCTTGCGTTCTCGCCCAATGAAAGAACTTTTATGGCAATATTATTTCTACGTCGAGGCCGAGGGTAATATCAACACTAAAGAGGGTGAAGAAATGATGAAAGAGTTATCCTTATATTGTGATAGATTAAAATCTATTGGAACATACGTGAAAGAAAAATAGGTGAAAGGTTATGACCAAACTTAAAATGAATTTAGGTAAAAACAGCTACAACATATTAGTTGGTAAAGGATTGCTAAAAAAGGCTGATAAGTATTTTAACTTAAATAGAAAAGTTTTAATCGTTACCGATAGTGGCGTTCCTGAAATTTACGCTGAGATTATTGCTGAAAAATCTAAAGAAAGCAAAATTGTAGTCGTTCCAAGGGGTGAAAGGTCAAAAAATCTTTCAACCCTATCGAGGTTATATCAATCGGCATGCGACTTTAATCTTGAAAGAAGCGATTGCGTTGTTGCCGTAGGTGGAGGCGTCGTGGGGGACATGGCAGGTCTATTATCTGCAACCTATATGCGTGGCGTTGATTTTTACAACGTTCCAACGACCTTGCTATCCCAAGTTGACTCGTCGATAGGTGGAAAGACGGCAGTTGATTTTAAGTCGATTAAGAACTTAATAGGTGTTTTTTATCAACCAAAGGGAGTTTTAATTGATACGCTAACGCTTTCAACGTTACCTAAAAGACATTTGCGCAACGGCTTAGTTGAGGCAATAAAGATGTCTGCAACGTGCGACAAAGAGTTGTTTGAAAAGTTTGAACAGTATTCTATCTACGATATTCAACGCAATATTGAAGAAATCATTATTCAGGCACTTAAAATAAAGAAATACGTTGTGGAAAACGACGAAAGGGAAAGTGGCTTAAGGAGAGTACTAAACTTTGGACATACTTATGGGCATTGTATTGAGGCTATATGTTCTAAAAAAGGAGCGTTGCACGGTGAGTGTGTTGCGCTAGGAATGTTGCCGTTATCAAGCAATAACGCAAGGTCGAGAATAAAAAACGTTTTAGAAAAATTCGGCTTAATAAAAGAATATGCCTTTAATGTAGACGAGGCACTAGAATATCTAAAAAAAGATAAAAAAATTACGAGTGGAAAAATAAACTACGTATTCGTTGAAGAAATAGGCTCGTTTAAGATAATTAATTCAAGCTTAGAAGAGTTTGCTAGCATAATAAAAAAATCTGTGTAAAAGGAAAATTATGAAAAATACTTTTGGAAATTCAATTACCATAACGCTTTTTGGTGAAAGCCATGGAGAAAAAATCGGCGCAGTTTTAGACGGTGTTGCGCCTGGAATTGAAATCAATGAGGAATATATAAAGTCAAGACTTTCTTTAAGGAGACCGTTTGGCAGTATATCTACTGGTAGAGTAGAGGCTGACGATTTTGAAATTGTAAGTGGCGTTTTTAAAGGATATACAACAGGAACGCCTATTTGTATCGTTATGAAAAATACGAATACTCATAGTAGTGATTACGAGCAGTTAAAAGATTTAATGCGCCCATCTCACGCAGATTATACGGCAAAGATTAAATATAACGGATTCAACGATTATCGTGGTGGGGGACATTTTTCTGGTAGACTAACTGCACCAATCGTGTGTGCGTCTGCAATTTTGCAATACGCACTTGAACGAAAGGGTATATACATTGGTTCTCATATATGCTATATGCAAGGCGTTGAAGATGCCGAACTTTCTAGTAAGGACGACTTGTTGAAACTTTCAACCTTAAAATTCCCTGTTTTAAACGAAAAAGCAAGCGCTCAAATGATGGAAATAATTGAAGAGGTCGCAAAAGACGGCGATAGCGTAGGTGGGGTTCTAGAAACCCTAGTTTTAGGAATGCCAAAAGGGGTTGGAGAGCCTTGGTTTGATTCCCTAGAAAGCGTTTTATCTCACGCAATTTTTTCAATTCCTGCAGTTAAGGGTGTTGAATTTGGTCTCGGCTTTGGTTTTGCCGACCTAAACGGAGGTCTAGCTAACGACGAGTTCTTTTTAGATGATAACGAAGTAAAAACTAAAACAAATAATAACGGTGGAATAAACGGGGGTATTTCAAACGGAATGCCTATAAAATTCCGTTCGGTCGTAAAGCCTACGCCGTCCATTTATAAAGAACAAAGAACGGTTAACCTTTCTAATATGCAAGAGGAATTATTGCAAATTAAAGGTAGACACGACCCTGCTATAATTCATAGAGCGAGGGTTGTAGTTGATGCGCTAACGGCATTTACAATTGCTGATATGCTTTGTGTTAAATACGGAACGGACTATTTAGCAAAATAACGGAGAAATATGAAATACGGTTGCATTGGCGAAAGCTTAAAACATAGTTTTTCAAAAGAAATACATAACTTACTCACAGACTACGACTACGAGATTAGAGAAGTAGAAAGAGATAAACTAGACCAGTTTATGTCAAGAAAGGAGTTTACTGCAATCAACGTAACTATTCCATATAAGGAAAACGTTATCCCACATCTTTATCATATAGACGAACACGCAAAACTCATTGGGGCAGTTAACACTATCGTTAACCTAAACGGTAAATTATACGGTTACAATACCGACTTTTTTGGACTAGAAAGTTTACTAAACAAGGCTGAGATAGACGTAGCAAATAAAAAAGTAGCAATTCTTGGCACGGGTGGAACAAGCAAGACGGCGAGAGCAGTTTGTAAAAGCAAAGGGGCTAGAGAAATCGTTGTAGTTAGCAGGCGCTCGGTTGACGGTGCTATATCCTATGAAGAGTTATATGATAATCACAATGATATAGAGGTTGTAATTAACTGTACTCCAAACGGAATGTATCCAAACAACTATAGTTCACCTTTAGACCTTGATAAATTTAGTCAAGTTGAGGGTGTGGTCGACGCTATATATAACCCTCTAAAATCGGTTTTAATCTCAAGTGCTATGGCAAAGGGAATTAAAGCGCTAGGTGGTTTATATATGTTAGTTGCACAAGCCGTTAAAGCTTGTGAAATATTTCTAAACAAAAAGTTTGAAAAAAGCGTTTTGGAAGAAACCTATCAAAAAATTCTGAGCCAAAAGCAAAATATCGTTTTGATTGGAATGCCCTCAAGTGGTAAAACCACTATCGGCAAAAAACTTGCTCAAATGACTAACAAGCAATTTATTGATACCGACGTTGAAATAGAGAAGACGGGCGAAAAAATAACAGATATATTTAAGACAAAAGGCGAAAAGTATTTTAGAGACCTTGAAAGCCAAGTTGTTTTAGAAACTGCTAAAAAAACCGAAGTTATTATTGCAACGGGTGGTGGAAGCGTTTTAAGAAAAGAAAACGTTCAAGCTCTTAAGCAAAACGGCATACTCGTGTTTTTAGATAGGTCGCTAAAGAATTTAATTCCAACCACGGATAGACCGTTGTCTAGCGACGTTGATGCTCTAAAGAAAAGATACCAAGAAAGATATTCGATTTATAGTCAAGTATGCGACCTAAAAGTAAACGGCGATACAACTGTCGACCAAGTAGCAAAAAGCATTTTAATGGAGATAAACCTATGAAAATATACGTAATAAACGGACCTAACCTAAATATGTTAGGAGTTAGAGAGCCTGAAGTGTATGGAAAGACAACCTATAAAGATTTAGAGGCTAAAATCTACAATCACGCAAAGGAAAAGAACGTGGAATGTGAGATATTCCAATCTAACTGCGAAGGTGATTTGGTTACTTTTATTCAAAAGGCTTACTTTAACGAGGCTAATGGAATAGTTATAAACCCAGGTGCATACACCCACACGAGTATTGCAATTTTAGATGCAGTTAAAAGCGTAAATCTTCCATGTGTAGAGGTGCATATTTCAAAGGTTGAAGAAAGGGAAGATTTTAGACAAATTAGTTATATTCGCTCTGCGTGCGTAAAAACCATTACCGGACACGGAATAGACGGATATACCGAGGGAATAGATTTTCTAATTGATTACTTAAAGGACTAACGGAGTAAAAATGGACTTATTTATAAATAAAGGACTTGCCGAAGGTGTTGTTGACGCACCACCTTCTAAAAGTATGGCGCATAGACTTCTTATTTGTGCAAGCTTAGCGCAAGGACAAAGCAAAATAAAGGGAATATCAAGTTGTCAAGACGTGTTGGCAACCCTCTCATGCTTGAATTCTCTTGGCATACAAACTGAATATGATGGAGAAAACGTAGTGGTTACGGGAAAAGAGTTTAAATCACTTTGTCCTGTCGAGCCATTAGATTGTAACGAGAGTGGTAGCACCCTAAGATTTTTAATTCCACTAGCGCTACTTTTAGAAAAAACAGTCAAGTTTACAGGTTCAAGAACCTTATTACAAAGACCTTTATCCGTTTACGAGGATTTGTGCAAGGAAAAAAACCTTTCCTTTAAGAAAAACGAGGAAAAAGTTTCAGTAAAAGGTCCTCTAAAAGGTGGGGAATATACAATTGTAGGCAATATTAGTAGCCAATTTATAAGTGGTTTGCTTTTTGCACTTCCACTTTTAGATAAAGACAGTAAAATCAACGTTTTACCACCTATTGAAAGTAAGTCGTATATAGAAATGACTAGAGATGCTCAAGCGCAATTTGGAGTTAAGTCTTATTGGTTAGACGAGCATACTTTGTTTATTCCAGGAAAGCAATCTTATAACGCTCAAACCGTAACAGTAGAGGGCGACTATTCTGGTACGGCTTTTATAGAGGCGTTGAATCTTTTTGGTGGAAACGTTAAGATTAACGGACTAAAAGAAGATTCCATTCAAGGTGATTCCGTTTATAAAAAATATTATGAAATGCTTTCAAAAGGCGTTGCGACTATTCATATAGGAGATTGTCCCGACTTAGGTCCGGTTTTGTTCGCAGTTGCCTCAGCAAAACACGGTGGGGTGTTTAGTGGAACAAAAAGGCTTAAAATAAAGGAAAGCGACCGTGCTAGTGCAATGGCAGAAGAATTAAAGAAATTCGGCACTGCAGTAACGGTTTTTGAAGATAAAGTTGTGGTTTATCCCATAGATTTCCATTCGCCAACCGAGGCTATAATCTGTCATAACGACCATAGAATTGCTATGGCTTGTTCGATATTACTTACACTAACAGGAGGCGCAATTAACGGGGTTGAATGCGTTAAAAAAAGTTATCCTGCCTTTTACGAACATCTAAGGCAATTAGGAATTGAGGTTACCGAAAATGAAACTAGATAAATCAACGAGAATTCTTATAATAGGACTTGGAGTAATAGGTGGAGGCTACGCAGAAGCCTTAACAAAGGCAGGTTACGACGTTTCGTGCATAACTAAGGAACAAAAGGATATAGATTACGCAATTTCTCATTCAATTATAAAATATGGAACGACGGAACTTGAGCCTGAATTAATTAAAAACTCTCAATTAGTTATTTTTGCAGTATACCCAAAAGTCTTTATTGAATGGATAAAAGAAAACCAAAAATTATTTTCCCCTGGAACACTTTTAACCGACGTAACGGGTGTAAAAACAAGCGTTGTAGAAAAGGTTCAATTAATATTGAGAAAAGACCTAGAATATATTCCTGCCCACCCAATGGCAGGTAGGGAAAGTAGTGGTGTAGAATTTGCCGACGCAAACGTTTTTAAAGGCGCTAACTATATCGTTACGCCAACTGAGAAAAATTCTAAAGAGGCAATAGAAGCTTGCAAAGAATTAGGCAAAATTCTTGGCTTTTCAAAAATAAGCGAACTATCCCCACAAGAACACGATAAAATGATTGCCTTTTTATCGCAGTTAACTCACTGTATAGCCGTATCGCTTATGACTTGCAATAATTCGCCAAACCTTGAAAAATACACGGGCGACTCGTTTAGAGATTTAACTAGAATCGCAAAAATAAACGACAAAATGTGGAGCGAGCTCTTCTTAATGAATAAAACCGAACTTTTGTCTCAAATGGACGATTTTATCAATGAGTTTAATAATTTCAAATCACTAATAGAAAACGACGAGCAAGACGAACTTCGTAAAAAAATGCAAACGGCAACGAAAAGAAGAATGCTTTTCGATAAACCAAAGAACTAGGAGAACAAGACTATGAATATGAAATTTTATAGAAAATTGCCAATTCCAATGGACGTAAAAGAGGAATTCCCAATTACTAAAGAAATGGCTGAGGTTAGGGAAAGGCAATTAAACGAAACGAGGGCTATTTTAGAAGGTAAATCAAATAAGATGATATTAGTTATCGGCCCTTGTTCTGCAGAGGCTGAAGCCCCAGTTCTAGAATACATTTCTAGACTTAGAAAAATTCAAGATAAGGTAAACGAGAAAATACTTATTGTTCCACGAATTTATACCAACAAGCCTAGAACGACGTGCGAAGGTTATAAAGGAATGTTACATCAACCCGACCCTAACAGTGCACCAGACCTTCTTAAGGGTATAGTCGCAATCCGTTCATTGCATATAAGAGCGATAAACGAAACGGGATTTGCATGTGCAGACGAAATGTTGTATCCTGAAAACCATAGATATTTATCCGACGTTTTAGGATATAGTGCTATTGGCGCACGCTCTACCGAGAATCAGCAACACAGATTGACGGCTAGTGGACTAGATATTCCCGTTGGTTTTAAGAACCCCACGAGTGGCGATATGACGGTAATGATGAATAGTATAAAAGCCGGTCAAAGTTCTCACGTGTTCTTGTATAGAGGTTGGGAAGTAAAAAGTTTTGGAAACCCATACTCTCACGCCGTTTTAAGAGGATACGTAGACAAACACGGCACTAATCACCCTAACTATCATTATGAAGACCTAATCAATCTTTACGATAATTATAAAATAACAGGGTTAGCCAATCCTTCTGCAATAATTGATACTAACCATGCAAACTCTGGAAAGAACTATCTTGAACAAGTTAGAATAGTTAAAGAAGTGCTACAAAGTCGTAAAAACTCAAACGATATTAAAAGTCTCGTAAAAGGCTTTATGATTGAAAGTTATCTAGTTGACGGCGCTAGAAAATGCACGGATACCGAAGTTTTTGGTCAATCAATCACCGACCCTTGCCTCGGTTGGGAAAAGACCGAAAGGCTTATTTTCGATATAGCAAACGAAATTTAATATCTTCAACTGAATAAAAAAATAAATATTCACTAAATATTGAATAACTTTCAAAAATAGTGAATATTTTTTTAAAATTTTATGAATATTTATGTAAAATTGTTTGACAATTGCAAAATACGGTCGTATAATTAGAATCGTAAAATATATGGCGGACAAAACAGGTAGTAAAAACTACAAATTCAAAACCGCAAAAGAGAGATTTATGGATAAGAAAAACATTAAAAAAGTAGTGCTTGCATACTCAGGTGGACTTGATACCTCAATTATCATTCCTTGGCTTAAAGAAAACTACAATAACTGTGAAGTTATTGCAGTTGCAGGTAACGTTGGTCAAGCCGACGAATTAGACGGATTAGAAGAAAAGGCTCTTAAGACCGGTGCATCTAAATTATACGTTTTAGATTTAACCGACGACTACGTTGATAATTATATTATTCCTACAATGAAAGCAGGTGCATTATACGAAGAATATTTCCTAGGCACTAGCCACGCTCGTCCTTGTATTGCTAAAGCATTAGCAGAGGTTGCTATTAAAGAAAATGCCGACGCAATTTGTCATGGTTGCACGGGTAAGGGTAACGACCAAGTTCGTTTTGAATTAACCCTTAAATATTTCGCCCCTGACATTCCTGTTATCGCTCCTTGGCGTGAATGGGATATCAAATCTCGTGAAGAAGAAATCGATTATGCCGAGGCGCATAACGTTCCACTAAAAATAAACAGGGAAACCAACTATAGTAAAGATAAGAACTTATGGCACTTATCTCACGAAGGTTTAGACCTAGAAGATACGGGCAACGAGCCTTTATATGAAAAAGACGGATTCCTAGAAATGGGCGTTTCTCCAATTAAAGCACCAGACAAGCCAACCTACGTTGAACTTGATTTTGAAAAGGGTATTCCTGTTGCTATCGACGGAGAAAAGATGTCTGCTAAAGAAATTATTCTAAAACTCAACAAACTTGGTGGAGAAAACGGTATTGGACTACTTGATATTGTAGAAAATCGTCTTGTTGGTATGAAATGCCGTGGCGTATACGAAACCCCAGGTGGTGCAATTTTATACAAGGCACACAGCGTTTTAGAAACCTTATGCCTTGACAAATACACCATGCACGAAAAACAAAAGTTAGCAGTTACCTTTGGCGAACTCGTTTACAACGGTCAATGGTTTACCCCTCTTCGTGAAGCGCTTTCTGCATTCGTAGATAAAACTCAAGAAAAGGTAACTGGTAAAGTTCGTCTAAAACTTTACAAGGGTAACATGATTAACGCTGGCGTATGGAGCGATTACTCTCTATATAGCGAAGAAATTGCAACCTTTGGCGAAAGCGATTACGACCAAAGCGACGCAACTGGATTTATTAACCTATTCGGTCTTCCAATTAAAGTTCAAGCGTTGGTAGACGGAAAAAATAAAAAGTAAAAAGCATGTCCCGTATACCTTACGGGACATTTAACGTGAGGATAATATTATGGCTAAAATGTGGGAAGGGGTTACAACTGCAAACACCGATAAACTAGCAGACGACTTTAATTCTTCCATTTCATTTGATTATAAGCTTTATAAACAAGATATTTTAGGTAGCATTGCGCACGCATCTATGCTTGGTTTTAAAAATATAATTAGCATGCAAGAAGCGAATACCTTAATCGAAGGTCTTGAAAAGGTTTTATTTGACCTTGAAAATGGTAATTTGCAATTTGACCCTAACGCAGAAGATATTCACATGTTTATCGAACAAGTTTTAACCGAAAGGATAGGGGACGTTGGTAAAAAACTTCACACGGCAAGAAGTCGTAACGACCAAGTTGCTCTAGACCTTAGAATGTATCTAAAAGAAAACGTAAACGTTATCCTTGCTAAATTAAAAAGTTTAGTTGGCGTTATAGCAGACAAGGCAGAGTTTTATAAAAAGAACATTATGCCGGGATATACCCACTTACAACGTGCTCAACCTATAACCTTTGGTCATCACCTAATGGCATACGCTATGATGTTTTTAAGGGATATCGATAGGTTAAAAGATTGCTATAAAAGAATTAACGTTTGCCCTATTGGAAGTTGTGCCCTAGCAGGAACGACCTACCAAACGGATAGAGATTACGAGGCTGAAAAACTCGGATTTGACGCCGTTATGCTAAATAGTATCGACGGTGTTTCGGATAGGGATTTTTGCGTAGAGTTTTTATCTTGCGTTTCACTTATAATGATGCACCTTTCGAGATTTTCCGAAGAAATTATCTTATGGTCAAGTTGGGAATTTAGGTTTATAACTCTTTCAGACGAATATACCACGGGTTCATCTATAATGCCACAAAAGAAAAACCCAGACATGGCAGAACTTTCTCGTGGCAAGACTGGTAGGGTATACGGCGACCTAATGGCTATGCTTACCATACTTAAAGGACTTCCACTTGCATACAACAAGGATATGCAAGAAGATAAAGAGGCTGTTTTTGACGGCGCTGAAACGGTTATTAAGTGTTTAGACGTATTTACTAAGATGGTTGAAACGCTTAAAGCCAACACGGAAAATATGAAAAAAGCCGCAAGCGAAGGTTTTATAAATGCAACCGACCTTGCAGACTATTTGGTTAAAAAGGGCTTGCCTTTTAGAACGGCATATAAAATTTCTGGACAATTAGTTAAGAAATGCATAGAGGAAGGTAAAACCCTAGAAAAACTTACTCTAGAAGAGTATAAACAATTCGACGATTGTTTTGACCAAGAAGTATTCACTGCTATCGACCTAGAAGTTTGCGTTGAAAAGCGTATTTCCAAGGGTGGCACGAGTGTTTCGTCAGTAGAAGAACAAATAAAATACGTAAGGAATTTAATCTAATGACTAAAATTTTTATTGATGGTGGCGAAGGGACGACAGGACTCGTTATTAAGGATAGATTAAGAGCATATTCGGGGATAGAATTAATTACCCTTCCAGAAGAATTAAGAAAAGAAGTTAGTGCTAGAACTGAAGCAATGAATAAAAGCGACGTAGTTTTTCTATGCCTACCTGACGCTGCTGCAAAAGAAGCCGTTACTTTCGTAACTAACCCAAACACGGTAGTGATAGATACTTCTACGGCTCATAGAACTAACGACGAATGGACATACGGCTTACCGGAAATCACTGGACAAGCAGACAAGATTAAAAAGTCAAAGAGAATTGCTAACCCAGGTTGCCACGCTAGTGGTTTTATAACACTCGTTGCTCCACTAATTGAAAAGGGAATAATTAGTCCTAATACGGCGTTAACTTCTTTTTCTATCACGGGATACACGGGTGGTGGTAAAAAAATGATTGCCGAATATGAAGGCAAAATCCCAGACCTATATAAAGCACCTAGACAATACGGTTTATCTCAAATGCACAAACACATTCCTGAAATGATGAAAGTGTGTAATTTGCAAACTAAACCTTGTTTTTGCCCAATAGTTGCTAACTTCCCAAGAGGTATGGAAGTAACTGTTGCGTTATGTAAAGAACAAATTAACGGCAGTATTGAAAGCATAAAAGAAGTTTATAAGAGTTACTACACGGGCAAGCTAGTTTATTTTAACGAAAAGGCAGACGAGAACGGATTTTTATCTTCTAAAACTATGGAATTTAAGGATAGTTTGGAAATCTCTGTTCATGGCAATGACGAAAATATCTTACTCGTTGCAAGATTTGATAATCTCGGTAAGGGTGCATCTGGCGCTGCTATTCAAAATATGAACCTAGTTTTAGGATTACCAGAAGAAAAAGGTTTAAACATTTAGGAGACTGACATGAAATTAATTAACGGTGGCGTGTGCGCTGCAAAAGGCTTTAAGGCTAACGGCGTGCATTGTGGATTTAGACATAATAAACTTAAGAACGACTTGGCTGTAGTTGTTAGCGAAGAAATCGCAAGTGCAGCAGCCGTATATACTACTAACGCAGTTAAGGGCGCACCACTTGCAGTTACCAAATCACACATTGCTAACGGTAAAGCGCAAGCAATTATCTGTAATAGTGGCAACGCTAACACCTGTAATGCTAACGGCGTTGAAATCGCCGAAAAAACTTGCGAACTTTTAGCATCAAAACTAGCAATTAACCCAACCGACGTTGTGGTAGCGTCAACCGGCGTTATCGGTAAACCATTAACTATGGTTCCTTTTGAAAAAGGTATTCCACTAGCTGTAGAAGGACTTAACGAACAAGGCAACGAACAAGCGGCTATTGCTATAATGACTACCGATACCACAAAGAAAGAAGTAGCAGTTGAATTTGAACTAGACGGCAAGGTTTGTCGTATGGGTGGTATGGCAAAGGGTAGTGGAATGATTCACCCTAACATGGCAACAATGCTAGTGTTCATTACAACTGACGCTTGCATTAGCCCTGAAATGCTAAATAAAGCACTTAAAATCGATATTGCCGAAACCTTTAACATGGTTAGTATTGACGGAGATACTTCTACTAACGATATGGTTACCGTTCTTGCTAACGGAATGGCTGGAAATAGCGAAATCGTAAAAGACGACCAAGATTTTAAAACATTTATGAAGGCGCTAAACACCGTAACGGTTGGTTTATGCAGAATGATTGCAGGCGACGGCGAGGGTGCAACTAAACTACTTGAATGTAGTGTTAGTGGCGCAAAAGACCATGCAAATGCTAAAAAAGTTGCAAAGAGCGTAATTTGTTCTAGTCTATTAAAATCGGCAATGTTTGGTGCAGACGCTAACTGGGGCAGAGTTTTATGCGCAATTGGTTATAGTGGCGCAGACGTTGACGTTAATAAAATCGACGTTTACTTTGAATCGATAAAAGGTAAAATCAACGTTTGTAAAAACGGTGCTAGCGTAGACTTCTCGGAAGAAAAGGCAAAGGAAATTTTACTTGAAAAAGAAATCAACATAATTTGCGACCTTAACGACGGAGATGCTTGTTCTAAAGCGTGGGGTTGCGACCTAACTTACGACTACGTAAAAATTAACGGGGATTACAGGACTTAAGGAGATAATATGGAAAACTTATTTTCAAACGCTCAAAGAGCAGAAGTGCTTACTCAAGCCCTTCCATACATACAAAGATATAACGGCAAAATAGTAGTGGTTAAATATGGTGGCAACGCCATGATTAACGAAGAACTTAAAGAACAAGTTATGGAAGATATCGTTCTACTATGGCTTATCGGCGTAAAAGTCGTTCTAGTTCACGGTGGTGGCCCTGAAATTAGCGAAATGATGTCTAAACTTGGCAAAAAAACCGAGTTTATTGATGGCTTAAGGGTTACCGATAAGGAAACCGTTGAAATTGCTCAAATGGTTTTATCAGGTAAAATCAATAAGAGTCTAGTAACGTTCCTAGAAAAGGAAGGTGGCAAGGCTATGGGTATTTCAGGCGTAGACGGAAAACTCATTAAAGCAAGCATCAAAAACCCTAAATTAGGCTTTGTTGGAAACATAGACGAGGTAAACATTTCGCCTGTAACCGACCTTCTAGAAAAGGGTTATATCCCTGTAATTTCTACTATTGGTTGTGATGACGACGGAAACGTTTATAACATTAACGCCGATACTGCCGCAGCAAGAATTGCAGGTGCGTTAAATGCTGAACGTTTAATAATGATGACCGATATTGAAGGCTTATTAAAAGATAAAGACGACCCAAGCACACTTATTCCAACCATTACCGTTAAAGAGGCTAACGAACTACTAGATAACGGCACTATCGTTGGTGGAATGATACCAAAAATCAAATGTTGTATAGACGCTATTTCACACGGTGTTAAGAACGTAACTATAATGGACGGACGCATTCCACACTCTATCCTAATGGAGTTATTAACTAACGAGGGTGCAGGAACAGAGGTTATTGCTTAATATGAAAATTATTGAAAAAGACAATCAATACGTTGCAAGAACGTATAATCGTTTTCCCGTAGAAATCGTAGGTGGAAAGGGAAGTATTGCTTATTCTAGCGACGGAAAAGAGTATATCGATTTAGGAACGGGAATTGGCGTAACTGCATTCGGTTATTGCGACCAAGAATGGGTAAACGCTGTTACAAATCAACTTTCAGCCGTTCAACATACATCAAACCTATATTACACTTCTCCTTGCGCAAATCTAGCCGAAATATTATGTCAAAGAACAGGACTAAAAAAGGTTTTCTTTGGAAATTCTGGTGCAGAGGCTAACGAATGCGCTATCAAGGTTGCAAGGAAATACGGCGCTGAAAAGAAAGGTCAAGAATATTACAATATTATTACTTTAAAAAATAGTTTTCACGGAAGAACACTAACAACCCTTTCGGCAACGGGACAAGACGTTTTCCATAAACTATTCAATCCATTAACACAAGGCTTTTTATATGCCGACGCAAACGACGTTAACTCTGTTAAAAGCCTAGTTAATGATAACAAAGTTTGTGGTATTATGATTGAATGCGTTCAAGGTGAAGGTGGCGTTCTACCTCTTGACGAAAAGTTTGTAAAAGACGTTTACGACCTTTGCCAAAAAGAAGATATTGTTTTAATCGTAGACGAAGTGCAAACGGGTAACGGAAGAACGGGTAAATTATATTCGTATATGAACTACGGAATTACCCCTGACGTTGTAACTACGGCAAAAGGACTAGGTGGTGGATTACCAATCGGCGCTTGTATGATGGGCGAAAAGGTCGAAAACGTTTTAGGTTTAAGCGACCATGGTTCTACCTTTGGTGGAAACCCTGTTGCTTGCGCAGGTGCAATAAATATTATTTCTAGAATAGACGATAACTTGCTTGACCAAATTACCCAAAAAAGCAAATTCGTGTTTGATAATCTTTCAAACGCCGAAGGCGTAATTTCGGTTACTGGAAAGGGACTTATGATAGGCATTGAAACAAGTAAGCCTGTTAAAGAAGTTATGGCTTATTGTATGGAAAACGGACTTTTACCACTAACGGCAAAAAATAAATTAAGACTTTTGCCTGCATTGAACATACCGTTTGAATTATTAGAAAAGGCAGTTGAAATTATAAAGAACGCTTGTAAAAATTAAGGAGAAAGTATGAATTTTAAAGGAAAAAATTTCTTAAAAATATTAGATTTTTCGCCTAGCGAATTAGAATTTTTATTAGACCTTTCTGCTAAACTTAAAAAGGAAAAGAAAGCAGGTGTTAACCAAAAAACCTTCGTTGGAAAAAACATTGCTCTAATCTTTGAAAAGACAAGCACGAGAACTCGTTGCGCTTTTGAGGTTGCCGCAGCAGACCTAGGAATTCACCCAGTTTACCTAGACCCACAAGGTTCACAAATTGGCAAAAAGGAAAGCATTGCAGATACTGCTAGAGTTTTAGGAAGAATGTTCGACGGCATTGAATATCGTGGTTTTGGTCAAGAAATCGTTGAAGAACTTGCAAAATACGCAGGTGTTCCCGTTTGGAATGGCTTAACTAACGAATCTCACCCAACTCAAATCTTAGCCGACTTTTTAACCATTAAAGAGTATTTTGGAAAACTAAAAGGCGTTAAATTTGTATATATGGGCGATGCTAGATATAACATGGGCAACTCGCTTATGATAGGTTGTGCAAAGATGGGAATGCACTTTGTTGCATGCGCTCCAAGTAAGTATTTTCCTAATGCCGAACTAGTTGAAAAAGCGCAAGAAATTGCTAATGAAACGGGCGCTATAATAGAGTTTATAGAAGACCCTATAGTTGCTACTAAAAACGCCGACGTAATCTACACCGACGTTTGGGTGTCTATGGGCGAACCTGATAGCGTTTGGGCTAAAAGAATAAGCGAATTAACCCCTTATAGAGTTACTACTAAACTTATGGAAAACGCAGGTTCACAATGTAAATTTATGCACTGCTTGCCAGCATTCCACGACCTAAAAACAACCATAGGTAAACAAATTTACGACAAGTTCGGTATAGACTGCATGGAAGTTGAAGACGCCGTTATTGAAGGTTCTCAATCAATCGTATTTGACGAGGCTGAAAATAGAATGCATACCATAAAGGCAGTTATATATGCTACATTGAAATAAATCCATACATTTTAAATTTAAAATGTTTTGTTAATAAATTGACAAATAAATTTTAAGGTGTTATAATCAAACTATAGTCAATCTTTAAGTTGATACGAGATATCGGCAAGGTTGTTTATAACACGTAGGGTAATCGATAGGATAATTCTACTTAAGTTGTATACAAAGTCTTGCCAAGAGCAAGACTTTTTTGTTTTATTTGGAGTGTCTATGCGTTTTAAAACCAAGATTTTAGACGAAATTGCCATAAAGCGCTCTCTAGTTAGAATAACTCACGAAATTATAGAGAAGAATAAGGGCGCAGAAAATATATGTCTTTTAGGTGTAAAAAGGCGTGGCGTTCCTCTTGCAAAAATGTTGCACGATAACATTCTCGCATTTGAGGGGGTTGACGTTCCTGTTGGATATCTAGATACTACGCTACACAGAGACGACCTAGCAGAAGAAGATAAAATTATTAAGGCAGGCGATTGTCATATTCCTTGTAGCATAACCGATAAGGTTGTCGTTATAGTAGACGACGTTATGTATACGGGAAGAACGACTAGGGCTGCAATCGAGGCAGTTTTCGAGTTTGAAAGACCTAAAGCAATTCAATTAGCAGTTTTAATTGATAGAGGGCATAGGGAATTACCATTCAAGCCAGATTTTGTTGGCAAAAACGTTCCAACTTCAAGCAACGAAAAGATAGTTTTATTACTTACTGAAACAGACGGACAAGACGGCGTGTTTATATGCGAAGAATAATTTACGGAAGGACATTATGAAGGATTTAGTAAAAATCAACTTAACTAAACAAGATACTGCTGATATAACTAGCACAATTTTAAAATCAGGGGCAGTATCTTCTTCTATCTTTTCTAATTCACAAAATATAGCAATTTTACCCGGTTTATGCGACGTGCACGTGCACTTCAGAGAACCGGGTTTTTCATATAAAGAAACAATTAAATCGGGTAGCATGGCGTCTGCAAAAGGAGGTTTTACAGCCGTTTGCACTATGCCTAACTTAAATCCTGTTCCCGACTCGGTAGAACACCTTAGGGAGCAAACCGACATTATAGAAAAAGACGCTGTTATAGGTGTTTACCCATACGGCTCTATAACCGTTGGTCAAAAGGGCGAACAACTCGCCGACCTAGACGGAATGGCTAGTAACTGCATTGCTTTTTCGGACGACGGAAAAGGTGTTCAAGACGACGATATGATGCTTAAAGCAATGTTAAAGACAAAAGAACTAAATAAAGTAATGGTTTGTCATTGCGAAGTTAATTCATTATTAAACGGTGGTTATATTCACGACGGAGAATACGCCAAAGAACACGGACACAAGGGAATATGCTCTGCAAGTGAATACGAGATGGTTGCAAGGGATTTAAAACTTGTAGAAAAAACAGGTTGCGCTTACCACGTGTGCCACGTTTCCACCAAAGAAACGGTTGAACTAATTAGAGATGCTAAAAAGCGTGGTTTAGACGTAACTTGTGAAACAGGTCCTCATTACTTAATTTTAGACGATTCGATGCTTAAAGAAGAGGGAAGATTTAAGATGAATCCCCCTATTAGAAGTAAAGTAGATAGAGATGCTCTAGTAGAAGGCGTTTTAGACGGAACTATAGATATGATAGCAACCGACCACGCCCCACATTCAGCAGAAGAGAAAACTAAAGGCTTAAAAGATAGTGCATTCGGTATCGTTGGAATAGAAACATCTTTTGCTCTAATGTATACATACTTTGTAAAAACGGGTAAGCTAACTCTAGCAAGGCTAATCGAACTTATGTCAACCAACCCAGCAAAAAGATTCAATATTAATTTAGATGGAGATTTTTGCGTTTGGGATTTAGATAAAGAATGGGTAGTTAACCCAAGCGAGTTTTTATCTCAAGGCAAGTATACGCCTTTTGAAAACTATACGTTATACGGCGAAAATTTATTAACCTTTTATAAAGGAAAACAAGTATATAAAAAACAAAAGTAAAATCGGAGGTCTTTTGAAGATATGGCAAAGAGAAAGGATTTAAAAAAGATACTTATTATAGGTTCAGGCCCAATCATTATCGGTCAGGCGGCAGAATTCGACTATGCAGGCACTCAAGCGTGCTTAGCACTTAAAGAAGAAGGCTACGAGGTTGTTTTGGTTAACTCTAACCCTGCTACCATAATGACTGATACGACCATTGCAGATAAGGTATATATGGAACCTTTAACGTTAGAATACGTTGCGAAAATTCTTCGCTACGAACGTCCTGATGCAATCGTTCCAGGTATTGGTGGACAAACGGGACTTAACCTAGCAATGCAACTAGAAAAGAAGGGAATTCTAAAAGAATGTAGAGTAGAACTTTTAGGAACTCCAAGCCAAAGTATCGAAAGGGCAGAAGATAGAGAATTATTTAAGGAAATGTGCCAATCTATCGGCGAGCCTGTTATTCCCTCCGAAATAACCTACGATATTGAACAAGCAAAAGAAGCTGCTTTAAGAATAGGCTATCCCGTAGTTCTTCGTCCTGCATTCACCTTAGGTGGAACGGGTGGTGGCTTTGCCAACAACGAAGAAGAACTAATTGAAATCGGCTTAAACGCATTCAAACTTTCTCCTGTTCATCAAGTTCTAATTGAAAAGAGCGTAAAGGGCTACAAAGAAATTGAATTTGAAGTTATGAGAGACGGAACAGACAAAGCCATTACAATTTGTGGTATGGAAAACGTTGACCCTGTTGGCGTTCACACGGGCGACTCAGTTGTTGTTGCGCCAATTCTATCTCTAAACGATAAAGACCTTAAAATGCTTAACGATAGCGCAATTAAGATTATTAGAGAACTCAAAATCGAGGGTGGTTGTAACGTTCAATTCGCTCTTAACCCATACACTAGTGAATACTATTTAATCGAAGTCAACCCACGTGTTTCACGTTCTTCTGCACTAGCATCAAAGGCTAGTGGCTATCCAATTGCAAGAGTTACTGCAAAAATTGCAGTTGGAATGACCTTAGACGAAATCGAAATAGCAAATACTAAAGCCTCTAAAGAACCAAGACTTGATTATATCGTTGCTAAATTCCCAAGATTCCCATTTGATAAATTTACTTCAGCGTCTAACCAATTAGGCACTCAAATGAAGGCTACGGGCGAGGTTATGGGTATTGGTGAAAACCTTGCTGAATGTATGCTAAAATCAGTTCGTTCACTAGAAATTGGTGCTAACCACCTTTACATTTCTAAATTTGCCCAAATGAGCAAAGAGGCTGTTTTAGATTACCTAAAAGATTATAGAGCAGACACCATCTTTGCTGTTGCCGAAGCAATTAGAAGGGGCGTAAGTCTAGAAGAACTTCATTCAATAACCAAAATCACCCCAATGTTTTTAGAGTGTTTCAAGAATATTGTAGATATGGAAAATACTCTTGCATCTAACCCTATGAACGTTGAGATTCTAAAACAAGCCAAGGCTATGGGTTTTTGCGATAAATACGTTGCTAAACTTTGGAAAGTTACCGAAAACGACGTTTATAATTTAAGAAAGCAAAACGCAATTAAGCCTGTTTATAAGATGGTCGATACTCTTCATACGGGCGCATACATTCCATATTTCTATTCAACCTATACGGGTGAAAACCAATCGATTTTAACAGATAAAAACAAAATCGTAGTTTTAGGCGCAGGACCTATTCGTATCGGTCAAGGCGTTGAATTCGACTATTCAACCGTTCACTCTGTTCTAACCATCAAAAAGTCAGGATATGAAGCAATTATCATTAACAATAACCCTGAAACCGTTTCTACCGACTACACCACGAGTGATAAACTTTACTTTGAACCATTAACACCAGAAGACGTTATGAATATAATCGAGTTTGAAAACCCAGAAGGCGTTATTGCATCTCTAGGTGGACAAACGGCAATTAACCTAGCAGAGCCACTAGATAAAAAAGGCGTTAAGATTATAGGAACTGATTGCAAGGCTATCGATAAAGCCGAAAATAGAGATTTGTTTGAAAAATTACTAATCGAATTAGATATTCCACAACCACAAGGAAGAGCCGTAACCAAAATAGAAGACGGCGTTGAGTCTGCAAAGAGAGTTGGTTATCCTGTATTAGTTCGTCCTTCATTCGTTTTAGGTGGCAGAGCAATGCAAATCGTTTCTAACGAAGAGCAACTTCGTCATTATTTAAAAACTGCCGTTGAAATCGACGAAGATAAGCCTGTTTTAGTTGATAAATACATTAGTGGTAAAGAAGTTGAAATCGACGCTATTTGCGACGGAAAGGAAGTTTTCGTTCCAGGTATTATGGAACTCGTTGAAAGAACTGGTATTCACTCTGGCGACTCTATCAGCGTATATCCTACCTTTAGTATTTCACAAAAAGTTAAAGACACCATTTTAGAATACGCTAAAAAACTCGGCTTAGGCATTGGTATCGTAGGCTTATTCAACATTCAATTTATCGTAGATAAAGACGAAAAAGTTTACATTATCGAAGTTAACCCACGTTCTTCTAGAACCGTGCCATTCTTATCAAAGGCAACGGGTTATTCACTTGCAGATATTGCAACCGAAGTTATTCTTGGTAAATCTCTAAAAGAACAAGGCATAACCGAATTATATCCAAAAGAAAAGAATAGATTCTACGTTAAAGTTCCTGTATTCTCATTCAACAAGATTAAGGGACTAGACGCTTATCTATCACCAGAAATGAAATCTACCGGCGAGGCAATCGGCTACGACGATAAGTTAAATCGTGCTTTATACAAAGCGCTACAAGCATCTGGTATGCACCTACAAAACTACGGAACGGTGTTCGTTTCAGTTGCCGATAAAGACAAGGAAGAATGTTTACCATTAATTAGAAGATTCTATAATCTCGGCTTTAATATTGAGGCAACCACTGGAACTGCTCAAATGCTAAAGAGTAACGGCATTAGAACTCACGTTATGGGCAAAATTAACGAAGGTAGCACCGAGATTGAAGAGGCTATAAGACACGGTCATATCGCATACATAATTAACACTAGCGAGGTAGGAGCAACTAGAGAACTTTCAGACGGATACCAAATTAGAAAGTTTGCAACGGAAAGCAACACCACCATATTTACTTCGTTAGATACGGTTAAAGTTGTTCTAGACGTATTAGAAGAAACGACCTTAACTATCTCAACTATTGACGCATAGAGGGAAAAATGAAGCAAGGTATTTTTGAAATTACGCTAAACACCCCATTAAACCAACTCGTTTATAAAATGGTTCTAAAGGGCGACGTTTCGGCTATTACAAACGCAGGGCAATTCATAAACATAAAAATCGAAGGCTTGTTTTTGCGTAGACCTATATCCGTTTGTGATTTAGAAAGCGATAGCGTAACCATAATTTATAAAGTAGTGGGAAAGGGAACTGAAAGACTTTCTCAAATGAGAGTCGGCGATAAATTAGACGTGCTAATCGGATTAGGTAACGGCTACAACTTAACTTTATCGGGGGATAAACCCGTATTGATAGGTGGTGGCGTAGGCGTTCCACCAATGTATTTATTGGCAAAAAGACTAATAGAAAAGGGCGTTAAGCCAACCGTTATTTTAGGCTTTAACAGCAAAGATGAAATCTTTTACGAGAAAGAGTTTGCTGGTTTAGGACTAGACGTTTTGGTAACGACGGTAGACGGCTCTTATGGAATAAAAGGCTTTGTTACCGACGCATTAAAAGAGATAAATTATACTTATTTTTACACTTGTGGTCCAGAACCTATGCTTAAAGCAATTTACAAGGCATCACAAACTAGTGGACAAATGAGTTTTGAAGAAAGAATGGGCTGTGGTTTTGGCGCATGTATGGGTTGTTCTTGCAAAACCTTAACTGGAAATAAGAGAATTTGCAAAGAAGGTCCCGTAATGACAAAGGAGGAAATTATATGGTAGACACTAAAGTAAACCTATTAGGTATTACCCTAGATAATCCTATAATTCCTTCAAGTGGAACTTTTGGGTTTGGATACGAATTCGCCGAATTATACGATATAAATTGTCTAGGAACTTTCTCTTTTAAGGGAACGACAAAAGACCCAAGGTTTGGCAATCCAACCCCTAGAATTGCAGAATGTTCTTCCGGTTTAATCAACTCGGTAGGACTTCAAAACCCAGGCGTTGAAAAGGTTATTAGCGAAGAGTTGCCAAAATTACAAAGATGTTTTAATAAAAAGGTTATGGCAAACGTAAGTGGCTTTTCTGTAGAAGATTATAGTTACACTTGCGAAAAGTTAGATGCTTGCGACCAAATTGGTTGGTTTGAAGTTAACGTAAGTTGCCCTAACGTTCACGGTGGTGGTTTAAGTTTCGGCACGTCTACTAAAAACGTTGCAGAAGTTACTAAAGCCGTTAAAAAGGTTACTACAAAACCCGTTATATTAAAACTTTCTCCAAACGTTACTGATATAGTTGAAATTGCAAAAGCGTGCGAAGATGCAGGTGCAGACGGCATAAGTTTAATAAATACCTTACTCGGTATGAGAATAGATTTAAGAACTAAAAGACCAATCGTAGCAAACAAGATGGGTGGCTTTTCTGGAGATGCAATATTCCCTGTAGCAGTAAGAATGGTTTACCAAGTAAGTAAAGCAGTTAAAGTTCCCGTTATCGGTATGGGTGGCGTTTCAACTGCCGAAAACGTAATAGAAATGATGCTTGCAGGCGCAACTGCAGTAGGCGTGGGCGCTGCAAACCTAGTTAACCCTTATGCTTGTAAAGAAATAATAGATAATCTACCAAAGGTTATGGAGAAATATAAAATTAACTCACTTCAAGATATAATAGGAGGATGTGAATAATGGCAAAAGACGTTATTATTGCTTGCGACTTTGATAGTAAAGAAAAGGTATTAAATTTTCTAGATTTATTTAAGGATAAAAAACCATTCGTTAAAATCGGCATGGAACTTTATTATGCCGAAGGTCCACAAATCGTAAAGGACATTAAAGATAGAGGACATAAAATCTTTTTAGACTTAAAACTTCACGATATTCCAAACACTGTTAAAAAGTCAATGAGCGTTTTAAGCAGATTAGACGTAGATATGTGCAACCTTCACGCAGCAGGGGCAACCACCATGATGAAAGGCGCCCTAGAAGGTCTTACTAGGGCAGAAGGCACTAGACCAATTTTAATTGCAGTTACTCAATTAACCTCAACCGACCAAGAAACTATGGAAAGAGATTTATTAATCAATAAACCAATCGACCAAGTAGTTATGCATTACGCTAAAGTTTCAGCCGACGCAGGTTTGGACGGTGTGGTTTGTTCACCATTAGAAGCACAAAAAGTTCACGACGTATGTGGTGAGAACTTTTTAACCATAACCCCAGGCATTAGATTTGCAGACGGCGAAGTAGGCGACCAAAAGAGAATTATGACGCCAGCCGAAGCAAGAAGAATTGGCTCTGACTATATAGTAGTTGGTAGACCTATTACTGCAGCCGAAGACCCTGTTAAAGCATACGAAAGATGCGTAAAAGAATTTTTAGGATAAACGGAAAGGAGAAAATAGATATGGAAAAACTAATTGCAAAAGATTTATTATCAATCAAGGCAGTATTTTTTAGACCACAAGAACCATTCACTTGGGCAAGTGGAATTAAAAGCCCTGTATACTGCGATAACCGTTTAACACTAACTGCTCCAAAGGTTAGAACCGACGTTGAAAACGGTTTAGCAGAATTAATCAAAAAGCATTTCCCTGAAGTAGAGGTGCTTATGGGAACTTCAACTGCGGGTATTGCACACGCAGCAATTACAGGACATATCCTTGATTTACCAATGGGATACGTTCGTTCTGGTGCTAAAGACCACGGTAGACAAAACCAAATCGAGGGCAAACTAGAAAAAGGTCAAAAAGTAGTTGTTGTCGAAGACTTAATTTCTACCGGTGGTAGCGTTATCGAAGTAGTTAACGTTTTAAGAGAGGCTGGCGCAGACGTTTTAGGCGTTGTAAGTATCTTCACATACGGAATGAAGAAAGGTTTAGATAGACTTAAAGAGGCTAACGTTATCAACTATTCTTTAACTAATTTCGACGTAATCGCTAAAACTGCGGCAGAAGAAGGATACATCAAAGAAGAAGACGTTAAAAAACTTATTGCATTTAGAGATAACCCATCTGACGAAAGTTGGATAACCAAATAGGAGCGATTATGAGAAGAAGTTTAATTGACATTCTTGATTTTTCTGTTAGTGAAGTTGAAGAATTAATTAAAACTGCCGACGATATTGCAAAGAACCCTTCTAAATACGCTGAAAAGTGCAAGGGTAAAAAACTTGCAACTTTATTTTTCGAGCCATCTACTAGAACTAGACTTTCATTTGAGGCTGCTATGTATGAATTAGGTGGTAACGTTTTAGGATTTTCAGACGTTAAGAACTCTTCCGTATCAAAAGGCGAAAGTGTTTCGGATACGGCAAAGGTAGTTAGTTGTTATGCCGACATTATAGCAATGCGCCACCCATTAGAAGGTGCACCACTAGTTGCAGCGCAAAAGGCAAGTATTCCAATTATTAATGCAGGCGATGGTGGACATTGCCACCCAACTCAAACTCTTGCCGACCTATTTACCATTTACGAAGAAAAGGGCAGGCTAGACAACCTTACGGTTGGTTTTTGTGGCGACTTAAAATACGGAAGAACCGTTCACTCTCTAATTACTGCATTATGCAGATACAAGGGCATTAAAATCGTTTTAATATCTCCAGAAGAATTAAAACTTCCGTTCTACGTTATCCGTGATATGGAGCAAAACAACGTTAAATATATAGAAACAACTAGTCTAGAAGAAAGTTTACCAAGTCTAGACGTTCTATATATGACTAGAATTCAAGGCGAAAGATTTGCCGATAAAGACGAATATGAAAGACTAAAAGATTCTTACGTATTAAACGTTGAAAAGTTAAACAAGGCAAAAGAGGACACCATAGTTTTACACCCACTTCCAAGAGTAAACGAAATAAGCGTTGCAGTAGACGACGATAAAAGGGCTTGTTACTTTAAGCAAGTATTAAACGCTAAATACATTAGAATGGCGTTAATATTAAAACTTCTCGGCGAAAGTAGAGAGGTTAATGAATTGGATTACACTTCTCGTTGTGAAATAGTTGATTTACCTAATAAAGCATGTTCTAATCCAAAATGTATAACTCACACTGAACAAGAATTACCACAATCGTTTAAACTCGTAGACAAGGAGTTTAGCGTTCACCGTTGCGTATATTGTGAGAAAAAAATTAAATAAAAATAAAATATTAATTAGCCGTCGCAATTATCGACGGTTAATTTATTTTTTGCAGAGTAATCTACTTGCGTTATTTTTGCAAATAATATATAATCTAATAGAAATTTATTAAGGAAGTATTTATATGAAAAAAGCACCTTCTTGTGTAATAATTATGGACGGATATGGTTACAATCCTAATGAATACGGCAACGCTATCGCTTTTGCTAATAGTGTAAACGTAAAAGAATATATGAATAATTACCCATCTACTTTCATTGGCGCAAGTGGAATGGACGTTGGTCTTCCAGAAGGTCAAATGGGCAACTCTGAAGTAGGCCACTTAAATATCGGCGCAGGCAGAATCGTTTACCAAGACTTAACTAAAATTACCAAGTCTATTATGGACGGCGATTTCTTTAATAATACTGCACTATTAAAAGCAATTAACAATGCTAAAGAAAACGATAAGAAACTTCATCTTTACGGCTTGTTGTCAACGGGTGGCGTGCACTCTCATATAACCCACGTATTTGCCTTGCTTAAAATGGCAAAAGAAAAGGGCGTAAAAGAAACTTACGTTCATTGTTTCCTAGACGGAAGAGATACCGACCCTAAATCGGGCGCTGGTTTCGTTTTAGAATTACAACAAGAAATGGATAAACTAGGCTACGGCAAAATCGCATCTATTTGTGGCAGATACTACGTTATGGATAGAGATAATAACTGGGATAGAGTCGAAAAAGCATACGACATGCTAACCTTAGGTCTTGGCGAAAAGACTTCTAACGCTGTAAACGCTATAAAAGAAAGTTATGAAAACGGTGTAACCGACGAGTTTATGTTGCCGACCAACGTTTGTGAGGATGGAAAACCAATCGGCTTAATTGAAAAAGGCGATTCAATCATCTTCTTTAACTTCCGTCCTGATAGAGCGAGACAAATTTCTCGTGCCATGTCTCAAAAAGAGTTTACCCCATACGTTGATAGCGAAAAGGGTAAGCCTATGTTCTTTGAAAGAAAGAGTGGATTTTTAGCCCCTGTGTATACTGGCTTTGCAGTATACGACGCATCTTTTAAGGACGTGTTCGTTGCATTCCCACCTGAAGAAATTACAAACACCTTGCCACAATATTTAGCAAGTCAAGGCAAAACCCAACTACACATTGCAGAAACCGAAAAATACGCTCACGTAACCTTTTTCTTTAACGCTAAACTAGAAGCGCAAGTTGAAGGTGAAACGAGAATAGTTATTCCATCTCCTAGCGTTGCTACTTACGACCTAAAGCCGGAAATGAGCGCATACGAAGTTGCTGATAAAGCCATTGAAGAATTAGATTCAGGCAAATACGACGTTATGATACTTAACTTTGCAAACTGCGATATGGTTGGTCATACTGGTATTTTTGACGCTGCCGTTAGTGCTGTTAAAGCAGTAGACGAGTGCGTTAAGAAAGTGGTTGATAAAATTTTAGAATTAGGTGGAAACGCTATTATAACGGCAGACCATGGAAACGCTGATAAGATGATGGAAGAGAACGGCTCTCCATTTACGGCGCACACCACTTCGGTTGTTCCTCTAATAGTAGTAGGCAAAGAGTTTAAGGGAAAAGAACTAAACGAAGGTGGAAAACTTTGTGATATAGCCCCAACTCTACTAGATATGATGGGATTAGAAATTCCTGCTGAAATGACGGGAAAATCTTTAATAAAGGGATAAAAATACTTAAAAACAGTTGAAAAAATCCATTTTATATGATACAATACTAATGTTTTTTGGTTCAATATCATATTTTTATGGTTAAGGAGAGTAAAAATGTATATTTTAAATATGTTATCATCAGGCGCATTTAATAACGTTTGGTTCACTTGGTTAAAAACATTATTGTTGGTAATTATGGGAATTTGTGCGTTATTCATTATATTAGTCGTTCTTTTCCAACCTGGTAACTCATCAGGCGTTGGAGCGCTCGGCGGAACTACCGAAACTTTTTTAGGCAAAAACAAGAGCAAAACTTTTGAACATAAAATGAAGGTTTTAACTATCATTAGTGCAGTTATAATGGTTGTTTTATGCGTAGTATTTGCAATCGTTGCATCAATCGTTCTTGCAGATTAATTTAAAAAAGCATTTTTTGGCGGTTCTAAAATAGAACCGCCTTATTTTTATTTTAAGAATGAAAAGACAAATTATAGAAGGGGTTATTCAGGGAAACGAAAGGGGATATGCATTTCTTATTCCTCACGACCCTAAAATGGAAGATTTTTTTATACCACATGGCGACCTTAAAGGCGCTCTCCACAAAGACGTAGTGCTTGCAGAAGCAACTTACGGAAAAGGTGAGCGCACGACTGCTCGTGTTCTAAAAATAATAAATAGGGGTTTAGACGAGATAGTTGGAACTTATTTTTCTTCTAGAAGTGGTGGATTTGTTATTGCCGACGATAAAAAGTTTTCAACCGACGTATTCGTTCCCTTTGGTAGGGGCGTTAGAGTAAAATCGGGGGATAAAGTCGTATGTAAAATAACCTCTTATCCACATAGAAAAAACCCTGAAGGTCTTATCAAAGAGGTTTTAGGTAGGCAATTTACTAAAGATGCAGAACTGAATTCTATATTAAAAAGTTACAGTGTGGAAATTGATTTTCCTAAACCTGTAATTAAGTTTGCATCAAGCATAACGCCTCCAACAGAACAAGACCTAATAGGTAGAAAGGATTTTCGCTCAATAACGACTTTTACTATTGACGGAGACGACTCTAGAGATTTTGACGACGCTGTTTCAATTACTAAAGATAAAAAGGGAATTTATGAGTTGGGCGTCCATATTGCCGACGTATCCCACTACGTTAGAAGTGGCAACCCAATAGACGTTGAGGCGCTAAATAGAGGAACTAGCGTTTATTTTCCCGAAAACGTTGCACCAATGCTTCCTGAAAAACTTTGTAACGATATTTGTTCGCTTGTTGAGGGCGCTGACAGACTTACATTGTCTTGTGTGATTAAAATAGATAAAAATGGCTTTGTAGTAAATAGCGAAATTTATAAATCTGTTATAAATAGTAAGGCTAGAACGACCTATTCTAAAGTTCAAAAAGTTCTAGACGGGGATGATGGGCAAATTAAAGAATATTCTCACATTTATAGCGACTTGTTGCTAATGAACGAACTTTGCGACCTTTTAATTAGAAGGCGAGAAGAAAAGGGTTCAATTGACCTTGATGTAAAGGAAAGTTCGATAACTGTTGACGATAAGGGACATATAAACGTATGCGCATTTCCTAGGGATAAGGCGCATAGAATCATAGAAGAGTTTATGATACTTGCCAACGTTTGTGTTGCCGAAAAAATGACCGAGTTAAATATTCCTTGCTTATATCGTGTTCATGAAAAGCCTGCCGAAGAAAAGTATAGGCAATTTCTAACTTTTTTGCGTGGTGTTGGCGTTAATTTTTCCTTTGTAGACAACCTAACGACCAAGCATTATCAAGGTATGTTAGACAGCCTAAAAGACCACCCTGCGTTTAGCGTTATTAATAGGGTAATGTTGCGTTCAATGAAAAAGGCAAAATATAATGAAGAGCCATTAGGACATTTTGGGCTTGGTGAAGAATTATATTGCCACTTTACTTCTCCTATAAGAAGATATCCCGATTTATTTGTGCATAGAGTTTTGAAAGATTATATGGAAAAGGGTAAAGATTTCGTCTATAAAAAATACCAATCGATTACACCGTTTGTTGCTGAAAAGAGTTCAAGCGCTGAAAGGAACGCTATTGAAGCAGAAAGGGCAGTGGACGATTATTATAAGACCTTGTATATTAGCAACTACGTGGGAGATGAGTTTGACGGCGTTGTTAGTGGCGTTACTCCTTTTGGTATATTCGTCGAACTAGAAAACGGCGTGGAAGGTTTGGTTAAAATTCAAACTCTTAAGGGAAGAAGATACGATTACGACGAGAATAATTTCTTGTTATCAAACGGCGAATATAAGTATAGGCTAGGTCAAAGCGTAAAAATATGCGTTGCAGGGGTGGACCTAAGCGAGAGAAGAGCAGAATTTTTGATTATTAAATAACTTGCAAATAAAAGGAAATAGTTGTAAAATATAGTTATGGAAGAAAAGGTTATATCCACTAACAGATACGCCTCGCACGAGTATTTTATTTTAGAAAAAATCGAGACGGGAATAGTTTTAGAAGGTAGCGAAGTAAAATCTTTAAGGGTTAACGGATGCACTCTTAAGGAATCTTTTTGCGTTATTTATCAAGGCGAATTATTACTTAAAAACATGCATATCGCCTTATATGATAATGCAGGCGCCTTCAACACTAAAAATTCTCGTAGGGATAGAAAACTATTATTACATAAAGACCAAATTGTAAGACTTATGTCTAAGGTTAATCAAAAAGGTTTAACCATAGTTCCACTAAAAGTTTATTTTAAGCAAGCGCTTGTTAAGGTCGAGATAGGGCTTTGTCAAGGTAAACATACCTATGATAAAAAGCGTTCTTTAATGGAAAAGGATATAAAAAGGGAAAAAGAAAGAGAAATTAAAAATTACAGATAGGAATGGGGGCGATTCAGTTTCGATTGGGCGACTGACGCACGACGTAAGCATACCGAAGGCTCGTCTTCGTAAAAACGGAAATTAAATTTAAATGCTAACAATCAACAATTAGCATACGCTGCTTAATTTAAGCGTCGTCTTTACCACTTTTTCCCGTCGGGGAGGATAAAGGCGTCAAACAGACGGGCAACGGTTAAACGACTTTGGTTGTGGTCGGTTAACGGCATTTAGCAACTACGAAGAGTTTGTGGATTGCCGATAATCTTGAACTCTTCTAAATTAATTATCGGATAAGTATGTAGAAGGTTTTGTAGATGCGTTCAAGACCGGAGTGCAAATCTCCGCGTCTCCACCAAAAAAACAGCCTCGTGGCTATTCACACGAGGCTGTTTTTTACATAAAAAATCCTAGCGTTTTATAAATTCCTAGTAAAATAAGTAATATGGGTGGTATAAACTTAAATCTACTTATTTTTTCAAAAAAACTCGTTTGACTAAGCGCAACGCTTAAAGCAATCATTATTCCGTGAGTAAGGGCTATTGTTAAAGGAACGTAAAAAGAGTTTATGCCCATAAGAGATAAAGAAAAAGTCCCTATAGCGCCGTCTAATCCTACGGCAAATCCAACTAGAACGCTTTGGATAAAGAATGAATCGATTGTGTTGTTAGAAATATTTTCTTCTTTTTTTAACAAATTGCAAACGCCAATTAAAACGAGCAGTATACCACCTAAACTTGCAATTTTCTCCGTTAAAACGTCTTGTAGTAAATATCCAGCGTAGTTTGCGATTAGACACATTATGAAAACAGTTAGCGTTATCAAGATTACCAGCCAGGTTTTTTTATGATTACCAATGCTTAGTGCTAATCCACAGACAAAGGAATCTAAGCTAACGGCTAGGGCAGTAATTAAGAGGGTGTAAATCATTTGTAAAACCTTCCTTTATCTACTTATAAGATATTCAAAAAGAGGTTAAAAAGTTAATTTGTCTAATTTTGTGGATATTTTCTATATAATTTTATAAAAAATAATAAAACCTCATTGACAAAAGTTTGTAATTAGTGTAAAATTAACGGGTATAGTATGATGGAATAAAAGGAGTATTATGCTTAAAATGAATTCGGCTAAATCCTATAAAATTTTAATATTAATTGTTGCAACGGTTATGTCCTTTGTAATGGCGTTTGCCTTGATGGCATCCAAAACTACTTTTGCTGAAGAGGGTGAGGTTTTTCGTCCTGGCTACGTAAACGTTTACGACCAAGATGATAAGTGCCTTGACGATAAGGTTAAGTATCAGAAAGTTGACGGCGACGATAACGACGTTATTAACGCAGCTGTAGAAGTTGGCAACGTAGTTAAATTTGAAAACAAACTTGTTTTGGCACAAGGTGAAACCGGTGGCGATTTAGCTATAAACCTATCTATTCCTGAGGGAATGGAGATTAAGTTATTGCTTACAGCAACTGCCTTAGACCCTAACGGAAATAAAACGGGAGTTGGTGAAAACGTTTCTTACGAGAAAGAAATCACTTATGAAATATCTCTTAATAAGACAAATCAAAGTTTTGTTTTAGGTTTAGAGGATAATATCGTTACGTTTAACGGAAGTAAAATTACAAATTCAAATAGTTATAAACTAGACGTTGTAGGTGATAAGGTAGTTGTTACTCTTGCATTTGAAGTTGTCGCTGTTGACGAAGATAAAAATCTTAAAATCAATAGTGTAAACCAATTCGCTACTGCTGATAATGCTAGCGATTACAACCAAACTTTTGAAATAGACGCAGATGGAAAACTAACCAAAACTGCAACTCCAAGAGTTGTTCTTCCTAAAACCGTTTTTGCTAAAACTACCCAAGGCTACGAGTTAAGAAAAATCGACGGTGTTGGTTATGATTTTAACTATGGAACGGTTACAATGAAGGCTTATCGTCTAACTGATAAGGCTATCAACTCAGACAGCCTAAGTTTAAGCGCTAAAAACCGTGTTAACTATTCACCTAGCGACGGAAACGACAACGATAACGATTATTCCGTTACTTTCTCTATTGAAAATAATTCTAAGTTCGTTACCTTTAACCTTGCAAATAAATTTGTTAGCGAGCAAATGAGTTTCGAGGTTATGTGGGGAGAGAAAGAACTCGAATCTTTCGAAGTAGAGGTTATCCCTGCTAACGACGAGGGTGATTATAAAAACCAAGCTCCAACCATTAATAACGAAGACTACGTTATAGCTCAATTAGAAAGTTATCAAAAGGCTTTAGAAAGTAAGGCTAAAGACGAGCATGGTAATAGCATTGCTTTAGGAAAAAGCTTTGCCATTCCTTCTATGGACCATTTTATTGCAGATGATAACGCAAGCTATAACGAATTAACCAAAAAATACTATTATATAACTCCATCTAAAACGGCAACTCAAACTTCGACGACGACTATGAAACTTGACGTTGCAGGAATATACAAAGTTTACGTAATGGCAAGTGAAAAAACGGCTTATGAAGCACTTGAGATGGATAGTAATTTTTTCTACGACGTAAAGGAAGGAAAATATCTTTTAAAAGATGGAGACGACTTTACTGAGGTCCTTGAAGGAACGACTGCTTTTGACGAGGCCTTAGATGAAAATAAGTATTTCATTTATATGTTTACTTTTGAAATTAAGGACGACGCACCTCTAAAGGCTGTTGCTAATACTCAAGACGACGGATTCGTTGGTATAAAGTATAAGGTTGAAAAGTTTACCGTTTCTGAAAACACCACCACTGTTTACAAGCTATATTATAACTCAAACGTTAACGCTAAGGCTGGCGATAGTGGTTGGGTAGAAATAGTTAACAATACTTCTATCCCTGAAAATGGTGCAAACGGATATACTTATGACGAGTTAACTGAAATTAACTTCGATAATTCGGCATTGACGTTTACTCCTGATAAAGTTGGTGCATACAAAATTGAATGTGAGGTTAAATCAAAGGTTCAATCTGGTAAGAGTGTTTCACAAAGCGTTGTAATTGCAGTTCGTGGCGAGCCTACGACCGTTGAAGTTCCAACCCATTGGTTTAGAGATAACTTAGCGTCCATAATCTTCCTAGGAATAGGAACTCTTTGCTTAATCGGTATCGTTATTCTACTATTAATTAAACCAAAAGATGAACTAGACGCAGAAGTCGTAGAAAAATCAAGCAAAAAAGATAATAAATCTAAATAATAAATAAAGGGCTTCGTTAATCGAAGTCCTTTTACATAAATAATTTGTATCGAAAATTTTAAACTATTTTATTAGGAATTGTGTAAGTAAAAATGTATGAATTTATTGCTGACAAAACAGGTAAGATAAGTAAGCTTGCTCTTTATAACGTGCAAGATTTATCCTATTCTGCGCTTATGAAACTTTTGCGTAATAAAGACGTAAAAGTAAACGAAAAACGCATATCAAAAGACCTTATAATTAACAAAGGGGATAGGGTTGTCTTATACTATAATCCTCAAAAGGTTCAAAAGTTTTCCGTGATATACGAAGACGAAAATATTTTAATTCTAGATAAAAAAAGTGGTTATGAATCAGTCGAGGTCTATAACGACCTTTTGCTAGAAAAACCTTCGGCTAAATTTGTTCATAGATTGGATAGAAACACGGACGGATTAATGATTTTTGCGCTTAATGAAGTTACCGAAAACGAGCTTTTACAAGGTTTTAAAAAACACACTTTCGATAAGAAATATATAGCGAAAGTATATGGTCGAATGCCTTGTTATAAAGACGTATTAACGGCATACTTATTAAAAGATAGCGAGAACTCGTTAGTTAAAATTTTCGACAAAAGAGTTGAAGGCTCGGTAATGATAAAAACGGGCTACGAAGTTGTAAAAACTGACGACAAAACCACCGATTTACTAGTTACACTTTACACGGGAAAAACACATCAAATTAGAGCGCATCTTGCACACGTTGGAAATTTCATAATTGGCGACGGCAAATATGGAGATGCTAAAATCAATAAAACTTTTAACGCAAAATCACAAATGCTTTCCTCTTTTTCTTTGACCTTAAAGTTTAGCGAGGATAGTTTGCTTTACTACTTAAATAACAAAACGTTTACTATAAAAAGGTAAGTTATGCCACAAGACGCTTTTTCATTAAATTATCTTTGTCAAGAACTAAATCAAGTCTTGCAAAAAGGAAAAATTAACAGAATAGTTCAGCCTGACAACGATACCTTAATTTTAACATTATACACAGGAAAGAGGACGGAAAAACTTTATATTTCAGTTAGTCCATCTCGCCCTAGAATTGGTATTACTGATACCGAACTAGAGGTGCCTTTAACTGCGCCAAATTTTTGTATGTTACTACGAAAGCACCTGCTTTCTGCCACAATAGAAAAAATTTCACTCGTTGGTTTTGATAGGATAGTTAAGATTGATTTATTGCCTAGCGCCGAGTTTTATGACGTTCAAAGTAAGAGCCTTTATATCGAGTTAATGGGTAGATATAGCAATGTAATTTTAACCGAAAACGGTAAGATTTTGGGGTGCAATAGAGGAATAAATTTCTTTGATAACGGCGTTAGACCACTAATAGTTGGAAAGAATTATATAGAGCCACCCGTTGGGGCAAAGAAACAACCAAACGACCAAACTTTAATAGAATATTTTAACGCTTATAACGGAAAAAATCTTGCCAAATATTTATTTGAAGGGGTGCAAGGTTTAGCCCTTTCAACTGCCCAAGAAATCGTGGCAACGTTTCAGGATAAAGAGGACAAAGATTTTTCAAAAGACCTATTTAATTATTTGAATGAATTCATTAATAAAACTATAGCGAAACCATGCGTAATTAAAAAGGGGGATTTACTTTTAGACGCTTGCGTTTATCCGTATAAAACCATTGGTGGCGAAGTGATTTTATTTGATAAATTATACCTCGCTGAAAACTTCTTTTTTAGTGAAAAAAACAAGGAAAAAGACCTAAAAACAAAAAGGTCTAGACTAGATACCATAGTTCAAGCAAGATTAAAAAAGTTAAAGAAGAAACTTTCTAATTTAACTGCCGACGAAAAGAATGCTCAATCGTTTGAAGAGAACAAAATTAGGGGCGAGTTAATTCTTGCAAATTGTTATAATATTAAACAAGGTCAATGTTCTTGTTTGGTATATGATTATTATAATAATAGAATGGTTGAAATACCTTTAGATACGTCGTTATCTCCTAGTAAAAATGCCGAGCGTTATTTTAAGAAATTCAATAAACAAAAAAGGACGATTGAGTTTATAGACGAGCAAAAAAATATTGCTAACAAAGAAATAGAGTATCTTCAAAGTTTGTTAGACCAAATATCAATTTTAGAGAGTAAAGAGGACTTTTTATCTATTCAGGACGAGTTAGAACATGTTGGACTTATTAAGAAAGCAAATCTAAAGGCAAAACCTAAGGAATTAGGTTGTAGAAAATATAAGTTTGACGGCTTTATAATTAAGGCTGGAAGAAACAATCTTGAAAACGACAAAATAACCTTTTCTGCGCACGCAAAAGACCTATGGTTACATTCTAAGGACTATCATTCTTCTCATATAATAATCGAGGCGAATGGTAGAGAGGTGCCATTAGAGGTAATTAGTTTCGGTGCCGAGATATGTGCTTACTACTCAAAGGCAAGAAATTCAGGAAAAAGCGAGGTGGTTTATACTCTAAAGAAGAACGTTAAAAAGCCACCTAAAAGTAAACCTGGTTTTTGCATTTACGATAATTTTAATTCAATAACCGTCAATGCTAAAAATCACACGGAATTTGTTAAAAATACTTAAAAAGCAACTAAAAAACTTGCCTTTTATAGAGTATTGTGATAAAATTGATAAAGAATTTTAAAGATTAGGAGAATCTTATGAAGTATACGTTTGAAAAAGCTGAAAAAAGCACTGTTAAAGTTTCTATGAAATTGACTGCTGAAGAATGGAAAGCATCTATTGACCAAGCATATCAAAAGACTAAGGGTAAGTATTCAATGCCTGGATTTAGAAAGGGCAAGGTTCCTCAAAAAGTTTTAGAAAACGCTTATGGCGAAGGTGTATTCTATGAAGAGGCAATTAATATAGCATTCCCAAAATATTACGGAGAAGTATTAGACAAAGAAACTTCTATCGAGCCTGTTGCTGCTCCTGACTTAGACGTTAAGGATGTTAGCGAAAAGGGTATTACCTTAATTGCTATCGTTCCTGTTAAGCCTGAAGTTGAATTAGGTGCAATCAAGGGTGTAACCTATAAAAAGAACGTTTACGCCGTTGAAGATAAGGACGTTGAAGACGAAGTTACTAGACTTCAAGAACGCAACTCTCGTTTAGTTGAGGTTACTGATAGAGCATGTAAAGACGGAGACACCGTTATTATCGACTTTTCTGGTAGCGTTGACGGAGTTAAGTTTGAAGGTGGCACGGCTGAAAAACAAACCTTAGTTCTCGGTAGCAAAACCTTTATTCCAGGATTTGAAGAGCAAGTAGCAGGTATGAATATCGGTGAAGAAAAAGACATTACCGTTAAGTTCCCAGACGACTACGGCGTAGATACGTTAAAGGGAAAAGATGCTGTTTTTGCTATTAAACTTCATGAAATCAAGGTAAAAGAACTTCCTGAAATCAACGACGAATTTATTAAGGACGCTGTTGGTGCAGAAAGTTTAGAGGCATATAAGAAAGAAACCAAAGAAAGACTAGAAAAGCAAAACGCTGATAGAGCAGAAAGAGAACTTGAAGATGCAATCTTAAAGAATATTACTGCAGAAAGCAAAATGGAAATTCCTGAAGCGCTAATCGAAAGCCAAATTGAAAGAATGGTTGAAGAATTCGCTTACAGACTATCTTATCAAGGGCTAAAGTTTGAAGATTATCTAAAGTATACCAACAAGACGATGGACGACGTTAAGAAAGATTATAGAGAACAAGCTGAAGACATGGTTAAATCTCAACTTGTTGTTGATAAGATTATTAAAACTGAAGACATCAAGGCAACTGAAGAAGAAATCGAAGCAAGGGTTAAGGAAATGGCTGAAAAACAAGGAAAGAAAGTTCCTGACGTTAAAAAGGCTATGGGCTCTCGCCAAATGGAATATATTGAAAACGATATCGTTATTAAAAAGTTATTTGATGTTCTTAAGAGTGGCAACGTTATCGAATAATCTTGAATTAATTTCCAAATAAACGAATAAATATCTTTGTAGATGTAATAATTTATACGGAGGTCTATTAAATGCAAACTAAAAATACTGTTGTGCCATACGTTGTTGAGCAAACGGGAAAGGGCGAAAGAAGTTACGACATATATTCACGCTTGTTAGAGGATAGAATTATCTTTTTAACGGGTGAAATCAATGATGCCGTTGCAGACGCTGTAGTTGCTCAATTAATATACCTTGAAGGTAAGGACCCTAATAAAGATATTTGTTTATATATCAATAGTCCGGGTGGTAGTGTTACTGCCGGCATGGCTATCTATGATACAATGAACTATATTAAGTGCGACGTAAGCACCATTTGTATCGGTCTTGCCGCTAGTATGGGAGCATTCTTGCTTTCTAGTGGCACGAAAGGTAAACGTTTTGCGCTTGCTAATAGTGAAATTATGATTCACCAACCTCTTGGTGGCGCTCAAGGTCAAGCAAGCGATATTAAAATTCAAGCAGACCATATAATTAAAACAAAGCACAAACTAAATAAAATACTTTCCGAAAATAGTGGAAAGCCATTCGAGGTAGTTGAAAAAGATACCGATAGAGATAATTATCTATCGGCTGAAGAAGCAAAGGAATACGGTTTAATCGACCAAATATTCGTTAAACGTCCGTAGATTCTTGGAGATTTATGAAAAATAGTGAAAACGAAAAGTTTTTTTGTTCTTTTTGTGGCAAACCAAAGGAACTAACAAAACGCTTAATTGCAGGTCCTAATGGAATATTTATCTGCGACGAGTGTATAGAAATTTGTAACGACGTTATGAAAGAAGACGAGGTTAAGGAGGCTTCTTCTAACGCCGTTCAACTTCTAAAACCCGTTGAGATTAAAGCAAAATTAGATGAATATATCGTTGGACAAGAAGATGCAAAGCGTGTTCTTTCAGTTGCCGTATATAATCATTATAAAAGAATAAATTTAGCACCTGATAAAAACGAGGTGGAACTTGATAAAAGTAATATACTACTACTAGGGCCAACCGGTAGTGGTAAGACTTTGCTTGCTAAAACGCTTGCAAAGATTTTAGACGTTCCATTTGCCGTTGCCGACGCTACTACTTTAACTGAGGCTGGTTACGTTGGCGAAGACGTTGAAAATATTTTATTAAAACTTATTCAAAATGCTGACTTTGACGTTCAAAAGGCTCAAAGAGGTATCGTTTATATCGACGAAATCGATAAGATTGCTAGAAAAAGCGAAAACGTTTCTATAACTCGAGACGTTTCTGGCGAGGGCGTTCAACAAGCGCTATTAAAGATAATTGAAAGCACGGTTGCGTCAGTTCCTCCTCAAGGTGGAAGAAAACACCCTCAACAAGAATGTATTAGAATAGATACGACTAATATTTTATTTATTTGTGGTGGAGCATTCGTTGGTTTAGACGAAATTATTGCAAAACGCAAGGAAAACTCTTCTCTTGGTTTTGGTGGAAACGTTAAAAACTCCAAAAAAGAGAATTCTAATTTTGCTAGGGAAGTTCAACCACAAGACTTAATTAAATACGGACTAATTCCAGAGTTTGTTGGAAGAATTCCTATTACCGTTGGATTAAAAGCACTTGACGAAAAGGCGCTAGTTAATATTCTAACGGAACCTAAAAATGCACTAGTAAAACAATATAAACGCTTAATTGGTTTAGACGAAGTTGAGTTAGAAATTACCGACGACGCTGTAAGCGCAGTTGCTAGAAAGGCAATCGAACTTAAAACGGGGGCTAGGGGACTCAGGACTATTTTTGAAAATCTAATGCTCGACACCATGTATGATTTACCATCTCAAAGCGACGTGGAAAAGGTTGTTATAGACGAGAGTGTAGTTACAAACGGCGAAAAACCAAAAATTATTAAGAAAAAAATTGCATAATTTTTTCAAAAATAATTAAAAATCTTACAAAAAACAACCTAAAAATTTTATAAAAAATATTTAAAAAACACGGTTAAAACGTTTGACAAAGATTTAAATTTGTTATATTATAGTTAGGCTGTGTAATATGGGTTGATACGGGAAGTTACTTAAATCGTTAGGAAACGACAGATAATTTCCGTTGACAAGTGTGGAGGCGAGACCTCTGCGACTAACTTCAATAAGAATTAGTAAAGTCATTCGCAGCGACTTAAAAATTAAGTATCGGCGAATGATTTTTTTATTTTACAAATTCGACACACACGGCACAGTTTACAAAAAATTTCAAGTTAGGAAAGGAGAAACAGAAATGGCAAGTCAAAAAATTAGAATCAAGCTTATGTCATACGACGTAGAAATGCTTGACCAAGCAACAACTAGAATAGTTGACACAATGAAGAAAGCGGGTGCGAAAATCAGTGGACCAATTCCACTACCTACTGAAAAAGAAATCGTTACGATTTTACGTTCCCCACACAAATATAAGGATTCTCGTGAACAATTCGAAATTAGAACTCACAAGAGACTTATCGATATCTATTCGCCAAACGTTAAGATTTTAGACAGTATTCAATTACCAGCAGGCGTTGATATCAAAATCAAGTTGTAATCAATAAACATTATATATTATATGGAGGTGAACTTTATCTATGAATAAAGCAATCATTGGAAGAAAGTTGGGTATGACGCAACTTTTCTCAGCAGACGGCAAAGTTATACCTGTAACCGTTATCGAGGCTGGTCCATGTCCAGTAGTTCAAGTTAAAACCTTGGAAAGAGACGGATACTGTGCAGTTAAACTCGGTTTTGCTGAAGTTGCAGAAAAAGCATTAAATAAACCTGAACTTGGTTTATTTAAGAAAGCAGGAATCGCTCCTCAAAAAGTTCTTAAGGAATTTAGACTTGAAGGTGGCGATTCAATGGAAGTTGGTTCAGTAGTTAAATGCGACGTGTTCGCTGCTGGCGACAAAATTGACGTATCTGGTGTATCTAAAGGACACGGTTTTACCGGTGTTATCAAAAGATGGAATCACCACAGACTAAAAGAAACTCACGGTGTAGGCCCTGTGCATAGAGAAGTAGGTTCTATGGGTGCTATCAGTAATCCATCAAGAGTTTTCAAAGGAAAGAAGATGTCTGGTCAATGGGGTTGTGAAAACGTTACCGTATTAAACCTTGAAGTTGTAAAAGTCGACACTGAAAGAAACGTAATACTCGTTAAGGGCGCAGTTCCTGGTCCAGTAAAGGGTATCGTTACTTTAAGAAATAGCGTAAAAGCGTAAGGAGGTAAGTTATGCCAAACGTAAAATTATACAACATGAAAGCAAACGAAGTAGGCACTTTAGAATTACCTGACGCTTTGTTTAACGTAGAATACAACGAACCTGTAATTCATCAAGCAGTTGTAACTAGACTTGCTAATGAAAGACAAGGAACGAAAAGCACTCTTACCCGTAGCGAAGTTCGTGGTGGTGGTGCTAAGCCTTGGAGACAAAAAGGAACCGGTAGAGCTAGACAAGGTTCTATTAGAAGCCCACAATGGGTTAAAGGTGGCGTAGTTTTTGCTCCTAAGTCAAGAGATTTCTCTAAGAAGATGAATGCTAAGGCTAAGGAAGTTGCTCTTTTCTCAGCACTTTCTCAAAAAATTAGAGATAACGAAGTTATTTTTATCGACGAAATAAAAGTTGATGCTCCAAAGACCAAGGAAATGGTTGCTTTCTTAAAAGCATTCAACCTTGAAAAGTCAGTTCTAGTTGTTATGGACAACGCTGACCAAGCAGTTTTAAGAGCAAGCGCAAACATTCAAGCAATCAGCACGATTCCAGCTTGTCAAATCAACACTTACGACGTTGTTAAGAACGCTAAAATCGTTATTTCCAAAACCGCTGTAGAACAAATCAAGGAGGTCTATGGAGAATAATGCTAGCACACGATATTATAATTAAACCCCTTCTTTCTGAAAAGAGTTATGCGGGTATCAAAGATAAGAAATATTACTTTATAGTGGCTAAAAACGCTAACAAAACCCAAATCAAACTTGCAATCGAAGAAATCTTCGGCGTTCAAGTTGAAAAGGTTAACACGGCTAACTGCCACGGCAAGTTGAAGAGACAAGGTAGATACGAAGGTTACACCTCCGACTACAAAAAGGCTGCTGTTCAACTTAAACAAGACAGTAAGTCTATCGAATTCTTCGATTCATTGTCTTAATAATCTAGGAGGAATGTAAAATGGCTATTAAAAGATATAAACCGACGTCTGCTGCTCGCCGTTTCATGACCGTAAGCGCATACGACGAAATTACTGCCGTTAAACCAGAAAGAAGTCTTCTAGAAGACCAAAGAAAATCAGGTGGTAGAAACGCTCAAGGTAAAATCACCGTTCGTCATATCGGTGGTGGCAACAGAAGAAAGTATCGTATTATCGACTTCAAACGTTGCAAAGATGGTATTCCTGCTAAAGTTAAGAGCATTGAATACGACCCAAACCGTAGTGCAAACATTGCTTTATTATACTACGCTGATGGTGCAAAGGCATATATCCTTGCTCCAATCGGCTTAAAAGTAGGCGACACAATCTTAAGTGGTCCTACGGCTGATATTAAAGCAGGTAACGCTCTTGCTCTTAAAGATATTCCTGTAGGTACCATGGTTCACAACATTGAAATGCAACCAGGTAAAGGTGGTCAAATTGCTAGAGCAGCTGGTATGAGCGCTCAAATCATGGCAAGAGACGAAAAATACGTTACGATTAAAATGCCAAGTGGTGAAATGAGATACATTCTTGCAACTTGTAAGGCGACCGTTGGTCAAGTTGGTAACGTGGAACACGAAATTATTAGAATTGGTAAAGCAGGTAAAACTAGACACATGGGCGTTCGTCCATCAGTTCGTGGTGTTGTAATGAACCCATGCGACCACCCTCACGGTGGTGGTGAAGGTAAATCACCTGTTGGTATGCCAGGGCCTGTTACTCCTTGGGGTAAACCAGCTCTCGGTTATAAGACTAGAAAGCACAAAAAGGCTTCTAACAAACTTATCATTACCAGGATAAATTAAGGAGAACAACATGAGTAGAAGTGTTAAAAAAGGTCCTTATGTAGAACCAAAACTCTTAAAAAGAGTAGAAGAATTAAACGAAAAAAATGAAAAGAAGGTTTTAAAAACCTGGTCAAGGTCATCTACGATTTTCCCACAAATGGTAGGACACACTATCGCTGTGTATGATGGAAGAAAACACGTTCCTGTATACGTAACAGAAGATATGGTTGGTTGCAAACTCGGTGAGTTCGCTCCTACTAGAACCTTTAAGGGACATAGTGGTGATAAGACTTCAGGCGGTAGATAAGGAGATAAAAAATGGCTAAGAATATGAGAGAAAAGACCGCACGTATTGCGGAAACAAAAGACAGACGTCCTAGAGCTGTTGCTAAGCACGTTCGTATTTCTCCTTATAAAGTAAGAGTCGTTCTCGACATTATAAGAGGAAAGAGTTACACTCAAGCAGTTGCTATCTTAGAAAACACTCCAAAGTCAGCGTCTGAACCAATTAGAAAGGTTTTAATGTCTGCTGCTGCAAACGCAGAAAACAATCTTGGAATGAGCAAAGACAACCTATTCGTTGCTGCTTGTTTTGCTGACCAAGGCCCAACTCTTAAGAGAGTTATGCCAAGAGCGCAAGGTAGAGCGTTTAGAATCTTAAAGAGAACCAGCCACATCACCGTGGTTTTGGATGCAAAGGCATAGGAGGATAGTATAATGGGACAAAAAGTAAATCCACATGGTTTAAGAGTCGGCATTATTAAAGATTGGGATTCTCACTGGTTTGTTGATAAAAAACATTTCGCTGAGAACGTTAAAGAAGATAATGAAATCCGTAACTTATTAAAGAAAAAATACTATCAAGCTGCAATTTCTAAAATTTTAATTGAAAAAGCAGCAAGTAAACTTGTAATTACTATTTTCACTGCACGTCCTGGTGTATTAATCGGTAAACAAGGTAGTGAAATTGAAGTTATCAAGAAGGCAGTTGCAAAACTTTGCCCTGGAAAGAACATTTCAATCAACATTTCTGAAGTTAAAAAGCCAGATGCTGATGCTCAACTCGTTGCAGAAGGTATCGCTGCTCAATTAGAAAAGCGTGTATCATTTAGAAGAGCGATGAAACAAGCTATCGGTAGGTCTATGAGAGGTGGAGTTAAGGGTATTAAGGTTACCGTAAGTGGAAGACTTGACGGTGCTGAAATCGCACGTAGCGAAGGATACCACGAAGGTTCAATTCCTCTACAAACTTTAAGAGCTGATATTGAATACGGTTTTGCTGAAGCGCATACTACTTTTGGTGTTATCGGTATCAAATGCTGGATATACAAAGGTGAAGTTATCGGCGCTTCAAAGAAGAAAGTTGAAGGAGGCCAAGCATAACTATGTTAATGCCTAAGAGAGTAAAAAGAAGAAGAGTTCATCGTGGCAGAATGACTGGTAAATGCACTAAAGGCAACAAGATTGCTTACGGTGATTTCGCTCTAGTAGCAACCGAACCAGGCTGGATTAAATCAAATCAAATTGAAGCAGCCCGTGTTGCGATGACAAGATTTATTAAACGTGGTGGTAAGGTATGGATTGACATATTCCCACACAAGCCAGTAACTAAAAAACCTGCTGATAGCCGTATGGGTAGTGGTAAAGGTTCTGTAGAATACTGGGTAGCAGTAGTAAAACCAGGCAGAGTATTATTTGAAATGTCTGGAATTGCTGAAGATATTGCTAAAGAAGCTATGAGACTTGCTGGTCATAAACTTCCTGTAAAAACTAAGTTTATGAAGAGAGAGGCCGTAGCAGAAGAAATAAAAGAAGAAGGCGGTGAAGGTTAATGAAAGCGAAAGAACTTCACGAATTAACGGTAAACGAACTAAATGCAAAACTTAAAGAACTTTCTGAAGAGTTATTTAACCTTCGTTTCCGTCACGCAATTGGACAATTAGAAAATTCTGCATCACTTAAAACTTGCAAAAAAGAAATTGCAAAGGTTAAGACCGTTTTAAGAGAAAAGGAACTTGGTGCTAAGGCGTAGGGAGTGAGATTATGGAAAGAAATTTAAGAAAAGAAAGAGTAGGAATCGTTGTTTCTGACAAGATGGATAAAACTGTTGTTGTTTCTATCGAAGAAAGATTCAAACATCCACTATACAAGAAAACTGTAAAAAAGACTCACAAATTTAAGGCACATGACGAAGGCAATGCTTGTGGCGTAGGCGATAAGGTTTTAATCGTTGAAACCAGAAAATTATCTAAGGATAAGAACTGGAGAGTTGCCGAAATCATTGAAAAGGCTAAGTAAGGAGGCGCACAATGATACAACCACTATCAAGATTAAAAGCTGCTGATAATTCAGGCGCTAAAGAAATAATGTGTATTAGAGTATTAGGTGGTTCTTTTAGAAGAACTGGTAATATTGGTGACGTTATCGTTGCTAGCGTTAAGACTGCTACTCCTGGTGGCGCTGTTAAAAAGGGCGACGTTGTAAAGGCTGTTATCGTTAGGTCAACGAGTGGTGTTAGAAGAAAAGACGGCACCTACGTTAGATTCGACGAAAATGCAGCAGTTATTATCGACAACCAAAAGCAACCAAGAGGAACACGTATTTTTGGACCTATAGCAAGAGAACTTAGAGATAAAGACTACATGCGTATTATCTCCCTTGCTCCAGAAGTATTATAAGGAGATATGACTATGAAGGTTAAAAAGAATGATACCGTTCTTGTTATAACTGGTAAAGATGCAGGCAAAACTGCTAAGGTTTTAGTTGCTCTTCCAAAGGATAACAAGGTAGTTGTAGACGGAATAAACGTTCAAAAGAAACATAAGAAAGCAAGAACTGCACAAGAAGTTAGCTCTATCGTTAACCAATCTGGTGCAATCGACGCTTCAAACGTAATGGTAGTATGCCCAGCTTGCGACAAGGCTGTTAGAGTTGCTTACAAAATTGAAGGCGACAAGAAAGTTAGAATTTGCAAGAAATGTGGTGCTATTCTAGATGCTTCTAAAGAAGCTAAGGAAGTTAAGAAAACTACCAAAAGAAAGACTAAAAAAGAAGTGGCAGAAGTGCCAGCTGAAGCGTAACGGAGGTAACGTAAATGGCTAATAGAATTAAAGAGTTATACGATAATACCGTAGTTCCAGCTTTAGTTAAAAAATTCAACTACAAAAACGTTAACCAAGTTCCAAAGTTAGTTAAAATCACTATTAACTCTGGCTTAGGCGACGTTAAAGACAATTCCAAGAGTATTCAACTTGCTCAAGAAGAATTAAAGCAAATCGCTGGTCAAAAACCAGTTCTTACCTTAGCTAAAAAGTCTGTTGCTAACTTCAAAATTAGAGAAGGACAAGGCGTTGGTATGAAGGTTACCTTAAGAGGAACCAGAATGTATGAATTCTTCGACAAGTTTATCTCAATCGCTCTTCCAAGAGTTAGAGACTTTAGAGGTGTTTCTACCAAGTCTTTCGACGGAAGAGGAAACTATGCTATGGGTGTTAAGGAGCAATTAATCTTCCCAGAAATCTCTTACGACCAAGTAGAGAAAATGAGGGGCTTTGATATTTGCTTCACTACCACGGCTAATACCGACGAAGAGGCTAGAGAATTGCTTGCAATGCTCGGTATGCCTTTCGCAACTAAGTAAGGTAAAAAGGAGATTTAAAAATGGCTAAAAAAGCGATGATAAATAAGCAACAAAGACCTGCTAAGTTTTCTACTAGAGCCTATACTAGATGTAGTATTTGCGGACGTCCACACGCTGTTCTTCGTAAATATGGTATTTGCCGTATTTGTTTCAGAAATTTGGCTTACAAAGGTCAAATCCCTGGCGTTAAAAAGGCTAGTTGGTAAAGGAGGATATAATAATGACAGACGTTATTGCAGATATGCTTACTAGAATAAGAAATGCTCTTATGGCTAAGCACGAAACTGTTGAAATCCCAGCATCTAACACTAAGAAGGCTATTGCTAACATTCTTTTACAAGAAGGTTATATCTCTGGTGTTGAACTTATTGAAGGTGTTCAAGGAACTATTAAAGTTACTCTTAAATATGACGGTAATAACAAGGTTATCACCGGCTTAAAGAGAGTAAGTAAGCCTGGTCTACGTGTATACGTTGGTGCTGATGAAGTTCCACAAGTATTAGGTGGATTAGGTATTGCAATTCTTTCTACTTCTAAAGGTATTATGACCGGAAAAGAAGCTAAAAAATTGCATCAAGGTGGCGAAGTTCTCGCCTTTGTATGGTAGGAGGTAATTAGGTATGTCAAGAATTGGAAATGCTCCTGTTATTATACCTGCAGGTGTTACCGTTGACGCTTCTAATGGCGTAATTACCGTTAAAGGCCCAAAAGGAACTTTAACCCAAGCATATGATTCAGTTATTTCCCTAGTTATCGAAGGAAATACCGTTGTTCTTAAGAGAGCAAACGACCAAGGTCCAGTTAAAGCAAAGCACGGCTTATATAGAGCTTTACTTGCTAACATGGTTAAGGGCGTTACCGAAGGCTTCAAAAAGAGTCTTATCGTTAACGGTGTAGGTTGGAAAGTTGCTAAACAAGGCAAGAAAGTTGTGTTAAACGTAGGTTTCTCTCATCCTGTTGAAGTTGAAGAAATCGACGGAATCACTCTTGATTGTCCAGCAATTACTGAAATCACCGTTTCTGGTATCGATAAGGAAAAGGTTGGTCAATTTGCCGCTATGATTAGAGGTATTAGAGAACCAGAACCATACCACGGATACGGTATTCGTTATAGCGACGAAGTTATCGACAGAAAAGTTGGTAAAGCAGCTGGTGGTAAAGGCTAAGATTTAAAGGGCTTTTAGTGGACGTGCTAATTAGTCGGCACGTCTGCCGAGTGCACCTTTAGGTGCGAAAAGTTATTAAATGGAGAATAAAAATGATTAAGAAAATTAATAAAAACAAAGACAGATTAAAAAGGCATAAGAGAGTTAGAAGAAAAGTTAGTGGAACTGCTACTGCTCCAAGACTTTCGGTTTATAGAACCTTAAACCATATTTATGCTCAACTAATTGACGATACCAAGGGAAATACCCTAGTAACGGCATCTACTCTTGATAAAGAACTTCACGGAACTTTCGAGGGTATGGATAAAAAGGCAATGGCATTGGCTGTAGGGGAATTACTTGCTAAGAAGGCAAAGTCGAAGAAGATTAAAGCTGTAGTTTTTGACCGTGGCGGATATCTTTACACCGGTCGTGTTGCTAGTTTAGCAGACGGCGCTAGAAAGGGTGGACTTGAGTTCTAATAAAGGAGATAAATATTATGGCAAGAGAAAATAATAGACCATCTAGAAGAGTGGAAGAAAACGACGGATTAGTTAAAAAGCTAATTGCTGTTAATCGTGTTACTAAAACCGTTAAAGGTGGTAGAAACATGAGATTTGCAGCTCTAGTAGTTGTTGGCGACGGTGCTGGCAAAATTGGTTGTGCAATGGGTAAAGCAAAGGAAGTTCCAGAAGCAATTGATAAGGCTACTGCAAGAGCTAAAAAGAATATGTTTGCCGTTTCACTTTTAGGAACTAGTATTCCACACGAAGTGCTTGGTAAATTTGGTAGAGGATTCGTTCTTATGATGCCTGCTGAAGAAGGTACTGGTGTTATTGCCGGAGGCCCTGTTCGTGCAGTTATGGAAGCAGTTGGTATCACCAACATTAGAACTAAATCTCACGGAACTAACAACCCAATCAACTGCGTAAAAGCAGCGATTGAAGGCTTAAAGTCACTAAGAACTGCAGAACAAATCGCAGCAATTCGTGGCAAATCTGTTGAAGAAATTAACGGTTAAGGAGGTAACTTATAATGGCTAAAGCAAAAGTATCACAAATTAAGGTTACTCTCGTAAAAAGCACCATTGCATGCCTTCCAAATCACAAGAAGGTTGTAGAAGCTTTAGGACTTAAGAAGGTAAATTCTTTCAAGATTCACAACGCAACCCCTGCTATTTTAGGTATGATTGACGTTGTTAAATATCTTGTTAAAGTAGAAAACGTTTAAGTCTATACATTAGTTAATTTTTAAGGAGTAATAACAATGAGATTAGGTAATTTAAGTCCAGCAGAAGGTGCAACTACCCCAGCAAAAAGACTTGGCCGTGGTATAGGCTCAGGACTTGGTAAAACAAGTGGTAAGGGTCATAAAGGTCAATGGGCTAGAAGTGGTGGCGGTGTTCGTCCTGGCTTCGAAGGTGGTCAAATGCCTTTAATTAGACGTGTACCAAAGCGTGGATTCAATAATCATTTTACAAAAACGTATAGTATCGTTAACCTTTCAGTTCTTGAAAGTTTTGAGGCTGGTTCAGTTATCGATATGGCAGTTCTTGCTGAAAAAGGACTTATTAAAGTTATTAAAGATTGTGCAGGACTAAAAGTTTTAGGTAATGGCGAATTAACAAAGGCTGTTACCGTTAAAGCTGAAAGATTCTCTGCTTCCGCTAAAGAAGCCATTGAAAAGGCTGGCGGAAAAGCAGAACAAATCTAATTTAAGCTTTAAGGAGGCAAAATGTTTCACACAATAGTAAATGCGTTTAAGATTAAAGAAGTTAGACGCAAAATACTTATAACAATCGCTCTTATATTCGTATATAGACTTGGTTGTCA
>JAZRGN010000042.1:0-48161 GCA_045644165.1 Christensenellaceae bacterium | reverse complement strand
TAACACATTTAAATTATATAACTAAATACTAAATGTCGAAGAAAAACTTTTACGATAGATGGAAAAGTTAGAATTGGTTTCATTGGGCTAGGTGATAGAGGTGCTAGATTCCACAATACTACAGGCAACATTGGTTTACTTGTAAACGTTTTAAATAACGCCAAGGAGGCTATTGTTACTGCCGTTTGTGATAAGTTCCAAGACCGTGTTGAGGCTACTACAAAAAAAGTTATTGATAAAGGCAACCCAGAATCTTTAAAAGCTATAGATTACAAAGAAAGGATGACTAAAGATTTAGTAGGCGCAATTATTATTTCAACTAGCTGGGACATGCACGTTAAAGTTGCTCTAGAAGGTATGCATCTTGGCATTCCTGTTGCAATGGAAGCTGGTGGAACTCACAGCATTGAAGATTGCTGGAAATTAGTTGACTGCTACGAAGAAGCCGGAACGCCTATTTTCTTTATGGAAAACTGCTGTTATAAAAAAGACGAGGCGTTATTTACTCTCTAGTTAAAAACGGTGTTTTAGGCGAAATCGCTTTTTGTCAAGGCTATTATTGCCACGACCTTCGTGAGGAAATTTGTAGTGGTATTGATAACCACCACTATCGTTTGTCAGAATACACCAACTATAACTGCGAAAATTATCCAACCATGAGTTAGGTCCTATCGATAAAATATTAAACAATACCTCTGGTAACCGTTTTACTTAACTCGTTTCAATGGCATCTTAGTCAATCGGCTTAGAGCATTACATTGCAAACAATCCTAAATACAAAGACCCTTTAGGAGATAGAGAGTTCAAGCAAGGCGACGTTGTTACCACTATAATTTAATGTGAAAACGGTGAAACGGTCTTCTTAAATTAAACATGACCCTTCCTCGTTTATACGAACGTAACTTACTGTAAGTGGAAATAAAGGTTTCTATACCCAAACTACTCACTCCGTAATTATCGACGACGGTTCTTTCGACCACGAACAAACTGTATATAAAGGAAATTCTTCTCTAACGAAAAGTATTCAAGCTATCTTCTAGACGATTGGAGAACCATAACTCCTGATAAATAAAAGAAGGACACGGTGGTATGGACTTTATTATATTAAAGCATTTTATCGAGTGCATTAAGTATAATAAACCAATGCCAATCGACGTTTACGACGCAGTTACCTGGATGTGCGTTAGTGCTACTTCTGAAAAGTCAATCATAGAGGGTAGTGTTCCTGTTGAATTCCCAGACTTTACTCGTGGTAAGTATAAGACGAGAAAGACCGTTGACGCAATGGAATTCCCAGTTATTAAGGAATAGTCGAAAAATCAAGCAACTAGGTTTATAAGTTAAATTTTGGGCTAGAACGCTAAGTTTTAGAGTTTGTTGTGGTTGCCTTTGTGAATGTATTGAATTCGCAAAAAAAACAAAAAACAATAATTATAAAAGCGAGGCTACGTTTTGAGCCTCGCTTATTATTTATTGCTTATTTGCAACCACAACCACAGCCACCTAAGAAGCCACCGCCGTGTTTACCACATAAGCATAAAACGAGTAATGCTAATGGCAAGCAGTAGCAACTGCTGAATAAACCGTTTAAGCAACCACTCTTACAAAGGCAGATAATAAGAAGTATTATCAAAATCCATAGGCAACAGTTGTTGCCACCTAAAAAATCGAAATTGTTCATAAGAACCTCCAAGTATTTCTCTCCGCCTATGTAAAATTTGTGCTGGCGAAGTTTTTCTACTATCAATATAATCTGGAAAAACCGAAAATGTTACGAATAGCCTATCTTTTTGTTTGCCTTAGGTTAAAAAAATATGGTAAAATAAACTTGCGTAGAGCGAAAATCTTTATTTCGACTCAAAATTACGCAAAAAATTTTTTCTTACGGGTATTACTAATTGTAAACTCGATTGGAGGCTCAAAATGAATAAAAATAGTTATTTTACTGCTCGCAGGGTAACTTGGATTGCGATTTTACTAAGTCTAGTTATCGTTTTGCAAACCTTTGGTGGCTCGATAAATATCGGCGCCGTTCAACTTAACTTTACTCTCATTCCTATTGTTCTCGGTGCAATTTTGCTTGGACCAATAGCAGGTCTTATTTTGGGGTTTGCTTGTGGCGTTGTGGTTTTAATTCAGGTGATTATAGGACTCGTTCCTTTCTATACGCTTATTTGGACGGAAACTCCACTAGTTGCCGCTTTAACTTGTGTAGTAAAAACCAGCGTTGCAGGGTTACTATGTGGATACGTTTATAAAATAATTGAAAAGAAAAACGCATACGTTGCAGTTTTCGTAGCGTCGTCAATTGTTCCAGTGGTTAATACGGGACTTTTTGTTCTCGGTTGTTTAGGTATGTGGGATGCAATCGTAACGATAGCAGGAGGCTCTAATATTTTTGGGTTTATTATCCTTTCCTTAGTTGGGTTTAACTTTTTTATCGAACTTGCTGTTAACGTTTTAGTTGCTCCTGCTCTTTACAAGGTTATAAAAATCGTTGATAAAGCTTTCTAAAAGGTGAATTATGCTACTTGCTATAGACGTTGGTAATACCAACATAAAATACGGTGTTTTTAACGGGGACGAATTAGTTGCATCTTTCCGTGTTTCGTCAAGGTTATCTAGAACGGCAGACGAATACGGCTCTGTTTTAGTAAACCTTTTACAAACTAGAAAAATCGAAAAAACCGATATAGACGGCGTAATACTTTCGTCAGTAATTCCGTCTTTAAACTATACCATTTGCCACATGTGCGAATACTTCTTTAATATAACCCCTTTAATGATAGGTCCAGGTGTAAAAACAGGCTTAAATATTAAGGCAGATAATCCAAAAGAAGTGGGTGCAGATATTATCGTAAACAGCGTTTCGGCATTTACCAAATATGGTGGACCGGTAGTAGTAATCGATTTTGGAACTGCAACCACCTTTGACGTTATTAGTGATAAATGTGAACTTTTGGGAGTAATAATAGCGCCTGGGATTAAAACTTCTTTGGAAGGCTTAGTGTCAAACACGGCACAACTTCCAATGATAGAACTAGACGCTCCAAAAACGGTAATTGGTAAAAACACTAAACATTGTATGCAATCGGGTATCATATTCGGCTTTGCAGGTTTAGTGGACAACATTTTATACAAAATTAAAAAAGAATTGCATTTAGATGACATCAAAGTCGTTGCCACGGGTGGACTTGGTGAAATTATTGCAAAAGAAGTTAAAAGCATAACCTTGGTAGATAGAACTCTCACGTTAGACGGACTAAATACCATTTACAAATTAAACACTTAAGCAAAATAAGGAGTTAAAATTATGAAAAAAGTAGGCGTTGCAATTTTAGGTTTAGGCGTTGTAGGTGGAGGAACTTACGACATACTGACTAAAAATAAAGAATTCTTTAAAAAGACGCAAGATTTAGATATAACCGTTGAAAACGTATTAGAAAGGAATAGAGAAAGAGCAATTTCTATGGGTGTTCCAGAAGATATTATCGCATCAAGCATAGAAGAAGTTGCTTGCAACCCACTCGTTGATATCGTAGTTGAAGTTATTGGTGGAATAGAACCTGCCAAGACTTTCGTTCTAAAAGCATTAAAGAGTGGAAAAACGGTAGTTACTTCTAACAAGGAATTATTTGCTAAGCATTGGCCAGAACTTGAATCTGCTGCAAAGAAGAGCAGAGTAGGTCTATTTTTCGAGGCAACTTGCGTAGGGGGCGTTCCAATTATTAGAGCGTTGCAGGATAGTATGCAAGCAAATAATATTCAATCAATTAAGGGTATAATCAACGGAACTACCAACTATATTTTAACGAAAATGGAAAAAGAAGGTTGGTCTTACGATGATGCTCTTAAAGAAGCTCAACGCCTTGGCTATGCTGAGTTTAACCCTACTGCAGACGTTGAAGGTTTCGACGCAATGTATAAACTTTCAATTTTATCAAGCCTAGCATTTAATACGAAAATTTCCTATCAAAAAGTTTATAGAGAAGGTATTACAAACGTAGATAAAGAAGATATCGCATATGGAAAGAAGATGGGTTACACCCTTAAACTTTTAGGTATTGGTAAAAAGACTAGTGCAGGTATTGAAGTAAGAGTTCACCCAACCTTCGTTAAGAACGAAAATCCACTTGCAAGCGTAAACGATAGTTTTAACGCCGTTCACCTTGTTGGTGATTCAGTTGGCGAAATTATGCTTTATGGTAGGGGCGCAGGCGCTCTTCCAACGGGAAGTGCTATCGTTTCCGACGTTATTTTTGCTGCTCGCCATGCAAACGAATATTTCTACGCACCATTCGATAATAGCGAAAAGGGTTCTGAAAAGACTAAATTTGCAAACGATTTTTGTTCACAATATTATATGAGATTATCAGTTAACGATACTGCTGGCGTTCTTTCAAAAATGTCTGGTGTATTAGGCAAATACAATATAAGTATAAAAGAAGTTATTCAGGTTACGGCTAAGGATAACGTTGCGCAAGTCGTTATTACTACTCACGAATGCATGGAAAATTCAATTAAAAAGGCTATTGATAAATTAAATGCTTTAGAAGACGTGGTTAAGATTAACGGCGTTATCAGAATAGAAGAGTAATTAAATAATTAGAGGAAGAATATGAAAAATCAATTATTACATGAGGAGATGAATAAACTTTCCAAAATATTAAAAACTACTCCTAAGTTTACCGAAGAAACGTATAGACAAAATAACGTAATGCGTGGACTTCGTGACCAAAACGGAACTGGTGTAATAACAGGGTTAACCGATATCTCCGACGTAATTGCAAAAAAGAATGGGGAGCCAATTCCTGGTGAACTATATTATCGTAGCATAGACGTTAAAAAGATTATTGAAGGATATAACGACCAAAATCGTTGTGGCTTTGAGGAAATTACCTATTTATTATTGTTTGGAAAATTACCAAACCAAAAAGAATTAAAAGAATTTAACGAACTTCTAGTAACTTATAGGAAACTACCTAAGAACTTCGTTAGAGACGTTATTATGAAAAGTCCAAGTAAGGATATCATGAACTCTATCGCAAGAAGTATATTAATGTTTTACAGTTATGACAATAATGCTTTAGATAATTCAATTGATAACGTTTTACGTCAATGCTTAACGCTAGTATCGGTTATGCCAATGTTTGCCGTTTACGGTTACAACGCACACTTGCACTATAACGAAAATAAGAGTTTAGTTATCCACAAGCCAAAGCCTAAACTTTCTATTGCAGAAAACGTTTTACATATGTTACGCCCTGACGGCACCTTTAGTGAATTAGAGGCAAAAGTTTTAGATATAGCCTTCATTCTTCACGCAGAACACGGTGGTGGTAATAACTCAACCTTTACAACTCACGTAGTAACAAGTGCCGGCACAGATACATACTCTGCAATTACGGCTGCTATTTGTTCGTTAAAGGGTCCTAGACACGGTGGTGCAAACATTAAAGTTATGGATATGTTTGCAGATATTAAAAAACACGTAAAGGACTGGAACGATAAGCAAGAATTAAGAGAGTATCTAACGAAAATCCTTAATGGGGAAGTGTTCGATAAGGCTGGCTTAATTTATGGAATGGGACACGCAGTTTACACGGTTTCAGACCCTAGAGCAGAGGTGTTCAAAGGATTCGTTGAACAACTCGCTAAAGAAAAGGGAATGCAAAAGGTATTCAAACTTTATAATAACGTTGAAGAAATTTCCAAACAACTTATTATGGAGAGGAAGAGAACCTTTAAACCTGTTTCTGCTAACGTCGATTTTTACAGTGGTTTCGTATATAACATGCTAGGACTTCCAATCGAATTGTTTACTCCAATGTTTGCAGTTGCAAGAATGTCTGGTTGGGCGGCTCATAGAATTGAAGAAATTCTAAATAACGGTAAAATTATCCGTCCTGCATACGTATCGACCAACGGTAGAAAAGAATACAAAAAAATTGAAGATAGAGATTAAAAAAGACGCCGACAAAACTTAAGTTTGTCGGCGTTAAATTTTAAAAGATATGCGTAGAGATTAAATCACTACGCATAACTTTTTAATTAACTTTTTTATTAAAGCAATCGCATCTATGAGTGCCAACGTATCCCGTGTCGTTACACTTTTCGCAAGCATAAACAGGGGATAGAGCCTTTAGTGAAAGATTTTGTGCATTTAACAAACTTTCCACCTCTTGAGCAAGTTGCTTTTGTTCGTTTTCTAGGCTTAGCAGTTTATCTTTTTCTCCTGCAATTTCTGCAAAAGCGAGGTCTTTTTCTAAGCCGTTAAGCCTAGATAAAATTTGTTTAACGCCCTCTATTTGCATTGCCTTTTCGGTGTTTTTTTGCGCTCTCGACACTGCTAAACTTCTTCTTCTTTCGTATTCTCTGTTGTATTCTTCTTGGGTGTTTTGAGATTGATTAGATTGCGCCTTTTCCGTTATAGAATCAGGGGTAAAAATCGAGTTGTTTTTCCAATTGGAAAGTATTCCGTTCATATAGGCAATCGGCGAGGATTTTCCTGAAGAAAGTTTACCTGCTTCAATTATCATATCCTCGGTAAAATTCCATGATTTCCACATTGCGTAGTTCTCTCTATCCCAAGGGTTGGGACGACGGTTTACGCCTATGGTTAACAACAACTTTTTAATGAACTCGTCAGTTCGTTTTTGCTCTTCAAAATAGTCGTTGACGCTTGATAAATCTATAAAGCCTCGATTTCTTAAGTAATCTATAAAATCGTTCATTTCGTTAAGCGAATTTTTGCCTTCAAAAAATAAATTATTTGCTATAAAAAGCAAGGTGTCTTCGGTAAAACCGAAAGATATCCACTTGCTTACGAAAGAATCTATTTCAGGCTCTAGAACTTCAACGTAAATACCGAGTGTTTTATTAATATTAATCGTAAGGTTATATATTTTTTCGCTATTTTCAATATGGGTTTGTATTTCTTGCTTAGAAAAGCATTTAGTGGAGTAGAGTTTAAGTAAAAGCTCGTCCAGTTTTTTTACGTTACCTTTCTTTATTTTCTTAGCGGCGAATATAATACTTTCGGGCTCAAAATGAAGTTCGTTAGTCCACTTTTTAAATAGATTCAAATCCTCGATATCGGGCTGTCTTTTAATTGACATAGCCGATAATATTTTAGCAATCTCGCTGGTTCTTAGAACGTAGGAAGAAAGTTCTTTTTCAACCTTTTCAGCCGTGTTGATTTCACGGTTTCCAAAGTCCTTAGCAACCTTGCTTATGTAGTGATAACCAATATCTGCGCCCTTTCTATCTACGCAATACTTAACTATCATTAACATTGCCTCAGGTTTAATAGAATAAGTTTCCATAATGTTAAAATATTCGGTATATTCACTTGTAGAAATCATTCTAGAAGGCAATAAAACCTGTAAACCTTTAGAAAAATCGCTATATTTTTCGGCTTTGTATTTTCTTGGTTTAGTAGACGTCGTGTTTATTGGTAAGTAGGATATAGTGAAAGGCTCGTTAGATAAAACCGAGCATAATCCAAATTCTTCCCAATAATAAAAACAGTCTTTAATAACGTCTTCCGTTAAGAATAGCGCTTCGGCAAATTCTTTTAGGTCAATTTCTTTTTCTGGGTGATTGCATAGGTAAAGACCGTAAAGGTAAACCTTAACAGCATTATCCCCTGCATTAGGTAAGTATTGAGTTATAAAGGAATTTTCTATGCTAGTAATTGCATTTTTAGAAAACTCTTTAGAAAAGGAACAAATCATACTTCTCCTTTGTAAATTAAAGCCCAAAAAATTAAAAAATGCCTTGCACTAAATAGTAAATTAGTATATAATATACTATAACTATAATAGGCGTTTAGTAACTTTTTTTAGAAAGTGTGAAAATTATTATATATCAAAAAAAACAAAAAAGCAACTATAAAGTGGATTTTTGTTATATACTTTTATTTTAAGGCAATATCTTTTAGGAGAAATTTATGGCAGGAGAGATTTTAACCCCTTCTTCAATATGGAGCGACGCTAAAATAGAGGATATTCCCCAAACTGAAATTATTGGTGAATATAAGTCTGGTAGCGTTACTCTTACTAGAATGAGAATAGATGGGCGAACCGTAGACGACGGAACGGTTAAAATTTACGCAGTGCTTGCAAAAAAACAGTTAAAAAAGCAAGCACCTGCTATCTTTATACTTCAAAAATTTACTGACGGGGCAGACGAGACGTTGGCAACCGACCTTGCAAAGAAAGGTTATATAGCATTCGTAGTAAACGTTGGTGGTGAGGACGGAGTAAACACAAATTTCACCATTTATCCTTCAAGCCTAGCGCACGCCAACTATATTTGCGCCAAGCAAGATGAAGACTATCTAATTCAAGGGAATATTAAAAATACTTATTGGTATGAATGGGGATTAACGGTTAGATATGCTCTTAAATACCTTAAGTCTCTACCAGAGGTTTCAAAGGTTGCTGGACTTGGTATTGAAGACAGCGCTACCGTGCTATGGCATACTACTATAACTGAAGAATTTGATTGTCTAGCTTTCGTTTTGAACGCAGGTTGGAAAGCGTATAAGGGTAACTATAAATTTCAAGGCAACGTAGACCAGCAGTTTTCAGACTCACAATTAAACTACCTAGCAGGAATAGAGCCTCAAGCGTATGCAAACCACGTTACTGCGCCAACTATTATTTTATCTGCAACGAACAGCGCAGACTATGATTTTGAGCGTTCGCACGATACCTATGCTAGAATTAACGAAAAACTTCCAGCCGTTACTTGTAGCGCCGTTGGAAGAAGAGATTGCATAAACAAGGCAGAGTATGAAAATCTTCTAAAATTTTTCAAACAAAACCTTACTTCTAGCGATAAAAATGCGCTTTCTATACCAAAAGACCCACTTATTAAATGCGACGTCAAGAACGGCAAGATAAATTGTCTTGCTTCGGTGGATAAAAAACAACTAAAGGAAGTTTATCTTTTCGTTGCTGAAGAAAAGTATAACCCGTCCTTACGTCAATGGCAGAGGGTAGACCTAAATCAACTAGACAACGGAGATTATTCTTGCGAATATTTGCCGTATTTTAAATCAAAAGTGGCGTTTCTTTTCGTTAAGGCAATATATAAAAACGGATATATAATTGATTCGGACGTTGTTTGTAAGAAGTTTACCGAAACTGAAATAGAAAGTGGATACAAGAGCAAGATTATATATTCTTCAAGGGAAGAAAATAGCGACAGCGCCTTTTATCCTGCAGGAAATAAGATAAAAAAACCTTTCGGTATTGTTATTGACGAGGACTATCTAGTAGAAGAAAAGACCGGAGCAATGGACATTATCGGCATTACTTGTAAAACGGGTTTGCTTTCGTTTAGAATGGGTTTAGAAAAATATCGTCCACTTGACGAGGGAATATTACTATTAGACGCATACCTAAAAGAAGGTGGAAAGATATTAGTAAAACTCGTGTGTGATTATTTTGGTAACAAGCGAGAATACGTAGCCTCGGCAAAGGTGAACGGAGGCGAAGTATGGCACAACGTAAAACTTTCCTTGAACAACTTTAAAACGGCAGAAGGTATGGCGTTAAGAGGATTAAAAGACGTAGAGGCAATAGAAATTCACGCAGACGGCGAATATTTAATAAACAACGTGCTTTGGGTATAATAAAAATGATTTATCATGAAGGTGGAAAGATAATTTCCAAAAAAGAGCATGCGTGTGGTGGTAAAGAATGGTTAATAGTTCGCACGGGTGCAGATATAAAATTAAAATGTTTAACTTGTGGTAGAAACTTGTTTTTATCGGTCGACCAAGTTAAAAAGATGGCAAAAATCTATCAACAATCAAAGCAAGAGGGAGTCGAATGAAAGAAAATCAAGAGACTTTAATGGAGGAGACTCAAGTCGATACAAAGCAAGAGGCTTTAGCCGTTGAAAATCAACTTGAAGAAACTCAAGAAGATATAGAAAAAAAACGAAAAAAACAGCGAAGAGGTAATATCTTATTTTTCACCTTCGCTGTCATATTCGTTCTCATTTTAATTGGCAACATATTTCTATTCACTAAAGTATTGTTTCAAGTAAGCGTCGAAGGTAGTTCAATGAGAAGCACGCTTTCTCACGGCGACGTATTAATCGTTAATCGTTACGCAGACGTCGATAGGGGAGACGTAGTCATCATTAGAAAACATAAAGACGCCTTTACTCAAGAAATAACGCCTGTTGATGGAAAGGTAGACCTTTCAAAATTGCATTATCCTTGTCTTAGAGTAGTAGAGGTGAAAAACGACTACGGAACTTTATCTTATACTATTGATGGTAATATTTTAACAATCAACAACCCACGCCACGAGATGGAAATCGTTTACGAGACTGAGTATAGCGTTGTTAAAAGAGTTATTGGCGTGGAAGGCGACACGATAAAAATTGAAAAGGGAAGCGTTTATCTTAAGAAAGCAGGAGAGAGTGAATTCAAACGTTTAGAAGAAGATTATCTTGACGAGTGGATAGAAACGAACCCTATAGAAGGATACCCTAGAGAATGGGTGTGTGGACAAGGTGAGATATTCTATTTAGGAGATAACCGATTTGACAGTGAAGACTCTAGAGTCGACGGATGTTGCAAAGTTGAAAACGTTGAAGGCGTAGTATCAAAATTCGCTATATGGATAAAGCCGATAACTACTTGGCTTAGCAAATTGTTTTCATAAAAGGAAAGTGTATGTTTATTTTTAGTGCGATAAAAAAAATTATAGCCACAGCCGTAAAAGCCACTTATAGGTTACTTTGCGTTTTTAATTTACAATTTACGATTTTGTTAGCCTTAGTGGGAATATTGTTATGGGCGCTCGGTGTTTTTGAAGAGGGTGGATTTGCACTAATTATATTCGTTGTGCTTTTTATAGGTTCAATATTACTTGCACTTTATTTAACGGCTAGAAAGATTTTAGGCTTAGACAAAAAGAAGAAAAAGAAATCTACAATTCAAATCGTAGCAAACGACCAAACGGCACAGGAAACCCAAACGGTAACTCCTTCTACGGTAAGTCAAGTGCAAGTGCCAATTCAAACTGAACAAAATTTTCCAGACGAGCAACTCACGGCGAACGAATTTGATACGCCGAAATATTACAGAGTAAAACAAAACAGTAATTATATTATGGCTGAATATTCAAACAGATACGAACTATTCTTAATTACTTCACAAGGACTTAAAAAAATCAGGACGGACTACAAAGGTTAAAGAGGAAAAGATGACACAGTATTACAAACACGAAATATATGAGCAAGTCTCAGTTCAACGTAAAAAAGTGCTATGGATATATTTAATATGCATTTTGGGCGTTTATCTATTAGAAAGTGGAGTTATTCTAGGGTGGTATTTAACCCTACCATTTAAGTCTCCACAAATAAAAACGCTTAAGTGGATACATTATCCAGTAACGGGGATATTCGTAATAGCGTCTTTTATCTATCTAGGTATTCCATATAAAAGAGTAAACAAGTTTTATAAACTTTGTATTCAACTAGAAACGGGAATAAAAGAAACGTTTGAAGGAAAGTTTTTTGAATACGACGCCATGCTTACAAACAAAGATAACGTCGATTGCAAGTCGCTAGTTTTTATTGAATGGAATAAATATAAAAATAAGCCTTTTGAAAGAAAAGTGTTAGTGTTTTACGAGTTTCCTTTTCCAGAAATTCCAGAAGGTGCGCTAGTAAAATACGTTACTCAAGGAAACGTTTTGATAGAATACGAAATATTAGAATACCAAGAAGAAAACAATTTACAGGAGAACTAAAATGAAAGCAATAGTAACGGTAATAGGAAAAGATAAGCCAGGAATAATAGCAAAAGTATCAACTGCACTTGCTGAAAATAAGGTAAATATAGAGGATATTAGTCAAAGCATAACCCAAGGATACTTCACCATGATTATGCTTTGTAATATAGCAAACAGCAACCTTTCTCTAAAAGAAATAATCGTGTTATTAAACGGCGTAGGCGAGCAAATGGGTGTATCTATACACGTTCAACACGAAGATATCTTTAACGCAATGCATACCATATAATTGTAGGGGACGGCTATGATAAATTCTAAGGACATAATTGAAACTATAAACATGGTCGAAAAGGAACACTTTGACGTTAGAACCATAACAATGGGAATTTCATTGTTATCGTGTATTAGAGACGACGCAAAGTTAACTGCCGACCTTTGCTATGATAAAATTTGTAAAAAAGCAGAAAGAATAGTAAAAGTTGCAGAAGATTTGGGAATGGAATACGGCATTCCAATCATAAATAAGCGTGTTTCCATTACCCCTGCAAGCATACTTACTGCAAATTTTCCAGGAAAAGAAATAGTTCTAGCAAAAGCGTTAGACAGGGCTGCATCTACTTGTGGAATAGACTTTTTAGGTGGATACTCTGCACTTGTAAATAAGGGCATGACCTCTTTTGAAGAGTCGTTTATTAAGAGCATTCCAGAGGCGCTTTCAGTTACTCAAAGAATGTGTTCTTCTGTAAACGTAGGCTCTTCAAAAACTGGAATTAATATGGATGCAGTAAAGCTTATGGGCGAAGTAATCGTTGAATCGGCACAAAAAACTGCCGACAAAGACGGTATCGGTAGCGCCAAACTAGTAGTATTCTGCAACGCCGTTGAAGATAACCCGTTTATGGCCGGTGCGTTCCATGGAATAGGCGAGGGCGAAACGGTTATAAACGTAGGCGTTTCTGGCCCTGGTGTAGTTCACCATGCGTTAAAGAGTATTAAGGGCGCAAGCATAGACGAAGTAGCCGAAACTATTAAAAAGACGGCGTTTAAGATTACTAGAGCAGGTCAACTGATTGCAAGTCAAGCCGCCCAAAGGCTTAACGCAGAATTTGGAATAGTAGATTTATCATTAGCACCAACGCCTGTTATGGGTGATAGCGTCGCTCATATTCTAGAAGAAATGGGGCTAGAATCAGTGGGTTGCCACGGCACGACTGCTTGCCTTGCAATGCTTAACGACGCAGTTAAAAAGGGTGGCGTTATGGCAAGTTCAAGAGTGGGTGGATTATCGGGCGCATTTATTCCTGTAAGTGAAGACATTGGCATGATTAAGGCGGCAAGAAACGGCGCAATCGACCTTAGTAAACTAGAGGCAATGACTTCCGTTTGTAGCGTAGGTATAGATATGGTTGCAATTCCAGGCGATACACCTGCAACGACCATTTCCGGTATTATCGCAGACGAATGCGCAATCGGTATGATTAATAATAAAACGACGGCTGTTCGTATTATCCCTGTCCCAAACAAGGGAGTAGGCGAAGAGGTTGAATTCGGTGGCTTATTAGGTAGCGCACCTATAATGAAAGTAAGTCCTTATGGTTGTGTAGATTTCATTAACCGTGGTGGAAGAATGCCAGCCCCAATTCACAGTAACAAGAACTAGGCTAACCTTATCCATTACATAATAAAATAACGGAGTATTAAAATTGGAAAATAAATACACTTGGGCAACTGAAGATATTTTTAAGAGTGCTGAGGAATGGAATAAGCAATTTAACGCCATTCAAAAGAAACTAAATTTCAAGAAGTATAAGGGTAGACTAGGCGACGCCGACGTATTTTATAATTTTCAAAAGCAATTAGAAGAAGTTGGCAAAATCATAGAAAGGCTAGCAGTCTACGCTATGATGAAACATGACGAAAATACTAAGGATAGCATTTTCGACGCTATGAATTCCAAAATAAACGGACTATTTGCTAAATATTCTTCATCCTTATCGTTCGTTCAACCAGAACTAACTGCTTTAGACGAAAGCGTTTTAAAAAGCTTAATCGAAAACCCTAAACTAAAAGATTACGACTATTCGCTAAAGTGTGTTCTAAAATCAAAACGACACGTCCTAACTGAAAAGGAAGAAAACCTTTTGGCTCAATGTAGCGAAGTTTTCTCAAGTTTTAAAGATATTTTTTCTAAGATAGACGACGCCGACTTGCCATTAGGTAAATTAAACACAGGCGACGAAACTATTCAATTAACTCACGGCACCTATAGCGTAATGCTACAATGTCCTGATAGAGATTTAAGGAAAAAAGCCTTCAAGAAATACTACAAAGCATACGTTTCGCTTATAAATACTATTTCTTCTACCTATTACGGAAGCGTTAAAAAGAACGTTTTCGTTGCAAAGGCGAGAAATTATCAATCAGCTTTAGAAATGGCGCTTTCTAACGAGGACGTAGACCAAAAGGTTTATAAAAATCTGCTAGACACCGTGAGCGACGCATTGCCAATACTTCACGAGTATATGGAAGAAAAGAAAAACGCGCTCGGCGTTGATAAAATGCATATGTATGACATATACGTGCCAACCGTTCCAAACGCAGACCTAAAACTAGACTATGATAAGGCATACGACTTGGTAGTAGAAGGTTTGGCGCCATTAGGCAAGGAATATCAAGCACTTCTAGAAAAGGCTAGAAATGAAAGATGGATTGACGTTTATGAAAAGGACGGCAAGCGTAGTGGGGCTTATAGCGCAGGCGTATACACGACGCACCCTTACGTTTTACTAAACTATCAAAAAACCACTCACGACGTATTTACCATTGCTCATGAAATGGGGCATAGTTTACATTCTTATTTTTCAAATAAAAACCAACCATACGCCAAAGCCGACTACACTATATTCGTAGCCGAAGTTGCAAGCACGGTAAACGAAGTGTTGCTTTGTAACTATTTAATCAACAACGCAAAAGACGTTAAACTTAAAAAGTATTTATTATCCTACTTGATGGAAATGATTAGAACGACACTGTTTCGTCAAACGCAATTTGCCGAGTTTGAATATTATTCTCATAGCACGGTAGAAAAGGGAATTCCATTAACAAAGGATAATTTATCAAAATACTATCTAAAACTAAATAAAAAATACTACGGCAAGGCTATTGAACACGATAAAGAAATTAAATACGAATGGGCAAGGATTCCACATTTTTATAGAGCCTTCTACGTATACAAATACGCTACGGGCATAACTAGTGCTTTGGCTATTGCCGATAGAATACTAACCGAAGGTCAAAAAGCCGTTGAAGATTACTTTAAGTTCTTATCTTCAGGTGCAAGCGATAGCCCTGTGGAACTTCTTAAAATAGCAGGGGTAGACCTTACCGATAAAAAACCTTTCGTATCGGCGTTTAAAACCTTTGAAAATGCATTAAACGAATTTAAATCACTATAACGGAGAAAATATAAATGGCAAAAAAGAATAATATGATTGGGGATATGCCACATAGCCTAGAGGCAGAACAAGCATTACTTGGTTGTCTGCTACTCGATACTAAAATTCAAGTAGAAGTAGTCGCTTATCTTAAGGAAGAAGACTTCTATGCTGAATCGCATAGAATTATTTTTAGTGCAATGCTAGATATTATCAAACTAAATCAACCGGTTGACCTAGTAACCTTAACCGACGTTTTAGAAAAGAACGGCACGCTAGATAGCGTTGGTGGAATTTCCTACATCACCGAACTTACCAACGTTATGCCATCTAGCGCAAACTACCAAAGATACCTAGATATAGTTACGAGAGATAGTTTACTTAGAAGACTAATAAAAGGGTCAGCCGAAATAATCGACGAATGTAAAACTAGCACGGACAAGGCAGGTGCTTTATCCTTTGCAGAGAAAATGGTTTACGACATTTCTTCCAACGCTGATACTAGCGAGGTTGAAAAAATAGGAAATCTTATTCCAGTAGTTTTAAATAAATTTGACGAACTTACCAACGACAAGTCTAGTATGAAAGGCATAAAAACCGGTTTTAAGGGACTAGACAACCTAACCAATGGTTTACATAAGAGCGACCTTATTATTATCGCCGCTCGTCCTGCAGTAGGTAAAACATCATTTGCAATGAATATCGTTGAAAGTGTTGCCTTACAAGGTCATTCATGTGCAGTTTTTTCTCTAGAAATGGGTAAAGAACAAATTACTGAAAGAATGCTTTGTTCAGTTGCAGGTGTTTCTATGGAACACGCAAAAAAAGGCTCTTTAAGTAAGGCTGAATGGCTTAAAATTAACAAGGCGAGAGAACTTCTTTCAAACGCTAAAATATTTATAGACGACTCTGCAGTGATTAGACCTAGAGAATTGATTAGTAAATGTAGAAGAATTAAATCACGCTTTGGATTAGACTTAGTTATGGTCGACTATATCGGTTTGATGACGCCTGATAAAACGAGAAATAGCGATAGCCGTCAAAACGAAATAAGCGAGATTTCAAGAAGTCTTAAGATTTTAGCAAAGGAACTAAACGTTCCAGTTCTAGCATTATCACAACTTAACCGTGCCGTAGAAACAAGAAAAGGCAGACCACAACTATCAGACCTTCGTGAATCGGGTGCAATCGAACAAGACGCAGATATCGTTATGTTTATTCACCGTCCTGATAAGAGCGCAAGCGAAAAGGATATAGAAGAAGGAAAGGTTGCGGCAAACGTTGCTGAAATCTTAATTGAAAAGCATAGAAGTGGTCCTACTGGTTTTGTTAAACTTTATTTTAGAGGGGAATGCACCAAGTTCGTTAACCTTAACGAAGAAACGGGTGAACCCGAGATGGAAGATAACGAGCAAAAAAGCGCAACGCTAACAAATAGCGAGTATAAAGATTTACCTTTTAAGAACGAAAAGGTAGAACTAGAACTAAAAAGCGTTGACGACGAGATTTTCTAGAATGCAAACGAAAATTGAAAAGATAACTAACGAGAGCGTGCAAAGGGCGTGTGAAATCTTGCTTGACGGTGGCTTAATCGGTATGCCAACCGAAACGGTATACGGACTAGGTGCAGTTGGAACTAATTCTAGCGCAGTTAAAGAAATTTTTGCCGTTAAGGGTAGACCTAGCGACAATCCATTGATAGCACACGTTCATAAAGATTACGACCTAGAAAAACTCGTAATCATAAAGCACGACTACGTTTACAAATTAATAAAAGAATATATGCCAGGGCCTTTAACTTTAGTTTTAGAAAGCAAGGGCGTTGTATGTAGCGAGGCCGTGTGTGGTGGCGATACGTTAGCCGTTAGAATGCCTTCTCATCTAGGCTGTCAACAACTGTTAAAGGCAATAGATATGCCTATTGTAGCGCCTAGCGCAAATCTTTCAAAGCATACTAGTCCTGTTACGGCAAAGCACGTTTACGACGACCTTAACGGCAAAATCCCACTAATTCTAGACGGTGGAAAATGTCTGGGGGGAATAGAAAGCACGGTGCTAGACGTTACTGAAGAAACGCCAAGAATTCTCCGTGCAGGGCTAATCACCAAAGAGATGATAGAAAAAATCGTCGGTAAGTGCGAGATTGCAAAGCATAAGGAAACGGACAAGATTAAATCTCCAGGAGTAAAATATCGCCACTATAAGCCAAGATGCGAAACGGCGTTGTTTGAATACGGCGATATTCAAGGAGCAAACGCTCTTTACGAAGAATATCTAGAGTTAGGGAAAAAACCCGTTATAATGTGCGCTCAAGAATTCGTTAAAGATTTTGAGGGGAAAAATCTTCTAAACCTAGGAAAAACAGAAGAAGAAATTGCATCTAATTTATACGACGCTTTATTAAAAGGTGAAAAACAAGCCGATATTATAATAGCCATAGCAATGCCAAACGAAGTGGGCGTTAATATGGGTATAATGAATAGATTAAGGAAATCTTGTGGATGAAAATAAAAAAGATTTTATTCGTTTGCACGGGAAATACCTGTAGAAGTCCCATGGCAGAAATTATTCTTAAAAACAAGTTAAAACTTGCAGGGATAAAAAGCGTAAGGGTTTCTAGCGCAGGGCTATGCGCAAACGAAGGCGAAAAAATAAGCAAAAATTCTAGCTTTGCTTTAAAACAAATGGGGTTAAAAAGTTATTCGTTTAGGTCTAAACAATTAACCCCCGTTATGCTACTTAAAAGCGACCTGGTAATCTGCATGACCAAAGAGCATAAAAGGGGAATTTCCAATTTTCCAGGCGTATACGCCGTTAGCGAGTTCACTACGCAAAGGGACGTTTTAGACCCATACGGAATGGATATCTCTGCATATTTACAAACTTCACACGAAATTGAAGACGTGTGTAACGAAATATTAAATAGAATTATAAATGATGAGGAGGAAATATGAAAATAGCAATTGGTTGCGACCACGGTGGAATAAATCTTAAGCCGGTGCTTATAGATTATCTAAAGAAGAATGCTATCGAATTTAAGGATTTTGGTTGTTTTTCAACCGATTCGACCGATTACAACGACTACGCATTACAAGTTTCAAACGCCGTAGCAAATAAAGAATACGATTTTGGTATTCTAATCTGTGGAACGGGTATTGGAATGAGTATCGTTGCAAACAAGGTTAAGGGGATAAGATGCGCTCATTGTCAAGACGTTTTTTCTGCACAAATGACGAGACTTCATAACGACGCAAACGTGTTAGCGATTGGCGAAAGGGTGATTGGTGCTGGATTGATGTTATTAATCGTAGACACCTTCTTAAACACTGATTTTAGTGGGGACGAAAGACATTTAAGGCGTGTAAATAAAATCAAAGATTTAGAAAATAAAAATTTTAAGTGAGAATGATGATGAAAGTTAAAAAAGCAATTATTCCTGCAGCAGGATTAGGAACTAGGTTTTTGCCAATTACAAAAGCTATCCCAAAGCCAATGCTTTCGGTTTTAGATAAGCCAACTATTCAATACATAGCAGAGGAATTGATTTCAGTAGGTATAGAAGACATAGTTATAGTAGTTAGTCCAGGTTCAGACGTTATAAAAGACCATTTTTCTATTAACGAAAGCTTAGAACAAAGGCTTTTAGAGGACGGCAAGCAAAAGTTATATCAAATTGCAAAGGATACGCACAGATTTAACGTTCAGTTCGTAGTTCAAGAAGTTCCAAACGGATTAGCAGGCGCAATACTATGCGCCGAAAAATACGTTAAGGACGAGCCTTTTGCCTTACTTTTAGGAGACGAACTTCTTTATGCAGGAGAAAACGATACCCCTTGTATTAAGCGTTTAGTCGAGGTTTACGAAAAGACCGGTAAGAGCGCAATTGCTACGATGGAAGTATTTGGCGACGACGTTTCTAAATACGGCAATATAGGTGTTTACGACGAGCAAGACGGCATAATCACCATAGATAAAATAGTTGAAAAACCATCAATTAACGAGGCTTTATCAAATTATGCTGTAATTGGTAGATACGTTTTATCCGGCGAAGTTATGGGAATGCTTAAAACCCTTAAGCCTAGAAACAATGAGATTTATTTAACCGACGTTCTAGACCAATTAGCTGAAGAAAGAAAACTTTTAGCAAGCACTTTTGAAGGTAGGCGTTACGACGTTGGCGATAAATTCGGTTACATTTGCGCTAACCTTGAATACGCTTTAAGAAGTGATGAAACTAAAGAACAAACTATAGAATTGATTAAGGATTTAGCAAGCAAGTTATAATATGTATCAAAAATTTTGTAGCAAGTGTGGATACACTTGGCAACAATTTGTAAAAACTGGTGTGTTTGGTTGTCCCGATTGTTACCTTGAGTTCAAGAGGGAACTTTTGCCAACCTTAAAAAAGATTCAAAAAACGCCATATCATAAGGGTGCAAAGCCAAAAATCAGTGGAGAAGACAAGCAACTTTTCGACGAATATATTCGTCTCTTAAAAGAAAAGGAAATAGCAGGTCTAAACAGCGATTTTTCAAAGGTAGCCGAAGTGTCGCTAGAACTTAACGCACTTATAAAAGACCTTAAGGAAAGGGGGATTTTGTAATGGAAATTAATCCTAACCTACTAGAGGGCACAGTCGTTAAAACGAGAATAAGGCTAGCAAGAAATCTAAAGGGCTATCCATTTAGAATAACTGATTTGGCTACGGCAAAAGATATCGTTAAAAAAGTAAACCGTGCGTTAGTTAAATGCGACACTTTCAACCTTTATTACGCTTCTAATCTTCAGGACCTCACTTTAGAGGAAATGAAGGAAAAACATTTAATAAGTAACGCATTAATAGAAAATAAGCAGTTTGGCGCAGCGCTAGTTAACGAGGCTCAAAATATCTCGGTAATGATTCACGAAGAGGACGTTATAAGAGAACAATGTTTTGTAAACGGATTAGCCTTACAACAAGCGTATAAAAAACTAGAAGTTATAGACGAGGCGCTTTCTAAAAACCTAAACCTAGCATATAGCGAAGATTTTGGATATCTAACGGCTTGCCCAACCAATTTGGGAACGGGAATGAGAGCGTCGGTAATGCTTTTTTTACCTGCACTTACTGAAAGTGGAAAAATTCCAGCGTTAGAAGACGAACTAAGTCAATTAGGTTTAACTTTAAGGGGATTATACGGAGAGGGAACTAAAGCCGAAGGCTACAACTACCAAGTTAGCAACGAAGTAACGCTAGGCGTTAGCGAATACGAGATACTGCGTTCGGTAGAAGATGCCGTTATTAGAATTTGCAAAGCAGAAAGAGAAGAAGAAAATAGGCTCTACGTTAAAAGGCAAATTCGCACTATGGATAGAGCGAGAAAATCCTTTGGAGTGCTAACAAACGCTGTTCTACTTACATATGAAGAGTTTTTATCTCATATAGCAGAAGTTAAACTCGGTGCAATGCTTGGAATGATAGACATAAAAAACATAGACCAAATAGACCAACTAATTATTGACGTTCGTCCTGCAGTTTTATGTGGGTTTTACGGAAAGAAACTTTCGGCAACTGATAGAGACCTAGTTAGAGCCGAAATAGTTGGTAAAAAACTATTAAAAATAAAGGAGTAGTATGTATTACGACGCTTTTTCAAGAAACGTTAATCAAGTAATCGAATATGCGAGCGCTCTAGCAAAACGCTTTGGTTGTAGGTATATAGGTAGCGAACATATTTTGTTTGGACTTCTAAACGTTACCGATGGTAGGGCGGCGGCTCTTCTAAGAGAGGCTGAAGTAGAAAACGATAGATACTTATTCTACTTCAAGAAGGGAATTGATAAAGATTGCGTTATGCCTGGCAACATGTTTACACCACGAACAAAGCAAATTTTTGAACGTGCAGTAGATATTTCCTTAAAGGCTCGTTCGGGTTTTGTTGGCACCGAGCATCTTTTGCTTTCTATATTAGTAGATAAGTCTAGTCTTGCCGTAACCATATTAACGGCAATGCACGTAGACGTTGATGCAATGATTAGCGATATTACTTCGTCGATTTTTCCTCAAGAAGAGGATAACTTAGAAGACCAAATTGAAGAGGATAGCGTGTTTGGTAGGACTTTTAAAACTTCTGCTGATACTCGTATGTTTAATAATCCTGCTAGCGAAAGAAATGAAGAGAACGACGACTTAAAGGAACTTTCTAAATTTGGCGTTAACCTCAATAAACAAGCACAAGACGGTAAGTTAGACCCCGTTATAGGTAGAAAGGACGAAATTGATAGAGTAGTTCAAATACTTTCAAGAAGAACTAAAAACAACCCTGTTCTAATAGGCGAACCGGGTGTTGGTAAATCTGCAGTCGTAGAAGGTTTAGCACAAGCCATTGTGAAAGGTAACGTTCCTGAAATTTTGGCTGATAAAATCGTATTTTCGCTTGACCTTGCAGGAATGCTAGCAGGTGCTAGATATCGTGGCGATTTTGAAGAAAGACTTAAAAAGGCAATAGACGTCGTTAAACAAAACGGAAATATAATTTTATTTATAGACGAAATTCACAATATCGTAGGTGCAGGCAGCACGGGCGAAGGCAATATGGACGCTGCAAATATCTTAAAGCCAATGCTTTCTCGTGGCGAATTACAAACGATAGGCGCAACCACCTTGGACGAATATAGAAAATATATTGAAAAGGACGCTGCCTTAGAGCGTAGATTCCAACCTATTACTGTAAATGCACCAAGCGTTGAAGAAACGGTTGAAATTCTAAAGGGTCTTCGTGATAAATACGAATCTCATCACGGAGTAAGTATACCAGACGAGGCTATCGTTAGTGCCGTTACTTTATCGGATAGATATATTACCGATAGATTTTTACCAGACAAGGCAATCGACCTTATAGACGAGGCGGCATCTAGAGTTAGACTAGACAGTTATAATTCTCCAGCCGAAGCAAAACAAAAGGAAAAAGAACTAAATACCCTAATCGCTCAAAAGGAAGAGGCTAAAAGAAGAGACGACCTAGAAAGAGCATTAAAACTCAACAAGGAAATAGAGCAAGTAAACCTTGAACTCGACCAAATAAGAGCAAGCGCAAGTAAGAGTAAGGGAAATATCGAAAAACTTCAATTAACACCAGACGACATTGCAAAAATTGTTAGTAATTGGACGGGTGTTCCCGTAGTTAAACTAACCGAAACTGAGGCTCAAAGACTACTAAATCTTGAAGAAATTCTCCACCAAAGAGTAATTGGGCAAGACGAGGCCGTTCACGCAGTTGCAGACGCTATTAGGAGGGCTAGAGCAGGATTAAAAGACCCAAATAGACCAATCGGTTCGTTTATATTCGTTGGACCAACGGGTGTTGGTAAAACCGAACTTTCCAAGGCCTTAGCAGAATCCGTATTCGGTAACGAAGAAAACATAATTCGTCTCGATATGAGCGAATACATGGAAAAGCATTCCGTAAGCCGTATGGTTGGTGCGCCTCCAGGATACGTTGGTTTTGACGAGGCTGGGCAACTTACTGAAAAGGTAAGAAGAAAACCTTATTCAGTAGTGTTATTTGACGAAATCGAAAAGGCTCACCCAGACGTGTTTAACCTAATGCTACAAATTCTTGACGACGGCAGACTAACCGACAATAAAGGTAGAGTAGTAAGTTTTAAAAACACTATTATAATCTTAACTTCAAACGTGGGCGCAACCGAAGTTCAACAAAAGGCAACGCTTGGATTTACTTCTAGTGCTCAAGCCGAATATGATAATATGTGTTCTAAGTACATGGACGCATTAAAAAGTAAATTCCGTCCTGAATTCCTTAACAGGATAGACGATATAATCGTATTCCAAAAACTAACTAAAGAGCAGACGGCTAAGATTGCCGAACTTATCTTAACTAGCCTTAAAAAGCGTTTAAAAGTATTGGGTGTTAGCATGGAAATAACGCCTAGCGCTATGGATTTAATTATTGAAAAAGGTTACGATAATAACTACGGCGCTAGACCACTTAAACGAGTTATTCAACGCAACGTTGAAGATAAATTAAGCGAAGAAATTTTAAGGGGAGACCTAAAAGAAAATTCGGTTATTACTCTTGACGCTGACGGGCAAAACTTTATCTTCAAAAAATAGTATCAACGTAAAGGAAAAAGAATGAAAACGGGAATATCAACGGCATCTCTTTTTGGTAGATTTCACACCGAAGACGGCTTAAAATTTTTAAGTCAAAAGGGTGTGCAAACGGCAGAAGTGTTTTTAGAATCTTACTGCGAGTATACCAAGAAGTTTGGCAAAAAACTTAATAAAGCAAGGGGAGATATGCCCGTGCATTCTATACATACTTTAACCACCCAGTTTGAGCCACAACTGTTTAGCCTAAACGATAGGGCGAGAGCAGACTCTTTTTGCTTGCTAGAAGACACTTTAAAGTGTGCAAAGGAGATGGGTGCAAAATATTACACCTTTCACGGGGTAGCACGCCTTAAAAGAACGCCAATGACCATCAACTTTGATAGGGTTGCCGAGTATGCGCAAAAAATTATAGACTTGTGTGGTAAATACGGCGTTTCGCTTGCATATGAAAACGTGCATTGGGCGTATTATAACTACGTTGGTTTTTTTAATGAACTCAGAAGTAGAACATACGGGCTTAAAGGAACGCTTGATATAAAGCAAGCAAGACAATCCAACGTCGATTATCGTGAATTTATTACCGAAATGGGTAATGATATCGTAACCGTTCATTTGTCGGATATAGACGAAAATGGAAAAATGTGCTTGCCTGGAAGAGGGATAACGGATTTTAGCGAGTTGTTTGCTAGGTTAAAAGACGTGGGGTTTGACGGAGCGTTGCTTTTAGAAGTTTATCAAAACGACTTTAATGAAACCAAAGAACTCTTTGATTCGTTAAATTTTATAACGGACCTAGCGCATAAAGTTTTTTAGATATTAAATAAAACAAAGTAAAAAGACCTTGCTTTTGCAAGGTCTTTTAGTTTTTAAGAAAAGTAGTCGACTAATCTTCTTGAGGTTTTGCTTTTTCTTCCTCAAAAGCGGCAAGAATAACTTTAATAAGTTCTTCTCTCATTTCCGTCTTGATTGGGTGAGCAATATCTTTATACTCGCCGTCAGCAGTTTTTCTGCTAGGCATAGCAATAAAGTAGCCTTCGTTACCCTCAATAACCTTAATGTCGTGCACAACAAAACAGTCATCGAAGGTTACAGAAGCAACAGCTTTGAGTTTGCTATCGTCCTTTTTAACGATACGAACTCTTACGTCAGTAATCTTCATTGTAATAAAACCTTCCTTATCATGATATTGTAATTATTCTATCATATATAAAAGGTCATTTCAATAGTTTTTTTGAAAAAAACGTTTGTTTTTTTAAAAAAAGTTCTATTTTTTGACGTTTTTTTCATAATTTAACAATATGAAAAATATTTATAGTAATTTTAATCGTATTTTCTTTTCTGGTATTTTAGGCGTTTCCATGAGTGGTCTTTGCAAACATTCTATATTAATTGGTAAAGAAGTTGGTGGTAGCGACTTAAACGTAGGCAACTGTAAAAGTGATTTAGAAGAGCGAGGAGTTAGGCTATATAAGGATAACCTAGAACAAAACGTTGCTTCTTTTAAGCCTGACGCATTAGTGTATACTTCTGCAATATATCAATCTAACAATGAAATTAAATATGCAATCGAACACGGTGTGCCGTGCATTAAAAGGAGCGTGTTTCTAAACGAGTGTTTAAAAGGCTATAGAAAACGAATTGGGGTATGTGGCAGTCATGGAAAAACTACAACTACTGCAATGCTCGCTCACTGTTTAATTAACGAAAAATTAAATCCTACGATTTTTTTAGGTGGCGAAGACGAGCGTTTTGGTAATTATTTGTATGGCGAAGGAGAAATTGCTCTAGCCGAGGCTTGTGAATATAGAAAGAATTTTTTAGATTTAGACGTTAATTATTCACTTGTATTAAATATTGACAACGACCATCTAGAAAGTTATAAAGATATGGACGATATGGTGAGTGCTTTTGAACAATTTTGTTCAAAAGGTATAGCCGTTATTAATGCCGACGACGAAAATTGCAAAATGCTATCAAATGGTAATAGCGTAACGTTTGGAATAGTAAACAACGCAACGTATATGGCAAAAAAGATAAAATATAACGGCAAAGGGTATTCGTTTACCTTGTTTAGAAACGGCGTGGCAAAAGTTAAAATAGATTTAAGTATACAAGGACGGCATAACGTTTACAATGCTTTATCCGTATGTGCAATGGCAGACCTCTTAGGAGTATCGCTTACGACAGTTAAAGAAAGTCTTAAGGCTTTTAACGGTGTAAAAAGAAGAATGGAAAAAATAGGAAGTTACCAAGGTGTAGAATGCATCACGGATTATGCACATCACCCAAGGGAAATTAAGGCAACACTTGAATCCCTTGGTGAAAAAATGAAAGACTATTTAGTAGTTTTTCAGCCACATACCTATTCAAGAACAAAAATGTTAATGGAAGAGTTCGTTGCAGAGTTAAGTAAAGCGAGGAAATTAATAATATATCAAACTTACCCAGCGAGAGAGGAATATAAAAAGGATGGGAGTTCAAGCAGACTTTTTGTTGAAATAAAAAATAGGGGAATGAAATACGTTTATCACGTAGAAAACGAAGAGATGCTGAAGATGAGAATAAGTCAAATTAAGAATGAAGTTCAAGGTATAATTTTCCTAGGCGCTGGAGATATTTATAGTATAGCTAAAAATTTAGTTATTAATTGACAACAAACCTAGTGTTTTTTATTGCAAAAAAATAGAAAATAGTGTAATATTAGGTTATAGAATTTTATAATAGGAGAATATTGGCAAAATGATTCAAAAGAAAAGAAAGATTGCAGTTTTGGGAACTGGTAACGTAGGTGCAACCGTAGCTTATTGTTTAGCATTACAAGGCGTATGTTCTGAAATCGTTTTGGTTGACATTAACAAGGAAAAAGCTGAAGGCGAGGCTCTAGATATTTCTCAATGTGCCGCTTGTATTCCATCTTTAAAAGTATGGAGTGGTGAATACGAAGACGTTGCAGGTTCTGATATCGTAGTAGTAACTTTCGGTGTAGGCAGAAAACCTGGTCAAACCAGATTAGACCTTGCTAAAATCAATATCGGCATCCTAAAAAGCGTTATGCCTAACGTTGCAAAAATCGCTCCAGACGCATTATACGTAATCGTTTCTAACCCTGTAGACGTATTAACTTACGTTACTATGAAATGCACTGGTCTTCCTGCAAATCAAGTTATTGGAACGGGAACTTTACTAGATTCTAACAGATTAAGTCAAGCAGTTGCATCATACTGTGGAGTGGACACCCACAACGTAAACTCATACGTATTCGGTGAACACGGCGACGCTTGTATGGCTCCATGGAGTTTATGCACGATTGGTGGATATCCTGTTAAAGAATACTGCAAGAAATTTATGGGCGTAAGCGAAGAACAATTAGATACTGAACTTGCTAACATTTACCAAGGAATGGTTGACGCAGGCTCAAAGGTTATTAAGGCAAAGGGTGCAACCTTCTATGCAATTGCCGCATCTACCGTTCAACTTATCAAAGCATTAGTTGCTGATACCAACACTATTTTACCTTTATCAACCGTTTTAAACGGCGAATACGGTGCTAAAGACCTTTGCATGGGCGTTCCATGTATTGTAGGTGGCTCTGGATTCCAAAAGGTAGTAGAACTTCCTTTAACTGCTGAAGAAAAAGCATTATTTGATGAAAAGATTGCTTCTTTAGACGCAACTTACGACGCTTTAGAAGTAAGAAACTAATTTGCCAATAATAATATAAAAGGGAGTAGTTGGCACGGAAATTCCGTGGTGCGTTATCGTCAATACGGCATAGCCCGGTAGCGCAAAATTACTTATGTAGTTTTAACAAGACTTTTATCGTTTTCAAGCGATAAAAGTCTTTTTTTTTGGAGAAACATATGAAGATTTTTGTTTTAGTTGTATTTATACTAACCTACGTTTCAATTATAGCGTTGCCAAAATACAAGATGTATATAACTTCTTGTTCGGCACTTATAACGGCAGGCGCACTACTAATTTTTAAATACGTAAGCTTTTTAAGCGTATTAACTGCAATAGACTATAACGTAGTATTAATGCTAATCGGTATAATGATTACCGTAGGTCTTTTTTCGGAATCGGGAATGCCTAATAAACTTTCGGACAAGCTTGCTAGCGCAATCCCTAACACAATGGTAACGCTAGTATTATTATCGCTAATAAGTGGTTTTATTTCAGCGTTTATCGATAACGTTGCAACCGTTTTAATGCTTGCACCAATAGGACTTGCTATTGCGAGAAAATCAAACGTTTCGCCAATCCCCGTAATTATATCAATAGCCGTATCTTCTAATTTGCAAGGCGCAGCGACGTTAGTAGGTGATACCACCTCTATCATGCTTGGTGCCCAAGCAAACATGAGTTTTATGGACTTCTTCTTTATGGACGGAAGAATGTCTATATTCTGGGCAGTAGAACTAGGAATGTTGTTTACAGTTCCAGTATTGTTCTTCTTGTTTAGAAAGTGTAATAAACGAATTAGTCTTCAAGCACAAGATATAAAGGTAACCTCAATCATACCCACTTTGCTATTGGTTTTAACCATTTTGCTACTAATAGCATTCTCATTCGTTCCTAATAAAATGGAACTTACTAACGGATTAATTTGTATGTCTGTTGGCGTAGTTGGTTTAGTGTATTATCTAATTCAATGTAGGGTAGACGACAAAATTGCTATTAGTCAAGGACAAGAGGGAACGTTTAAGAAAAGGGTAACAAATTTCCTTAAGAGTTCAATCGACTACGAAACCATTGTCTTCTTATCAACTTTATTCATTATAATATTTACGGTAGAAAGAGTTGGAATTATCGCTGATATTAGTAGTCTATTTGCAAAACTTGGCGACAAGAATATATTCTTACTATATACCGTTATCGTGTTCGGCTCCGTTCTTGCGTCGGCATTTATCGATAATATTCCATACGTTGCAACTATGTTACCTGTAATTGCAGGTCTACAGGTGGCTCCAAACCTATTAATAATGTTATACTTTGGTTTACTTTGTGGCGCAACCCTAGGTGGAAACTTAACCCCAGTTGGCGCATCTGCAAACGTAGTTGGTATTGGAATTTTAAGAAAAGAAGGTTATGAAGTTGAAAATAAAGACTTCTTTAAGATTGGAATACCATTTACCCTAGTTGCCGTTCTTGCAGGATACTTATTCTGTTGGTTCGTTTGGGCATAAAACTAACAAAAATAAAAAGGCTCGTTGCAGTTGCAACGGGCCTTTACTTTTTAATTATTATAAAACTTCAACGCCTGAAGGGGAGAACATAAACACGTTCTTTTCCATTTCGTAAACGCCACCGTTAAGGGCGAATATAGCGCCTGAAAGCATATCTAAAACACGAATTTGAGTTTCTGGTTTTAGGTTGGTTAAATGAACTACGGCAGTTTTTCCAAATTTTAGTGCTTGTATAATTTTTTCTATATCGTCAAAGGACGTGGGAACGAATACGCTTACGGGCGCTTTCTTTTCTTCCATAGAGTTAGTAGGAATATCGAAATCCCTTTGCGCTGATTGAGCAGTTTTAGTTCTTGGTTCTCTGCCGAATAAATCGAATATACCCATTAAACTTTACCTCCGTATTCTCTTTTTCCAAAGATAGTGCTACCAAGTCTTATCATATTACTTCCGTTTTGAACGGCTATTTTATAATCTGCGCTCATTCCAACCGATAGATAATCCATTTGATAACCTTTTTCTTTTAGTTGGTCAAAAAATTCACGCATTTCAAGGCATAAGGTTTTTAATAAATTATGGTCGTCGGTTAGTGGCAACATAGCCATTAGTCCACGAATTTTTAGGTTAGGTAGAGAAGAGATGTTTTTGACACCTTCAAAAACTTCGTGGGGTAATAATCCGTGTTTTTGTTCTTCTTTTCCAATATTAACTTGCACTAAAATATCTTGAATTACTTGTTTTTTAATAGCCTCGTTAGATATAGCCTCGGCAAGATGAATGCTATCAACTGAGTGAATTAACTCAACTTGTCCAACAAGGTATTTAACCTTGTTTGTCTGAAGATGCCCTATAAAATGTTGCCTAGCACCAACGATTTTATCGTGTTTTTCTCTAAACTCGTTAACCTTATTTTCGGCAACGTATTGTAGCCCTAAATCTATTGCTAGGTTAATTATTTCAGGCGAAACCATTTTGGTTGCACCAACTAAAATAACCTCTTCGCCTAGGTTATTGCCATTTTTTATTGTAGAAAAAATTTGTTCTAGGTTTTGTTTTAACATTTTAACCATTTATAACGTCGGTCATGTTATATAGACGAGGTTTTTTGCCGATAATAAATTCTCCAGCCTTAATTGCACCGTTAGCAAAAACCCCTCTATCTTGTGCGTGATGGGTTAGGGTAATCGTTTCGTTTTCGCCTGCAAAAATAACGTCGTGTTCGCCAACGATATTTCCACCACGAATAGCGTGAATTCCAATTTCGTCCTTGGTGCGTTTTCCAACTAAACCTTCTCTGCCGTTAACGTAGAATTTTTCAGGTAAAACTTCTTTAACAGCGTTAGCGAGCATAAGAGCCGTGCCAGAAGGAGCGTCAACCTTTTGGTTGTGGTGTTTCTCAATAATTTCTATATCGAATTTATCCCCTAAAACAGCACTAGCCTTTTTAACCAAATCGATTAGAACGTTTACGCCGAGCGACATATTCGCAGAACGGAAAAGAGGAACGCTTTTACTAGCCTCTAAAACCGTCTTTTCATCTTCAGCAGTATAACCCGTTGCGCATAATATTGCAGGAACGTTATTTTTAACTGCGTATTCTAATATCGCAGGTAGGGAAGCAGGTGCAGAGAAGTCGATAATAACGTCTACCTTTTCTTTAACGTCGTTAAGAGAAGAGTAGATAGGGAAGTTAGCATTAGACTTATCTTCAAATCTATCAACGCCACAAGCGGCCGTTAGAGAAGAATTCTGGCTTGCCTCGTAAACTTTTTTTCCCATTCTTCCAAGTGCGCCACATATAAGTAAGTTACTCATTATTACTCCTTAATTTTAAGACCGAAATCTTTTAAGATTTTAATCATTTCCAAGGTATGTTGTGGCTCTAATTCAGTCAAAGGCGCACGAACTATACCGTTACCTAAGCCTAGCAATTCAATTGCTTTTTTTACAGGGATAGGGTTAACCTCAACGAACATAATGTCGATTAAAGAAAGAAGTCTTTCTTGTAGGGCGATAGCCTCTTGGTTTTTACCTGCAAAGAATAATTTAGCAACGTCGCCGACTTCTTTTGGAACTACGTTAGATGCAACTGAAATAAGACCTAACGAACCGATAGAAAGCATAGCGAGGTTAAGGTTATCGTCGCCAGAATAAAGGGCAGTTTTATTTCTTATAAGTCTTGCAGTTTCACAAATTTGTTCCATGTTACCACAAGCCTCTTTAATGCCACCGATATTTTTATGTTCGGCGATTTCAGCCATTGTTTGGGGTAAAATATTTACGCCCGTTCTTGCAGGAACGTTGTAGCACAAAACGGGAATATCAATATTGTCGCAAACGTCGTTATAATACTTAACTAAACCCTTTTGCGTGCATTTGTTGTAGTAAGGTGTAACAACTAAAAGACCGTCAGCGCCGATTTTTTGTGCTAATTGGCTTTTTTCGATAGCCTTTTTGGTGCAGTTAGAACCCGTTCCAAGCACGTATTTTACTCTGCCTGCGATTTTATCGTAAGCAAATTTAGCAATAGTTTCGTATTCGCTATCGCTAATAGTAGGTGCTTCGCCCGTCGTTCCAAGAACGCAAAGCGCTTCGATACCGTTGTCTATTTGAAAATCAATTTGTTTAGCAAGAGCAGGGTAGTCGATTCCATCGTTAGTAAACGGAGTAATCATAGCCGTGCAAGTGCCTTTGAAAATAGTTTTATTCATAATATCCCCTTAAAAGAGTTATGCGTTGTATTGATTTTTAACTGCGCCGAGTTCGATAGCCTTTTCAGCGATTTGAACAGCGTTAGTTGCAGCACCCTTTCTAATGTTGTCTGCAACAACCCAAAGGTTAACGCCAGATTCAACCGTTTCGTCCATACGAATTCTACCAACGAAAACTTCGTTTTTGTTTTCGCAAGTTAAAGGCATTGGGTAAACGTTGTTTTTAACGTCGTCTTGAATAACAACGCCTTCTGCTTTAGATAAAACTTCTTTAACTTGTTCTAAGGTGCAAGGCTTTTTGAATTCAATGTTAACTGATTCGCTATGACCATAGTAAACGGGAACACGAACGCAAGTAGCAGTAATTTTCATATCCCAATCGCCTAGGATTTTCTTTGTTTCAAAAATCATTTTGTCTTCTTCTTTGGTGTAGCCGTTGTCCATAAATACGTCGATATGAGGTAAACAGTTACCAAAGATAGGGTAAGGAAATTTTTGAGGTGCTTCGCCACAAATACCACCCTTAAGGTCGTTGAAACCTTTAACGCCTGCGCCAGAAACTGCTTGGTAGGTAGAGTAGATAATTCTCTTAATGCCGAAAGCCTCGTGAAGTGGCTTTAATGCTACTACTGCTTGAATAGTAGAGCAGTTAGGGTTTGCAATTATATTTTTATGATTAAGAATGTCGTTTGCGTTACATTCTGCAACAACTAGAGGAACGTTTTCGTCTCTTCTCCAAGCACTTGAGTTATCTATAACTAGAATACCGTGTTTAGCGAAAATTGGAGCAAATTCTTGGCTAGTAGAACCACCTGCAGAGAATAGAGCAATATCGATATTTTTACCGATAACGTTTTCTTCTTTAAGTTCTAAAACGGTGTGTTCTTTACCCATAAAGTCAATTTTTTTACCTGCAGATTTTGCAGATGCAAAAAGATAATAATTTTCAACAGGAAGTTGCTTTTCGCTTAAAACTTCCATCATTTTGTTTCCAACCATACCGGTTGCGCCAACTACGGCAACGTTGTATTTTCTCATAAAGTGATACTCCTATCTATTTTTTACCCCTATAGTTTAGCAAAGGTTTGTCTAAAAGTAAAGTTTTTTTAACTATATACCTAATTTTATTTGAAAATAAATTTAAAATGGTATAATATATAATATAAGAAAAAAATGGAGACGAATATGGCTTCAAAGGGATACCGTGGATTTATAAATAGATTGGTTGCAGGCTCGGAAAAATCAGAAGAGTATGCAAGAAATAAACTACCCTCGAATAGATGGGAGTTGTTTTGGGATATTTTTAAGGGAAGGTTTGGAAAACTCATAATAATAAACTTTTTGACGTTGATTTTTCTTCTACCTATTGCGTTGTTGATATTTTTCCGTTACGTATCTTTAGTTGGATACGGAATGACCTATCCTTTTAATTCGGGTTTTGGCGTAGGATACGCTGCGCCCGTTACACTTACCGGTCTAAGCGAACAAATTGTGTTTAATACTGACCTTAAATTGTTTTTAGTTTTGCCTTTGCTATCATTAATTGCCTCAGTCGGTTTATCTGGGGGGCTTTATATTATTAGAAACCTCGTATGGACTGAAGGTATATTCGTCGCAAACGATTTTTGGAAGGGCGTTAAACAAAATTTTAAACAAGTTGCGTTAACTTGTTTTATTTATTCGACGTTCATGTATATAACTATAGCAACCATTGGACTAGCAAATTACAACTATGCAATAGGTCAAAACAGTAAATTACTTTATTACACTATTTTGATTTTTACCATTCTTGTCATTTCTTTTCTCACGATTATGGCAATGCACGTGCTAACCCTTTGCGTTACTTACGAATACAAATTTATGGAATTAGTTAAAAACGCTTTCTTCTTTACCATAGGTAATTTTTTAACTAGCGTTGCCTTTATTGTGCTTGGTGGCGTGTTCGTGTTGCTATTACTATTTGATGGTTTTGTATTTTATCTATCTTTGATAATTTTAGCAATAATTGGTTTGTCGTTATTTATGTTGGTGTGGACAGTGTTCTGTCAATACCTTTACGACAAGTATCTTAACGATAAGGTTAAGGGTGCAGTTAAAAATAGAGGCATTTACGCTAAGGTTAAAAAAGACGAGTCGTCTGCTATTAAAAAGCACAAAGAAGAAATCGATTACGCTATTGCTAACAGTATGCTTTCTTCAAGACCAATTAAGCCTATTACCGACGAAGAGTTAACCTTACACGAACTTCCTCAATCGTTCAGCAGAAGTGATATTGAAAAACTTAACGAAAGTAGAAGAATTCTTTACGAAGACAACGAAAATTATATAAGAGAGCATCTTGGCGACGAAAAGTATAGGCAAATACAAGAGGCTAAAAAGAACGCAGACGCTATTGACCAAGAAAGACAAAAGCGTATCGAAAAGGCTAAAAGAGAACTCGAAAAGAGAAATAAGAAAAAATAATAAAAAAGACGCTTATAACGAGCGTCTTTGAAATTTAAGGTATATAATGGATAAACTGCTAAAAGCAATGTATTTTGATAATCAACTTTCGGTATGCGTATTAGATACCACCGATATGGTTAATCAAGCGATAAAAGTTCATAATTTAAGTCCCGTATGCGCAGCAGCACTAGGTAGAACTCTTACCGTATGCACCTTTATGTCGCAAGGGTTAAAAAATAAAAACGATAAACTTTCGGTTACCGTAAAGGGTAACGGAAAGGGTGGTAAAATCACCGTTTGTGGTAACGGAGAACTTCAAATGAGGGGATATATCGACAATCCTAACGTAGACCTACCGTTAAAACCAAATGGTAAACTAGACGTTGGCGCATGCGTGGGAAAAGAGGGTAGAATAACGGTTATTAGAAGTATGGGATTAAAAGACCCATACACGGGAAGTTGCGAGTTAGTTTCAGGTGAAATAGCAGAGGACTTTACTGCATATTACGTTTTTAGCGAACAACAACCAACTGCCATTGCTTTAGGTGTTAAAATCGGCAAAGACGGAACTTGCGTGGGCGCAGGTGGTGTTATCGTTCAAGCGCTACCGGGCGCTAGCGAGGAAGCTCTTATAAAAGGCGAAGAGATAATTAATAAACTGGGCGCATTATCTACCATCATAGAAGAAAATAGCGCAGAATATATTCTTAAGGAATATTTTAACGGCGCAGAATACACCGAATATTTCCCTAAATACGAGTGTCTTTGCAGTAGAGAATATCTAGAAAAAGTATTAATTTCACTAGGAAAGGCTGAACTTAAAGACATTATTCAAAAAGACGGAGTAATTAAAGTAGAGTGCGAATTTTGTAGAAAGGAATATCTTTTCGAAGACAAGGACGTAGAGAAATTTTTTGAGTAAAAATGGAACACGATAGCAAGATTTTAACTTTCCCCCAAGGGGCGAAAGTATATAACAAAATAGCCGAGAAAAAAGCAGAGCAAGGAGATTACGTATCCTCGCTTGGCTTTTTATTTTCTTCGCTAGAAAGAGATTATAATCTTGCTACGTTGCAACAGATAGCCGAGAATTACGAAGAAATGGGGCTTTTATCCCTTTCAAACGCATATTGGTTTAAGTATTTATCGACTTGTCCCGAGAACAAAACCTCTCTAGCTTATGAAAAACTAGCAGTAAACTATTTTTATATGGATAGTTTTTTCCCTGCAACCTATTATTTCCATCAAAAATTATCAAAAGACGGCTTTATTTCAAGCGAAAATTTAGAGCAAGACGTTATAAACTTTTTTAACCAAAATATTCCTAAAAAAACGACGTATCATATCGCTTATCCATTCGATAGGGCAGATTGGTCGCACTACGAAAAAATGGGTAAGCAAGCGCTAGCATCTCAAGATTACGAAGGTGCTGAAAAATACCTTTCCAGCATTCCTAAAGAATGTTTAACTGAAGAAACTAGTGGCGAACTTGCCATTTCTTATTTCCTTAATAAAAAGGATAAGCAAATGATACAAGCGTGTAAAGATTCCCTAGAATTGCATGGCGAAAACGTTACGGCATATTGTAATCTTTCATCTCTTTATCACGCTAAAGGCGATAAAGAAAAAAGCGCATATTATTACTCAAAAGCACTAGAAATGCCACTAAAAAACGACGAGGACGGATACAAGCTAGGAACCTGCGCAATGGAGCAAGGCGACCATTACATGGCAAATAAATGGCTTAAAAAAATCGTAGAAGATAGGCCTTTTGACGTGTCAATGTCGTTTTTTTACGCCGTATCAATGGCAAACGTAGGGGATATAGAGGGGGCAACCCAAGTATTTTGCGAGATTTATAAAATTTATCCACAAGACCACGTTGTAGGTTTTTTTGCCGAGTATTTTACTGAACTAAACGATAGTGGCAAAGATTCAAAAAACTTATTGCCCTTAAAATACCAAAGAGAAATTCCTTCTAGTATTACAAAGAACTATAAAAGAAAGATAAACGAGTTGTTCCAAGACCCTAAAAAAGGGATTTCGCAAATAAAAAAGCAAAACGTTCAAACGATAATAAAATGGGCGTTAACTCAAGACGATTTTGAATGTGCAAAAAAATCTGCTTTAATATTAATTAACTCAAACACTAAATGGGCAGAAGAAACCTTGCTTAACGCACTCATAGACATAGACGTTTTTAGCGAAACTAAACGTGTTATAATAACCCTACTAGTTATGAACGGCTACAAAGAACCATTCCCCGTGGTGGCTAACGAATTCTTTATAAAAGTTAAGCCAAGAAAGTTGATTTTTGAAAAGAAAATAGACGGAGATTTGTTTATGGCGTCATACGCTATTTGCCTTTCAAGGTTGGCGTTTTGGAATATAGACGAGTTTGACAAAATTGCCTTTTCAATGAATAAAATCTACAAAAAATTAGGGGAAACGTTAATAATTCAAGGTGTAACCCCTGAAGAAATCGCTGCATTATGCGTTTGTATAAGCAAGTTAAAACATCTATCCTCGCCAGAATACGTTTGTAAGTTTTTTGATGCAAGGGTAGACGTTGTAAAAAAACAATTAGCCTTATTAAAAGGAGAGAAAAATGATAAAGATATTTGATATGGACGAACTTTTCGACAAGTATATTTCCGATTTCGTTTACAAGAACATAGGTAAAATCAAGCCTGAAGAAATAGAAGACCAAATTCCCGTTTTATACGAAAAATTCGGCAATGAAAAGTTAGATGAATTAAACGGAAAAACACCTAACGAGTTTTATTTAAAATATAGCATAGAAGAACTTTTAGAATGTTTGAAAGGTCATCTAGAAGAACAAGTCCCCGTAAGCGATTTTCTATGTGAGGCGATACAAAACAACCCTTCAAACGAGGGCGCATTACTTAAGGAATTAAATCAAGACGGCAACGAAGAATACACCCTTTATCTTATGAACATGTTAGATTCAATGGGCAGTAAAAAGGGTGCAAAACGCTATTTAGAATTTGTTTTATGGGATTATTCTTTGCCAATCAAGGAGCTTGCAACAGAACTTTTATGCAACTTTGCAGACGAGGTAAAGGAAGAAATATTATTCCATTTTAAAGACAGTTCGACTGAAATAAAATCTTATCTTATAGAAATACTTTCAAACGCATCTAAAGACGATAGAATTTTCGACCTATTAATCGCAGAGTTTGCTAAAAATCAAAAAGACATTCCAATTTATGCTGGCTATCTAGCCAAATATGGCGACGAAAGAGCCTTGCCCTTCCTAATGCAAAGCATAGAAAGTGATAAAATCAACTATTTTGATTTTGAAGAACTTCGTTTTGCAATAGAGGCTTTGGGAGGAGAATACACTAAAAAAAGAGACTTCTCAAGCGATAAAATTTATAAGAAAATTCAGTCTTTAAAAAATCAAGCGTCAAAAAAATAGGTTTGTATAATTTTCTTCTTTTTAGCCAATAATATCTAAAACGGAGGTTTTTATGTCTAAAAAGAAAAAGAATAAAGTTAAAAAATTAACCGACGAAGAATACGGTAAATACATTATGGCGTTAAAAGATGAAGAGCCACCTGCAATTATAAAAAAAGAGCAATAATTATAAAAAAGCACGATTTCTCTTTAGTAAGAGAAATCGTGCTTTTAATTTGTATTCTCGCTTAAAAACATAATTGATAAAAATTCTTGCCAATAAAAGAAAAATATTGTATAATAAAAAAGTTCTTTATAATTTTAGAGATTATAGGAGACCTTATGATAGAGATAAAAGAAGTGGTAACTAGAAGGGATAAAAAGGCGTTTATCAAATATCCTATAAAGTTATATAAAGATTGCCCTTATTACGTTCCTTCAGTTTCTAGCGACGAGTATAATAATTTTAATCTAAAGAAAAACCCTAATTTCAAAAACTGTAGTTACAAAGGCTTTTTAGCGTATAAAGACGGCAAGTTAGTTGGAAGAATCGCAGCGATTATTAATTTTGAAGATAATAAACTAACGGGAAAAAATTGCGTAAGATTCACTAGGTTTGAAAGTATCGACGATTTAGAAGTATTTAAGGCGTTGTTACTAGCCGTTGCAAATCACGGCAAGCAAATGGGAATGACTATACTTCATGGACCATGGGGTTTTAACGATACCGATAGGGAAGGTATGCTTACTTACGGTTTTGAAGAAAGAAGCACCTATGCGACCAACTACAGTTATCCATATTTTTGTAAAAACATAGCAGAACTCGGTTTTTTAGACGAATCGAAATGGATGGAAATGCGTTTTAAGATTCCTAAAGAGAGAGACCAAAGAATAGCAAGAATTTGCGAAAAAGTAAAAGAAAAATACGGTGTTAGAGAAATCGCCGACCATATGAGCGTTAAGGAAATTCTAAATAAATATGGCGACGAGTTTTTTGAAACGTTTAACCAAGGCTATTCTCATCTAGACGGCTTTGTGCCTTTCGTTGATAAGGGAATGAAACAAAGCGTTCTAGACCAATTTGCGATTATTGCCAACACTAGATACGTTAGTATTTTAATAGATAAAAACGATAAAGTTGCAGCCTTTGGAATATGCTTGCCTTCAATATGTAAACCGTTAATAAAGCATAAGGGTAGATTGCTCCCTGGAATATTCGAGTTGCTAAAAATAATCAAAAAACCAAAAGAATTAGAAATGGCGCTGATTGCCGTAAAACCTGAGTACAAAAACGCAGGGCTTAACGCAATTATGATTAATAGGATTATGGCTAACATAATTGAGGACGGCGTTGAAAGAATAGAATCTAACCCAATGTTAGAAACGAATTTAGCAATTCAGCAACAATGGAAACCTTTCCCTTACGACGTTGTAAAGAGAAGACAAACCTATCAAATAGAGATAGACGAATTTATAAAACAAGCTTAATAAAAGATAAAATCGCCCGTTTGCATTATTGCGAACGGGCGATTATTTATTTTGTTAAAAATCAACTTATTTTATAGTAGAGGAATGGTTGCTAAATATTCAACGTCAGGTCTATCCTTAGCGTCTCCCTCGGCTAAAACGAATAACTTTTTAGTAATAATACCACCGGCAAGGTTAACTAATGCCTCTAAACCACTTAAACTTTCTCCAGTAGACACCACGTCGTCAACGATGGCAACTTTTTTTCCTTTAATCAAGGAAACGTCGTGTTGAGAAAGGTAGAATGCTTGATTAACGCCCGTTGTAATGGAGGAACCGTATCTAACCTCAATGCCGTCTTGCATATAGAGTTTTTTAGATTTTCTTGCGACTGCGTAATATGGCATATTTAATTCTCTAGCAACTACGTGGCAAAGTTGTAAGCCTTTTGATTCGGCAGTGATTAAAACGTCGCAACCCTTAGCAAGTTTAGCGAGTTCCTTTCCACAATGTTCGGTCATCTCTTGAGCGCCGTGAAGATTGAAAAAAGCAATGTTAATTCCGTTAGGAAGGGTTAAAATAGGTAAATCTGCTTTATATCCTTTAATATCTACAGTATAGGAATTTTGCATAGAAACGCCTCCAAAAATAGGATAATTAAATTTTACCACTTTTATTTAAGTTTGTCCATAGTCAAATCATATAATTTTCCTTAAAAGCATAATTTATTATGAAGGACAAGGAGAACGATATGTATTTTTACGATAAAGCCCAACAAGAAGTTTTAAGGGAGGTTAACTCTAGCGCTATAAAGGGGTTGTCTCTGTCGGGTTTAAAAAGCAACGTGGAGCGTTATGGATATAACGCTTTAACCGAAAAAAAGAAACGAGGCGTTATAAAGAGGATAGGTGATGCGATAAAAGAGCCTATGCTGTTGATTTTGCTATTCGGTTTTATAGTTGCGTTTGGCGCAAATCTTGGTAAGTTTATAAAAACTGGCGACGGCGATTTCGTAGAATGTTTCGGCATATTGTTTGCCGTCGTTTTATCCGTTTTTATAACTGTGGTAATGGAAGGAAGTTCTCAAAAAGCATTTCAAACGCTTAGTAGGGCATACGAAAATATAACCGTAAAGGTTTTAAGAGATGGCGAAGTAATAGTCATAAATAAAAAATTTATCACCGTTGGGGACATTATTTTGGTGGAGACGGGAGACAAGGTCGTTGCCGACGGTAGAATTTTGGAAAGCAATTCTTTGCTTATTGATGAATCTTCTCTCACAGGCGAAAGCGTAGCAGTCAAAAAGGATTCAAACGCCATTCTTCCAGTGGGGACACCTCTTGCCGAAAGGGTAAATATGCTTTATTCTGGAACGTTCGTAACAAACGGTAACGGCAAGATGGTAGTAACGTCGGTTGGCGATAATACTGAAATGGGAAAAATAGCCGAGGGTATATCTTTTAATTCGCAAACACAGTCGCCTTTACAACACAAACTTTCTAAACTTGGAAAGTGGGTAACCGTTATGGGTGCTGTTTGTGCAGTTTTAATATTAATAATTTCATCAGTAAGGCTAGTTAAGAGTGGAAACGTTACCTTTACAGGCGTGCAAGATTTGTTCATTTCCTGTATAGTATTAATCGTGGCGGCAGTTCCCGAAGGTTTACCCACTATAGTTGCCGTTTCGCTTGCTTTAAATATGATAAAACTAGCAAAAGAGAACGCCCTAATAAAGAAGATGACGGCAACGGAAACGGCAGGCGCAGTAAGTGTAATTTGTTCGGATAAAACGGGAACTTTAACCCAAAACAAAATGACCGTTTCTCTAATATGTTCTAGTGAATATTGCGTCGTTCCAAAACGGCTAAACAATCTTTTTTTAATTCAAAACTTCGTATGCAACAATACGGCTGAAATCGTTAAGGAAAACAAAAAGGAAGTTTACAAAGGTAGTGGAACTGAATGCGCACTTTTAAAAGCATGTGAAGAGAGTGAAGATTGCAAAAGTTACAAAGTGTATCGAGAAAAATATCCCGTAGTTCACACCATTCCTTTTTCTAGCGATAACAAGTGCATGTTCACTGTAATTAACGATAACGGAATTATTAGAACGTTACTTAAAGGCTCTCCCGAAAAGGTAATTTCAATGAGCCGACTAACCGAAAAACAAAAAAGCAAGATTTTGGGTGAAATATCTATTCACCAGCAAAAGGCAGAAAGAATACTTTGCTTTGCACACTTCGACGGAAACGATTATCCAACTACTAACAGTGAAAGACAAGGGGAATACGTTTACGACGGATTCGTTGCACTAAAAGACCCGATTAGAAAAGAAGTTAAGCAAGCCGTTAAAGATTGCAAAACTGCAGGTATTAAGATAAAAATACTAACGGGTGATAACTTAACTACTGCTTTAGCCGTTGCTAAAGAATTAGAAGTAGCAAAGGATATTAACTCGGTGGTTTCGGCAGAGCATATAGAGAGTTTAACGGACGAAGAGTTTATTAAAATTTTGCCAAAAATCAACGTTATAGCAAGAAGTACCCCCTCTATTAAACTAAGGGTAATAAAACTTTTAAAGAGTATGGGCGAAGTCGTAGCCGTAACTGGGGACGGAATAAACGACGCACCTGCAATAAAACACGCAGACGTTGGTATTGCTATGGGTATTTCAGGTAGTGAAATAACCAAGGAAACGGCAGACGTAGTTTTGTTAGACGACAGTTTTGCAACGGTGGTTAAAACCATTTCATTTGGAAGAAACGTATACAAAAATCTACAAAAATTTATAAGTTTTCAGTTGTCGGTAAACCTTTCGGCACTTTTGTTTATAACGGTATGTGCAATACTAAATTTACCTTCTCCGTTTAATACCCTTCAACTGTTGTGGATAAACGTTATAATGGACGGACCACCAGCACTTACTTTAGGATTAGACTATAACGGCGAACAATTAATGAACCAACCTCCGGTCAAAAAGGATAGTAGCATTTTAACTAAAAAAGTATCTGCAAAAATTTTAATAAGTGGAATATTTATTTGTGTATTTATGGTAGTTCAAACCTTAACTAACTTTCTCGGTGCAAACGTAATGGAAAAATCGTCTTGTATATTCACCTTGTTTATATTCTTGCAACTTTTCAACGCTTTTAATTGCAAGGAGATAGGTTCAAAGAGCATATTTAAGAACTTTGCAAAAAATAAAGTGATGTTATGGGTATTTGCAGGCGTATTTTTCATGCACGTTATAATCGTTAGCTTTTTCTATACCTTATTTAGCATAAGTCCAATGAGGCTAGTTTTATGGATAAAATGTTTATTAGTAGCATCTTCAATCGTATTTTTCGTTGAGGGATATAAGTTTATATATAGAAAAATGCTAAAAAATCGTCAAATATAGTCAACGTTTTTGAAGTTTTTAAACCAAAAGAAAAATTAAGGCAAATAAAAAGTTTGGGGGTGCGTAGAATATAACTATATGGCTAATTTATGTATAACCGAGAAAAGCAAGAACGTTGATAATCTTTATTATCTACAAACGGCGCTCGTAGAAGTATTAAACAGTTCGGAATACAGTGTAAAAAACGACGTAATTGAAGACAGAGCAAAACTTAACATCACATGCCCTGAATATTATGCAGAAGTAATTAAGATGGAAGTGTGCGATAAAATTGCCGAAGTAATCGTCGTAAAGTATAAATACGAATATTTCAAAAAAACTATAAAGTTAACGGGGTTAAACGAGGAAGAGAAAGAACTTCTTTACGTAAGTCTTATCGCAGCAGACCTTGAAGACGATAAGAAATACGTTTACAGTAGACTTAAAACGAACGACGAGATAGCCATTGACGGTATGTATAATTTTAGGCTAAAGCAGTTGAGAAAAAAATGGGAGGGGGTAGTAGATTACATGCCCAACTGTTTTTTTGGCGAACAACTAAAGGACTTTATAAGATATTTATTAGAACACCGTAAAAAGAGGATTTATATAGATAACGGAAAGGTTTACGACGGTCATTACAGAAGGTTAAACCGTAACGCACTAACGACATACGATAAACTCAACTTAGTAAGAGAAGTTATACTTAGCAACTGTGGAGAACTAGAAATAAGTGGACCTATTCCAAAGGAAGACGAAAGGTATCTAAAAGAGTATTACGGTGAAAAAATAATCTTTTCTACGGGATATTACAATTAAACGGTTGACAAAGGCTTAAAATGGGTTTAATATATAAGTAGCAAAAGAGCCGATAAGGTATGGACAAGTAGCAACTTGAAAGTTTTTTAGAGAGTGGGTGATGGTGAAATACCCATAAACGGAAAAGATTGTGAAACCACCGTGCTTGGCAAGTTAGCCGTTTACTGTTAAACGGAAAGAGTGGCCGAAGTTTTTTCGGCAATTAAGGTGGAAACACGGAATTTATTTCGTCCTTAAGGCATTGCCTTAGGGATTTTTTTATAGGAGGAATAAGGTATGAAAATCACTTTGAAAGACGGTTCAGTATTAGAATTTGAAAATTCAGTTACGGCAAGTGAAGTGGCAAAAAGTATATCCGAAGGTTTATTTAGAAACGCCGTATGTGCCAAAGTAAACGGAGAGTTGGTAGACTTATCAACTATTATAGAAAAGGACTGTGAACTTCAAATAATAACCTTAAGAGATAAAGAGGGTTTAGAAGTTTATCGTCATACTTGTTCGCACGTGCTTGCGCAAGCAGTTAAGAGTATATTTCCAACTAGTAAATTAGCAATCGGCCCAACGATTGAGAACGGATTTTACTACGATATAGAATTCAAGACGCCAATATCTAAGGAAGACATTGATAAAATCGAAAAGGAAATGAAGGAGATTATCAAGAGCGATTTACCTATTGAGAGATTGGTTTATACTAAGAGGGAAGCCCTTAAAATCCTAAGAGATTTCTCAGAGCCATACAAGGTGGAATTAGTAAACGATTTACCAGCAGGTAGCACCATATCTTTCTATAAGCAAGGCGCATTTATGGACTTATGTCGTGGACCACATCTTCCATCAACCGGTAAGATTAAGGCGTTTAAGTTAACTAGCATTACGGGTGCATATTGGAAAGGCGACGAAAAGAACAAGATGCTTACCCGTATTTACGGCACGGCTTTTGAAAAGAAGAGCGAGTTAGAAGAATATCTAACTGCTTTAGAAGAGGCTAAAAAGAGAGACCACAATAAACTAGGTAGAGACCTTGGTATATTCATGACAGAAGAAGTAGTTGGTCAAGGCTTACCACTTCTAATGCCAAAGGGCGCAAAAATTCTTCAAATTCTAGAGCGTTTCGTTGAGGATGAAGAAGAAAAGCGTGGTTTTATGATAACCAAAACACCTTATATGGCAAAGAACGATTTATATCGTATTTCAGGGCACTGGGACCACTATAGAGATAAAATGTTCGTGTTAGGCGACGAAAATTCTCCAGAAGCAATGGCTCTTCGTCCAATGACTTGTCCATTCCAATATCAAATTTACAAAAACGGCTTAAAGAGTTATAGAGATTTACCAGTTAGATATAGCGAAACTGCAACCTTGTTTAGAAAGGAAGCGAGTGGCGAGATGCACGGGCTTATCCGTGTTAGACAATTCACACTTTCAGACGGACACTTAATTTGTCGTCCTGACCAAGTTGAAGAAGAATTTAAGCGTTGTTTAGACCTTTCATATTATATTTTAGAATGCTTAGGCATGAAAGACGACGTAACGTTCCGTTTCAGTAAGCGTGGTAAGGCTAACAAGAGCAAGTATATCGATAACGATAAGGCTTGGAACGAAACCGAAGCACTTATGAAAAAGATTTTAGACGGCTTGGGAATCGATTACGTTGAGGCAGACGACGAAGCCGCTTTCTACGGACCAAAGTTAGACGTTCAAAGTAAAAACGTATACGGCAAGGAAGATACTATTATTACTTTACAATTAGACTTTGCCGCAGCGCATAGTTTCGATATGACCTATATCGACGAAAACGGAAACAAGGCATATCCATTCGTTATTCACAGAAGTTCAATCGGTTGCTACGAAAGAACGCTTGCAATGTTAATTGAAAAATATGCAGGTGCATTCCCATTCTGGATTTGCCCAGTTCAAGTAAAGGTGTTGGCGTTAACCGAAAGAACGGCAGACTATGCAAAACAAATTGCTGAAAAATTAGTTGCAAACGGACTTCGTGCCGAAGCAGATATTAGAAACGAAAAACTTGGCTACAAGATAAGAGAGGCTCAACTTGAAAAAGTGCCATATATGTTTATCGTTGGCGATAAAGAGCAAGAAGAGGGAACTATCTCAGTTCGTAGTCGTAAGCAAGGCGATTTAGGTTCTTTAACCTTTGAAGATATTTGCGCACAACTCGTAGAAGAAGACAAAACCAAAAGGGTATAAAAAATTCTAAATAAAGAAAAAGCGAAGAATTTTCTTCGCTTTTTTGTTTACACGGCGTTCTTTTTGTAAATTCTAACGGCTAGGGCAGTCATGTCGTCGTTAGGAGAGCCGTCGTTTTTTTCAACGGCTTTATTTAACAAGCCTTCGGCTAGACTTTGAGGATTTAAACAAGGCACGCTTCTTAAATAGTCTATAATCTCACTAGAAGAGCCGAATGCGTCGGTTATTCCGTCGCTTAAAAAGAGCAAGGTATTTTCCTCTTTAAGGTCGGTATGGCAAACGCAAGGTTTTAACTCGTTTAGTATTCCTAGTGGAAGGTTGTTGCCTTCCACTATTTTAATTCCGTTTTCGCCTATGATAAATCCGTAAGGAGAGCCGTATTTAATAAAATCTGCCTCGCAAGTTTTAAGGTCGATTACCGAAATATCTAGCGCTGTAAAATTTTCTTCTTGATTAAGCGTAAGCAATTTGTTTACCGTATTTAATATTAGGTTGCTAGATAAACCTGCTTTATAAAAACTTTCTATTAAAGAAAGTGCGTTAGAACTAATCTTTTCGGCATTTTCGCCACTTCCCATTCCGTCGGATAGGGCAACTAAAAACTTATCTTCACTTATTTTTGTAACGCTATAGGTGTCGCCACTTTTGGCAGAACTGTTTTTCGTGGTTTTAGCCACTCCAAACACTGCGTCGTAAGGCGCTTGATGCTTAAATATTAAATATACTTTATCGTCGCTAAGATTATTCTTGTCGCATAAAACCATTTGTGCGCCTATCGTTTTTGAAAGCGTGTATTCTATCCCTGCAATAGAAAAGGCGTTCATAGTTAGAATCATACTTACCGAGAGGTCGTCTTTTTCTCCGTATATTAATAGTTCACTTACGGCATATCCCGACTTAAATAGGTTTTCGCTCACTTGTTTTTCAAGTTTAGATTGAAAGGTTAGCGTAGTGCCTGATTCTAAAGCTAATTTGCTCAATATTTCAGCCACGCCACCTGCCTCCTGTGAAAGTAAGTCCCTCCCTATATTGGCGTTTTTTCGTTCCAAAAGGTAGTTTCTGTAACTTGCCAAAAGTTTGTTTATAAGATACAAAATTTCAGAGGGCTTAACGCAAACTTCTCCTAATTCTTTTGGTAGGTCTATAAGCGATAATTTACCTTTTGCAAAGCCTATTTCAATCATATTGCTAAAAGATTGTTCCTTATCGTTCTTTTTTAAGCATTTATCTTTTTTATTGCACTTATCGCAAATCTCGGCTAGCGTTTGACTTGCGATTATTCTCTTGATTTTTTGATTATCGCATTCCACCTTGTTAAAGGATTCAAAAGTTGATTTTATTTCCCTAAACACGCAAGATAGTTCGTAAAGCCTATTTGATAGCATTATTTTATTTCGGTTTATCGTTTGTCTAACTAGTTGCTTTTCCTTGAAAAAGTGTATGCGTTTTTTTAGTTCTTGCCATAGTTTAGTAGGGGCTAAACAAAACAATAGACAACCTAGTAAAGGAGAGAGCATATCCCACAATAAATAGGTTGGGTGGGAAGAAAATATAAGCTGGATAACAATATCCACCAAAGGTATAACGAGCGCTCCGGCAAACCTATTAGTTTGCATTAAACAGCAAGAGAATATTCCCCAAACCACTAAGATTGAAATAAAAGAGAGGTTTCCATAGTAGACTGCTAAACTCATTCCTAGAACGCCTGAAAATAAAACGCCTACGCCAAAGGTAAATATGTAGCAAACGGCAGGTATAATAAATGCGCAAATTCCCTTCCAAAAAAGGGGAGAAACGAAGTTGCAAGCACCTATCCCAAACACTACTAGAATAGTAACTAGACAAACGTATTCGTCATAACCGAACTTATATTTAAATCCTTTTTTAAGCAAGGCGTTGCCACCTACGTGGAATAAGTAGGATAAAAGCAAACAAAATAGGCAGGTTATCAACCTTTTTTCAAAGGCAACGGTAGGCGAAAGACTTTCTATAAAAAGGTATCCTAGCAAGGAAACGAGCGTATAGGCAACGAAAGGAAAGGTGCTTTTTCGATGGCTTTTTTGGTGGATAAAACTAAAAACGATTAACAACAAGCAAGAAATACAACCTGATGCCAAAAGGTTGAATTCACCACATACTAAAAAAGAGAAAAGATATATTCCACAACTTATTAATGGAGAGAGACCGTTTGCTATTGCGAACGAAAGCACCGATATTGAATAAGGTGCAACGGTCTTTTCTAGATGGGAAAAGCATAGGAATGTAAAAAGCAACGATAAGTAGATTATAACGGATAAATAACTTAGATTTTTTCGTTTATATTTCAATTTAGTTCCTCACAAAAGGTTATGTATTGTGTAATTTTAGTTTAACTAAGTGAGAAAAAACTGTATTAAAACACAAAAAAATGCCGAAAACTAGCCGTTAACTCTATCTTTTATTACAAATAATCAAAACTAATAGCAAATATAAATAAAAGTTTTAAAAATATCTTTGCAATTTAGGTTAAATCATAGTAAAATATAATAAAAGTAAAACGAGGTGGTTTTATATGATAAACGTTGGAATAGTTGGCTACGGAAACCTAGGTAAGGGAGTAAATATTGCTCTTTCTAAAGCAAAAGATATGAATTTATTAGGTATTTTCACAAGAAGAGACCCTAAGGCCGTTAATCCAGTTATAGACACGCCCGTTTATTCTATGGAAGAACTAGCGTCTTTTAAGGGTAAAATAGACGTATTGCTATTATGTGGTGGCTCGGCAACCGATTTGCCAAACAACACGGCTAATATCTTAAAAGATTTTAATACGGTAGACTCGTTCGATACTCACGCAAAAATTCCAGAATACTTTGAAAAACTAGACAAGGTTGCAAAAGAAAACGGCACTTTGTCAGCCATAAGCATTGGTTGGGACCCAGGTTTATTTTCTATTGCGAGATGTCTTTTCGGCGCAGTTTTACCAGATGGAAACGACTACACTTTTTGGGGTAAGGGGGTGTCGCAAGGACATAGCGACGCTATTCGTAGGGTAAAAGGCGTTAAAAACGGCATACAATATACTATTCCACTAGAAGATGCCCTAAAGAGAGTTCGTTCTGGCGAAAACCCAACTCTTTCGGCAGGCGAAAAGCATTTAAGGGAATGTTTCGTTGCTCTAGAAGAGGGCGCAGACGCTAGTCAAGTTGAAAAAGAAATAGTTTCAATGCCTAACTA
>JAZRGN010000041.1:0-46345 GCA_045644165.1 Christensenellaceae bacterium | reverse complement strand
AAAAAACTTTTAAAAAACTCTTGACAAAGGGTTTAATCATTAATATAATAATAGTAATCATTACTATTAACGATAAATTTACGTAAGAGAAACGATACGTAAGTTAGGTGAACACGTTAAGAGTAAGGGTAACGAAAGGGGGAATAAGAATGCGATATTCAAAGCAAAGGGAACTTATAACCAATATAATAAAGAATAGATGCGACCACCCTACTGCCGATATGATATATAATTCGGCAAGGGAGGTAGAACCTAATATAAGTTTAGGCACGGTATATCGCAATCTTAAACTTCTAGCCGACGAAGGCGAGATAATCACGCTAGAAACGGTAGATAAGAGATTGCATTACGACGGGGATATATCAAGACACAGCCATTTTATATGTGAAGATTGTGGCAAAATAATTGATTTATTCCGTCCTGCACTAGTGCCACAAGAGATAACCGATTTAGGTTTAAGTGTAAGTGGCGAAAAGTGTATATATTACGGCAAATGTCAAGAATGTATAAAAACTAATTAAAAAATTTATAAAAAATATAAGAAAAGAAAAAAGGAGAAAAACTATGAAAAAATTTGTATGTAACATTTGTGGATACGTTCACGAGGGAGATAATGCGCCAGCAGCATGCCCACAATGTAAGGCGCCTGCTAATAAATTTAGCGCACAATCAAACGATAGAAGTTGGGCTGCAGAACACGTTGTAGGCGTTGCTAAAGGCGTTGACCCAGAAATCATTGAAGGATTAAGAATGAATTTTACCGGCGAATGCACTGAGGTTGGTATGTATTTAGCAATGGCAAGGGTTGCTCACCGTGAAGGTTACCCAGAAATTGGTTTATATTGGGAAAAGGCTGCATTTGAAGAAGCAGAACACGCAGCAAAATTTGCCGAACTTTTAGGCGAAGTAGTAACAGATTCTACCAAGAAGAATCTAGAAATGAGAATAGAGGCTGAAAACGGCGCAACTTTAGGCAAGTTTGAACTTGCAAAGCGTGCTAAAGAGCTTAACCTAGATGCTATTCACGATACCGTTCATGAAATGGCTCGAGACGAGGCTAGACACGGCAAGGCGTTTGAAGGCTTGCTAAATCGTTATTTTAAGAAATAAAATATAATCCCAAAAAATAATAAAAGGAGAGAACAATATGAAATACGTTTGCCAAGTTTGTGGATACGTTTACGACGAGGAACAAGAAGGAGTAAAGTTTGAGGATTTACCAGAAGATTTTGCTTGTCCATTATGCGCTGTTGGAAAAGACCAATTTGAAGCAGAATAGTTATTATCAAAAGTATTAGATATTATATCTCAAGTAATGATGGGGTAAAATAAAAGAAGATTAGCCGTTTTTATAACGGCTAATTTTATTGATAAAAAATAACAAGTAAATAAGGGTTGACAAAATAGCGTAATTAGAGTAGAATGAAATAGAATTAAGGAGGTGCGATATGATAGCATTATTAATAATTGGAATTTTATTTGGTCTTGCAATATTTGCGGCAATTGGAATAGTTTGTGGAAGGATTTGTGCTGATATCATTAGATTCAAGAATAAAAATCAATCGGAAGTTCTATGGTTCTGGTTAGGTTTTATATTTAACTGGCTAGGAATTGTATTAACCCTAGTAGTAAAAGAAAATAAGGAATAAAATGCAAGTAAAACGAAAGCGTTGTCTAAAAGACAACGCTTTTTTTATGAATTTCTTTTAGGGTTGTTTGTTTGACCTAGTAAATAATCAACACTGACGTTATAAAAAATAGAGAGTTTTATAAGTATTTGTGTGGGAATATCGTTTTCTCCCGTCTCGTATTTAGAATAACCTGTTTGAGACATGCCTAAAATTTTTGCAACCTGTGTTTGGTTAAGGTCTTTGTCTTCTCTTAAATCTCTAATTCGTGGATACATTTATTAAATCCTCCTAAAAAATTATGCGTAAAAAATTATAATTTAATCTGTTTCAGGGTATTGACTTTTAACCTGAATTAGGTTATAATTAAAAAAGTCGAATGACACGGTTCGACAAAAAACATTTTTGAGAGGTAATTATGGGTAAATACGTAGAAAACAGTCTCGGTAAGAACGAGACAATCGTGCAAAAGGCGCAACTTAATGGATTATGTTATTTATTAGGAAAATGGATAGTTGGTATTCTATTCTGCTGGCTTCTTTTAATTCCAACCATTAAAGCTATTATTGCAACAATTCAATTTAATCACATTGAACTTGCTATAACCAACAAGAGAATCATTGGTAAAACTGGTGTAGTTAACACTGGCTCTCTTGATGCTCCATTAAATAAAATTCAAAACAGTTCTGTTAAGCAAAGCCTTTGGGGTAAGATTTTCAATCATGGAATCGTAAGAATTGATACTGCTGCTGGAACGTATGAATTTAAGGCTGTTAAGAATGCCGAGGCTTTTAAACGTATGCTAATGGCACAAATTGACCAATACGAAGAAGATAAAATCAAACAACAAGCTGCTGAAATGGCAAGTGCAATGTCTCAAGTAATCAATAAATAATATGGAGTTTAAAACCTATAAGGGAATATACTTAAACGACGGCGAGGAGATAATTTTAGAGGGTAGTCCTTCTAAAAAAGCCCTAATAATAACTTAGTTGGCAATTCCTGCGTTTTTGTTTGTTTTTTGGTTTATTCCTTTAATTTTACCTATTTTTAGAGGTCTCTTTTCTGCAAAAATAACTAACATGATTAGAACCGAAGAGATAGGAATTATTGAATATGCGTGGGATTCTGTTTTTGGCAGTATTCCAAAAATTGTTCTTGTGATATTAGCTATACCACTTATATTATTAGCACTTGTTTGGGTAGGCTTTTGCTTAGTTTTAACGTATAGGCATTTTCAATATTTCGTAGCTGTTACCAATCGCCGTGTAATTGGAAAAGTTAAGGATGAAGAAGTGTATTCACGACTAGAGTTAGTAATTAACGTATTTTTAACGCAATCCCTTTGGGGAAAACTTTTAAACTATGGAACTATAACGGTTGCTACAAAAAAAGGAACGTTTGACTTTAAGAGCATTCATAATCCAAAAAGGATAACGAGGCTTTTAATGGAATATGCAAGCGAGTATTGTGCAAACTAGATAAAAGTTTAATAGAAAATTATAAAAAATAACTGCGATAAAACTAATCGCAGTTATTTTTTTGAGACCAAAATTGGTCTCTTTTTTATTAATATTGAATAATTATTTAAAGGAAATAGTATTAATAAATCGTCGGCTAATTCTAGACATTATTAGACAAAATTCAGCAAAAAAATACAAAAAGTTCGAGGTTAATAGTTTTATAATGTTTTTCATATCTTTCAAAAAGAACACCATAGTTCAAATAGCGTTTTCGCTGGTTATAATAGTAGTTCTTTCAATTTTGCTGTCGGCAACAAAAGCGTATAACCTTGTTTACGGTAGGGCGAATAGAGAACTGCCTATTTATTACGTAAAAACAAACGAGAAAAGGGTTGCCATTTCCTTTGACTGCGCTTGGGGTGTAGATTATACGGATAAACTTTTAGAAATTATGGACAACGAGAAGGTTAAAAGCACCTTCTTCACAGTAGAGTTTTGGTCGAGAAAATATCCCGAGCATTTAACTAAAATATCCCAAAAAGGGCATGAAATTGGCACTCATTCGGCAACTCACCCATATATGAGTAAATTATCAAAGGAAGAGATTAGAAAGGAATTGAACACCTCTATTGGTGCTATAGAAAGCATAACGAAAAAAAAGGTGCAGTTATTTAGACCACCATACGGCGACTACGACGATTTGCTGATACAAACGGCAAGAGAGATGGGAATATATACTATTCAATGGGACGTAGATAGTTTAGATTGGAAGGACATTTCTGCAGGCGAAATAACAAAACGAGTAGTTAAGCGTGTAAAAAACGGTTCAATAGTATTATTTCATAATCAAGGACTACATACGGCAGAGGCTCTGCCACAAATAATAAAAGCGTTAAAAGAACAAGGTTATGAATTTGTTACTATAGGCGAACTAATCTATAAAGAAAATTATCAAATGCTACCTGATGGTGGACAGATAAGAAATTCATAGGAAATTCATTGGAGGAAATATATATGAACAATCAAACGGAAAAGAACAACAAGGTATTTATCAGTGGAGAAATTGTAACCGAAGCAGAGTTCTCGCACGAAGTCTATGGAGAAGGTTTTTACGAAATGAACGTTTTAGTAAAACGTTTATCAGGTCAAGGCGACGTTTTGCCCGTAACTATATCCGAAAGATTAATAAACGATAAAGACCTAAAAGTAGGGGCAACGATTAATGCTTTCGGTCAGTTTAGAAGTTATAACAAACTCGTTGACGGCAAAAGCAAACTTATGTTAACGGTGTTCGTAAGAGAACTTTTAGACACGGCAGGCATTAAAAATCCTAACAGCATAGTTTTATCTGGATACGTGTGTAAACCACCCGTGTATAGAACTACACCGTTCAATAGAGAAATAGCAGATATATTGATTGCGGTAAATCGTTCTTATAATAAATCCGATTATATTCCGTGCATAGCGTGGGGAAGAAATGCGAGATTTGCAAAGGGACTAGAAGTTGGCGAAAAGATTGCCATTAGTGGAAGAATACAAAGCAGGGAATACCAAAAAAGGATTACCGACGACGACGTTAGAATAATGACGGCATACGAGGTTTCAATAAGCAAGCTATCAGCGTATGAGAATGCCGAGAATTTTGACGTAGATGAGGAATTTGCGTTGCTTGGGTATTCTTTCGATAATCAAGAAAGAGATAGCCTATATGAATAATTAAAATAGTAAAATTAAATTAATAAATAAAAAAATAAGAAAAAGCGCCATACTTTAGTATGGCGCTTTTTAATATTGATTTTACATTACTATTCTTCGTCTTTAATCTTCTTAAAGTCTAATGCGTAAATGATAAGACCAACGATTGAAAGAAGACAACATGGGATTAGAGTTACTCTAATTTCTTCAAATAGTTGAGCTGCTGTAAGCTTTAGACTGGAAGAGCAAACTAGGATATTTAGGCCCGTAACAAACACGATAAATATAGTGGTGAGAATATAAACAATGAAAGAACCTTTAGTTTTAGCTCTATAAGCAGGACCATCTTTTAAGGTGTTTCTATTGCTAATAAAGAAAATAACGAGTGTTGCTACGTATAATAGAACGGCAACTACACCTACGAAAATATTGCAGATAAGCGAATCGGTGTAGAAAGCACTGAAAGCTTTTTCACTAGGTAATAAGAATGCAACGTGTCTATAACCTTGAATTATCATTTCGAAAGCAGGAATTAAAAGGAAAGCGCAAGTAGCGAAGAAAACAACGTTTAATAATAATTGTTTTGCAGTATCCCTAATAACTTCTAGCATATCAGCCTCATCTTCGCTATATGCTAAGAAGAACTTAAGTGCTGTTAGAGCTAACAAGCCTAGAGCAAACACTAATACACCAACAAAGGTAATTTTAGATGCCGATAAGAAAGAAACGAAACCAACGTAAATAGCGGAGAACAATAAGGTATAAATGTAATCGTTTCTAATCTTAATAACGTATTCAAGTTTATAATCCAAAACTCTGGTTAATAGAGCATATTGAAGACTCTTGAATCCTCTAACTAAGAAGATAACCATAATAATAAAGAATACTACGAAAAGAATGCTAGCGAGGAAAAGTGATAGATATTCTCCATTCGAATATGCGTTATGCCCAGATATGTTTCCAAAATGTTCAAAAATAGTGATAACGTTTATCTTTTCATAGAAGATTGAAGCGAATCCACACAAGAACAAAATGATAGATAAAGCGTTTAGCGCAAATAGGGCAATAGGAGCAAATTTATATAAAAGTTCTTTAATAGTTTGTTTATTCATATTTTTTTCCTCCTTAACCTAAAAGACCTTTAACTTCGTTTAGAACTACTTTAGGAACAACGGTGTTGCCAACGTTTTCAACTACCAAGGTTCTGTCAGAAGCAGTGGTGAATAAGCTTGAGCTATGACTAAAAACACTTATTTCAGGCAATACATAAATACACTTTGATTTGATAACAGGCATTTTCTTGTTGCTAAAGTTTATTTCAATAAATGCTTCTTCTTTAGTTTTTTCAGGTTTGTTTTCAGGTTCAAATGAATCGAATTTGTTACCGTAAACTAAACTATATAAAGACTCACGAATGGCATCTTTGCTTATAGAAGATTTAATTTCAGCTTGTTTTCCATCTTGAACGAACAAGTTGCTATCAATTACCGATGCTATAAAATTATTAAACTTAAATGTGCCGTCGGCATTGAAGTATTTTTCAATAAAGAAATTTAGTGGGTTATAGATTTCGCCGTCAGGAGTTCCATTGAAATAGATTTTAGCATCTTTGGCATCAACCCATTTGTTAATTTTTATTTGACCTTGAGAAAGTTGTTTACCATCTTCACTGCCGGTTAGGAATTTCATACCCTCTTTGTTACTGGAACGACCACTTTCGTCAGCGTAGAAGAAAGAGTTAATTTTAATTAGGTTTTTGTCCTCGGTAAGAATGAACTCAGCGTTAATAGTTGTTCTAGTAGCTAAAGAGCCGTGTGCTAAAGAAGTTTCTGCTTCAACTTGAGCGTAAATCATGTCCTTAGTTTGGAAAACCTTAATTTCACCTCTATCGTAACCACTAGTGAAACTTTTATCGTAAGGAGTAGTTTCAACTCTAGAAGTAAGGTCTTTAGTAGTAGCATATTTAGTAACCCATTTGCCACCTTCTAGAACGCTTATAACTGAATAGTTTGCCATCTTACGAAGAGCTCCTTCATTGTATTTTACACTGTTAGAAGAGTAATATCTATAAGTATCGCCGTGGTTAATTTGTCCATCTTTATAAGCTTTTTGTAAGGTGTTTTTGCTATAGGTTTGTAGGAAAGCATCGCTAAGGTCGGTTCCATCAATAGCATCTTTTTCTTGGTCTCTATTGTAATAAACGGAAACGTAAGCGTTTTGATAGCTATTAGAAGATATGTATCCTTTTTTGAATTCCACCCCGTCGCTATATTCGATAGATTTAACACCGTCGTCTTCGCCTAAAAGAATAAAGATTTGACCTTCTTGAATAGTCGTAGCTTCGCTTGTTTTAGCGCTGTTAGAGTAAACGGTGATTTCACCGGTCGCTTCTTTAGTATCTAAACCAAGGTCAGAAGCAGAGCAGTAGCCGTAGCTCGTCCAAAGGCTTTCGTCAACGTCTGATTTACCATAATTATCGTTTTGATAGTTAATTTTAACGATACCGGTATTCATATCCATTGAAACGTAATACAAGTAGTCCATATTGTTAGCAAGTCTACCAAAACCGTCGGAATTTTTGTTAGCCGTATGTAGGTCTGTAACTCTTCTATCAAGGTCTTCGTTTTGGTAAACGGTAATGTAAGACGTTTGGGTAATGTCTTGATAGTTTTCAATGTAAATATTGAGTGAATGTCTCTTTATATCTATACCTTCACTATAAGAGAAGGTGTAGGTTAAAGAATCACCATCTAGTGCAGTCGAAAGCTCTTTTAGATTTTCAACTGATTGGTTCCTACCGGGGCCTTTACCATCGTAGCGGGCACCACTACCGATAGGAATGATTAGTGCGGCAAGAGTAATGAATGCACACACGATTAGAGAAACATACTTTTTCATCTATTAATCTCCTATATTAAGTAATAAGTATAAGCAAATTATAAAGCAAACATGGTAGAAAGTCAAGTAAATGGGGAAAAAATATATATTAAAATATATATTATCTAAATAAAAGTCAATTACAGACAAATTGAATATCGGCAATGTCAATATATTGATAAAATACTAATTAGTTAAGATGATAATAGAAAAGCGCTGAAAGGGAATTCTTTCAGCGCTTTTATGTTTTTACTAGTGATTAATTAGTAATCTTCCTTCTTTCTAATCACGAAGAAAGTAATGCTACCACAAACGCAAGCCGTTAGGGCAAGTATTATAAGAACGTTTCTAATAGTGGTGTTTGGTTTATGTTCGATAGCGTCTTGATTAACGTAAGCCTTAACCCAATTTTCGCCGTCAAAGTAAGCGATTTCTGCAATGCCGTTATTGGTTGAATATAATCTTACGGTAGTTCCTTTTTCTAGCGTCGTAGCAAGGCGAGTTAGCGACGTATCGTAATAAACCTTAACGCTTTTAAGACTTTCAATAGTAAAGGTAACGAAGTTTACGTCAACCGATAATTCTTCGACCGTGAAGTTTACTGGAATATATCCAGAGATTGTTTGACCGTCGTTTTCAAAAGTTGCAAAATAATAGAAATTACCTAAGATTTCCAGTTGATATTTTGCGTGTATTTCTTGCCCCTTAGTAAGAGTAATTTTCTCAGTTTGAGAGGTTAGGGCATATGAACTAAACTCGTCGATAACGGGATAATAGTAGGCACATACGGAAGTGGAAACATACTTTAATTGATTTACTTGAGTAGTTTCAAGTAACTTAACGGACAAATTATCTTTAGAAACTAATACTAAGCCGTTTTGACCAATCAAGAGAGAATGGTTAATGGCTGGTAAATCGCACACGAAGAGATAATAATCTTCGCTATTAACAAGTTTATTAAAGTAGAGTTTTCCATTCGATTCGGTTACCGAATATACGTTGCTAGAAGGGTTAACGGTATATGCAACTAGGTTATCCTCTAGTGCTACGCTATCGGTGGTTTTATACTCGCTAGGGGTAATAGTTTGGTCGATAGCGTCGTTGTTAATATTACTAGCTTTATATATGATTTCGTCGTTTAGTAATACGTAGTAAACGTCTTTCTTGTCTACGTCTAGAGTAAATGATTTAACTGGAACGCCTTCTGGAGCGCTAAACTGTTTAACGAATGAGTCGTTGATTAGTTTGTAAAAACCGTCGTTTTTAAGTGCAAAAACAGAACCTGTTAAATCGGTATCAAGTTTTAGATAACCCTCGTCCTTACTGTAAACGTGGTGTTTTCCAAAAACGTCAACGGTGAAAAGAGGATTAGATTTATAATCAACGTCGTCGATTTTTTCTATTAATTTGGTAAGTTCGTTAATTTTATAAATATCGAGTTGGTTGTCTACTGAAATTAAAACGTAGAAAAACCCACTTTGATAACAGCAATCGTGAATGTGGTCTATTTTTTGCGTTAGAGTTAATTTAACGGGATTTTGGGTTGCTTGTTTTGCATTTAAATCATATATATAAACGTCGTCTCCGTCATTGTTGGTTGCAAGCAAAGAAGAATTACCTACTGCAATTTCTTCTGGCAGTTTATCGCCGAAACTATCTTTAAAGAGAGTTAAATAAGCGTTTTTGTTAAGGTAGTCAAAATCTTTTAGGTTAATAACGGTAATTCTGTCGCCAGATAAAACGGCTAGATTATCGTTAGTTCTTTCAACGTCGCAAACGGACTCGGTAAAGCGATTATAAGCCGTTTTATTTTTAGCAATTGCAAAACCCGTCCAAACGAGAATGTTTTCTTGAATTTCAAATTTTTGAACAGCGCAAATAGCCGAGTCAGCGATAAATAAGCTATCGCCCATAAAAGAAAGGCTCGCAGGGGAGGTAAGATTGCCTAAATCGTTTAAGAGGTCGTCTTCGACAAGAAGTTGGCTAGCAGATTGGTTTGATTCTTGACCGTTTAGCACCTTAATCTTGTCGCCTTCAATAATATAGAGCGCATCTTTATTAGCAACCATGTGTGAAATTTCGCCGGTAGTTGTATAAAGTTGATTTTTATATGGAGTAGAAAAACTATTAAATGCAGAAACGATTGAAGGAGTAGAGTTTTCTATAAAGAAGACCGTTCCGGAAGGGTTAACGCAAATAGGCGTTAAATCTTTTGCGTTTACGTTCAACTCCCTTTTTTCGATTAGTGTATCACCCTCAATAGAATATAGGTTTACCACGCCGTTGGTATTAGTAACTAGGAAATTATCGTTAAGGTCGAACGACTTGCAGTTTATTTGCTTGTCGTTATATTTAAGTTCGATTGGTGAGTCGTCTAGTTGGTTGCAATCAATAACGTATAGATTAGTGTTATCTAGAACGACTAAATATCTGTTCCCAATCGCTTTTATTTGTCCTGGATTGTCCTCTATTAATTTATCGTATTCCTTGAAAGAGTTTCCGTTAGTGCTAATCCAAAGAGTTCTTTTTGACGTTTGGTCTTTCTTAATAACGGCTAAATAATCGCCAAAGGAAAGTGCGTCTACAGGAGTAGTAACGTCAAAGACTAGTGCGTCGTTAATTGGCGCAAGGTCAATTTTCTCTATCTGCGCAGGAGAAGAATTTTCAGCACGAGCCGTCTTGCTTGTTAAATAGGAGACTGTAACACTAAAAAACAAGCCAAAAATTAAGCAAAAAACTATTAAATATTTTTTATTAAACAATTTTATTTTATTCATAATATATATATTAACATATAAATAAAAATTTGTCATTATATATTCAAAAATTTTTTCGACAAAATTAGTGTAAATATTCTCACAAAAACTTGTCTTAGGGTGTCTTAATATGACAAAGATTGTCATAAACCGAGAATACCATAAAAGCATAAAAACAAACGAATGTTCGTGTTTCTGAAGTAATGAAAAAAGCAAAAAAGTCAATAGGTTTATGACCTAAAAACAACAAAACCCTTGCAATAATTTTTTTAGTTGTCATAAAAGTATTGAACAAAAGGAGTTGACCAATATAATGGGGTTAATTTCGAGGGCTTAAGCACCTTAAGAAAATTTTTTTGGAGAAATAAAATGAAAGAAAATTACGTTAAATGTCTACTTTACACCTATCCAAACGTCCAAGAATTATTAGACCAAATAGACGTTTTAGTTGAGAAAAAAGCCATATCGTCTATGGACAATTTTAAGCCTTGTTTAGGGCAGTGTGAAGAGATAATAAAACTTACTGAACAAAAAGATATTTTAATTGAAATTTACCAAAACACAAAGAAGATTTTAAGTGAATTTTCTAGTCATGAACTCGACTGTTTAGACTACAAGTATTTTAAGCAAAAACCTAAGGAATACTATAAAGATTTAGATACTCAGTCAAGGCAATATTTTAGAGTTCAAAACAGAATAATAAGTAAACTTGAGCGCTTGTTTGAAAGTAAGGGAATGCACGACGAATGGTTTGAGAAAAACTGTTTAAAAAACAGCTTTTTTAGAGAGATGACTAGGCGTGTTGAAGAGCAAGATAAGGTTTGTAAGAATAAATATATAGGCAAGGGAAAAACCTTAAAAGTAACAAGGGCGAAAAATGAAAAAGAGTATAAAGACGAGAGGCTATCTGCGTAAGGCTAGTCGACGTTGTCGTCGTCTAAGAGCGTTGCGCAAGAAGAGTCGCCTTTTTTCCTTAGCGCTATACAAAGAGCGATAATACCTGCAAGAAAAAGGCATACGATAACGGCAGTTTTCAATCCGTTAAACTGTCCTAAAGAAGTGTCGGTGGTTATTTCCGTTCGTGCCTGAGATGGCGTTGAATTTTGAGCGTTTATCGGCTCGGGGTGGTTAGGCACGGAAAAGGGATAAACGTCGGTTTCTTTAACGTAGCCGATTTTGCCATTATAATAAACGCAAATAAGATTTTGTCCGTTGTCGCTAACGGCTTCTCCGTAGTAAAAGAGAGTTTTATCCTTAAAAAGAAGATGTAAAGTTTGATTTAGGGAAGTATCTTCATATAATACGCAAGAACAAGAGGTTTTAACCTGCATAGATAGATAAGGAGAAGTTACCTGCGAGAGACAATCTATAACGGAATTTTTTTCAACGTAACCGTCTATACTAGGCGTTCCCCCCGAGCCGAAACATTCAACGTGGAGGAAATTATCGTTAGTAGATAAAACCTTAACGTAGTAACCTTTAGGGAGATAGAAAAGACAAGAAACACCCTTTTCGTCAATGAAAAAGGGTGTTTTTTCATTAACAACACGCTTATATTCAACCTGCTCGGCATACGCTCTAACCGGGGTAGGGGCAGGAACGAGTGTCAAAATCAAGAGCGAGCAGGCTAAAAAAAGGCACTTTATTTTCATAATAAACCTCCGTGGGAAGAAGATTTTACATCATATAAATATAAAAAGCCTATAGAAAAAAGACGAAAACAAAAGAAAAATGACAGTTTAATTTATACCTTTTAAGAGTTTGACTTTTCAGTAAAAGTAATGTATCATATACGGTATTAAAATACATACGGAGAAAACAAATGGGCAAAACTGAAAAGATTTTAGAATTAATCATTTTTATCCTTTACTTCCTATTCATGCTAGCGATAGGCGTGTGGTTTTTTGTTAAAAGCAAGGATAAAGGTGAAAAGGATTACTTTTTAGGTGGAAAAAACATGAACGGTTGGGTGTCTGCATTATCTGCAGGTGCTTCGGATATGAGTAACTGGGTATTAATGGGATTACCCGGTGCAATTTGTGTAGTTGGACTTGGTGAAGTTTGGATATCTATTGGTTTAGTTATTGGCACGATTTTATCTTGGATATTCGTTGCCCCAAAACTAAGAAGATATGCTATTAAAGCAAACGACTCTATAACCGTTCCTCAATTTTTTGCAAATAGATTCAAGGTTAACGGAAACGTGCTTAAAATAGCGTGTGCAAGCATATTTATGGTAGGCTACTGCTTATATTCTGCTTCAAGTATCGTTGCTTGTGGTAAAATTTTTAACACTATAACCGGTGTGGATTACACTTGGGCAATGATTATTTCAGCATGTGTTATCGTTGGTTACACCTTGCTTGGAGGCTTCTCGGCTGTTTGTTGGACGGACTTCTTCCAAGGAATGCTAATGTTAGTTGCTCTTATGGCGTTACCTATCGTTGCGCTATTCGTTTTAGACCCTAACCCAATTTTAATAGAGCATAACGCACATTTCTACAGCTTTTTAGCAACGGGCGCATTCGATTGGAAGAGCGTTTCTAATATCCTAACCGGTTTGGGTTGGGGATTTGGATATTTTGGAATGCCTCATATCGTAGTTCGTTTTATGTCGATTAAGTCTGAAAAGGAAATGAAAAAGTCAAGAATTATCGGTATTACTTGGACCACTCTTATTCTTTTAATGGCAACCGTTCTAGGAATCGTTGCTAACGAATATTTAGGAGCTGAAATTACCGAGGCTAATAAGGTTGATACAAAGGAAAGCGTATTCATAATTCTAACAAGGGTTATCTTCAGCAAGGGTGGACTTGCAATATTTAGTGGTTTATTGCTTTCAGCAATCGTTGCTGCGGCAATGAGCACGGCTGACTCTCAACTTCTAGCATCTTCTTCTGCTTTCTCTTCGGACATTTACAAGCAAGTAATTAAAAAAGACGCTACCGATAAAGAAATGCTTTGGGTTGGCAGAATAGTTGTTACGGCTATTACTGTTATTGCATTACTCATTGCAATTTTCTTTGGTTCAGCATCTATAATGAGCTTAGTTTCTGCCGCTTGGTCGTTATTCGGTTCGGCATTTGGCGCAGTAATGCTACTTTGCCTATTCTGGAAACGCTTTAACTATCAAGGTGCTTGTGCAAGTATAATCGCAGGTTTTGCTACTTCGATTTTATGGTTGGTTCTATTCAACTTTGAATATTATGGATTTACAAGCGTTATAGCAAACACTCGTTTATACGAAATCGTTCCAGGCTTTATCGTTTCACTAATCGTCGGTGTATTTGTTGCGCTCAACACCAAAGCGCCAAGCAAAGAAGTTACCGAACTTTTCGAGGCTGTTGAAAATTATAGTGAAGACGAAAACGGAGTAGAAATCGCTTAATTTTCTTAATAAACTTAACAATGAAAAAACCTTGCGAAACGCAAGGTTTTTTTGATTTTTAAATTAAATAATTTTACATATAAAACAGGCAAAAACACAAGAGCAAAAAGAGGCTATTAACGATATGACTATAGGGGCAGTTAATTTTTTTGTTTTGGCTCCAGCGAAGTAGACGGCGGCTATATAAAAAACCGTTTCGCTACTGCCGTATATAACGCAAGCACACCTAGAAATATAGCTATCAACGCCGTGGGTGGTAAATATCTCGGTAAGCACTGCTAAAGAGCCGTTCCCAGAAAAAGGTTTTATCAAAACTAATTTAGTAAGTTCTTTAGGTATTCCTAAAAAACCGAAGAATGGGGATAGAAAATTTGCTACAGCATTTGATATCCCACTAACCTCAAAAAGTTCTGTTAGCACGAAAATACTTACGAGATAAGGAAAAACGTTAACGGCAAACGGCACGGCTTGTTTTGCGCCTTGAGTAAATGCGTCGTAGGGTCTAACCTTTTTATAAATAGCGTAGACCGTGATAGATAAAAACAATACTGGAACGAAATACTTACTCATATTACCCCCTCTTTACGAAAAGTTTTACCAAAGTAACGCCAATCACGAATGAAACTAAGGTCGCTAATATGGTGGGCAATATTATATCGGCAGGTGATGCCGACCCCATAGACGTTCTAAGCGCCATTACTGAGGAGGGAATAAGTTGCACGCTCGTGGCGTTTACCACGAAAAACATGGCGATTGCATATTCCGTTTTGGGGTGTTTTTCTAGTTCTTCTATCGAGCGAATGCCCATAGGGGTAGTTGCACCGCTCATTCCAAGGAAGTTTGCCGAAAGATTAAGCGAAACGTAATCGTTGGCTTTATCTGGCAGTTTACCGAATAAAAACCTATTTATAGGTTTAAATAGTTTTGCAACTTTTCTAGAAAGTCCAGAGTTTTCCATAAGTTGAAAAATTCCTAACCAAACGGCGTAAATAACCACCATTCTAAGGGATAAATTAAGTGCTTTTTCGCCACCGGAAAGCATGCTGGAAAGCACTGCGTCTGGGTTGATAAAAATTAAAATAAAGGTAGAAAGTGTTAAAACAAGTGCAAAAATTACGTTCATATCATAAATTTATGCTTTAATACTCTTGAATATGAGAAAAAAATATGTTAAAATACACTAGTATAATTATAAAATATACTATTACTATACTTAAAGAGGTGAATACTTTGAAAGGCAAATATTACATCACTACTGCGATTGCATACACTTCCTCTAAGCCACATATTGGCAACACTTACGAGGCTATTTTAACGGACAGTATGGCTAGATTTAAACGTCTTGACGGATACGACGTTCGCTTTCAAACGGGAACGGACGAGCACGGTCAAAAAATAGAAGAAAAGGCAAGTCTTAGTGGCAAAACCCCAAAAGAATTTGTAGACGGCGTTGCTAAAGATATTAAAGATATGTGGGACTTGGTTGGCGTTTCTTATGATAAATTCATAAGAACTACCGACGCTTATCACGAAAAACAAGTTCAAAAGATTTTCAAAAAACTTTACGAGCAAGGGGATATTTACAAAGGCTCTTACGAGGGTTGGTATTGCACCCCTTGTGAATCTTTTTGGACGGAAAGCCAATTAGTAGACGGCAAATGCCCAGACTGTGGTAGAGAAGTTAAAAAGGCAAACGAAGAGGCGTATTTCTTCAAAATGAGTAAGTATGCCGATAGGTTGATGCAATATTATAACGAAAACCCAGACTTTTTCATTCCAATTTCTCGTAAAAACGAAATGGTTAACAACTTCTTAAAACCAGGTCTACAAGACCTTTGCGTTTCTAGAAGTTCGTTTAAGTGGGGAATTCCCGTTGACTTTGACGACAAGCACGTTGTATACGTTTGGCTAGACGCCTTAACAAACTATATCACAGGACTTGGCTATGACGTCGACGGCAATCACGACGAGTTGTATAACGAGTTTTGGCCTGCAAACGTTCACGTAGTAGGAAAGGATATAGTTAGATTCCACACCATTTATTGGCCAATTTTCCTAATGGCGCTAGGCGTTCCACTACCAAAACAAGTATACGGACACGGCTGGTTACTACAAGAAGGTGGCAAAATGAGTAAATCTAAAGGCAACGTTATTTATGCCGACGATTTAGTTAACTTCTTTGGAAAAGACGCCGTTAGATACTACGTATTAACTGCAATGCCACAAGATAACGACGGACTTATTTCTTGGGAAAGCGTTATCGAGACCATAAATAGCGACCTAGCAAACGTTTTAGGTAACCTAGTTTCTAGAACTATCGCAATGAGTAATAAATATTTCGACGGCGTGGTTGTAGACAAGGGTGCTTACGAAGAAGTAGACCAAGACCTTAAGGTTGTGGCAACGGCTTGCTTTGATAAGGTTAGCGCAAAAATGGACGTTTGGAAGGTTGCCGACGCTATTGAAGAAATTCTAAACGTATTCCGTAGAGCAAACAAGTATATCGACGAAACTATGCCTTGGGCGCTTGCTAAGGATGAAAGCAAACAAGATAGACTTGCAACCGTTTTATATAACCTAACCGAAACAATTTCAATCGGTTTATCGCTAATGCAACCATTCATGCCAGACACCTGCCAAAAGGCAATAGCAATGTTTGGCCTAAATTTAAGAAGTTTTGAAGAAACTAAAACCTTTGGTTTAATCGAAAAAACCGTTGTAACTAAAACCCCAGAAATACTATTCGCAAGATTAGATTCAGCAAAAGTAATGGAAAAAGTAAACGCAATGATAGAAGAAAGAAAAGAAAAGAGCGCCCTAGCGCCTAAAACTGAAGAACAAAAGCCACAAGCCACCGTTCACGAACATCAAGCAAAACCACAAATTGAATTCGACGACTTTACAAAGGTTGAATTAAGAGTTGCTAAAGTAGTTGCTTGTGAAAAGGTTGAAAAGAGCAAAAAGTTATTAAAATTAACGGTAAAACTAGGCGAAGAAACTAGAACTGTAGTTAGTGGAATTGCCCTTGCTTACACCCCAGAAGAATTAGTTGGCAAAAAACTAGTAATGGTAACCAACTTAAAACCTGCAAAACTATGTGGAATAGTTAGCGAAGGCATGATTATTTGCGCTGAAAACGACCAAGGCAAACTAGCATTCTTAACCCCTGAAAAGGATATAGAAGACGGCTCGATGGTGTTCTAATGTTTATTGATACCCATTGCCATTTGGCAGACCCTAAACTTTGTGATACCGACCTAGTTGTAAGCGAATATCTTCACGCAGGCGTAGATACCGTTATGACTATGGGTTGTTGCGCTCAAACTAGCGAAGTAGGGCTTAAACAAAGCGAAAAATACCCAAGCGTATACTTTGCAAGTGGCGTTCACCCAAGCGATAGCAACGGCTATAACGATACCGAAAGAAATCGTATTATAGAATACGCAAAGCACCCAAAATGCGTTGCGATTGGCGAAATTGGTCTTGATTATTATTGGAAACCTTATGATAGGGAAACTCAAATAAAAGTATTTTTAGACCAAATAGATATCGCAAACGAGTTAAAACTACCAATTTGCGTGCATATGAGAGACGCTACGCAAGACACTCTAGAACTTTTGAAAGCACGTAAGCCTTTGTATGGTGGTGTGTTACATTGTTTTAGTGGTAGTGTAGAAACTGCTAAAATTTTACTCGATATGGGACTTTATATTTCCTTTGCCGGCACTCTCACATTTAAGAACGCTAACAAAGCGTTAGAAGTAGGTAAATTCGTTCCAGAAGATAGATGTCTAACCGAAACGGATAGTCCGTTTTTAGCACCAACTCCGTATAGGGGAACGGTAAATTCGCCTAAAAACGTCCCCTTAATTTGCGATTTTTTAGCAAAATTAAAGGGAAAAGAATTAACTGAATTTGCTAGTAGAGTAATGTTAAACGCCAAAACTCTATTCACTAAACTTGGCTAATCCACTAAATAAAAGCCTATAAAAACAAAATAAAGCCTAAACGAATTTAGACTTTACTTTGTATTATCATTGGTAAAAATGATTTCAGTAAAGATTTCTCTTTACATGATTTAGTATAAACCCAACTAGATAAATTATTCGTATTAATTTAAGGAAAAAAATGGAAAAAAACCTAAAAACTTTGCTAAGTAGCCACGGCGTTCATTTAACCAAGGCATACGGACAAAACTTTTTGACTGATACTGCGTTATTAGAGGATATAGTAATTCAGTCCGGTATAGACCAAGATACCACCGTTTTAGAAATTGGTCCGGGTGCAGGAGCGCTAACTTACGCCATAAGTAAGCGTGCTAAAAGGGTGCTTGCCTACGAAATAGATACTAGGCTTAAACCCGTTTTACAAGAAACTGTGGGCGACCAAAAGAACGTCGAAATAGTTTTCAAGGACGTTATGAAAGAAAAACTTTCGGTAATAGAAGAAAAACTCGGCGAAGACTATATAATGGTGGCAAACCTTCCATATTACATCACCACGCCAATCGTTATGAAGTTTTTAGAAAACTCAACCAAAATTAAGGCGTTAGTTATAATGGTGCAAAAGGAAGTTGCCGATAGATTTACTGCAAAAGAAGGCACTAGCGATTACGGCGCTATTACCGTAGGTATAAATTTAAGGGGCAAGGCAAAAAACCTTATCTACGTTCCAAGAGAAAAGTTTACGCCCCCACCAAACGTCGATTCTCAAGTAGTTAAAATCGACATTGAAAAGAATAAGTTTGCAGGCGTTAACTACGAAAAGGTGAGAGAATTAGTAAAGGTTGCCTTTTCAAACCGAAGAAAAATGTTAGTTAACAACCTTATGAACTTTTACAAAATTCCAAGAACTGAAGCCGAAAGGGCTCTAACAAACAGCGATATATCTTTAACTGATAGGGGCGAAAGTTTGTCGGTAGAAAAATTCGTCCAACTTTCAAACAACTTATGAAGAAGAAAATAGTAGTGGCAAGTGGAAACCTTGCTAAAATTAGAGAAATTCAAGAGATTTTGAGCGATTTTGAGATTTCAGGATATAAACAAGAGGGTTTAGATTTTGAAATAGAAGAAAACGGCTCTACTTTTTACGAAAATGCGCTTATTAAGGCAAAGGCTGTAAGCGACGCATTGGGTGTTCCTGCGCTTGCCGACGATAGTGGACTAATGGTTGAAGCGTTAGACGGCGCACCGGGAATTTATTCTGCTAGATACGCTGGCGACGGAATAGATAAGCACAACAACGAATTGTTGCTTAAAAACTTACAAGGCAAGCAAAATAGAAATGCCAAATTCGTATGCTGTATGGTTTATTATAATCCTAACGGAGAAATTATCACGGGTTACGGCGAAACGCACGGCAAAATTCTAGATAAAGAAGAGGGCGAAAACGGCTTTGGATACGACCCGTTGTTTTATAGCAACGACCTTAAAATGAGTTTAGGATTCGCCGACCCTACCGATAAAAACAAAATTAGCCATAGATTTCGTGCCTTACAAGAATTAAGGGGTAAATTAAAGTGAGAATAGGCGTGCTTTCGGATACGCACGGCAACAAAAAAGCAATACAAGAAATAATGCCTGCGCTTAAAAAATTGGATAAAGTAATTCACCTTGGCGACCATTTTTACGATATGGACTTCGTTAAGGAGGAATTAGGCGATAAACTAGTTACCGTTTACGGAAATTGCGACGGTGGTGGAGATGAAAAAATTTTAGATTTAGATGGGGTAAAAACTCTCGTTTGCCACGGCAATAGATACCACGTTAAAATGGGTTTAACTAGAATATTTTTAAGGGCAAAGGAACTTGGCGTTAAACTAGTGTTATACGGACATACGCACAAGGCACAAATAGACTACAATGAAGACGTAACTTTAATAAATCCCGGCGCAATGACGAGATTTAGTAAGAACGGATATTGCATTATAGAAATTATTGACGGTGTTATAGACGCTCGTTTAATAGATTTGGAGAAATAATGAAAGTTTATCAAAACGTAGAAGAGTTGATAGGCAACACGCCTCTTTTATCTCTTAAAAACCTACAAAAAACGCTTAATCTTAAAGCAAACCTTTACGCTAAACTAGAAGGTTTTAATCCAGCAGGAAGCGTTAAAGATAGAGTTGCTTTATCTATGATAAAAGGCGCTGAAGAAAAGGGTTTATTAAAAAGCGGTGGAACGGTTATAGAGCCTACTAGTGGTAACACGGGAATAGGCATAGCGTCTATATGCGCATCAAGGGGATATAAAGCCGTTTTAGTTATGCCCGACACTATGAGCGTAGAAAGAATAAAACTTCTAAAAGCCTATGGTGCAGAAGTCGTGTTAACAAGTGGCGAGAAAGGTATGCAAGGCGCTATCGATAAGGCTAACGAGATAGGTAAAACTACGCCAAATAGTATAGTAACGGGGCAGTTTTCTAATCCGTTAAACCCACTTGCGCACTATCAAACTACTGCTAACGAGATTTTACAAGATTTAGATAATAAAGTTGATATATTCGTAAGTGCAATCGGTTCTGGTGGCACGATAACGGGAACGGCAAAACGCTTGAAAGAAGTAAACCAAAAAATAAAGGTTGTAGGCGTAGAACCTGAAAGTTCGCCACTAATTACAAAAGGAATAATTGGAAGGCATAAAATTCAAGGGATAGGTGCAAATTTTATTCCTGAAAATTTAGACCTAACACTTGTTGACGAAGTTTTAACGGTTAGTGATTTAGGCGCTTACGAACAAGCGAGAAATTTTGCGAAAACACAAGGAATTTTAATAGGAATTTCATCTGGATGCGCCCTTAAAATCGCCCTTGAGTTAGCAAAAAAAGAAGAAAACCAAGGCAAAAATATCGTAGTAATAATGCCTGACTCTGGTGATAGATATTTATCGACAGACCTTTACGATTAAAGGAGAAAAATATGCCTAATCATATAGAAAAATTAGTAGAAAGATTTAGTGAATTAAAATCACAACAAAGCGCAATACAGTCTTTTGTTAACGCCATAGTAACTGCCCACAAAAAAGAGGGTAAAGTTCTATTGTGTGGAAACGGTGGTAGCGCTGCCGATTGTGAACATATTTCAGGGGAATTATTAAAGGGTTTTTTATTAAAGCGTCAACTTTCCCCAAAGAAAATTGCTCAACTAAACAAGGCGCTTGGTAACGATAAAGACGCCTTATCTTTGCAAGAAGGTGTTAGCGCAATTCCGTTAGTATCTCTAACAAGTGGACTATCTGCATATTCAAACGACGCTAGCGCAACGCTAGCCTTTGCTCAAATGGTTTATTCTATTGGTAGAAAGCAGGACGTATTAGTGTTGTTATCCACTTCTGGAAATTCAACTAACGTCGTTAAAGCAGCGCAAGTTGCCAAGGCTATGGGAATTAAGACGGTTGCTTTAGTTGGTAACGACGGTGGGAAACTAGTTGAAATCTGCGATACGACCATAATTGCCCCTGCAAATCAAACTTATTTAGTGCAAGAATATCACGTTTCTATCTATCACGCAGTTTGCGCTGAAGTAGAAAGAGTTTTGTTTGGTAACTAAGCGAATACTTTGCAAAATATTGTATAAATCGTGCAAGAAAAAATATTTACAACTTACAACTAGACGTGTAGAATTTACTTAACGATATAAAGTTGCTTGGAGGTTTCTATGAAGATTAAAGAAAAACTTTTCGATGGACACGTTCACACACTTATGCGTGTTCCAGTAAGAGAATCGGTAGAAATTTATAAACAAGAATTTGCAGAACTCGGCGTGATAAGAGAACTTTTCGCAAGTTGTCCACTTCACGAACACGGTGACGTTAAGATGGATAAACTTCAAAATATAAAATGCTTATATTATAAAGGTATTTTTTCGCCTAACGCTTATGCATATTGTGGTTTGGAGCATGATTTTGATATGCCTATGGAACAAAGGGCAGAATACTATTTGAATCAAGCGAAAGAAAACCTTGCTAACGGTTACGACGGATACAAACTTTTAGAGGCAATGCCTAAATATCTTAAAAAGTTAGGCTATGGTCTTACACACGAAGTATACGAGCCGTTTTGGGCGTATTTAGAAGAAAAAGAAGTTCCAATTTTAATTCATAACGCTCATCCAAAAAGATTTTGGGATAGTTCTATAAGTGATTATTGGAAAAAGAGGGGTTGTTTCTACGGAGATGGAACCTATCCTGATTTTTACCAAATAGTTAACGATATGTTCACTCTTTTAGATAGACACCCTAACTTAAGAATAACTTTGGCGCACATGGGATTTTTATGCACTGATTACGACCTTTCGGTAAGGTTTTTGTCTTATAAAAACACTATGTTTGACGTAACCCCTGGTGGAGCGTTCTTAGAATATCTAAACGGAGATAAGCGCAAAGAATGGATAGAATTTATTATAAAGTATAGTGACCGAATCGTTTACGGCACAGACCTTTATAATTTTGAAAAAAACGCCGACTGGAAAAGAGCCTTCCACGCTCGTCCCGACTTTGTAAGACAATGTTTAGAAACGGATACCGAGCACGAGTATGCCGGTAGAAAATTCGTTGGAATGAAACTTCCAAAAAAATACCGTAACAAGATTTATCGTGAAAACCTGCTTAGAGAATTAGGCGAACCAAAACCAATAAATTTCGATTGGGCGATTGAAAAGGTTAAGGAACTAAGAAAAGAGTTTACCGATTTAGAAACGCTTGACGGATACGATTTAATGTGTATGGAAAACGATTTTAACTCGTTAAAATAAAACAAAAAACGACGTAGCGAATTAGCTACGTCGTTTTAATATTCTATTGCTTATAAAGGTCTTTCTTCGTTAGATAGGAATATGTAAGCAACTGCGTTAGGTCCTAAATGAGAGCCGATAACAGGGCCTATCATTCTTATTTCAGTTTGCGCTTTGTAAGCCGTTTTAAGAGAGTTAGAAAGAAGATTTGCCATTTCTAAATTGTCGGTATGTGCAACTGTAAATAGGGGATAGTCTTTGTTCACGGTATACTTTTCAGCCTCTTTAACTGCAGTGGCGATTGTGTGCTTTAAGCCTGTAGATTGCTTAAATTTTTGAAGTTTACCTTCCTTATTAAAAATAAGAATTGGCTTTACTTTTAATAAAGTTCCAACGACTGCGCTAGTTGCTGAAATTCTACCACCACGCATAAGGTGAGTAAGGCTATCAACGATTATAAAATGTTGGATTTTACTCTTATTTTTTTCAACGTAGTCATAGGTTTCTTGTAAAGACTTGCCACGATTACGCATATCAACGGCAATTTTTACTAAAAATCCTTGACCGACGGTAGTAGTGTTACATTCAACGCAAAGGCAATTAAAATCAGGGAAGTCCTTTTTAACAACCTCTACAGCCTCTCTCGCAACGTCAACGGTCCTACATAAACCGTAACTTATAGTAAAGTGAATAGCGTCTTTAACGCCACTTTCAGCCATTTTTCTAAAATGTTCTTCGTGAATTGCAGGGTTGTTCATAGACGTTCTCGAAACAACGCCCTCACGAAGTCTATTATAATATGCAACGTATTCGTCTGGGGAAGTGAAATTATCTAAAAACTCTTTTAGTCCGTCTTTTTCTTCAAGTGTATACGTTAAAGGTAAGAAAAAAAGGTCGTTGTCTTTAATCTCGTTTGCATATAAATCGCAGGTAGAGTCGGTTGAAATATCAAAAAGTTTCATTCAAAATCTCCTTAGCTATTGTATAACGACATTTTAACATATTAAATTTTTAATTGCAATGATTTAAGAAATTTTTCATTGCTCTTTTATTGAAAAATGAAAGAGCAAGACAATCTGCCTTGTTTCTTCATGGGATGAAGGTTGACTTTCGCCTGTTTGGCACACCTGATAATCGGTCTCTTAAATAAAAAACTCGCAAAAATTGTCGAAGAAATTTTTGCGAAAAAGGAAGAGCAGGCATTCAGGTCATTGCTCTTTTATTGAAAAATGAAAGAGCAAGACAATCTGCCTTGCTCTGACGTGGTGTGAAGGATGGGACTTGAACCCACACGGATAACCATACGCCCCTCAAACGTACGCGTCTGCCAATTCCGCCACCCTCACGTGCTTTAATATCTTACTCAAAAATTTTCTAATTGTCAAACATTTTTTTGTATAAAAAGTCGTATCTTTTATAATTTTTATTAATTTTCTTTAAGTATTGTCTCGTTTCTTTGTATGGAACGTTGTAAAGAGTTTTTCCATATTTACTGTAATTACTATTTTTTAGCCATTCGTTTACCTTTCCTTCGCCAGCGTTATATGCGCAAACGGCAGTATCTCTTTCGCTATATTTATTTAGTAAATATCTAAGATAATAACACCCAAATCGAATATTAGTTTTCGGCTCATTAAGCTCGTAGTCCTTGACGTTTATTTTACTCGAAATAAATTGAGCCGTAGATGGTAGTATCTGCATTAATCCTATAGCGCCTTTTTGGCTTACGGCATTTGTGTTAAAACTACTTTCGACGTTTATAATGCTATATACAAGCGTTATATCTAGATTATAATCTTTACAATAATATTCAATTTCTTTTTGATATTTGACAGGGTAAAAATGTTTTTTATACGAGTTGATAAAAAACAAAAAACTTATAAAACTAACGACTATAACGCACAAAAATATAGATAGAATTTTATAAAAGAGTTTTAATTTCTTACTTGAGAAATCTAACATTTTTAATAGTATATGCAACAAAATAATTATTAACGATAAAAAGTGTCAGCTTGGTAAATAGGACAAATGATTTTACAAATTATTTTTCTATCATGAAAGCTCGTCTCAGAATCTTTTAATTATATAAAACAACTAAAATTCAAATTCAATGGCTAATTGAAACAATGTTCTTTAATAAATATTAAACAATAGTATTTGACATACATATTTTTTAGGTTTATAATAACGAGTATGAGAATAGTGATAGTAGGTGTTGGAAAAGTTGGGAAAACGCTTGTAGAAAATTTCATAAGCGAAAATCACGACGTTGTAATTGTAGACGTAAATTCAACGGCTGTTGAAAACATGGTAAACGGATACGACGTTAAAGGTTTAGTAGGTGGTGGCTTGGAAAAGGAAGCCTTAATAGGTGCAGGTGTGTCTGAAGCCGACCTATTTATCGCATGCACTTCAAGGGACGAGATGAATATCTTGACTTGTGTGTTGGCTAAAAACTTAGGTGCTAAAAGAACTATCGCTCGTGTAAGAGACCCAGAATATCTCAAAGAAATGGAAAATTTAAGGCAAGAACTAGGTTTAGACTTGCTATTTAACCCAGAAAAGAGAACGGCATACGAAATAGATAACGCCTTAAAATTCCCATCTGCTAAAAAGGTGGAAGTTTTTGCCGGTGGTAGGGCAATGATGGTTGAGTTTGAACTTGAAAAAGGCAACCCTATCGTTGGTAAAAAGGTAATGGAAGTATGTAGACATTACGGAAACAAGATTTTGTTTGGAATGGTAACTCGTGGAAGTAAGGAGTTTATCCCAAACGGCTCTTTCGTGATGGAAAAAGAAGATAGAATTCACGTAATCGGCTCGGATAAAGATATATCTGCTTTTTGTAAAAAGACTGGTATGTTTAAGCAAAGGGCAAAGACGGTTATGATAATAGGTGGTGGTAAAATAGCAGTTCACTTGGCTAACGAACTTTGTAAGTCGCCAGAAGTAAACGTTAAAATCATAGAAGAAGACCAATCCGTTTGCGAAAGACTAGCCGAAATTTTACCAAGAGCGACTATTATTTGTGGCGACGGCACCGACCAAAACTTATTAAGCGAAGAAAAAATATCTAATGCCGACGCATGCGTAACCTTAACCGATTTTGACGAGAGTAACGTAGTTATCTCGCTTTATGCAATGCAAAAGAACGTTGGTAAAGTAATCACAAAAATAAACAGAAGTTCTATATACGACATGGCAGAATATATCGGTTTAGATACGGTAGTTTCGCCAAGAAAAGCCACGGCAGACCAAATTATAGGTTACGTTCGTTCGCACAAAACGGAAAGAGAAGGTGGAATAATCAACTTCTACAAATTAGGCTCGTTAACAGAGGCAACCGAGTTCGAAGTTGGCGAGTCGTTTGAATATATTAACACGCCGTTAAAAGATTTAAAGATAAAACCTAACACGCTAATTGGTGGTATAGTTAGAGAAGAACAATTCATATTGCCAAGTGGCGAAACGGTAATTGAAAAGGGCGACAAGGTAATCGTAGTTTCCCTAATAAAACAAATAACCGACCTTGTGGGGATTTTTAGGTAATGAATTATAGAGTAGTTTTTAACGTAATTGGTAAAACGCTTATAATACTTGCAGGGTTAATGTGTATACCTATGTTCGTAGGTGTTTTTTATAGAGAGGGCAACTTTCTTGCCTTTTTAATTCCAGTTCTAAGCCTATTAGCCGTGGGACTTCCTTTATCCTATATGAAGGTAAAGGATAAGTCGTTATATGCAAAAGAAGGATTCGTTATCGTTGCGCTATGTTGGATAATAATGTCGTTAGTAGGCTCAATGCCGTTTATTTTAAGTGGTGAAATTTCAAACTTTTTCGACGCATTCTTTGAAACTGTTTCAGGTTTTACAACTACGGGCGCAACCATATTAAGCCTTTCCACCGACAAAATAGATTTATCTAAAGCCATAATGTTTTGGCGCTTATTTACCCATTGGATAGGTGGTATGGGCGTATTGGTATTCTTGCTAGCCGTGTTACCTGCGAACGGCAACGCCATGCACATTTTAAGAGCAGAAGCACCGGGGCCATCAGCATCTAAGCTTGTTAGTAAAATTACCTATACTGCAAGAATTTTATACGGCATATACCTATTTCTAACCTTAACCGAAGCCGTTTTACTTTCTTTTAGTGGAATGGGGTTATACGAGGCGTTACTAAACGCATTTTCTAACGCCGGAACGGGTGGTTTTAGCATATACGGAGATAGTATAGCACACTACGATAGTCTATACGTAGAAATGGTAATTGCAACCTTTATGTTCTTGTTTGGAATAAACTTTAACTTGTTCTATCTAATCTTGATGGGGCACTTCCTAAAGGCAGTCAAGAGCGAAGAGTTTATAACTTACCTAATAATAGTGATTTTCGCCACCTTAACTATTGCGATTAACCTACTTTCTATTGGAATGGAATTTGCGCAAGGTTTAAGATACGCTTTTTTCCAAACGACTTCAATAAGTTCAACCACAGGCTTTTCAACGGCAGACTTTACTGCTTGGCCAGAGTTCTCTAAAACCATGCTTATGATATTAACGGTAATAGGTGCTTGTGGTGGCTCGACTTGTGGTGGAATGAAAGTTTCTCGTGCGATTATACTATTTAAAACGTGTAAAAACGGAGTTAAGAAGGCGTTGCACCCAAGGTCTGTAACCAATACCAAGTTAGAAGGCGAAACTCTTTCTAAAGAAATTGAAAGAAACACCTGCGTATATTTTATAATGTGGGTTATGATAGTTGTTCTTTGCACGCTTATACTGGCGATAGACCCCTGTGGGAGCGACGTGTTTGCAAACTTTTCAACTTCAATTACGGTTATAGGAAACGTTGGGCCAGGAATGACTACGGCGATAGGACCTATGGGTAACTTTTCGGCGTATAGTGGATTTAGTAAATTAGTTCTTTCTATGGTTATGATTGTAGGAAGACTAGAAATATTACCAATGATAATTCTTTTCGCACCAAGAACGTGGAGAAGAGGAGAATAAAAAAGGACGGGTAAAGTTATGGGATATTTAAGCGATATTGAAATAGCGCAAAGCGTTACACCAAAGCCAATCGAACAAATTGCAGAGACTTTAGGCGTAAAAAAGGAAGATTACGAATGTTACGGCAAAACCAAAGCCAAGATAAGCCTTGACATCAAGGACGACTCTACTAAAAAAGACGGAAAACTAATACTCGTAACGGCTATAACGCCAACTCCAGCAGGCGAAGGTAAAACGACCACGACTATTGGTCTTGCCGACGGACTTAAAAGAATTGGCAAAAAGGTAGTAGTTGCTCTTCGTGAACCATCTTTAGGACCTGTTTTTGGTGTAAAAGGTGGCGCAGCCGGTGGTGGTTGGGCGCAAGTTATTCCTATGGAAGACATAAACCTACACTTTACGGGCGATTTTCATGCGATAGGCGCAGCGAACAACTTGCTTGCAGCAATGCTAGATAACCACATCTATCAAGGTAATGCCCTTAACATAGACCCTGAAAAAATCACTTGGAAGAGATGCGTAGATATGAACGACCGTCAACTTCGTTTCGTGGAAGATGGTTTAGGTGGAAAATTTAACGGTGTTCCAAGAAAAGACGGATACGATATAACCGTTGCAAGTGAGATTATGGCTATATTCTGTCTTGCTAATGGAATAACCGATTTAAAGCAAAGACTTGCTAAAATCATAGTTGGCTACACCTACGACGATAAGCCTGTAACGGCAGGCGATTTAAAGGCAGAAGGCGCAATGACGGCTCTACTTAAAGACGCATTAAAGCCAAACCTCGTTCAAACTTTAGAGGGAACTCCTGCATTCGTTCACGGGGGACCTTTTGCAAACATAGCGCACGGTTGCAACTCTGTTATCGCAACTAAAACTGCTCTAAAGCTTGGCGATTACGTAGTAACCGAGGCTGGTTTCGGTGCAGACCTAGGCGCAGAAAAATTCCTTGATATTAAGTGTAGAATGGCTAATCTAGTTCCATCTGCAGTAGTAATAGTTGCAACCGTTCGTGCCTTAAAAATGCATGGTGGACTTCTAAAAACCGAACTCGCTAACGAAGATTTAGGCGCATTAGAGCGTGGTATACCAAACTTATTAAGGCACGTTAAAAATATTAAGGACGTGTATAAACTTCCATCAGTAGTAGCAGTTAATCGTTTCCCAACCGATACTGACGCTGAGATAGAGTTTATAATTAACGAATGCAAAAAACTAGGTGTAAACGTAGTTCTTTCAACCGTTTGGGCAGAAGGTGGAAAGGGTGGCGAAGAACTAGCAAAAGAAGTTATTTCTCTTTGCGAAAAGCCAAACGACTTTACCTTTAGTTACGACCAAAACGATAGTATCGAACAAAAGATTAAGGATATAACCGTTAAGATATACGGTGGCGTAGACGTTGAGTTTACCGACGACGCTAAAGCGCAAATTGCAAAACTTAACAAACTAGGCTTAGATAAACTACCTATTTGCGTGGCGAAAACCCAATATTCTTTTAGCGACGACCAAACTAAACTCGGTGCTCCAGAAAATTTTATAGTTACCGTTCGTAACGTTAAGGTTTCGGCAGGCGCAGGCTTTATCGTTGCTCTTACGGGTAGCATAATGACTATGCCGGGACTTCCAAAGGTTCCTGCTGCAGAAAAAATCGACGTAACCGAAGATGGAAAAATCGTCGGTCTATTCTAATAGAGTGTGGTAAGAATAATGCCTAACGGAAAGATTATAATAAACCCTTTTGGAATACCAGGGCAAAACATTCATCAAGCCGAAAGGTTGCAAAGCGAATTTAAGTTGATGGGGGTAGACGTGGAAATTCTCTACCTAGCCCATTTAACTGCGCTAATTAAAGATAATCAAATAAAAACAACCCTTGGCGATACAGATTTTATCATTTATCTCGATAAAGACAAGTATTTATCGGCTATGCTAGAAAAAAGTGGCTATAAGTTATTTAACTCGCACGACGCTATTAGGGTATGCGACGACAAGGGTGAAACGTATATTGCCCTTGCAAATAACGGATTTAATATTCCAAAAACTATATTTGCCCCCGTTTGTTATAGAAAAGAATGTCAACTTTCAAGAGAATACGTTGAAACTCTTGAAAAAGAAATTGGCTATCCTATGATTGTAAAAACAAGTTACGGCTCTTGTGGAAGTGGCGTGTTTTTAGCCCAAAACAAGGCGCAATTACTTTCATACCTAGAAGAACTTAAACTAACCCCTTATATGTGCCAAGAATATCTCGGGACAGAAAAGGGCAAGGATATAAGGGTAATAGTAATAGGTGGCAAGGCCGTTGCAGGAATGGAGCGATATAACCAAAACGACTTCCGTTCCAACATAGCGCTTGGTGGTAAGGGCGAAAATATAGACCTAGACATCAAAGAAAATAAGGATATAAAAGACCTTGCCGAGAAAGTTGCCACCTGCCTAAACCTAGATTATTGTGGGGTGGATATTCTATACGGAAAGGACGGCGCAAAGGTTGTGTGTGAAGTTAACTCTAATGCCTTTTTTGAGGGAATTGAAAGCGTTACCAAAATAAACGTTGCTAAACTTTATGCACAATATATCTTAAATAAAATAGCAAAGTAGGAATAAAAACAATAAAACAAGTCAATAAAAACGCTAGAAGAATTTTAGCGTTTTTTCTTTTTTAAAAATTTTTAGAAAAATTTACAAAAAACCCTTGACAAACTTATTTAAGGGTGTATAATAAAATTAGCAGTCGACAATAAAGAGTGCTAACACACTAAACAATCGATTGCTAAAATTTAAGATAAAAAGGAGTAATGTTATGAAAAATTATTTACAAACTAATAGACCATTTGGATTAGGCTTTTTCGACAATATGTTCGAAGATTTTTTTGCTCCTACGTTTACAGGGGTAAATAAGTCAATGCACACGGATATAAAGGAAACGGAAAAGGGCTACGAACTTAGCGTAGATATGCCGGGATATGAAAAAGAGGATATAAAGTTAACTCTAGAAAAAGGTTATTTAACCGTTGAGGCAGTAAGAACGGAATCTAACGAACAAAAGTATTTAAGGCAAGAAAGAAGTTATTCTTGCAAGCGTAGTTACTATGTAGGCGAAAGCCTTACCGAAGAGGATATTAAGGCTAAATATCATAACGGAACGCTAGTGTTAGACGTTCCTAAAAAAGAGGCTAAAGTTCCAGAAAAAAAGAATATTCAAATTGATTAATCTATAACTAGTTTTTTCATTAGTTTTTCCTTAATTTAGAAAAAGTGGCGATATATCTAAGGTTGGAGTCGCCACTTTTCTTTTAAGTTAGGAAAAAATTTATTAAAATATTAACTTTTACATTCAATATTAATATTAAAAATAAAAACATTTAACAAATATATGGACAAAATTGCTAAATTGTTGTAAAATAGGTTCATAATGTTATTCAAGGAGATAATTATGACTAATACTAGAAAATTTTTAGTTACTTTATTATCCGTTCTAATGTGCTTGATGCTTTCATTTGCTATGGTAGCTTGTGGTGGCACTGGCTCTGGAGACGGAGAGGGTGGTGGAAACAATGGTGGCGAAAATCCTCCACACACCCACGAATATACTGAAGTAGTAAACTACTTTGGAAACAATCGTTTGGCTAAAACGTTAAAGTGTTCTTGTGGTCAAACGACCGAGAGAGATTATATCGAAATCTACACGGCACAAGATTTTATTGACCTAACTCAAGAATTAAGTAAAGAGAATGCTGATTTATCAGGCGTTTACAAAATTGAAATTAAAAACGACATTGATTTTAACGGCGCAACCCTTACTCCCATGACTATTTATGATTCTGTGGAATCTGTATGGACGTTAACTGCTCCATCAACTGGTGTAACGTTAAGCAACTTCAGTATTAATCCTGATGCAAATGGCAACGCAGCATTATTTGGTCTTGTTAAATCAGACCTTTCAATAAGCAATATTACTATTAGTAACGCAACGATTGGTAATGCAACTACCTGTGTAAATGCTGCTGGTTTCGTTGCTCAAATCAATTTTGAAGATATGGAAACCGTTACCTCCGGCGACGTTGCTTTCCAAAACGTAAAGGTTAAAAATTCTACTATTCTTGCAACTGGAAGTAATGGTAAATCTGCTGGTGGAATTTATGGTATTGCTATCAACGAACTTGGCGACGATAGAAACGTAAAATTAGATGCGGTAGAAATCAACAACTGCGATATTTCATGCTATAGAGCTGCAGGCGCAATTGTGGGTTGGTTATCACAATGTTCTCCTGTTCAAACCTTAAAGGTTAACATTGCGGGTTATTCTATTAAAAACTGTGATATGGTTTCTAGCACTACTAATGAGGCGGGTTTGTATTGTGGTATCGTTGGCGATGCTTGGTCAAAGTTTGAATATCAATCAACTGACTTATTATATGGCGATAGGATTACAAACAACACTATAAACGGAATCAACCGCGAAACCATTGGAAGAGATTATGGTAGAACCGATTGGGGTGATGGCACTAAAGGTTATTGTTGGTTTGGTGCTACTCAATTAGAATCTTTGGGAGGAGAAGTTATTAACTAATTTAACTACTCATATGACAATCAAATTTATGCTCGCAGTTATCTGCGAGCAATTTTTTTTAATAAACACAACTTAAATAAAGAATCTTGTTTAAATTATTAAAAATTCTCATAAACTGATTGACAAAATGGTCGCTTGGTATATAATATATTTAGCACTCTTTTTATGTGAGTGCTAAAAAACTTGAGGTGGCAAAATGAAACAATTTAAAACAGAATCCAAAAGAATTTTAGACTTAATGATTAATTCGATTTATACGAATAAAGAGATTTTTTTAAGAGAACTTATCTCAAACGCATCAGACGCTATTGATAAATTAAAATTTATCTCTTTAACCGACTCTAAGGTAAATCAAGACTTTAAGATTACCATATCTCTTGATGAGGTTGCTAAGACGCTAACCATAGAAGATACGGGTATAGGCATGACCGAGAGTGAGTTAGAAAAAAATCTCGGCACGATAGCACAATCGGGAACGCTTGCATTCAAAAAGGAAAACGAGGGTAAGACGGAAGAGCAACTTATAGGTCAATTCGGCGTAGGTTTTTATTCAGCGTTTATGGTTGCCGATAAAATAACGGTTATTACAAAGAGTTACACTGAAAATAAGACTTTCGTTTGGGAAAGTAAAGGGGCAGAAGGCTATACTGTAAAAGAATGTGAAAAAGAGGGCTACGGCACTAAAATAATTTTAACCCTTAAAGCAGATAGCGAAGACTATAAGTATAGCGACCTACTCCAAGAATACAAGATAACTTCGCTTATTCGTCGTTATTCCGACTATATAAGATATCCAATTCAAATGATGGTAACTAAGACGGTTAAAAAAGACGGTAGTCCTAGTGATAAGCCTGAATACGAGCAAATTAGAGAACTTGAAACCTTAAACAGCATGGTTCCACTTTGGAAAAAGCCTAAAAAAGAAGTTACAAACGAAGCTCTAAACGAGTTTTACAAAAACGAATTCCACGAATATATCGACCCATTAAAGGGTATTTATACTAAAATCGAAGGCGCAGTAACATACGATTCAATACTTTATTTCCCAGCAAACGCACCTATTGATTATTATTCAAAGGACTTCAAAAAGGGTTTAAAACTCTACGCTAACGGCGTTATGATTATGGAAAAGTGCGAAGAACTTCTTCCAGACTACTTTGGCTTTGTAAAAGGCGTAGTAGATTCAAGTGATTTAAGTCTTAACATATCAAGAGAAATTTTACAACAAGACCGTCAAGTAAAAGCCATTGCAAACGGCATTGAAAAGAAGATTATTCAAGAACTTAAAGATATGCTTGAAAAGGATAGGGAAACCTACGATAAACTCTTTACAGAGTTTGGTTTATCCATAAAGTTCGGCGCATATGCAGGCTTTGGAATGAATAAAGATAAACTCAAAGATTTGCTAATGTTCTATTCTTCTTCAAAGGAAAAACTCGTATCTCTTAAAGAATACGTTAGTGAAGCGCCACAAGACCAGGAATTTATATATTATGCGTCTGGCGAAAGTTACGAAAAAATCGCAACCCTTCCACAAATTGAAAAAGCAAAAGAAAAGGGCGTGGAAATTTTATTCTTCAAAGACGGCGTAGACGAGTTCGTTGCAAAACTTTTAATCGAATACGAGGGCAAGAAGTTTAAGTCGGTTGCCGAAGCAGATTTTTCACTTTCTAACGAAGAAGAGAAAAAGGAACTCGCCTCTAAAAACCAAGAAAATAAGGAATTACTAGAGAAAATTAAGGAAATTTTAGGGGATAGTATTAAAGAGGTAAGGCTTACCGACAATCTAAAAACGTATCCCGTATGCTTAATATCTGCAGGTGAATTATCCATTGAAATGGAAAAAGTTCTAAATGCAATGCCTAACGCAAGCCAAAAGGTAAAAGCAGAAAAAATACTAGAAATTTCTTATAATCACAAAATTCTAGAAACCTTAAAATCACAACTAAAAGAAGACCAACAAAAGTTTACTAAAACGGTAAACGTTCTATATCAATCTGCTAGATTAATCGAAGGATTAGAAGTTGAAGACGTTTCTTCATTCGTTACTTCAATCGCTGAATTGATGTAGTTTTCTAATAGAGTCTAGAAAGTAAAAACTTTTACATTATTTTTACGTTATTTTTAAAAATGTTTAAGGTTTTTATGTTACAATAAAAATACAAATAAAAATCAGCATAAGGAGAGGTTATGGGTAAAGCTCTCAAAACAGACGGCGTATATTCGCCGGCATTACAACTAATAAACGTTAAAAAGACCTATTTTGCAGGAGAAAATTCCGTTCAAGCCTTAAAGGGAGTATCTATTAACTTTAGGAAAAGTGAATTCGTTTCAATTTTAGGGCCTTCTGGATGTGGTAAAACCACAATGCTTAACATCATTGGGGGATTAGACCGTTATACCGAAGGCGACCTTGTTATTGAAGGTAAGTCTACCACGAATTTTAGCGACCGTGATTGGGATACTTACCGTAACCATAGAATCGGCTTTATTTTCCAAAGTTATAATCTAATTCCACACCAAACGGTATTATCTAACGTAGAACTAGCGTTAACTATTTCTGGCGTAGGAAAAGAAGAGCGTGTTAAATTAGCCAAAGAGGCTCTTAGAAAGGTTGGTCTTGAAAAGGAAATCTATAAGCGTCCTAACCAACTTTCAGGTGGTCAATGTCAGCGTGTTGCTATTGCTAGAGCGCTCGTAAACGAGCCTGATATTTTGCTTGCCGACGAACCGACTGGTGCGTTAGACAGTAAAACTAGCGTTCAAATAATGGAATTAATCAAGGAAATCGCTCAAGATAGACTTGTTATTATGGTAACCCACAACGGAGACTTAGCGAAGCAATATTCTTCAAGAATAATCAGTCTTAAAGACGGCGAGGTTATAGAGGATACCAATCCGTTAACCGTAGATGAAAATCAAGCATATAAATCTGCCGAAGAGCAATCGTTTATCCCTACCGAAAAGGAAAGTTATAAGCCAAATAAGATTAAAAGAAAGAAACGCTCTAAAATGAGTTTATGGACTTCTTTTAAACTTTCAATGCGCAACCTTTTTACCAAAAAGGGAAGAACGGCTTTAACCTCGTTTGCAGGTAGTATAGGTATTATCGGTATATCGCTTATTTTAGCCGTATCACAGGGTGCAACTTCATATATAAATCACGTTCAAGAGGCAACGCTTTCTTCTTATCCTATCACGATTGAATCATCATCAATGGACGTAATGTCGTTGATGGAGAGTTTTATGAATTCTGGAAAGGGAGAACCAGACCATCCTCTAGACGGTATTTATAAAGACCAAGTAATTGGTGAACTCGTTGATGCTTTAGCGAAAGCTAACACCGGTGAAAACGATTTAGCATCATTTAAGATTTATCTTGATAAAGAAATAGCAAAGAAGGGTTCTAAACTCAACGGTGCCGTTTCTGCAGTTCAGTATAATTACGACTTAGACCTAGACGTTTATACAAAATATAATGGTGAAATAGTAAAGTCCGACACCAAGGAATTGCTTACCAAGATGTTAGCAAGCTTTATGCTAGGCTCTACGGGTAGTCAAAACGGTGGGGGAATAGGTGGAATTAATACCGAAGAGAGTAATTCCTCGTTTGGAATGTTCTCCAATATGATAATGGGGGATATGTGGCAAGAATTAATTTCCTCGACCGACGGTGGATTAATCAACGATATGGTAAAGGAACAATACGACGTGGTATACGGCGATTGGCCAACCAAGGCTAACGAAGTGGTGCTTGTATTAAACGAACATAACGAGTTAGACGACTTAACCCTTTACGCTCTAGGGCTTATTGGCGACGAAGAGATAGATAAGATAATTAAGGCTGCTCAAAGTGGTCAAACTCTTGAAAAGGATTACAAGCATTGGAGTTATAGAGAACTTTGCGAAAAGGAATTTAAAACCATATTACCATACGATTGCTACGAATATTCTAGCGAACTCGGTATATGGATTGACAGTAGAGAGAATCCAATAAGATTAAACGCATTATACGACAACGCGTATACGCTAAAGATTAAAGGTATAATTCGTCCTAATCCTGAAAGTGAAAACCACATGATTAAGGGTGCTATAGGTTACACTTACAAGTTAACCGAGGAAATAATTAAAGGGGCTGAAAATTCTGCAGTTGTTCAAGCGCAAAAGGCATCTCCTAACATAGACGTTTTTACAGGAAAACCTTTCGAAAGTTCTTCAACTGAATTAGATACCGAACAAAAATCGCATAAATTTCACGAATATGCTTCCAGTCTAGACGACCTTGGAAAAGCCCGTTTAAGCCTTAAAATTAAAACGACCATTCCTGAAGAGCAATTGGGTTTAAAGGTAATGGCTGGATTTCAAAACCTAGGTGATGAAGACAATCAAAAAGCCAAAAAAGAACTTATAGCCGAGGCATACGCTCAATCTATGGGTAACGGCGTATCGGCAGATGACGTTATAAGCATGTTTGAAAATGCAAGTAAAGAGACGATAGATGGTCTCGTTATGATGGTTTTGGCGCAAAAATATACTATGGAGTATACTGTTGAAAAAGTTATGCCTTACGTAATGGCAGACCAAACGGGAGAACTCGGTTACGTTTTAGAATACGCAGGCTTAGAAAAGACGCTGGAAAAGATTGCTCAAGATAACTCTAGTGCTTTAAACACGGAATTATCCAATCTCTTGAACCATGAATATGGAGAAGATGACCAACTTTGCGCTGGTTATTATCAAACGATTATGGAATTTTCCGATAGCACCTATGAAAACAATCTAATAAAAATGGGTTGTATAGATTTAGGCGTTCCAACCTCGATAAACATCTACGCATCTTCTTTTGAAAATAAGGACTTAATTGTCGAGGCAATAGAAGAATACAACCAAGGAGTAGATGAGGCAAAGAAAATTAAATATACCGACTACGTAGGACTTCTTATGTCTGCAGTAACTACGGTAATCGACGCAATTACTTATATTCTAATCGCTTTCGTTGCTATATCGTTAGTCGTTTCGTCTATAATGATTGCAGTTATCACACTTATCTCCGTTCAAGAAAGAACAAAAGAAATCGGTATACTTCGTTCAATAGGTGCGTCAAAGCGAGACGTTTCTTCGCTATTTAACGCCGAAACCATAATAATCGGTTTAATTTCAGGATTACTAGGCGTTGGCGTAACCTACCTACTATGTATTCCAATTAACCTAATATTGCAAGCGCTTACGGGAATACCTACACTCAGGGCAATTCTCCCTATTGGGGCGGCGGCAATACTCGTTGCAATTAGCGTAACCCTAAACTTAATTTCAGGAATTATTCCATCAAGAAGTGCTGCAAAAAAAGACCCTGTTGTTGCACTTAGAACAGAGTAAAATTAATAAAAAACATTAGTGCGTGGACTTTCATTTGGAAGGAAAAGTCCACGCACTTTTTTATTGCTTAAAATTTGGTTAAAAAACTTGAAAATGAAATAATTATATGTTATACTACTAAAGTATATATATTTATTAATATAGGGTGTAGATTTATGGACAGAATTGAGCTTAGAAAAATTTTCAAAAATCCTCAAGAGTTTGGGGGCGTAAAAGTAACCGTTTGTGGTTGGGCTAGAACTATTCGTGATAGCAAGTCGTTCGGCTTTATCGAACTTAACGATGGTTCGTATTTTAAAAATTGTCAAATAGTTTTCGATAGAGAAAAGGTATCTAATTACGACGAGATTGCTCGTCAAAACGTAGGAGCATGCTTAAAAGTAAACGGCACTCTTATCCTAACGCCTGAAAACAAACAACCTTTTGAAATCAATGCCGATAGCATTGAAGTTCTCGGTGCGTCTTGTCCGGAGTATCCACTTCAAAAGAAGAGACATACTTTAGAGTTTTTGCGCTCAATGCCACACCTTCGTCCAAGAACGAATATTTTTAAAGCCGCTTTCAAAATTAGAAGTGAAGCTGCGTTTGCTATTCACACTTTCTTTAATGAAAGAGGTTTCGTATACGTTCATACGCCAATCATTACAGGTAGCGATTGCGAAGGTGCAGGTGCAATGTTCCAAGTAACAACCCTTGATTTAGATAACGTTCCACAAGAAAACGGAACTACCGATTATAGTAAAGATTTTTTTGGTAAAAAATCAAGTTTAACCGTATCAGGTCAATTAGATGTTGAAAACTTTGCAATGGCTTTTGCAAACGTGTATACTTTTGGACCTACTTTTAGAGCAGAACACTCAAACACTGTTCGCCACGCAGCAGAGTTTTGGATGATAGAGCCAGAACTTGCTTTCGCCGACCTTGCTGACGATATGGACTGCGCAGAAGATATGGTTAAATATATCATCAAGAGAGTTATGTCTACTTGTGCCGAAGAGATTAATTTCTTAAACCAATTCGTTGACACAGGACTTATCGATAGATTAAATAACGTTATAAATAACGAGTTCGTTCGTTTGACTTACACCGAGGCTATAGACATTCTACTTAAAGTTAAAGACAGATTCGACGCTCCAGTATATTGGGGCGTAGACCTACAAAGCGAACACGAAAGATATATCACCGAAAAATACTTCAAAAAGCCTGTATTCTTAACCGATTATCCAAAAGATATTAAGGCGTTCTATATGAGACTTAACGACGACGGAAAGACGGTTGCAGCTAGCGACCTTTTAGTTCCAGGAATCGGCGAACTTATTGGTGGTTCTCAACGTGAGGAAAGATTAGACGTTCTTGAAAGAAGAATGAAAGAATGCAATCTTAACCCAGAAGATTACAAATCGTATCTCGACCTTAGAAAATACGGTGGAGTTATTCATTCGGGCTTTGGTTTAGGCTTTGAAAGAATGATTATGTATTTAACGGGTATTTCTAATATTAGAGACGTTTTGCCATTCCCAAGAACGGTAGGAACGTTAGAAAACTAATAAAAACACAAGGGTGAAAAAAATGAGAATTTTGATAGACGCCTTTGGTGGCGACAATGCTCCTGAAGAGATTATCGCAGGGACTATAGAGGCTATAAACGAAAAGAGTGGTTTTACAGCCGTATTAGTCGGCATAGAAGAAGTTATTAAAGAAAAACTTTCTTCATATGAATACGATAAAGATAGGATAGAAATTCTACCTGCTAGCGAGGTTATAACTTGCGAAGAAGAGCCTACCAAGGCAGTTAGAAGTAAACCAAACAGTTCTATTTGCGTAGCCTTTAAGGAATTAAAGGAAAAAGACGACGCAACGGCATTCGTATCGGCAGGTTCAACTGGTGCAGTTTTGGTTGGCGCAACTTTAAAACTTGGCAGAATTCAAGGGGTAAATCGTCCTGCACTTTGTCCAAGCCTTCCAACGCTAATCGAAGATAAAAACGTTTTACTATTAGATTCTGGTGCAAATGCCGACTGTAAGCCTATTAACCTTTGTCAATTTGCGTTAATGGGTAGTGCTTACGCCGAGGCATTAGGTATAAAAAATCCAAAAGTAGCGTTACTTTCTAACGGCACGGAAGACGAAAAGGGCAACGCCTTAAATCACGAAGTTTTTCCAATCCTTAAAAACCTTAGGACCATCAATTTCGTTGGGAATATGGAATCGAGAGAAATTCTGTCCGGCGACTACGACGTTATAGTTACCGACGGATTTTCTGGAAATATCGCATTAAAATCAACCGAAGGTGCCGTAGCAACATTGCTTAAACTTATCAAAAGCGAAGTTTACTCTTCGTTTAAGGGCAAAATGGGTGGACTACTTCTTAAACCTGCCTTTAAGAAGATTAGAACTAAGATGGATTACGGCAACAAGGGTGGCGCACTATTTTTAGGAGTAAACAAAACTGTTATAAAAGCGCACGGTTCGGCTAAAAGGGGTGCGATTAAAGGCGCAATTCTTCAAGCAGTGCTTTATAGCGAATTTGACGTTTCGACTGCGATTAAAGATAAAATAGCAGGTGAAGAAATAATAATTGAAAACTAGTATGGATTTATTCGACGTTTCGGGAATAGAGGGTAAAATAGCATATACTTTTAACGATAAAATGCTTCTTAGAAGAGCGTTTACTCACTCGTCATATGCTCACGAACATAAACAACCTGATAACGAAAGGCTGGAGTTTTTCGGCGATAGCGTTTTGCAGTTTGTGGTTACCGAATATTTGTGTAAAAAGCATAAGTCGGACGAGGGCGCTTTAACGCAAATGCGTGCAAAAATCGTTTCTAAATACCCATTGATAGAGGCTACTCAAAAGCTTGGTATCGCGCAAGACATTTTGCTGGGTAAGGGAACCAAAAAAAGTGCAAGAATAGACGATAAACTGTATTCCTCGGTTTACGAGGCGTTGGTTGCCGCTATTTACCTAGACGGTGGAATGGCAAAAGCCAAAAAGTTTATATTAAACACAGTAATTAAAAATTACGAGACTCAAACTAAAGAGATTAAAACCGAGGGAATTAAGGCAATCGTTAAAAGTCAATTTCAAGAATACGTTCAAAAAAACGACCTTGGAATAATCGAATATAACGTGCTTGACCAAAAAGGTCCTTCGCACAACATAGAATTCACCGTGGGGTTATACTTAAACGGTAAAAAACTTGCAGAAGGTAAGGGATTTAGTAAAAAAAGTGCAGAGGCGCAATGCGCTATGCAAGCATTAAAGAAATTAACCGCTAAAAAGGACGGTAAAAGACATTGAATTTTGAAAAAGTAGAATTATACGGATTTAAATCATTCGCCGACAAAGCAGAGATTAAATTCGGTAACGGAATAACTGCAATCGTTGGACCAAACGGCTGTGGTAAAAGTAACGTAGCAGACGCTATTCGTTGGGTATTAGGCGAACAATCTGCTAAAAGTTTGCGTGGTTCTAGCATGCAAGACGTTATCTTCTCAGGAACGCAAAATCGTCGCTCACTTTCTTACTGTGAAGTTTCGTTATTTTTTGACAACACTTCTAGAATGTTCAGCCTTGATTATAACGAGGTAATCATAACTAGAAAACTTTATAGAAGTGGCGAAAGTGAATACTTTATAAACAAGCAACCTGCAAGACTTAAAGATATTGTAGAATTACTACACGAATGTGGTATTGGTAAAGAGGGTTACACTATAATCGGTCAAGGTAAGGTAGAAGAAATTATGTCTGCTAAACCAGAAGACCGTCGTATGATTTTTGAAGAGGCTACGGGTATAGCGCACTTCAAAACTAGAAAGAACGAGGCTGAAAGAAAGTTAGATAGAACTCACGATAACCTTAACCGTTACAACGATATTCTAACCGAAATCGAAAACCAATTAGGACCATTAGAGCGTCAAGCCGAAAAGGCAAGAGAGTTTAACGAACTTTCGGCAGAGCTTAAATATCACGAACTTAATACATACGTAGCAAAAGTAGACGGCGTTGGAAAAGCCAAAGAAAAAATCAATATTAGAATAAAGGGAATTGACGACCAAACTGCGCTTCGTCAAGAAGAATACAACCAAGCGCAAGCCGAATACGAAAAGATATTTAGAGACATCACTGAGGCTGACGACGCACTTCGTGGCCTTAACGAAGAACTTCTTAATAGACGTGTAGAATTAGAACGCTCTTCGGGAACAAAACAATTATACGAACAAAAAATCTCTTACTTAAAGAGCCAAATTCACCGTGCAGAAGAAGAGATTAAAGATAATCTAAAGTTAATCGAGGATTGTTCGCAATCGATAGAAACTAACTCTTTAGACCTTGAAAAGACAAAAGAACAACTCAAGGAGTTATCGGCAAAAGCAGACGTCGTTAGTAGAAAACTTCTAAGCGTAACCGAAAAAATCATGCTCGGCGAAGAACTTGCTACCGAAAATCGTAAAAAGATAATCGAATCTATAGAGTCTCTTTCTAACATCAACGTTAACAAGGGAACTATGAGCATAGAAAAATCTAATCTTACCGATAAGTTAAACGAACTTACTGCAAGGCTTGACGAACTTTCGGTAAAAAGAGAAGAATATTTCAATGCTAAAGATAAGTGCGATAAGAATATTGACGAACTAGATAGAAGTATTTTCGATACCAAAAATCAAATTACCGATAAAGAAAACGAAGTTCGTTCGCTTAACGAAGAGATTGCAAAAATTGAAAATGCAATTTACGTTATAAACTCTTCGCTCACGGCTTTAGTTACCAAAGAGAACTTTTATAAAGGTCTAAAGGAAAACTATGAAGGCTACGGTCAATCGGTTAAACTTTTAATGAACCAGGCAAAGTCTAACCCAAGCATAAAGGCAAAAATCAAGGGCGTTGTTGCCGAACTTATTAAGAGCGACAAGAAGTTTGATATTGCCTTAGAAACTGCACTTGCTGCAGCTGCTCAAAACGTAGTAACTCAAACTCCAGACGATGCTAAGTATTTAATCGAATATTTAAAAGTTAACAAATTCGGTAGAGTAACGTTCTTACCTATAACGAGCGTAAAACCACGTATTCAAAACAGCGAAGTAACCCTTGCGCTTAGGGAAAAGGGTGCGCTAGGCGTAGCAAACGAGCTAGTTACCTACGATAGCCAATACGAAAACGTTATTTCTAACCTTTTAGGTAATACCTTAATCGTAGATACCCTTGAAAATGCAACGGCAATCGCAAAGAAATTCCGTTTTGCATTCAAGATGGTAACCCTAGACGGCGACGTGTTCTCAACTCAAGGTGCAATGAGTGGTGGTTCAAAGCGCACGGATACGGTTGGATTGCTTTCAGGCGAAAGAAAAATCGAAGAGATGGAAACTCTTATCGCCCAAAAGAACAAGGAATTAAACGAACTCAAAGACCAAAAGTCTAAACTTGACGTTAAGAGAGACAAAGGATTAGACGAATTAACCTTACTTAACGACTTGTATAACGGCAAACATCAACAACTTCTAGTAGAGAGAGAGAAGCAAGGAACTGCTGAAAAATCTCTAAGTGAAATCGGTAGAGAAATCGAATCTCTAAACGATTTAATCGACGAAGTTAACGAAAGATTAGCAAAAATATCGCAAGACTTTAACCAAATTCAAAGTGGTGGTAAAAAGTTAGAAGAGGACAAGGAAAACGCATCAAAAACGGCAGATAAGCAACAAGCAGAATCAGACGCTTTAAGAAAAGAAAGGGAAGAACTTTCTGCAAAAAGCACGCAAATGCAAGTTGAAATAACCGAATTAAAGGCAAAAATTTCCTCAATGCAAGCCGACGAAGAAAGGTTAACCAAGGCAAAAGAACAAGCCGTTAGCGACGTAGAAAGACTTAAAAAATCTAATCAAGGCGCTGAAGGAATTATCGAAGAAATTAGAAGAGACCAAGAAAAGGTTGCCCTTTCTAAGGAAGAGCAAGACAAGATTAACGCTATAAGACAAAAGATTGAAAGCGTTGAATCTAATAAGGCAGGTTTAAGAGAAAAACTTAACAAAAACGACGAAAAGAAAGAGTTTTTGAACCAAGAACTAACAACCCTTGCCGAAAAGAAAAACGAAGAAAAAATTGCCCTAACCAAAATCGACTCTGACCTAGAGTATATGGGACAAAGCATTTTTGAAGATTATCAAGAAACCTACGAAACTGCAGTCGCTAAAAAAGACCCTGAATACGATGCAAGTAAGGGCGAGGCAGAGATTTCAAGGATTAGAAGAAAGAGGACGGCTCTTGGAGGCATAAACGCATCTGCGATAGACGATTGCAAGGCGTTAAAAGAGCGTTATGAAGAAATGCTCACCCAAAAAGAAGACCTTGAAAAGGCTGAAAAAGACCTTAACGAGGCAATTTCTAAAATCAAGGGCGAAATGCTTACGCAGTTCGACGAGGGCTTTAACAAGATTAAAACCAACTTCCAAAAGATATTTAAAGAACTTTTTGGTGGTGGTAACGCGATGCTTGAAATCGACTACACCGGCGTAGAAGATAGATTAGAGGCAGGTATAGAAATTATCGCACAACCACCGGGAAAGAAATTACAAAAACTATCTCTATTATCAGGTGGCGAAAAAGCGCTTACTGCTATTGCGATATTATTCTCTATCTTAAAACTTCGTCCAATGCCATTCTGCGTTCTCGACGAAATTGAAGCGGCGCTCGACGAAGCCAACGTAGATAGATTTGCTAGATACCTACAAAAATTCAGTGAAGAAACGCAATTTATCGTTATCACCCACAGAAAGCCAACTATGGAAATGGCAGACGCACTATTTGGCGTAACCATGCAAGAAAAGGGCGTTTCAAAGATGGTTTCAGTAAAACTTTCAGACGTTGCAGAATTTAATAACGAAGAGAGTTTAGCATAGGTAAAATATGGGCTTATTTAGTAAATTAAAAGCCGTTCTATCAAAAACCAGAGACGGATTTAGTAAAAAACTTACCGAATTGTTCGCAAAGAACAAACTTGGCGAAGAGTTTTACGAAGAACTAGAAGATATTCTAATATCTTCGGACGTGTCGGTTAAAACTACTATGGAAATAGTAGAAGAAATCAAAGATACGGCTATTAAAGAAAAGTGCAAAGATAAAGATTACGTAATATCCCTTCTTAAAAAAGAACTACTTTACACCATAGATTATGCAGATAAAATCGAGTTTAAATCGCCTTGCATAATCATGGTTGTAGGTGTAAACGGGGTTGGCAAAACTACTACGATAGGAAAGTTAGCCAACAAGTTTGTAAAAGAAGGTAAAAGCGTAACGATTGCCGCAGGCGACACGTTCCGTGCTGCTGCAGCCGACCAACTTTCGGTGTGGGCAGATAGGGCGAAAGTGCGTATAGTAAAGCATAGCGAGGGTGCAGACGCATCTGCCGTAGTGTTTGACGCAGTATCTTCTGTTAAAGCAAAGAATACCGACGTGTTAATAATAGATACGGCAGGAAGACTACACGTAAAGACCAACCTTATGGAAGAACTTAAAAAGATGGATAGGGTTGTTAAGCGTGAGTTTCAAGATGCAAACTACTACAAGTTAATTGCCCTAGACGCAACGACAGGGCAAAATGCTTATAATCAAGTAGAAGTGTTTAACGAGGCAGTCGGTTTAGACGGAATAATACTAACCAAACTAGACGGCACGGCAAAAGGTGGCTTTATAATCTCACTTTCTTACGAGTTAGAAGTTCCCGTATGTTTCGTTGGAACAGGCGAAAAGATAGACGATATAGAAGAGTTTGATTCTAACGAGTTTATCGAGGCACTGTTTGAGTAATTAAAAGCAAAACGGCGTGGTAAAAGCCATAAATCTTACCAAATAAAACTGAAATTTACCATAGGTAAAGATAGGAAAAAACAATGGAAAACAATCAACCAAAAGAACTAACTCTTGGCGAAATCGTTAAGCAAGTTCTAAAGCACAAGATACTAATAGTTGCAATTACCTTAATAATTGCTATTGTAGGCACAGTTTTTGTTGGTGTAATGCCAAATAAAAATCAAAAGTATTGGTCGTCAACCTTTCAACTAACCTTACCAGAAGACGGTGGTTTTGACCTTCCTAAAAATCAAGCAAAGAACTATAAGACCATTGTGTCTCTAGAAAACCTTAACGAAGTAAAGGCTAGCAACGAACAATATAAAAATATTGACGTTGAAAAAATTGTTGAAAACGGCGCGCTTTCTATTTCTATCGATAAAGAGCAAGTTAACTTACAAACTGAAATCGTTTACATTGAAGAATACACTATAAAAGTAGATTGCAATTATTTTGAAAACATAAATATAGCAAGTAAGTTTGTAAACGATATAATCGTGAATGCTTTTGATATAACCGAGGCGTTACAACAAGAAAAGCAAAACTACTTTGCAAACTATGGTAAATTAACAGATAGCGAAACCAAACTTGATTTTATCGAGGCAGGTCTTGAAGCCGTGATTTATTCATACGAAAGCGCTATAATCGAAAACGGTAACGTAGAAGTTAATGGAAAATCATTATTATCACATAAACAAGACGTTTTAACCTTTATTGCAAACGGCGAGTTAGACCAATTAAGAATGGAAATTGGCTCGGCAGATTTTGATGCAAAATTAAGCGATTACATGACCGACTTTACCGAAATTATAGATACCTATTACCAAAACGTAGCGTCATTCCAAAAGGAAAGAATATACGTTGAATACACCGATTCAGTAATTTTATCGGTAAAGGGCGTAAGAAGTCTTTTTGTTGTAGCAGGTGCAAGTGCAGCTCTTGGCGTAATAGCAGGTTGTTGTTTGGCTTGTGGAATAGAATATATTAAAAATCGAAAAGAAC
>JAZRGN010000040.1:0-19642 GCA_045644165.1 Christensenellaceae bacterium | reverse complement strand
CTTTAATTTCTTATTCGTTTAATAAAATTAAGGAGATATATATTATGAAACTTATTACTCTTGGTGCTTGTTGCAAAAAGTCCAAACAAAATCACGAAAACGCTGTGATTGCTGCGAAAAATTGCGGTATCGAAACGCCTGTAAACATAGCCGATACAATGGTAATTATGAAATACGGCGTTATGTCGCTACCTGCTATCGTAATTGATGGAAAAGTGGTTGCTATGGGCAGAATGTTGTCGGTTGGGCAAATCGAATCGCTTATAAAGGGAAAAATGGCAGAAGAAGATTCCGCAAAAGTTTGCACCTGCGGTTGTGGGTGTCAAAATAAGGGATAAAGCAATATGAGCAATCGAGAAGAGCGAAGAAAACAAAATACCGCCATATCGAAAGCCGAGCGGGAACGCTTAAAACAAAAGGAAATGAAAAAACGAGCGCGTAAGGCTTGGTGGGAAATGTATAAAATGAAAGTAATCGTTATTTTATGCGTTGTAATCGGGATTGGCGGTGTTATAGGGATAGCCGTTGGCGTATCGCAAATAGATAATGACGGTGGCACAACTACGGGACAATATCAACTTATTGATTTAGGTAGTAACGGTTGTATTCCTTGCGAACAATTACGCCCTGTTATCGCAAACTTGAAAAGCAAATATAACGGCGAAATCAGCGTAAATTTCTACGATGTAAACAGTTCTACGAAAGGCGCGCAACTTGCAAATAAGTATAACGTATCTACCATTCCCACGTTAATTTTCTTGGAAAATGGAAAGGTGGTAAAACGAATGGTCGGTTATCATTCACAATCGGAAATCGAATCCGTATTCCGTAGTTTGGGGTGGATTTAGTTATGAGTTGGTGGAATAAATACAAGAATATTGTCGCACAAATAGGGATGTTTGTTCTTGTTCTCGGCGCGCTTATCGCTATGGGTGTTTTTGTGGTTATTTCTGATAGAAACAGCAAAGACATTGAGCAAAAGTATTATCAGCCGACAGCGCAATATGCTTTAATTGATTTAGGCGCAACGACGTGCGATCCTTGCGTTCGCTTACAACCCGAACTGAAAACGTTACGGGAAAAATACAGCGAAACGATAGACATTAAATTTTTTGATATGGTAAGAACGCAAGACGGCGCGTCGTATGCAAATGCTTATGGCGTGCAAGTAATGCCCACGCTCCTATTTTTGGATAAATACGGACGAGAACAAAAACGAGTTGTAGGCTTTCACACAGCCGAAGAAATCGAACAAATATTTCTTGAATTGGGGTGGATAAAATGATTAACGAATGGTTGCAATCGTTGAGTGAAATATTAAGCCAAAATCTTTGGATAGGTCTTGCTATATCCTTGCTTGCAGGTGTTTTAACATCTTTTACGCCTTGCGCTCTTTCAAGCGTTCCGCTTGTTATCGGCTATGTTGGCGGTTATACCGATAATAAGAAAAAAGCGTTTTTCTACTCCCTTATTTTTTGTATCGGTCAGGCGGTTACGTTTACGGTCTTGGGCGTAGTAGCGTCTTTGGTCGGTAGGCTTTTTCTCGGTATTCAAATGTATTGGTATATTATTCTCGGCGTTTTAATGGCTTTAATGGCGTTACAAACTTGGGAAATTATCCATATATTTCCGCAAAAATGCGGTTATGGCGGTACAAAAAGCAAAGGTGTTCTCGGTGCGCTTTTAATGGGTATGCTCGGTGCGATATTCGCATCGCCTTGCTCCACACCTGTTTTAATCGCCATTACTGCGGTTGTTTCTACGGGGCAAACGATTATTATGGGGGTTTTAATGCTCTTGCTTTATTCTATTGGGCATAGCGTTTTAATCTTGGTTGCAGGTACTTCGGTTGGCTTTGTAAATGAAGTTGCACACTCCGAAAAATTTGCAAAAGCAAGCAAAATAATAAAAATCGTGATGGGCGCGGTTTTAATGGCGTTATCGTTGTATCTATTTTATAGCGCATTTGCGTAAGGAGGTAGAATAAATGTCGTGCAAAAATGTAAAAGAATGTATTTGCCCGAAAACCACGTGTCCTAATCACGGAAAATGCTGTGCGTGCGTTATAAAACACCGTAATACGGACAGTTTGCCGTATTGCCTTTTTCCTGATAATAACGGCGATAAATCAAATGAAAATTATTATCGTGTTTTGAAGAAAAGATTTGAATAACTAAAAGCGGCAAGTCCCATATTTGGACTATGCCGTTTTTTTCGACAAAAAACTTTCAAAAAAGTGTTAAAAAACTGTCAGGTGTACACGTTCTTGTACAGTTGGGCATTGACTTTTGCTTTTTTATGTGGTAAAATAAAATTACAGACACGAACATATGTTTAGATTATGCTTTGTGTGGGTATATATAATTAAGGGGGTTATTCCCTTGTTTAAGCTTGCAAGCATCGGCAGGCTTTGTAAGTGTACGTTTTTATACGCTTGTAGGATAGTTTCTTACGTTTGCCCGAAGTCGTTTTATGTAAAGGGAAACAAAACGGCTTATTTAGGGTTTTATTGTCGTACAAATTTTTACGACAATATGCCGTCCTTTCGCTTTTAGTAAGTGAAAGGCTTGAGATGACTGACCAACGTTTCAAGTAGGCACGCTAACGTTGAAAAACGAGGTTTGGCGATAGGTCTATTTTGTGGTACAAATTTTTAGGTACTACGCTCTTACAACTTCATATTCGGATATTTAATCCGTGCGGAGTAGAAACGTTTTAAGCGTGTTTAGATTCGTACGGATTTTTTTGTCCCTTTAGTCGGTGGTATTTTTATCAGCGACTTTTTTGCGCTCTTTTTTAAGGAAGAAATTTTTATAGAATGGTTAAGTTTTTACTGTTCTCGACGGCTACCACTTGAAGGGCGTAAAAAATTTTCAAAGAAATTTTAAGGAACGAGCAAAAATACCCTGTCAAAATGGCATCGAAATGTCCATTAATAGTGAAGGGTTAAAAAATCAAATTTAGGAGGAAATTAAAATGAAAAATTATCATCATTATCACCCGCCGTGAGCGTAAGCAAACGGCAAGCAAAACTTTATAGAAGGCTTGTAAAGTATAGCACACTATACTTTCCTTGAAAGTAGTGTGCTCTGCGAGGCTATTTTACGACCAAAAAAATTATAAGGAGGAAACCAAAATATCGTATTTAGTATGCCATATGGAGAAGTATCATAAAACGGATATTTGCCCCATAGAAAATGAAAACGAGCGTGACGAAAACTACGTCGGCTCAAACACTTGTATCGACAGTTCAAGAACGAAAAATAATTATCGGCTTGTGTTTAGGAATAGTTCTTATACGGATTTTATCAACGCAAGAATAAGCGAGTTAAACTTACTTAAAGCACCTAGAAAAGATGCCGTGCTGATGGCTTCTTTTGTGCTTGGCTCGGATAGAGAATTTTTTAAGGGTTTAGACGAAGATGAGCAAAATCGTTTTTTTCGTGACTGTGCAAATTTCTTTATAGACCGTTACGGAAAAAGAAACATAATCTCTGCCGTTGTCCACAACGACGAAACCACTCCACATTTACATCTAAACCTTATCCCCGTGAAAGACGGACGGCTCTGCGCTAAAGACCTACTTAACCGCAACGAGCTATCTAAACTACAAACGGACTTTCACGAGAAAGTCGGCAAGCGTTGGGGCTTAATGCGTGGTAAAGAAGGAAGCACGGCTTCCCATCTCTCCACCGCCGAGTTTAAGGCTAAATGTATCGTAGATGAAGCGTGGGATAAATCAACTGAAATTCTTTCAACAGCAGGAAAACGAGCGCAAGCGGAATTAGAAACGATTGAGAAAGCCGTTCAAAAAGCGGACGAGCATTTTACTGAAACAATGAAAGAAATCTCAACTGCAAAAGCCGAAAGAGATAAAATCGTTGAAGAACGTAACACCGAAGCTGATTATACCCAAGCGTTAGATGATGCCAAGAAAGGTAAGTTCGCTTTTACGAAAAATGGATTAAAAAACCAAATTGTCGTATTGACCGCCGAAGTTCAACGTTTAGAAGAGGTTATTGACCGTCAACAAAAAGATAACGACTTGTTGTACAAAGAACACCAAGAACTCTCAAAAGAAAAGGAAAAGTTCACTAAAATGAGCCGTGCCTACACTCTTTTCCGAGAGCGAGAACCTGAAGCGTTTACACGAGCATTTCACCGTGCGCCGTCTATTGTTGGCGCTTTTATTCCTAAAGATGAGCCTATCGCCAATTTAGCTAAAAGCCGTTTAAGGCAAATTGAAGAAGAAATCGAGCGTGAAAACGCCACTAAAACTGAATATAAAAGAAAATTTAATAATAACAGTAAAGCCGATTAAAATATCGGTAATTACTACGTGCTGTCTAAAATTTTCTACTTTTGCCTATCAAAAGCTATTGACAAAGCCTTTCTCAATGAGTATAATAATTATAACAAGTCGTATCAATACGACAATATATTTTAAGTAGGGAGATGTGAAGTTATGGCAAAATTTATGAAGGTATTAGGCGTGACTATGAGATTTGCTCTTGCGGGAGTATTGATTGTAGGACATTTTATTATGAGCTGTGTTGGAATACTTGTTACTGCAATCACTTCACAGGATTAAGGAGAAGTATTATGGAAAGTAAAAGATACGTAAAAGACAAGAGATATGAGGACAAGCACAAAGAAGAAAGAAAGGCAAAAAGTATGTTCTTTGGAACGAGTATGCCGAGAAGTAAAGCCGAAGAAATAAACGAGTTTTTAACTCAATACGGTTTTACAAAAGTCCAACTAATCGAAGCAGGATATAAAGCGTTAATGGATGAAGCCGCTGAAAGTGATTTAGGTCTTGCTAAGATTATGGACGGATATGACGACTTCTTTGAGTCCGAGAATAAAAAATAACCCTTCTTTCTTCTTGTAATTGTCGGGAAAATAAATTATGAAAGCCCCGACCTTTCACAAGGAGGAAAATAATATAGAAAAGAAAATTAGAAACCAAGAACAAATCGTAAATGGAAGAATCTTTTACGAACGTGACGAGAATTGGAACTGCGTAAGAACTCGTGAAGTAAAAATCGGGAAAACTACCTATTACATAATTTCTCGTCAAAACCCAAACGCCAAAACTTCGGCGTTTGATATAACTAAGAGATTGATTGAAAGTCAAGCGGAAAGTTTGACGAACGATTTATCTATAACAACAGAATCGCTTGAAGGTTGCAATTCGGGAGGTAATAAACAATGAATTTGCAATCGAATAGAAAAATAAAACATTTAGAACAACAGTACACAGCCCTTTATTGTCGTTTAAGTTCAGATGACGATTTAGAGGGCGATAGCAACAGTATCAAAAACCAAAAGTTATTGCTTTCGGATTATGCGAAAGAAAACAAGTTTAGGAATATCCGTTTTTACATAGACGACGGTTATAGTGGTAGTAATTTTGAACGTCCTGCGTTTAAGCGTTTGCTTAACGATGTGGAAAACGGCGAAATATCTACTGTAATCGTAAAAGATATGTCAAGATTTGGGCGTGACCATATTCTCGTGGGATATTACACCAAGTATTATTTCCCCGATGCGGACGTAAGATTTATAGCAATCTACGACCAAATGGATACGGAAACTAACCCCGATGATGATATTATCCCGTTTAAGAATATCCTAAACGAAATGTACGCAAAAGACTGTAGCAAAAAAGTTCGTGCCGTAGTAAGAGCAAAAGGTAACTCAGGAAAGCACATATCCTATCTTCCGCCTTTGGGCTATATGAAAGACCCTGAAAATAAAGAAAGATGGGTTGTAGAACACATCGGCGCTTCTATCGTTAAAGAGATATTTGCCCTTTGTCTTAAAGGTTGTGGACCTACGCAAATCGCAAGAATTTTAACCGAACGTGGAATTGATACACCCGTAGTTCACTTTCATAAGTACAAGCTACCTACTTCTTTGAAATTAAGAGAAGATTCGGATATTTGGAACGCAAAAACGATAGCAGGAATACTTGAAAATATGGAGTATTTAGGACATACGGTTAATTTCAGGTTCTACAAAAAGTCGTATAAATCAAAGAAGAAATACGAAAATCCAAAAGATAAATGGGTAATCTTTGAAAATACGCAAGAAGCAATAATCGACCAAGAAACTTTTGATACTGTCCAAAGAATCCGAGATGGACGAAGGAGACCTACTGAAATGGGAGAAATGAATATCCTATCAGGAATGCTCTATTGTGCCGACTGTGGAGAAAAAATGTATCTTTGCCGTTGTACTACGATGAATCAAAAAGAATACTTTAATTGTTCCACATATCGCAAGAAAAAGAAAAAATATTGCACGTCACATCAAATAACGGCACACGCCGCTATGGCTCTTATAAAAAACGACATACAATATACCATTAAGTTTGCGACTGAAAACAAGGAAACTTTTATGAGTATTCTTAAAGAACGAGCGAAAGCAAAAAGCAAACGTGAGTTGGAATCGTATATTGATGGTAAAGAGCAAGCGGAAAAGCGCATAAAAGCACTTGATAAAATTATCCAAAACCTTTATGAAGATAAAGTGGCAGGTAAAATCTCCGAAGAACGCTATATGAAAATGAGCGACAACTACGAAGCCGAACAAAAGGCGTTGACCGAAAGGCTTAACTACTTAAAGGCAGAAATAGAAAAAGCCAAAACCCAATATGACAACATAAATAGGTTTATGGCTATCGTAAAAAGATATAGCGATTTTGAAGAGATAACACCTGAAATCTTACGTGCTTTCGTGGACAAGGTTATTATTCACGAAAAAGTAAAAGTTGACGGACGTTACGTTCACACAATCGAAATTATTTACAACTTTGTCGAAGCCATAGATTTACCTGACTTCGATGCACATTTAAGAGAAGAAAACTAAATAGAATGAGAAAAGGCGTGGCATCACGCCACGCCTGACTCTTCAAAGAACAGCACCTACCGCAAAAAATCCCTATGGGAAGAGCGGTAATCGGTTGGTGTTTTTGTTTTGTTTGCTTCGCAATGCCCCTAGACAGACTCGAATAGATAACTTTGTTTCCACAGATGAATTTATGAGGCTGTTCAACTGGGCGAAACGTTAAGAAAACAGTCCAGTGGACTGTTTTTAGTGAAAGCCGGGCACGAATAGTGCCCCGTGAGTGGCGTCAGTTCTTCTATCTTTTAATGGGTGCTTTTCTTTTTGTTTGTTCTTGGCGAAAGACTCAAACTTGCGTTCGTTACGCCTTTGACGGACTTTCTTTGATGGGCAAAGTGTTGGCGCAAGGTCGCCAACGCCCTGTCAGGGGCAGCAACTCGTATGGGTCTATAAGTAATTTTGCTTATAGACCTATATTTTTCATTTTCACGCTAAATTCAGCGTTTTATAGCAAAAATTAAGACCTATAAGAGCATTTCACGCTTTTATAGGTTTTTTTAGTGCAATTTTTTACAAAAAAGCCACGACAGATTTTGTCCCACACACTTTAGGTCAATGTGTACTAAAACTCTCCCACGATGGGATTTGAGCTTATATAATTTTCTTTCATACGGCAAAAGAAATTGAAATTTTTTACAATATATGATATAATACTAAAAAATATATCAGTAGCAAAGTATAATTATTAAGAATATAAAGGAAAAAGAATATGAATATTTGGACTGCAATGAGCATTGAATTCGCTAATCAAAAAAATTACCTTGACGAGTTGTACAAGGTATATCCTATTTCTCCAAACTTACGCAGAGAACTCTCACCTAATATACAGAGTAGCATTGAAACTGCATTTCAAAATAGAGATAATGAAGCGCTTATAAAAAATTTATTACAGTTAGACTTGTTTCCTATTAAGGACTCTTATGTTGCTTATTTGCGTGGAGACCCATCTTCCATAAAAAGAAATCCACAAACAATAAATAGAATTGCTGGAACTATTTATGAAATGGGCTATGATGTTGTTATTGAAAAATGCACTGAACCTAAAGAAACAAACCGACAAATTGGTCCTATGTTTAAGTATTGGCTTAACAAAGGAACTTTTGGTGTGCCAGTGTACAAAAATATTTCGGATTTTTTGCGCAATCCAAATGAAAATGCTATTTTGAATGTTTCAGATGCAGAAATGGCTCATTTTGCAATTAAGTATTTTGGTTATAGCAAGGAAAAAGGTTTGGATTTTTTAGCTAGATTTAATAATAAATATGTTGTCGGAGAAGCAAAATTCATAACAGCGTTTGGAGGTCATCAAAATGCACAATTTTTTGATGCTGTTACAACTATTACTTCAAAATTTCATTCTACAACATTAAATGCTGAAGTTATTCCTATCGCTATTATGGATGGTGTTCTTTACATCAAAGGGAAGCATAAATTATATCGCTATTTAGAAAATCACGAAGAACAAATTATCATATCAAGTCTTTTGCTTAGAGAGTTCTTATATTCATTATAAGGAGTAAATATAGTGGAATTGCTATTTGAAAATAAAGAAACGAAAGAAGATATTTTATCAAGAGCCAAACTTATCTCACCGATTACAATAAGCGATGTTACGTCGTATTTATTTAGTGGCGACAATTTTGAAATAATGTCTGCTTTGTTGAATGACAGAAAAGGTTTTATAGACTTGATTTATATAGACCCACCTTTTAACACAAATCAAGTTTTCTCTGTAAGTGAAAATCGTGCAAATACTATAAGCCGTAGAAAAAATAGCACTATTGCGTATAGCGATTTAATGACAGATGATGAATTCATTAAATTTATGCATGAAAGGTTTGTTCTTATATATGAACTTTTATCTGAAGAAGGTAGTCTTTATGTTCATGCAGATGCCAAAATGGGTCATTATTTTAAGATTATTTTAGATGAAATTTTTGGCGCGAAAAATTTCAAAAATGATATAACCCGTATTAAGTCGAATCCTAAAAATTTTGATAGAAAAGCCTATGGAAATGAAAAAGATATGATTCTTTTCTATTCAAAAAATCCAAAAAAAAACATTTGGAATGAAATCAAAATTTCTTTAGAAGAAAGCGAATTAGCCACAAAATTTACTAAAATTGATGCTGACGGTAGAAGATATACAACTATTCCTTTGCACGCTCCCGGTGAAACAACTAATGGGATAACGGGAATGGCTTGGCGTGGAATGTTGCCTCCTGCTGGCAGGCATTGGCGTACAAGTCCTGAAGAATTTGATAAAATGGATAAACTTGGGTTAATTGAATGGTCAAAAACAGGAAATCCACGTATCAAAAAATATGCTGATGAGCATCAAGGAAAGAAGATACAAGATATTTGGAAATATAAAGACCCACAAGCACCTATATACCCGACCCAAAAGAATCTTGAAATGCTTGAATTGATAATTAAACAATCTTCAAGAGAAAATAGTATAATTATGGATTGTTTTGCAGGTAGTGGAACTACACTCTTAGCTGCAGCAAAATTGGGTCGTAAATTTATAGGAATTGATTCGTCTGAGATTGCTATAAATGTCATTAAAAATAGATTGACTGAAAATGGGATAACATATAACTAGAGATTAGTATTACTTTGCAAAAAATACTTTTTGTCCCACACACATACCCTAAAAACGAGATTTAGTCCCACACACGCAAAAAGAAAGCATCCATTTTTAATGGGTGCTTTTCTTTTTGTATTGTTCTTGGCGAAAGACTCAAACTTGCGTTTGGCATTAATATTTTAAACAATATACCCCCCTATTGACAAAATACCTAGGTGGGGTATATTATTTTGTTGGAGGTTGGTTATGGATAATTGTTGTGATAAAAAGACTAAAAGAAACGCTAATGAGAAAAAATTAATTATTAATAGGCTTAATCGATTAAACGGTCAAATTAAAGGGATAACAAAAATGGTTGAAAACGACGCATATTGCAACGACCTTTTAATTCAGTTATCTGCCGTTGAAAATTCGGTTAAAAGTTTATCTACAAACATTTTGGAAAGTCATCTTTATAATTGTGTGCCTAAATATTTAGAAAATGGCGACTATGATACGATTGACGAACTAATTAGTTTATTTAAAAGATTTAATAAATAAAGGAGGTTAAACATGGAAAAATACGTAATTTGCGAAAAATGTGGTGCTTTAGTTAAAGTTTTGATTGAATGCACTTGTGAAAATTGTGGAATTAAATGCTGTGGCCAAAGCATGAAAGAAATTTCTCAAGAAGACGCAGAAAAACTTTTAGAAAACAAATAACATACCTTATTGCCCTAAACCTAGGGTAAAAATTAGTTTTGTAACTAACTTTAAACTAAAAAACATCAACCGATTGGTTGGTGTTTTTGTCTTGTGTTATTTACCAATTCAATTTTACTTATAAATATCTTGCTTTTAAGATTATTTTTTGCCCAATACCTGACGTAGGTTTTATTGAAAAGCAAACGAAAAATATGCTTGTGCTTATTAATCAATTGATTAAAACTCTTTTATTCCCAAGAGATAGTCAGCTGACACGTCATAGAGTTTACACAAAAAAACTATTTGTTCATAATTAAGCTCAAAAACGCCATTTTCAAACCTACTATATTGCTGTTGCGTCATTAACATTTTAAATGCAACTTCTTTCTGCGTGTAGCCAACAAGTCGTCGAGCATCCTTTAAGCGTTTACCGACCTCAATTTTAATATTCATTTTCTTCCCCTAAACATATTATTTCCTTACCATAATATAAAATACATCATAAAATGATTTGACACACATCATAAAGTGATGTATAATTTTATTAAAATATTTGTATGGAGGTAAAAATGACATATTTTTTTGCAGAATGTGAGTTTTGTGTAATATGTGGCGCTCCAATTCCTGAAGGGAGAATGGTTTGTCCTAATTGTGAGGAAGAGCTCAACAGAGAGGAAGAATAAAAATAAACTTACAAGCTTTTGTGTTACAAAATCAGTTTTGTCTTAACTTAAGCCTTACTTAGAAGTAATCACTCTTTGATATATAAAAATATAGTAAAAGTTCTTAATAATAAAATAAATCCCAGATAAAGAGCAATTTATTTAGTTAGATTTAGGTTTAGTTTCGCTAATTTTAATTACTATTAAAAATCTCAAAAAAAATATCTTTACAAAATAGATTTTTAGTTGTATAATCAAAATGTTACTTAACGAATCAAAAATATCAAGGAGTATATGATATGAAACTAATAATCAAAGAAAATTACGCTGATTTAAGTCAGTGGGGTGCTGAGCATATCGCCAACGCTATCAATAGCCATAAGGAAAATCGTCCTTTCGTTCTTGGCTTGCCAACCGGTTCTTCCCCACTCGGCGTTTATAAAAAACTTATAGAAATGAACAAAGCCGGCAAGGTAACGTTCAAAAACGTCGTTACCTTTAATATGGACGAATACGTTGGTCTTCCAAGAGAACACGACCAAAGTTATTGGTATTTTATGCACGACAATTTCTTTAATCATATCGACATTCCTGCAGAAAACATCAATATTTTAAACGGCATGGCTGAAGACTTAGAAAGCGAATGCAAACGTTACGAAGAAAAAATCGCTTCCTACGGTGGAATCGACCTATTTATGGGTGGTAGTGGCGTTGATGGTCATATCGCTTTTAACGAACCTTTCACTTCCCTAACCTCTAGAACGGGTATTCGTGCGCTTACCGAAGATACCTTAATCGCTAACTCTCGTTTCTTCGACAACGACCCTAATAAAGTGCCTAAAACTGCCCTTTCTGTTGGCGTTGGCACCGTTTGTGATTCTAAACAAGTAATGCTACTAATTAGTGGACACAACAAGGCTCGTGCTCTTCGTCATTGTGTTGAAGGTGGCGTTGACCACGCTTGGACGATTAGCGCTCTTCAATTACATCAAGACGGTATTATCGTGTGCGACGAACCTGCTTGTGGCGAATTAAAGGTTGATACCTACAAATATTTCAAAGAAATCTATAAAAATGAAAAATAAACTTTAAAAATGTAAAACAAAATTTTATTAAAAAGAATCACTAGACGGTGATTCTTTTCATTTACAAAGATTATGATTATCATAAAAATACATGATTTTAAAATTTATAGATAAAATTTAATTTTTTCGCTCCTACATTTATAGTGATTTTTAGTTTAATGCTAATAAATATTTGTAAAAAAACTATTTTTATAGATTTTTTAGCCTGTTTTTTCAAAATATGTATGATTAAATTTTTACGCAAAAATACATATTCTTAGCAAATATTTGAATATTTTTTAAAAAATCCTATTTAAAAATAATTGACAAATAACAATTTTACCCCTAAAATATAAAAATGTGTAACAAGCCTAAATTTTGTTTTATATAATAAATTATGGAGGGGAAAATTATGAAATTTAAGCATGGAAAAAATCTTGTAATTAAGGATAAACGCTCGTTATTTATAGACAGTAGCGTTATCATAGGAGATAACGTTACTATTTATGAAAATAACCGAATAGAGGGCAAAACCATCATTGAAGATGGAGTAACCATATTCCCAAACTGCCTTATAAAGGATACGGTGATTGGTGAAAATACTGAAATGAATTTTAGTCAATCGGATAAGGCTATTATAGGGAAACACTGTTCTGTCGGACCTTTTGCCAGATTAAGACCCAACGCAGTTCTTGATGATGAAGTTAAAATCGGAAATTTTGTTGAAATAAAAAATGCAAATATTGGCAAGGGAACAAAAGTTAGTCATTTAGCATACGTTGGAGACGCAGATGTTGGAAAGAATTGCAATATAGGTTGTGGTGCAATCTTTGTAAACTATAACGGAAAAACAAAAAACAGAACCGAAGTTGGAGACGAGTGCTTTATAGGTAGTAATTGCAACATTATTGCCCCAGTAACTATTGCTAGTCGTTCTTATGTTTGCGCAGGCACGACAGTTACCGAAAACGTTAACACGGACGATTTCGTTATAGGTAGGGTAAGGCAAGAAATAAAAGAAAATAGGGCTCATAAATATTTGAAAGAAAAGAAAGGAGAAAACTAATGGGATTATTTTTTGGAACAGACGGAATAAGGGGAAAAGTTAACGAAGACTTAACCCAAAACATTGCATATAAAATTGGAAACGCACTATCTATTTTAAAAGAAAGACCAACAATAATTATAGGCTCTGATACTAGAATATCAAATACCTACCTAACTTTAAGCGTTGCAAGTGGAGCAATGAGCGGAGGAGCTCGAGTAATCGACGTAGGCGTTGTTCCAACAGCGGGAATTGCATATATAACTAAAAAAATAAGGGCTGACTACGGCGTTGTTATCAGTGCATCGCATAATAGCGGAGAATATAATGGCATAAAAGTCTTTAATAGCGATGGATTTAAGCTTTCCGACAAGGAAGAAGAGAGAATAGAACGTTGTTTTATTCGTGAAAAAATCAACGACTTCCCTAATATCGGCACTTATGAACAGGACTTTACATTAATAAAACTATACAGGGATTTTTTAATAGAATCTAGCCAAAGTCGTTTAGATGGATTGACGATTGTATTAGACGGTGCTTTTGGAGCAGCTCATAGAATAGCTCCTGAAGTGTTTAGAAAACTTGGAGCTAACGTAATTGCAGCCAACTGTGTAAATAACGGATTAAAAATCAACGAAAATTGTGGAGCGCTCTATCCAGAAACTCTTGTTAAAAGAGTTTTTAGATATAAGGCAAGCATGGGATTTGCTTTTGACGGTGATGCCGACAGACTTATTGCTGTAGATGAAAAAGGTGGAATTATAGACGGCGATAAAATTATTTGCGGTATTGCTAAATATCTCAAAAAATTAGGCAAACTTAATAATGATACAGCCGTTGGCACAAGTCATACAAATATGGCAATAGAAGAAGAGCTAAAAAATTGTGGCATTGACTTCATTAGAACGGACATTGGCGATAAATACGTTCTCGCAAAACTTGTTGAAAAAAACCTATCTGTGGGCGGGGAACAAAGTGGACACATAATCCTAACTGACCTAGCAACTACGGGAGACGGAATTCTCACGGCAATAATTATTGCTAATATGTTAATAAACGAGAACACAACCATGTCTGAAGCTCTTAACTTAAAATTATACCCTCAAACTAACAAGAATATTATCGTAAATGATAAGTTTAGAATCATGAACAGCGACGAACTTAATAAGGCAATCACTAAATATAATACTGAGCTTAACGGAATGGGTAGACTAATGATTCGTGCTTCAGGCACAGAACCGAAAATTAGGGTTATGGTTGAAAGCAAAGATAGTGAATTAAACGACAAAATCGCTAATAGCTTAGTAACTCTCATAAAAAAAATCAATTCAGATGTTTAATTCGATTAAACAACATTTATTTTAAATTTTCAAAACGGCGAAGCGTTAAAACGCTCGCCGTTTTTATTTACCTTTAATTGACTTATTATATTAATGCTAGTTATAAATACCAACCCTCCCCTACAAATCACCTTGACTTTTTAGTGCTAAACAAATATAATATGAAAGTAAAGATTAAAAGAACTAACCAATAAGCCTTTAACTATACTTATTTGGTTGAGTTCGCCACCAAGGAGAAAAAAGATGAAAAAATTAAAAAGTTTGTCTCTTTATATTGCAATATCCTCGCTAGTAGGATTTGCTCTTTGGACGCTTTTAGTGTGCTTGGTTGGCGTTAGTCCAATTGGCCCAAACGGCTCTAGTGTCGGTCTTGCCTCGATAAACGAATGGGTAAGAGATTTAATTGGCTGTAATATGCTACTCTACACCATTACCGACTGGCTAGGTCTAGTTCCAATTGCTTTTGCATTAGGATTTGGAGTTTTGGGACTTATACAATGGATAAAACGCAAACGTTTTTTAGCCGTTGATAGCGATATTTTGATACTCGGTGCGTTTTATATCGTTGTATTTTCGGTTTATTTAATGTTTGAATATGTAGTCGTTAACCACAGACCTGTTTTAATTAACGGATATTTAGAAGCGTCTTACCCTTCTTCAACGACCATGCTAGTTCTTTGCGTAATGCCTACTGCGATTAGCCAATTTAACAAAAGGATAAAAGGTCTAACTCTTAAAAAATTTATCTCGTATTCGATAGCTATTTTTATGGCTTTTATGGTTGTTGGAAGGCTAATTTCGGGAGTGCATTGGTTTAGCGACATTATTGCTGGACTTTTAATCAGCGTAAGCCTTGTCGCCTTTTACGAATTTTTTGTAAAATTACTAATAGAAAACAATTCTATATAGTTATTACTTCAATTCTTACTAAAGAATTATTATTAAAATGCTTCTTAAAAATGCGTCTATTGACGAAAAAAATCTCGCATGATATAATAATTGTTATAAATGCAAATATACATAACTTTTTAATATTTTAACATAATACTTTATTTTTCTCACAATATAGGTAACCATGGATAAAAAAGAATTAACCCTAGAAAAACTAAAACAAGTGGAACTTGAATTACTCAAAAAATTTAGAGACGTTTGTCAAACAAACGGCTTTAATTATTCTCTTATGGGTGGAACCCTGCTTGGAGCAGTAAGACACGGTGGATTTATTCCTTGGGACGACGACATAGACGTTATAATGCCTCGCCCTGATTACGAACGCTTTGTTGAACACTGTAAAACACATGAAACCTCGTTCAATCTAATGTCAACCGAAACTAACGACGGATATGCCTATTTGTTTGGTAAAGTTATGGACCCGAACACCGAGCTTTATGAAAACGTTGGAAATAGGAACAACGTTAACATGGGAGTATACATAGACATATTTATATACGACGGAATGGGAAACACTCTACAAGAAGCTAAAAAGAATTTTAGGAAAAGTTCTTTCCAAAGAGAACTTTTGGTGGCCTATAACTGGAAAAAATTTTCTAGAAGTAAAACCAAGGCATGGTATTACGAGCCTATAAGACTTGCCATGTTTTTATTAAGTAGAATAGCAAGCCATAAAAGAATTATAAAAAGTGTGCAAAAAAAATATAAGGACTTTGATTTTTATTCTTGTGAATACGTAGGAAACTTATGTAGCGACAAGCGTGAACGCTCGATTATTAAAAGGGCCGAAATCGACACTTATACAACCCTTACGTTTGAGGGTGAAGAATTTTCAGTTTTTAGTGGATATAAAACTTATCTAACAAACATGTTTGGAGATTATATGAAGCTACCACCCGAAAACAAACGAATAACACATCATACCTTTACGGCATATTCAAAAAATGATAATTAATTTTTAGATTTTAGGAGAAAATTTTATGCAAGCAGTAATTTTAGCGGCAGGCATGGGCAAAAGGCTCAAAGAACTTACGCAAAACAATACAAAATGCATGGTAAAAGTTAACGGACAAACACTTATTGAGCGTATGCTTTCTCAACTTGACTCAAAGGATTTTTCAAGAATAGTTATAGTCGTTGGTTACGAAGGACAAAAACTAATGGACTATATTTCAACACTTAATATTAAAAAACCAATACTTTATGTTGAAAATCCCATATACAACAAAACAAACAATATTTACTCTCTATCACTTGCAAAAAACTACCTTTGCGAAGAAGACACCATGCTCTTCGAATCTGATTTGATTTTTGAAGATTCCGTTATCGATGCCCTACTTGAAGACCCTCGAGAAACACTAGCCCTAGTTGATAAATATGAAAGTTGGATGGACGGCACGTGTGTAAAAATTGCAGATGATGACTCCATAGAAGCATTTATCCCCGGTAAAAAATTTAAATTTGATGAAATTACAAGCTACTATAAAACTGTAAATATTTATAAATTTAGCAAGCATTTCTCTCAAACTCACTACGTTCCTTTCCTTGATGCATACACCAAAGCTCTTGGAAATAATGAATATTACGAGCAAGTTCTTCGTGTAATTACAATGCTCGACGACCCCGAAATTAAGGCAAAGAAACTAAACGGGCAAATTTGGTATGAGATAGACGATATCCAAGACCTTGATATTGCGACCTCTATGTTTACACCAAATTCAGATGAAAAGGTGTCTCTTCTTAGTGCAAGATACGGTGGATATTGGAGATATCCAAGACTTTTGGATTTTTGCTACCTAGTCAACCCATATTTCCCTCCTCAAAAACTCATGGATGAAATAAAGGCAAGTTTTGAAACCTTAATAACCCAATACCCATCAGGCATGAGAGTAAATTCCTTGCTCGCAGCAAAAAATTTTGACGTGCACGTAGAAAATATTCTCGTAGGCAACGGCGCAGCAGAATTAATAAAAGCTCTTATGGAACAACTTGGTGGCATAAGTGGCTTTATTCGCCCAACCTTTGAAGAATACCCTAATAGATACTCAAACGAAAACTCTGTTTACTATACTCCTGAAAACGACAACTTTGAATATAATGAAGACGATGTTATAAATTTCTTTAACGATAAAAAAATAGATAACCTAATCATAGTAAACCCTGACAATCCTACCGGAAATTATATTACTAAAAAAGGATTACTAAAACTAGTCAATTGGAGCAAAAACAAAGGTATTCGCATTATTATTGACGAATCTTTTGTCGACTTCGCAGAAGAAGAAAATACTTTAATAGAACAGGCTTTACTAGATTCAAACCCTCATCTATTCGTAATGAAAAGCATTTCCAAATCTTATGGAGTTCCCGGTTTAAGACTTGGCGTTTTAGCATCTGGAGACAAAAAATCAATTGAACTATTAAAGAAAAACGTTTCTATATGGAATATAAACTCATTTGCTGAGTTTTATATGCAAATAGAAGAGAAGTATAAAAAGAACTATTTGGAAGCCTTAATTAAAATACGAGCTGAAAGAAGTAGATACATTAACGAACTGTCCTTAATCAGTGGCATTAGAGTAATTCCATCACAAGCAAATTACGTAATGATAGAATTAGTTGGTGGAAAAACCTCAAGAGAGGTTACCAAAAAACTTTTAATTGAACATAATATACTAATTAAAGACCTTTCTTCCAAAACAGGTGGCAAACAATATCTAAGGCTTGCTGTAAGAAATACTAAAGACAACAATCTTTTAATTTCTGCACTTAAAGAAGTTCTTTACTAATTTAAATTAAGCGAAATTGATATTACATTTATGAAGATAACAATTGTAGGTGGAGGTAACGTAGGCACACAAATTGCAGTTCATTGTGCCGAAAAAAAACACGACGTTACCATTTATACTTCAAAACCTGAAAAATTTAACAAACACTTGTTTATCGTAAACAAAAATGGCCAAACGATTCATCAGGGCGAAATAAAAACAGTTACGTCAGAAGAATACCAAGCCTTTAAAGAATCAGACGTGATATTTATAACAATGCCTGCACAATGTATGGAACAAGTGGCAAAAAAAATATATCCTTACGTCTATGAAGGCATGAAGATAGGAATAATTCCTGGAACAGGTGGCGGAGAATGTGCCTTTAAGAGTTGTTTACAAAAGGGTGCTGAAATATTCGGGTTACAAAGAGTTCCTAGTGTAGCTCGCCTTGTGGAATACGGTAAAATTGTATGCGCTACAGGATATAGGGAAACATTGCACGTATCAGCCCTTCCTAATAGAGCCACGGAAAATATACGAAACATAATTGAATCGATTTTTGATATGAAATGTGTTTCTTTACCAAATTACTTAAATCTTACGCTTACACCTTCTAACCCAATTTTACACACGACCAGACTAAGAACGTTGTTTGAGGATTACAAACCAGGAAAACATTACCCAGTTATACCACTCTTTTACGAAGAATGGAGCGACAAATCTTCATATTTACTTTTCGACTGCGACGACGAAGTCCAAAGCATTTGCCAAGCGATAACCGAGTTTGACCTTTCTTTCGTGAAATCCTTAAAATTACACTATGAAAGCGATACACCCGAGGCACTTACTCGCAAGATTCGTAGTATTAAAGGGTTTAAGGGACTTACAACTCCATCAATTAAACAAGAAGACGGCTATATCCCAGACCTTAACTCAAGATATTTTACGGCTGATTTTTCGTATGGACTAACGATAATTAAACAAATTGCCGATATTTACGAAGTTTCCGTTCCACATATTTCAAAGACTCTTGAATGGTATGAAAAGATTTCGATTGAAGATTCAAAATATAGTTTTTCGAAATACGGCATCAACACTCGCAAAGATTTAGTTAATTTTTATAAATTATAAACAGAAAACCACTCGTTTTGAACTGAAAACATTTAGTTCACTTCAAAACGAGTGGTTTTTTTATTCTAGAATTTCTTAAAATCTATCCCTATTCATAGCAATCTGCCATACTAACAGTTGCATACAGTTATTAACTGTGTGCAAAACTTTCGTCCTTGTGTAAATACTTTCGCAGCAACTACCTGTTTTGCGTAGCAAAATGTCGCATAGTAGTAAGTAGTTGTATTGATAATGTTTTAAAAAGTGATTAGTTCGGTTTTTTTCTTAAGTATGGGCGACCCTTTCCCGGACCACCTATCCGTTAGGATAGCCGGGAATATACGTTGCTGCAACAAAAAAAGAACCATCTTTTGATGGTTCTTTCTCTTTTGGATGCAGCAACTACCTATCTTCCCGGACCGTCTCCAGTCAAGTATTGTCGGCGCTGGTGAGCTTAACTTCTGTGTTCGGTATGAGAACAGGTGGGACCTCACCGCTAACGTCACCGCAATGGTATATCAT
>JAZRGN010000039.1:0-32811 GCA_045644165.1 Christensenellaceae bacterium | reverse complement strand
AGTGTTTTCGTTTAACGTATTATCATATTGAAAATGGTTTTATATATAAATCTTTTAAAAGCGCTAGAAAATGCGCTGAATACATGAATGAATTAGTAGAAAAAGCCTAAGGAATATAAACTATGCGTAAAAGCCGTGTTTTACGCATAGTTAAATATATTACCCTGTTGAATAAAATTAAAAAATGCTAGGAAAAATCTATTAATATATCACGTTGATTTGTTAATAATATGGTTTATATTTACCTGACTATGTAACCTTGCTTATTATCTTTCCTAACGTAACTAGTTAAAAAACTTTTATTTAGCAAATTGTTAATTCAATGTTTTATAATTCCCTTTATAAGTATTGTTTTTAACCTGATAAGAAATAAATAATAATTTTGATAACTTTGCGTAAAATATTTACATTTTAGATTTTTGTGTTATAATTTAAATATGAAAGAAAAAAGCTATTTTGAATCAAGAGAAATTAAGTGCATACAGAGACTTAGTGTTTTATTAGAAGAACTTCCTTATTACGTTGAGGATTTCTTTATTGGTGTCGAACCTAGAACTTCCCCACTAACTAGGCTTAATTATGGTTATGATTTAAGAATTTTCTTTGATTTTTTATCAAAAAAAGTTTTTCGAGGCAAAAAAATATCGAATATAGAATTAGCCGACTTAGATTTACTGACCTCTAACGATTTTGAATTTTTCCTTAGTTATCTCAATCACTATGAAATAAACGGAAAATTTGAAAGATGCACGGAAACTGGAAAAGCTAGAAAACTCTCTACTTTACGTGCTTTTTACAAGTATTTTTTTAATAAAAATATGCTTCAGGCAAACACCCCTACTAAAGTTTTAATGCCAAAAATTCACGAAAAGGAAATTATTAGGTTAGAATCTAATAAAAACGTTGATGAAGTCGCTGATATTCTATATACGGTTGATTCGGGCAATGGTTTAACTAAGAAACAGCGTGCTTTTCATCAAGTAACTAGATTAAGAGATAAGGCTATCCTCACGTTATTTTTGGGAACAGGAATTCGTATAAGCGAGTTAGTAGGATTAAACGTTTCAGACTTTAATTTTAAGAATAGAAGTTTTATCGTTACTCGAAAAGGTGGTAACAGAACTGTTTTATATTATAATGACCAAGTTAGTGTTGCGCTTGAGGAATATCTTATTTCAAGAGACGCAGACAAGGAAGTTTCAAAGAATGAATCTGCCCTCTTTCTATCTTTACAAAAAAAGCGTATTTCCACAAGAACCGTTCAGGAACTCGTTAAAAAATACGCAAAGGTAATTTCTCCCCTAAAAAAAATTACACCCCATAAGCTTAGAAGCACTTTTGGAACGAATTTATATAGACAAACGGGCGATATTTATATCGTTGCAGACGTTTTAGGACACAAAGACGTTAATACAACTAAAAAGCACTACGCTGCCCTTTCCGACGATATTAAGAAAAAAGCCGGTATTGATTTTAATCTTACCGAAAAATAACCTATTCTTCAATAATCTTATCAATTTTAATAATGCTATAGTTTTTGTCGAATTTTAAGCATTCACCACAACTATCGCATTTTTTATTTGGGTTAACGTCGCAAAATTCATCACATTCGCCACAATCGATACATTCTCTATCATATATAACGCATTTTTCCATAATTTTTCTCCTTATCCTAATATTATCATATTAAGTATATAAAATCAACAAAAATAAAACAAACAAATGTTTGACTTTTTACAAAATGTTTGTTAAAATCTAAATATGAGAAATATTGAAGAAAAATTACATCAGGTTTATCAGTTTATATTTGACTATACAAATGACAAGGGCTTTCCCCCTTCAGTGAGAGAAATCTGCTCTAAATGCCAGATTAAATCAACGGCAACGGCCTCGCTTTATATAGATAAGCTAGTAAATTTAGGCTTACTAGTAAAATCTCCTAATAAAAAACGCACTATTGCCCCACCCCAAGAAAAGAATTCCTTCAAGTCAATTCCTATTTTAGGAACGATTACGGCTGGTGCTCCAATTTTTGCAGTAGAAAATTTATCTGGTTACTTGCCATTACCAAGCGAATTTTCCTCAAAAAAAGATTGTTTTGCGCTTAGAGTTGAAGGCGATAGCATGATTAATGCTGGAATTTACAGTAACGATATTATTATTGTTCAAAAACAAGATACGGCAAAAAATGGCGACATAGTCGTTGCTTTGATAGACGACTCGGCTACCGTTAAGAGATTTTATAAAAAATCAAACAAAATTATTCTACACCCTGAGAACGATACTATGACTGATATGATATACACAGACGTTACTGTTTTAGGAATCGTTAAAGGTTTAATGAGAAAATTTTAATTATTAGTTAATATTAAAAGGCGTATTACAAAATACGCCTTTTATTTTATAATTTTAAGTTTGCTAAAACGATTTTACAATGTTCGTAAGTTAAACCACCCTGCATATACGCTATGTATGGAGGTTTAATTGGTGCATCTGCAGAAAGTTCGATGGAGGAACCTTGAACGAAACAACCTGCTGCCATAATTACTTCATCTTCGTAACCAGGCATATCCCATGGCATAACTTTGACGAAGCTATCGATTGGAGAATTTTCTTGAATGTTTTGTATAAAGGAAATTAATTTATACTTATCATTAAATTTAATAGCAAGTATAATATCGTTTGGTTTTTCAAAGGCTTTTGGCGAGGTGGTATACCCTAAATCGGTTAGAACTTTAGAAAACAATAAACACCCCTTCACAGATTGTAATACAGTATGAGGAGCCAAAAATAAGCCTTGGTAGAATAGTTGATAACCTGGTGTATAAGAACCAACCTCGTCTCCTATTGAAGGCGCCGTTAGCCTATTTGCAACTAAATCAACGTATTGTTTTTCTCCAACTACGTAACCACCGGTAGGTGCAATTCCACCACCTGGATTTTTTATCATAGACCCAGCCATTAGTGAAACTCCAACTTCGGTGGCTTCTCTCTCTTCGATAAACTCTCCATAGCAGTTGTCAAGCATTATACAGCCTTTAAATCCTTTACAACGAACAAATTTTACAAGGTTTTCTATTTGGTCGATGGTTAATGCACTTCTCCAGTCGTAGCCTCTCGAACGTTGTAAGTAAATCATTTTTATAGAAGCGTTGTTTTTAAGATAATTTTCAATCACTGCGTAATTAAAGTCGTCATTAACTAATGGAATATAATCAAATAAAACGCCAAAGTCTTTAAGTGAACCATTACCCTCACCGTTAATAACGTCTTGTAGCGTATCGTATGGCTGACCTGACACACACAATACCTTGTCATTTGGTCTCAAAACCCCGTAAAGGCAAAGAGTAAGCGCATGTGTTCCCGATACAATGTTGGGCGAACAAAGGGCTTTTTCGGCACCAAAAACGTCGGCAAAAAGTTTATTTAAGGTATCTCTACCATCATCTCCATAACCATAGCCACTACTACCACTAAAATGTCTAAGCGCAATATGATTTTTTTGAAAAGCTTTTAGAACCTTTTCTTGATTAAATAAAGCAATTTCCTCGACCTTTTTAAATAATGGTTGAAGTTCGTTTTCTGCTTTTTCAATTAAATTTTTCATCATAATTTATCAATTATCCTTTTTGCTAAAGTTTTAGGATTATCGGGTTGTAAATATTGTAATCCTTGTAGTTTTCTAAAGAACGTTTTTTGTCTTTTAGCGTAGTGTCGAGTGTTTAATTTAATAAGCTCGATAGTTTCTTCTAAGGTTATTTCCCCGTTTAGATATGGAAAAATTTCCTTATAACCAATACCTTGCATAGATTGATAATTTATACTAATCCCTTGTGAAAGTAACGACTTAACCTCGTCTATTAAACCACTCTCAATCATAATTTCAACTCTAGAATTTATCCTATCGTATAGTTGGTCTGTTGGGAAGTCGATAGAATAGGCTTGATAATCAAATTTTGGTGTTAAATCGTCGTTTATTTGAGACTTTTTACAGCCACTTTCGCAAATTTCTAAAGCTCTTATCACCCTTTTTAGGTCGTTAGGGTGTAATTTTTTTGCTGTTTCGGGGTCTTTTTTAACTAAAACGTCGTAAACGTATTGATTACCATTTTTCTTTGCTAAATCTAGATATTTATCACGAGCCTCAAGGTTTGCATTACTATTTCCGTATGAGAGGTCGTATAAAATCGAGTTTATATAAAAACCTGTTCCCCCACAGATTACTGGAATTTTTCCTTTAGAATGCAGATTATTAATAGCGTTCAAAGCAATTTCTCTATAATCAAAGACGGTAAAATTTTCAAAAGGCGAAACAACGTCAATAAGATGATGCTTTACACCTTCCATTTCGCAAATAGTCGGCTTAGCAGTGCCAATATCTAAACATTTATAAACGTTCATAGAATCAGCAGAGATTACCTCTGATTCTAATAATTTAGCACACTCTATTGCAAGAGAAGTTTTGCCACTTGCTGTTGGACCACAAATTATTAATATTTTCTTTAAACTATTCTCTTGAACCATTTGTCAATTTCCATTCTAGTTAATTTAATTACAACTGGCCTACCATGTGGACATTTAAGTCCTAGATTAGATTTAAGTTTCTCAGTTAAAATCTTAATTTGTGAAGAATCAAGTTGGTCTCCTGATTTTATGGCAGATTTACAAGCTTTTTGAGCAATTTTATCTCTTAAAACGTCTTCAACTGATAATGATTTTAAAGTATTTATATCACTTAATAAATCCTTAAAAAAATTATCAACGTTCATATTAGATAAGAAAACAGGTAAAGCGTTAATTTTGTAGGAATTAGCACCAAATTCGTCTATATCAATTCCTAGTTTTTTAATGTTTTCGATTCTTTCGCTAATAAAGACAAATTCTTCGTTATTCAAGTTAAGAACATAAGGCAAAAGCAACGGTTGAGAAACTATTTTTTCACCTTTACAATCTTCAATCAGTTTGTCAAACAAGATTCTTTCATGGGCGGCGTGTTGGTCTACTAAATAAACGTCAGTGCCGTCTTCGAATATGAGATAAGTATTTAAGACTTGTCCACAATATTTTAAATCAAGTTGGTTTTCTATTGAAATTTGCTCATTTTTATTGTTTTCTTGGATTTTAACCTCTTTTTCCCTTTCTAGTTTTTCAAGATAAGCTTTATTTTCAGCAAAAATATCAATGACATTATTTTCGTTATTGCTAGAAGATTTAATAGGCTCAATATCATGAAAAGTAATGTCAGCAAATGATTTTTTTACACCTAATGAATTATTATGTGATACATAATCTTTGATAAAAATACTTGAATTATTCAATGGTTTTTCTATTTTGTCAGTTACAATATTTAAAGCCTCGCTTGCGCCATCTAGAACTTTAGAAATTACCGAATAAAGTGTGGAATATACTATTTGATTATTAGAAAATCTTACGTCTAACTTATTTGGGTGAACGTTAATGTCGACAGTTGAGGTTGGCATATTAATATTTAGAACGTAAAATGGATACCTATGTTTCATCAAATAATTATTGTAGGCATTAGCAATAGAAGTTGCGATAGTTTGATTCACAACGTATCTACCATTTAAAAAGACGGTTTGATGACTTCTATTTCCCTTGTTAAAATGATGTTTGCCAATATATCCTTTTATATTAAATCCATTTTTCTCTATGTCAATAAAAAAACAGTTTTTTATGACGTCAATACCATAAATATTTATCAATGCAGATTCTAAACCGTCGCCGAATGATTGATATTTAAGTTCACCATCTACAAAATATTTGAAAGCAATATTTGGATTGCCTAAAATAAACCTAGCGACCGTTGAAGAAATTTCAGCTTCCTCACTTCTTGGACTTCTTAAAAAACGTTCTCTTGCCGGCGTGTTGTAAAAAAGATTTTTCACGGTAACGCAAGTTCCGTTTGAAATACCACATTGACATTTAGAAATCACTTCTCCACCCTCAACGTATATAGAGTTTCCAATTTCTTCATTTTGCGTTTTAGATTCAATCAACATTTTAGAAACAGAAGCTATGCTAGGCAGAGCCTCTCCTCTAAACCCCAAAGATTTAATATCGTCCAAATCTTTAAGAGAAGATATTTTGCTTGTTGCATGAGGAAGAATCGCCTTAGGCAATTGTGATTTTTCTATGCCAGAACCATTATCCGTTATAACGATTGAACTTGTGCCACCATTTTTAATTTCTATACAAATGTTAGTCGCTCCAGCATCAATAGAGTTTTCAACAATTTCCTTAACGACGGAATATGGTCTGTCGACAACTTCACCTGCTGCTATTCTGTTGTAAATTTTGCTACTTAATAAATTAATTACGCTCATTTTTAATTCTTAACTTTTTCTTGTAAATCGGCAAGAACGTTGAATGCTTGCATTGGAGATAGATTATTTAAATCTAATTCAAAAATAATTTTTTCAATCTCTGAAAATTTCCTTTCTTCCGTTTCCTCACTGTTTGGAATTGAAGTAAGGTTGTCAGGTTTATTTTTTTCAAGATTTTTTAATAGTTGTTTTGCTCTTAAGGTAATATCTTTTGAAACGCCTGCAAGTTCGGCAACTTCAATACCGAAACTTTTATTTGTTCCACCACGCATAATTTTTCTAACGAAAACTATTGAATTTTGCAACTCTTTCACCGTAACTTTATAATTTTTTACACCTGGCAAGATGCGTTCTAATTCGGTTAGTTCGTGATAATGTGTTGCAAATAACGTTTTTGCCTTAATTTTTTGAGTAACGTATTCAACAATTGACCAAGCAATGCTAAGTCCGTCATACGTGCTAGTTCCCCTACCAATTTCATCAAGTATAATAAGACTATTATCAGTAGCATTATTAATTATATCAGCCATTTCAGACATTTCCATCATAAACGTGCTTCTATCCGAAATAAGGTTATCGCTTGCACCGACCCTAGTAAAGATTTTATCCGTAAGAGGAATTTCAGCTTTTTTGCATGGAACAAACGAACCCATGTGCGCCATTAACGTAATTAAGGCAATTTGTCTCATATACGTGCTTTTTCCAGCCATATTAGGGCCAGTAATAATCATGGTTCTATTATCGAGGGAGTCTAGCAAGCAATCGTTTGGAACGAATTTTTGCTTTGATATATATTCAACAACAGGGTGTCTGCCATCAATAATATTTAACGCAGAATTCTTGTTCAAAATTTCAGGTTTAACGTAGCCATTTTGACGAGCAACACTTGCAAAGGATAATAAAATATCTAAATCGGCAACAGCGTCTGCCGTGCATATTAAATCTTCGATTCTAGAACTTAGTGTTTTTTGAACTTCATCATAAATTTTTGTTTCTATTGCTATAGATTGCTCTTCTGCAGAAAGGATTTTAGACTCAAGATTTTTAAGTTCTTCCGTAACGTAACGTTCTGCATTAGCAATAGTTTGCCTTCTAATATATTCATAAGGAATTCTATCCTTAAATGAGTTAGTAACTTCTATAAAGTATCCAAAAAGTCTATTATATTTTATTTTTAAGGTCTTTATACCCGTTTTTTCTCTTTCGGTTAATTCAAGGTTGGTAATAAATTCCTTACTGTTATTTCTAATAAGCCTTAACTCGTCAAGTTCGGCATTATAGCCGTCCCTAACAATACCACCGTCCTTAGCAGTAGCCTTTGGTTTATCCAATATTGTTGTCGAGAGATATTTTACTACTTGTGAAAAATCACTAATTTTATTAGTAATTTCCTCTATTAACTTGCAATTACATCCAAGCAACTGGAATTTAATATTGGGTAATAAAGCTAGCGAGTCTCTAAGCGTTACACAATCAGGTGGCATCAGATTACCATTTGAAATTTTGCCAGAAAGCCTTGAAATATCCTTCATTGCTGAAAGGGTTTGGGATAAAGTTTCTCTAATTAACGTGTTGTTATAAAAATATTCAACACATTCTAGCCTATCGTTAATCAAATTTTTATCTTGAAGAGGCGATAAAATAACTTTTTGAAGTTTTCTAGCCCCCATTGCAGTCTTTGTTTTATCTAAAAGCCATAATAAAGAACCGTATTTTTTACCTTCTTGAATGGTCTTAACAAGCTCTAAATTTCTAACTACGTTTGAATCTAGCATCATAAAATTTTCTATTGATTCAACGTTTATAGATTTAATATTTAACAAAGCATGTTTTTGTGTTTCTTTTAAGTATGTAATTAATGCGCCTGCAGAACAAACGTTAGGTGAGTTTTTAGATAGCCCAAACGATTCAACGTTAATAATTCCTAGTTGATTTTGAATGCTTGAAAGAGCAATATTAAGGTCGAATTCACTCTCGGTAAAGATAGAAAATTTAGGAAGAACTTCGTGAAGAACCAACGGAGAGTTATTAAATAGACTAGTTGCTGCTCTATTTCCAATTATCTCCCTTGGAGAAATTTTTACTAACTCACTAGATAAGTCGGTAAGAAAATTTTTATCCTTAAATTCTTTAGAATAAAACTCTCCCGTGGTGATATCTGCCCAGGAAATAGAACCCACTTCTTTTTCTAGATAGACAGACGCTAAGAAATTATTCTTTTTATTATCAATTAATTCGTCGTTTGTAAGCGTTCCTGCAGTTACGATTCTAACAACGTCTCTTTCTACGATTTTAACGCCTTTTTGTGGCAAGGTTAATTGCTCACAAATAGCAACCTTCTCGCCCACTGAAACAAGTTTAGCAATATACTCGTCGGCAGCATGGTATGGAACGCCACACATTGGAGCACGTTCTACTAAGCCACAATCTCTTCCAGTTAGCGTTAGGTCAAGAATTTTAGAAGCCTTAATTGCATCATCAAAGAACATCTCGTAAAAATCGCCCAATCTATAAAAAACTATACAATCTTCATATTGTTTTTTAATATTTATGTAATGAGTCATCATTGGCGATAATTCATTTTTTTTCATAAGCACCTCTAATCAACTATTTCTCCTAATAGTGAAATCCCACCGGTTTTAGTAATTTTAACGCTAACAAATTTACCTATTATATCTTTTGACGAAGAAAAATAAGCCATTCTGCCATATGTGTCTCTACCTAGGTATTTATTTTTCTTTTCGTCAAAACCCTCACACAAAATCTCAACTGTTTTTCCAAGATATTTCTTGGATTCTTCCCTATTGAATTGATTTTGAAATTCAATAAGTTTTTTGATTCGTTCAGTCGCCACTGCCTCGTCTATTTGGCCATCCATTTTTGCTGCTGGTGTTCCTGACCTCTTTGAGTATATAAAAGTAAACGCACCTGCAAAACCGACCTCTTTTGCAAGAGAAAGGGTGTCAAAAAAGTCCTCTTCCGTCTCTTGAGGAAAACCTACCATTATATCAGTAGTTATGGCAATATCGGGGATATAACTTCTTAATAACATAACTTTTGATAAATAGTCTTCCCTAGTATATTTTCTATTCATCAGTTTAAGAACGTGATTTGACCCAGCTTGAACTGGCAAATGAACGCTTTTACAAATTTTATCGCAAGAGGCAATCGTTTTAATAAGTTCTTCGGATAAATCTTTTGGATGATTGGTCATAAATCTAATTCTAAAGTAACCAGTAATTGCGTTAATCTCTTTTAACAAAGTGGAAAAGTTAACGTTTCCTAAATCATTCCCATATGAATTTACGTTTTGACCTAGCAAGGTAATCTCTTTATAACCTTGAGCAATTAGTTGTTTGCATTCGTTCACGATATCTATTAGTTTTCTACTTCTTTCCCTACCTCTTACGTAAGGAACAATGCAATAGGTGCAAAAATTATTACAACCATAGGTAATATTAACCCAAGCATTTGGAAAACTACTTCGTTCTTTTGGAGTGCATTCAACTATTTCGCCCTCTTTTTCCCAAACTGAAATTATACTCTTTTTCGTTTTTAGTTTTTCGCTTAGTAAGTCTCTTAGTGAATCAAGGTTATGAGTGCCAAAAATAATATCAATAAAAGGAAATTTATCCTTTAGTTTTTCGGCATAGCCAGGTTGTTGCGTCATGCAACCACAAACTGCAATTATTAGTTCTCTATTCTTTTTCTTTAATGATTTTAATGCACCAATATTACCTTCGGCTTTTTTCTCAGCATTTTCTCTAATACAGCAAGTATTAAAAATTATTACGTCTGCATTTTTCTTGTCATTAGTATAAGAATAACCTAGCGAAACCATCATTCCACTAAGCTTTTCAGACTCATGAATATTCATTTGACAACCGTAAGTTATCACACAAAACTTTTTATCGTAGATTTTCATAAAATTATAATATATTAAAAAAGAATTTTTGTCAATTTTTATAAATGTATTTATAGAATATTATTATTATAATAATACATACTAATCTCGAATGAGTAAAAAACTAAAAATTTTTATATTAATTATTTTAAATATTGTCCTACTGTTAACAATTCTTTTGTTTTGGTATTACACTGCGACAAAAGGAGTTAATCTTGACAAAAATTTGCTAGAAAACATAGATACAAAAATAGTATTTCTTGACAACGAGGGCATTGATTATTCAAGTGAGATTAACGAAGCTGAAAAAATCAAAATAGAAAAAATACCTAATCACGTAAAAAATGCATTTATTGCAGTTGAAGATAAGAGATTCTATAAACATAATGGAATTGATAAAATTGGCTTGTCTAGGGCATTAATCAACAACGTTAAATCTCTTTCTTTTAAGGAAGGTGGTTCAACAATAAGTCAACAATTAATAAAAAATACTCATTTATCGAGTGAAAAAACCTTAAAAAGAAAGGCTAAAGAATTTAAACTTGTAAAAAAATTAGAAAAAAATTATTCAAAAGACCAAATACTTGAATTTTATTTGAATAAAATTTACTTTGGGGACGGATGTTACGGAATCGCAGAGGCTTCTAAATATTACTTTAATAAAGACGTAAATGATTTAACAATAAGTGAAAGTGCTGTTTTATCGGGTTTAATAAAAGCACCATCTAAATACTCCCCCTATAAAAATGAAAATTTATCATTAAAAAGAAGAAACGTTGTTCTATCATTGATGAAAGAACAAAATTTTATAACGGAAAAGCAATATTCTCTTGCAATAAATGAAAAAATTATTTTAAACACCAACTTAAAGGATAACCTATCCTACAATTACCTTGCAAAAAGAGAATTATCTTCAATAATTGATAATATGCCTTATAAATCTAATGTTTTTTACGTTAAAACTTACTTTGATAGAGGTTTAAACGAGGTTGTTTCTAAAGAGTTTAAGAATAAAATCGACAATGTCGATAGTTCAATAATTATCACTAATACAAAAGGGAAAGTTTTGTCTTATAAATCAACTTGTGGTGATATTAAAAGACAACCCGGTTCGGTATTAAAACCATTATCAGTTTATTTGCCGGCAATACAAACGGAAAAATATGATTCTTGTTCAATTATTAAAGATGAAAGAATAAATATAAACGGATACTCCCCTAAAAATTACAATGATAAATATTTAGGTGATATTTCATTAAAGCAAGCACTTTCTACAAGCTCAAACGTGTGCGCTGTAAAGATATTAAATGAAGTAGGAATACAAAATTCTATAAATTATCTTCAAAAAATGAATATAGGTATTACTCAAGATGATAACAATTTATCACTCGCATTAGGTGCAACAAAATATGGAATAAGTTTTTCCAAGTTAATTGGAGCATATAATATTTTTTGCAATAACGGATACTATCACGCACCAACCTGTATTAGTGAAATCTACAATGATAATAACAAAATTATTTATAGAGATAAAAATGTAAATAATCGTGTTTTTGATAATGACACTACTGAAATAGTTAGAGAAATGCTAAGGGAAACTGCAAAAAATGGAACTGCCAAAGCATTAAATAACTGCAAATTTTCTCTATATGCAAAAACAGGAACGGTAGGAAATAAAGACGGAAATACCGACGCATATACCGTATCTTTTAACCAAGATTATGTTTTAGGCGTTTGGATTGGAGGTGAACTACCTAACTCTGTAACTGGTGGTGGTTTACCATGTAATTATTCTAGAAACATATGGAACAATATTTATAAAGACTGCTTAGCGCCAGAGGCATACAATATTGAATACGCAAAAAAAGTATTATTAGATAGAGATGAATACCTTAAATCTAAGGTTGTAATTGCAGACGTTCTAACACCTAAAAATGAAACAATTGAAGAATTATTTAGGAGCAATAAAGTTCCAATAGTTAAATCTACTAAATATACTTGTCCTGAAATCGAAACGCCAAAACAGTATGTAAATCACAATGGAATTAATATACAATTATGTCTGCCATATTATATAAATGCCAGAATATTTCGCAACGATGGATACTATAAATGTCTTATTGGAGACACCAAAAAATTAGCAAATAAAAATTTGTTTATTGATAAAAATATTAATTCAAATAAAATCTATCAATATTCAGTTGTCCCCTATTGTGAAAAAGATGGAAAAACTTATTACGGAAAAGAAATATTTTTAAATAAAATAAAATCGCCAATATATTATATTGACGATAATGAATGGATTAACTAATAACTATAATCTAATTATTTCAAGATTACTCATTGCCTCATCTATTAGTTGGTCAACCTCTAGTGCGCTTTCAGCCTTTATAACCTTATCTAGGTCAGGTTTAATCGCTGGAAATTCTGGCAAAAACACCGTGCAACAGTCTTCGTAAGGCAGTATTGAAGTTTCGTAGGTGTCAATTTTCCTCGAAATATCAATAATATCGATTTTATCAAACATTATTAACGGTCTTAAAACGGGCATAGAAACAACAGAATTAGATGAAGTAATACTTTCAATCGTTTGACTAGCAACCTGCCCCAAACTTTCACCTGTAATAATTGTTTGAGCACCAATTCTATTTGCTAATTTTTCTGCTATACGCATCATAAACCTACGCATAATAGTTATCATAAATTCAGGAGGACAATGCTTATGTATTTCCTCTTGAATTTTTGTAAATGAAACAACGTATAAATTTATCCCACCGTTATATTCTCCAACTCTTCTAGTTAGTTCAATAACCTTTTCTTTTGCTGCAACGCCAGTGTAAGGATAACTGTGAAAATGTAGGCAGTCAATCCTCATTCCACGTTTACACGTCATATAACCGGCAACTGGACTGTCTATTCCACCAGATATAAGAAGAAGTCCTTTACCTGCTGAACCAACAGGCATTCCACTTAATGAATGAATTATCTCATTATAGACAAACGTTTTACCATCTTCTCTAATATCAACGTAAACGGTAAAGGAAGGAGTTTTCACGTCAACCTTTAGAGTGTTAGGATATTCCTCTAACAATCTTCCACCGAGCAACATAGAAGTCTGCATAGAATTAGGAGAAAAGTTCTTGTCAGCCCTATTGGTTTCAACCTTAAAAGTTCCAAATTTATCCTTGCATAAAAGTTTACATGCGTCAGTAATTTTATCGAGGTCGCTATCTACAACCAAAGCCCTACTATACGTATGAATTCCAGGAATTTTATCTAATTTATCGGCAATAAGCGTGTAATCTTGCTCGTTGTAATCTTCAATTAAATAACGGCTATGCATTACCGTAAAGGTAAAATTAAAACCTTCTAACGATTTTTTTATATTATTTCTTAAAAGTTTTTCAAAATATCCTCTATTTTTACCTTTAAGGTGAATTTCACAATATCTTATAATAATAGCAGTCTTCATTTATTACATAATCCTTTTTAATTTTTTCGCTTGGTAATTCATACGCTCAACAAGTCTCGTAACCTCTTCAAAAGTATTTTCGACACAGAAACTTATCCTCAATACACCATCTAAGACGTCTTGTTTGTATCCACACGCCTCGATAACTCTACTAAATCTATGTTTAGAAGAACAGGCTGAGCCATTCCCAAGGATAATACCATCTTGTTCAAGTGAGTGCATCAAGACCTCACCCTTTAACCCTTTTGCAGAAACAGAAAGTATATATGGACTAGCGTTTTCCCCTGATATAACGTGAAATAATTCACAATCTAAATTATCTTTAATATAACTATTTAGTTTAGAAATATAATCAAAATTTCCTCTAATATTTAAGTAATGTTCTTCGCTGGCAAATTCAAGGACTTTAATTCCAAAAACGTTTTCAGTTCCACTTCTAAACCCAAACTCTTGACCACCACCAAAGATATTTGGCAATAAAGTAGTAGATTTTTTACGAATCAAGGCACCAACCCCCTTAAGTCCGTTTACTTTATGCGCACTTATTGAGTAAAAATCAATATTTTGCGACATTACGAACGGAATTTTTCCATACGCTTGCACACCGTCGCAATGAAAAATAATATTTTTATCAATAGTCTTAATGGTGTCGGCGATAAAATTTACGTCATTAATTGCTCCCGTTTCATTATTAACGTGCATTATGGATACAAAATCCACCTTGTTCGACCTAACAAATTTGAAAAGTTCCTCTTGATTAACGCTACCATCATTATTTAAATTTATTAAAACCGTTTCTAAACCTCGTTGTTTAAGTTCTAAAAAAGACTTATAAACAGCCGAATGTTCACCTTTGTCAGTTACAAAAACACCTCTTTTTTTTGCGCAGAAAATGGCCAAATTATCACTTTCAGAGCCACATGACGTAAAAATAACTTGATAATTTCTATTGTTTAAACCTAGAAAACTTAAAATTTTATCTCTTGCAACGTTTAACTCTTTATTTGCTTCAACGCCACCTAAATATAGCGCCGATGGGTTGAAAAATTTATCACAATTATATACAGACGCTTTATAAAGCGCTTTTTCACTAGGTTTAGTTGTAGCGGCATTATCTAGATATATCATTTCAACTCCTCATCTCTAATTACCCTATTTGAGTATTTTAAAACGTTTATTATAAATAGTTTAGAACATTCTAAAACCAATAAGTATTTTAAGCTGTTTTGATTAAAGACAATATAATAAAATTCCTTGCCTTCTTCTGGTTCATTATTTGAAGAAAGTATATTAATTTTGCACCTACCTGAATTTAGATAAGTATTAAAGATTTTACTATTAATCGCACCAATTTTTTCAATTTGCGAACAATTAAACCTAAAAATGGTCTGCCTTATGGAATTATTTATTACTTTAGATATTCTTATTGAGCCTGAAGCGAAAATATAGTCATAATCAACGCAAAACTTGTTTTTTAGTTTAATTAAAACAATTCCGGCCGTTAAAAGTATAATTATGGGTAAAACATAAATAAAAAGATTTATGAGCCAATTATTATATAAATTCATAAAATTTATCATTATAAAAAAGCAAACAATACAAATAAAAAACGTAAGAATGGAAAAGGTTAATAGTATCTTATATTTCCTACTTTCTTCTTTTTCATTTTGACATTTTGCGCTTTCTTCATATAAAAATTCTTGCATACAATTCCTTACTATTTGAGTTTAACGATTGTAACACCGTTTTCTCCTTCACCATATTTTCCTTTTCTAAATTCCACAACGTTTTTTTCACTTTTAAGGAAATTTCTAATACATTTAAGTAATATTCCCTCACCAACGCCGTGAATAATTTTAATCTCTTCTAGCCCATTAACAATTGCCTTGTCTATAAATGATTTAACGTTATCAATTGCCTCCAAAGAATCTTGACCTATAACGTTTATAGATGACTCCACCTTTTCGTTTGAAAAGGTTCTAGATATTTTTACGTTTTTTGCAGTTATAATAGGCTGAGCATTAAATAAATCACTAAATTTTACAACGCTTTTAATATTCCCAATTAATATTTTAGCCTCTTTCTTCTGTGTTTTTACAGATGAAATAGTAGCATATGAATTCAATGATTTAACAAAGACTCGGTAATTTACCTTAATATCATTAATAGAACAAGGCTTAAGTTCAATAGGTAAAAGTTGTTCATCATTAGAAATATATTTTGAATTTTTTATTCTATTTTTTAATTCACTGGCTCTAAAAACGTCCTTACTTGATAAATTTGAAGCTTTAAGAATTGCCTTTAACTCACCAACGATTTCCTCTGCCTCGCCTAGTTTATCGGCAACTATTCTCTTAATTTCCTGTTTTGCTTGTGCAAGAATTTTTTCCTTTTCTTTTGAAATAGCCTCTCTATTTGCAATTACGTCGGCAAGCTCTCTTTCTTTTTCATGCTTTAATAGAACTAATTCCTCGTTTAACTTTTCAGTTTGACGTCTACTTTCCTCTGCACTTTCTAAGACTTTTTCAAATGAAACTTTATTTTCAGATGTATAATAAAACGCTCTGTCTATAATTTCTTGGTTAAGACCTAGGGTCTTAGCAATTTTTATAGCATTAGAACTTCCTGGAATGCCTATATTAAGCTTGTAAACGGGTTTTAGGGATTGAGGGTTAAATTCCATTGATGCGTTTAAAATCTTGCCGGTTTCCATAGCAAATTCTTTCAATCTAGAATAGTGTGTGGTTATAATTCCAAAGCAATTTAACGAAAGAAGTTTCTCAATAATGGCTATAGCAAGAGCGCTTCCTTCCTCAGGGTCGGTGCCAGCACCAATTTCATCTATTAAAACAAGGCTATTATTATCTACGTTATCAAGAATGTTAATTAAATTAGTAACGTGAGATGAGAAGGTTGATAAATTTTGTTCAATACTTTGTTCGTCTCCAATATCGCAAAATACGTCTTTAAAAATCGATATACTGCTATCGTCGCATGCAGGAATAAATACTCCACTCATAGCCATTAAGGTAAGCAAGCCAACTAATTTCAACGTTACAGTTTTACCACCTGTATTAGGACCCGTAACGAGCAAAAAATTATAATTTTTACCAAGCGATACGGTAACAGGAACAACTTTATCCTTTGCTATAAGAGGATGTCTACCACAAACAATATTAACGTAACCCTCTTGGTTTACGTTGGGCTTGGTGCATTTATTAACAAAAGAATATTGTGCTTTTGCGTAACTCTCGTCAATTTCAATAATATTTTCGGCGTTATAACGCAAATATGATGAAATAGAAGAAACCTTTTGAGATAAATCTAAAAGTATTTTTTTAATTTCAACCTGTTCCTCTATAAGAGCACGCTTAAGGTCGTTATTAAATTCAATTATTTGCTCAGGCTCTATAAAAACCGTTGCTCCTGATGCAGATTGGTCGTGAATAAAACCCTTAACGAACGAGCGATATTCAGTTTTTACAGGTAGAACGTATCTATCTTGACGAATAGTTATAACGGCATCTTGAAGATACTTATTTAACCCACCGTGAATGTATGAATTGAGTTTCTCCCTTATTTTTGCATTAATCGAACGAATAGATTTTCTAACATTATATAATCCCTGAGATGCGTTATCACTAACCTCTTCTTCGGAAATAATTTTAGAAGTAATTTCCTTTTCAAAATCAAGGTCAAAATATAAACGATTAGAAATTTCCTTAAGCAAAACAACCTGCTCATCACATACAGAATCTATAGAATTTTTAAGAATACGTGATGATTTAAGATTTTGTGCTACTTTAAGAAGTTCACCATTGTTAAGCGAGCCGTTTTTATCAACTCTATCTAATTCACTAGATATATCGTCAAAATAATAGATACCCGGAACACTATGAGTGTATAAAAGTCTAAATGCCTCTGCTGTTTTGTTCAATAGAAAAACTATTTCTTTAAAAGAAGACGAGGGCGAAAAATTCTTAATAGAATTTTTCGTCCTATTTAGCACGGCAAACGAAGAAATGCTTGCTAAAATTTTGTCGAATTCTAAAGTTTTAATAGTTTTATTTGAAATCATACTACCTTAAAACAGCATTTAACTTATCTCTTAATGCCTTTAACACGTTTTGAATAATATTATCTATTTCTTCAACCAACAACGTTCTTTCGTCAGAAACGAAAATTAGGTTATACGCTATACTCTTTTTTCCTTGCTCAACTTGACTACCCTCGTAAACGTCAAATAGAGAAACCTTTTTAAGGAATTGTCCACCAGCCTCTTTTATACAATCAACTATATTTTGAGAAGGTAAATTTTTATCCACCAAAAGAGCTATGTCTCTTTCGATAGGTGGGAATTTAGAAATAGCCTTAAACACTATTTTATTATTGTATAAGGTTTTTAAAGTATCCATATTAATTTCGGCAATATAAACAGGTTTGTCTATGCCTAGTTTATCAGCAAGCAATGGATGAAGTTGCCCAAAAACACCAACAATTTTGCCTTCAATAACTAAATCTGCACCACGAGTTGGGTGAATGTATGATGTAGAAGTAGCCTTATATGAGATATTTCTGCCATAACAGAATGAATTTAGTATTCCTTCTACAACACCTTTTAGCGTAAAGTAATTTTCGTCTTCACCAAACAATGCAAGTGATAATCTTTGAGATTCGTTCGGTAATTTTTTAAGAGGTAATGACTCAGGTTGATAAACCTTAGCAAGCTCAAACAATCTTCCAGAAAGATTTTTTCTATTAAGATTGTATGAAACGGCTTTAACTATTGAAGGAATAAGCGAGTTCCTCATAACTGCCAACTCCTCACTGATTGGATTAAGGATTTTGATAGCTTTATTTTCTCTTATTTCATTCAAACCAAAAAGCTCATATTCTTTTTCGGAAACAAATGAATAGGTTATAATTTCATTAAAACCATAGCTTACTAGCAAGTCTTTTAATGCAGATTCTTGAATTTGTTCATTAGTTAAGCCACCGTTAGTTATACACGAAGTCTTAAGAAGCGTAGGATTAATATGAGCGTATCCATACTCTCTTATAACCTCCTCAGCGATATCAGGATAATCTTCCATATCCTCCCTATAAAGTGGAACTTTAACGATAAGTTGGTCTCCGTTAATATCCACACCAAATCCAAGTGATGTTAAAATTTTATTAATAATTTTGCTTGGAACTTCTATTCCAAGAACACCGTTTACCCTTGAAATTGTTGTAGATATAACTTTATTCGTAAGGTCGCTAGAACAAATATCAAAACAATCACAAGCAATTTTTCCACAATTTAACTTATCAATAAGTGATAACGCCCTCTTCATACCGATTTCAACCGAGTATAAGTCTACGCCTTTTTCAAACCTAGCCGAAGAATCACTTCTTTGACCAAGTTGCCTAGAGGTCTTTCTAACGTTATCTCTCTTGAACGTAGCAGATTCAAATAATACGTTAGTAGTATTATCTTTTATACCACTGTTTAACCCACCCATAACGCCTGCTAAACAAACAGGTTTTTCTTTATCGCAAATAACTAAGTTATTTGAATTTAGAATAAATTCTTTTTCGTCTAGCGTAATGATTTTTTCACCATCATTTGCTCTTCTAATAATTAGTGATTTATCACCTAAATCATTTAGGTCAAAGGCGTGCATAGGTTGGCCAATCTCGTTTAATACGTAGTTGGTAACGTCAACTATGTTGTTTATCGAACGAATACCCATTAAGAATAGTCTTCTCTTTAACCATAATGGAGATTCTTCAATTTTAATATCAGTTACAAGGTGTGAGATGTATCTTGGACATAAATCGGTTGCCTCAACAGACACGTTAACAGTTTTTTTAGTTGAAATTTCATCTACTGTTTTATAGGTTAAATCAGGCATTTTAAGAGGCTTATTTAATACGGCGGCAACTTCCCTTGCTATACCCAAAATCGACTGACAATCAGAGCGATTTGCCGTTACGTTTATGTCAAATATAAAGTCGTTTATTTGAAGAAGTTCTTTCACCTCCTCACCTAACGGTAAATCCTCTTGTAAAATAAGAATGCCATTTACAGATGCACCTGGATACCAATCGTCGTTAATACCAAGTTCTTCTCCACTACAAAACATACCTTGAGATGGAACGCCACGGAGTTCGCCGTTAAAAATTCTATCTCCACTAACAAGAGTTGCGCCGTCTACAGCCACTGGAACGACTGCCCCAACGAAAATATTTTTTGCGCTAGTTACAATTTGTAATTGACCATATTTACCTGCATCAACTTTAGTAACTGAAAGTTTATCGGCGTTAGGGTGTTTTTCTATTGAAAGAATTTTACAAGTAACAATCTTATTAATATTTTTTCCAATCTCGATTATTTCTTCAACTTCAAAACCACAAGAAAATAATTTTTCTTCTAATTCGCTGACAGAACAATCTATATCTACAAAATCCTTTAACCAAGAAAGAGGTGCTTTCATTTATATTATCTCCTATTAAACTGTTTTAAGAAGTTTACGTTGCTTTCAAACAACGTTCTTATATCGGATATACCGTATTTAATCATGGTTATTCTCTCAATACCAAGACCAAACGCTAATCCTGAATAAATGTTAGAATCAATACCACTCATTTCTAATACTTTTTTATTAACGATTCCTGCGCCTAAAATTTCAATCCAACCAGTTCCCTTGCAAAGACTACAGCCTTTACCATGACATTTACAACAAGTAACGTCAACCTCTACACTAGGTTCAGTGAATGGAAAATATGAAGGTCTAAAACGTGTTTTAGTCTCACTGTCGAATATTGCCTTAACAAACTCGTCAAGTAAACCTTTTAGGTCGCATAAAGATACGCCTTTATCAACAACAAGTCCTTCAATTTGATGGAACATTGGAGAGTGAGATGCGTCGTCGTCAGCCCTATAAACTCTACCTGGAGACAAAATTTTTATAGGTGGCTTTTTATTTTCCATAGTCCTAACTTGTCCTGGTGAGGTATGAGGACGTAGTAAGATATTATCAGTAAAATAAAAAGTATCTTGCATATCTCTTGCAGGATGGTCCTTAGGGATATTTAACGCTTGAAAACAATAATAGTCGGTGTCGATTTCAGGCCCTTCAAACACTTCAAAACCCATACCGATAAAAGCGTCGAATATTTTACCCTTAACAATATTTAACGGGTGTAGACTGCCAATTTTAGGCTCTATTCCAGGAAGAGTAACGTCTATAGCCTCATTTTTAAATCTTTCTTGCAACTCAAGTTCTTTTAAGGTTTCTTCTTTCTTAGAAAACAACCCTTCAATTTCAACTTTTAAGTCGTTAACCATCTTACCATACGCAGAACGATTTTCAGGTGCAACGTCTTTCATTCCACGTAGTAATGACGTAACTTCTCCGTTTTTTCCCAAAAACCTTGCTCTTAAATCAAAACAGTCTTTGGTGTTTGTTATTTTTTGCAATTCGCATTTTGCCAATTCTAAGATTGAATTAAATTTTTCTTGCATAATTTTCTCCTATAATAAAAAATAACGCCCTAAACATAGGGCGTTTATGAGCGCGATACCACCTAATTCGTTTTTGCAAGCAAAAACCTCGTTACCCTTTAACGGAGGTTAACCGTTACAGCCTACTTAAATTTCGGTGCAAAACTCCAAAGTGAATAACGTATTCATTTGTTAAAAACCTTTCAGCCCACGGGTTTTACTCTCTAAAACAAATACTAGATACGTCTGTCTTTATCAACGTTTTCTTCATTATATAATTAAATAAAAAAAATGTCAAGAAAATAATAACACTTGACACTTTTTCCTTTAATTTTCAGTCGTTCAAGCTGAAAGTTTTCCATCTAAATAAAACTCAGGAACTTTTCCAACGATAACGTTTTCACTAATTAATATTTTTGAGGAACATTCCACTTGTTTTTTATATAGTGGAAGATTTGTAAAGACTTTTGACGTTACGACTACGTAAATTGAATGAATTGTTTGATTAATTCCACTTGTTGTGAATGAAGAATCAAACTCGCACTCGACAGAAGAAACATTTAAATTCTTAAATTGAACTTCCTTTCCTATTGTAGAAAAATAATTTAGCCCTAAAAATGCTCCAACTGGTATAGGAACACCGTTTTTTAACGAACCTTGTAAACTGTTTTTAGTATGATTAACAACTTTTCTAGCTATCGAATTGATTTTAAATGAATTATAACTCATTAAAACTATATTTCCTGCAGAATCTTTTTCAATATTAACAATATCATCGTATGAAACCGAATCGTCTATTAGATTTAAGATAGAATAGTTAAGAGATTCCGAACAGTAATTATACATATAGTTTGATGAATAATCGTAAATGTTATATGCAACAACTTTAAAGTAATACAATCCCAATAATATAAGAATAAATATTAAAATAAAAAAAGAAAAAATCCTTTTGATTCTAAAGGTTTTCTTCTTTTTTTTATACCAAATATTATCACTAGAACAATCAATCATATTTAATATTATTATCGATTAGTTCTTTTTAGACTTAGATTTAAAAATACAAGAAAATAAATATCCAAATAAGATTGCTGAAGCTATTCCTGCAGAAGCAGCAGATAATCCACCAGTTACTGCATCAAAAAGACCTTTTTTTGCTCCTTCCATTGCACCTTTGGCAAGTAAATATCCAAAGCCAGAAATTGGAACAGTTGCGCCTGCGTTTCCAAAATCAACAATATATTGATATAATCCAAACGCTTGCAAGACTACGCCGGCAAGTAAAAAATAAACTAATATTTTTCCTGCAGTGATTTTTGTATAATTTATAAGTAATTGCGCCAAAACGCATATTCCTCCACCAACTGCAAAAACCTTTAAATATGTTAAGAAAATGTCATTAAAACTCATATTTCCACCTCAACTGCATGCGCTATACTAGGAATACTTTCACCTTGAAAAGAAGACGTTGGAGATAAAAGCGCACCAGTAGCAACTAATAAAACCCTCTTAATTTTTTTATCTATTAATTTTTTATAAATATACGAAGAAAATACAAGGGAAATACAACCTGCACCACTACCACCTTGATATTCGTCCAGTTTTATATTGTATATCATTTCTCCACAATCTACGTGGTTGAAATCAACGTCTACGTTTTTATCTATTAATAATTTTTTTAATAATTTAGTTCCTAAGGCACCAAGGTCTCCAGTAATAATAAGGTCATAATCACTTGGCATCTTTTTAACTGCTTTTAAGTGATTATATATTGTATCAGCGGCAGCAGGTGCCATTGCAGCCCCCATATTATTTGTATCTGTTACACCATAATCAACAACGTTTCCTATCGTCGCACAAACGATTTTAGGTCCTTTACCTTTTAATGAGAGCAAGCATGCACCGGCACCAGTAACTGTCCACTGCGCTTGAGGAGGACGTGTAGAACCAAGTTCAAGAGGATATCTATATTGTCTTTCAGCGCTTGAAAAATGACTGCTAGTAGCACAAATACAATTACTTAATTTACCACTATCGACAAAGGTTGCGCCTATCAAAAGAGACTCAGTGAACGTCGCACAAGCATTATACATTCCAAGAAACGGAATATTAAGATTTCTAGCACTAAAGGTAGAAGCAATAATCTGGTTTAATAAATCCCCAGCAAAAATACAGTTTATATCTTCATTCTTTAATGAATAATTATCTATACACTTTTCAATTGAAGTAAGAAGAATTTTAATTTCTGCCTTTTCAAAACTATCTTCCCCAAAACAATCTTCTTTAAGTTTTACTTGAATATATTTTCCTAGATGTCCTTGAGATTCCTTTGGACCTCCAACCGACCCAACGCTTATTATTCGTGGACTATTTAAAAAATAAATCGTTTTACTCATATTATTTAATTTGAGTGATAATTTTATTTATATACAAAAAAGCAGAGAGATTTTACTCTCTCTGCCTTTTAATTTTTATATACCAAGCGAACTAAAATAGTTTAGTATAGCTTGTGCTGAAGATACTGGGAAAACACTATCTGACTTAATATCAAAGCAATAACAAGAAACGTTTGTGGTTGTAATAGTTATATTTTGCTTAATAAAGAAATCACTTATCGCAACTCTAAAAATATCTGATTCTAAGATTGTTACTAATGAGCCACTTGAATACAAATCAATTAATTGAGAAGTATTAAACTTACATGTAAATGCTGAACCAGTATTATTATATTGCTTAAACTCTCTAATAGCAATTAATAAGTGAACTATTTCATGGTCGTGTAATATACCAATCTTATTTTGATTGGTTTTAGTATCAACGTAAGTTGCACCATGGTCAACCTCAGTAGTAAGTGCCTTAGGTATAATATCTTGATTCTCACCAATAAATCTAACGTTTTGAGTAATCGTAGCTCTTAAGATTGAACTTTCAGCAATGCTATTAATTTGAACATCCGTGTAGTTAGCAGGATTAAAGTCATCTTCTGTAAGTGCGTGAGCATTTGAAATAGTGTCAACGTCAATCTTAATTAAAGCATCGAATAGATACGTTAACTCCTCTAAAGAAATCATAGTTAAAGCGTCTAAATCATTCTTTGCTGAAATAGTATCATAGGTTACAATGACAGAGTCTACGTAATCACCATTATTATTTACCTTTGCCTTTACAGGAATTATTAGATAAGCAGTATCAGCACTACAGTTTTCAATAATTTTTGCTGAAGTTGTCGCATGAATAATCCTACTTTGTGCAATCCATGATTTAGCCTTGGTAAGCGTAATTTCATCCATATCGAGGTCTTTAACACCTGTCATATCGTTAATTCCAACTTGTTCAACAAGAGTGAATAACGTAGACATTTCTCTTGCATTAATTACCTTATAATCTTCGTATGATAAGTCTAACACATCACTTGGAATAGATAGAGCTTCGGTGTCAAGAATTCTGTCAGAAACGGTTGCCCTAATGATGTCTGTATTTTGAACCCCTTCAGCAACGTAGGAATTTATAATACTTATTTTTAGTTGCGAATCGTCGTTCATTGTATTGTTAACCGAAGACATGTCGCTAACGCCTAAATCACAAGCAAACGATAATACGTTATATAATTCTGCATCAACAATTAACATGAATTCAACCATATTTACAATGGCAGTTGTAGGAATTAATAATACGCCGTTAGTTACAGCCTCGTTTTCTATAAGATTTAACGAGATGCAAGAAAGTAATAATTTTGAGTTACATAATTTCGTATTAGAATCAAAGAACTCGTCTCTTACTCTTTGAATATCAATGTGAGAGGCATCAAATTGATTAGATGACGTGCCGTCAATAGATTTACCATCAACAAACTTAACAAGTTGTGCTATCTCGTATTTCTTATATTGATAATAAGAATTTTCGCCACAAGTAACTTCTTCTTTAGCATCAGGATGGTCTTGTAACTTATCGTTCTCAGCAATTTGTTCTTCAAGCGAATCAGTTAGAAGAATAACCATTGCGCTCGATTTATAGAAAACGTCTAGTCTAGTAGAAGACTCGCCTTCTTTTATAACTGCTGGATAATCTTCGTGATATATAGTATCGTTAAAATGTTGGAATGCCTCAACGACTTTATTACTAGAATTTTCTGCGCTATCAACGTCGCAAACAACTAGGCTTTCTACGATTTCACGTGATTGTTGATGAGAATATAAGCCATCTTCTTTAATATAATCAAGTTTAACTACGTCAGGGTCAACCTCACCAATAGCCTTACATAGAGCATCGTCAACGACCTTAGAGAAATAATATTTTACAATATTCGAATCATATACGAGGTCTAATAATATTGCATTTTTCTCATTTTCTCTACCGTATTCAGTATCAGTTATTACACCGGATAAATTATTCATGTAATCGTCTAAAACCTTAAACGAATCTTGATTAGTTACGTCGTCTATATCTAGGAAATCTAGTAGTTCAATAATTGCCGAGAACTCTTCAATAGTGATAATTCCATCTTCGCCTTTAGCTTTTTCTACACCTTCGGTTTTTAGGTCGTCAGGAATGTTGTTGCAAATATAATTAGATATTGTGCCACTTATCAATATTGAATTATAAAGAACTTCTGTTTTTGTAACGTTTTCTTTAGTTCCCTCACCGTCAACGAATATAGAAGTAACCTTTGTTGCCGGATAATTTAATTGTGAAAGTTTATTAGTTTTTAAGATATCGTTGAACGCAGAATCAATGTCTTTTAATTTTTTAGAGGTCTCAAACAACTCGTGAAGCGCATCAAAAACCTTAACGGTTTCGCTTTGTTTAACGAGCACTTTTTGATTGTTCTCAACCTTATATTCAGCAACCCAACTAGATGGTTGTGAAAGACTTGAAGAAACGACAATGATATCGCCTAAACTATCTGTATTCTTAACAATAAAATTACCAAACGTTGCTTGGAATATAGCGCTATTATTAATAAGGTTATTTATAACGTTATTTTCAAACAAATTATCGTTGTTTTCAAAGATTGAATTTTTAAAATTAGCGTCATCAACCCTTACCCCATATGGAATTAGAGAAATGAAACCGAAATCTTTTGAGTCCGTTGAGTTGTTTTGGGTAAATAATGAATCGATAATTAGATTAAATTCATCTTGTTTAATGATATCTACGTAATTACCTTGAGCGTCCTTTTCTTTAGAAATATTAGGAACGTAAACAGGCACGTCGTCTTGTTTTGATGCATTTATAATAAATGCAGAGCCAACAGACCTTAATAAGGAAGATTTCTTTAGATAGTCAACGATAGAATTTCCATAAACGTCGCTTTCCATCATATCGTCTTCAGCTATCTTTAGTTGTTGAAGAATATCTTCCTCCCCACCATCAATTGCATTTATAATTATTTCTCTAGTGTCAACGTTGGTTCCAAACTGTCTTATAGCTTGTAAATAATTAAACAATTCACCATGAACTATATTTCCATTATCGTCCACGAAATTCGTAAAGATTAAATCCTTCGGTCTAGTATAGCCACTAGCATTTTCAACAATTAGTTCCTCTAATGCACCGAAAACGTAACTAGAATCAACAACTCTACCTACCAATAAACTATTTGCAACGTAATCAACAACGCTATCATAGGCTTGTAAAACGTTTGAATCGTCAAAAAGACCTTCAAAACACTCTCTAGTGGTTGCACCAGTATCCTGAAGTTGTTTTACTTTGTTATAAACAACTTGAATATCGGGAGCTTTATTTGCTAATGCAACTATTTCATCAGTCCATTTAACGTCAATATTAGTCGTATACTTTTCAATTGACTCAGTAGAACTAACGCCTAAAAGTTTAATTTCAGCATAAGAGTAAAGCCTACCTAAAACGCCGTTGATATTTGATTTATTTGCATTAGTTAAATTAAAAATCTTAAGCTCTTCTAAGTGCGACGACACAGAAACGACTAAATCAACGACGTCATATTCCTCGTCTAAAAACCCTTTATCAACTAGGTCAGTAAATATATCATATACTACTAGTAAGTCTTTTTTAGTAACGATATCCGATACCTTAACGTATGGTAATTCCTTTCCACTCTCTAGATATTTTTCTTCAAAATAAATAACTGGACTTATATAGCCTTTTACAAACAAAATCTCCATCAACTCAATAGCGTCTTCGGAAAGGCTATCTGCTAGACTAGATTTATCAATATTAGCACAATAAGAGTCTAATAGGTCAAACATGAATTCATTAACAAACGTTGATTTATCTGTATATTCAACTAATAATTCACGGAATTTTAGTCTAAAAACGTCGTTCGTTAATAAATCTTTTACTAAATTAGAAATCTCAACCTCGTCCCCTGAAATCGTGTTATCAATATCATCTCCACAGTATTCAATGGCAAGTGATGCAGTATCCCTTAAAAAAGCAGTATAATTGCCCATCTCGTATGTAAAATAAATTCTTTCGGTTTCCTTAGTTGTTTCATCTTCTAATCTACCTGAGAAAAATGCTCCTGCAGGATAAAGATATAGTGGAACACCGTCCTTATCTTTTGCGAGATTCAAGACTTTAAAGATGCCCTTTGTTCCATAGGACTCAATCGTATTTACAACGCTATATGCTTCGTTAGTATTTTTGTCGCTAAACTTTTGGTTAGGCAGACCCTTATCACCCGTTCCGGCGACAATATACATTAAGTTTCCAATAAATGAAAAAGAAATAATAGCAACTAAGAATGATGAACATAAACCGATTAATCCACCAGCAAGTCTACGTGTCTTATAAGGCTTAGCGTTTTCATTTTTAGAAACTTTATTTTTATATTTTTTCCTATATTTCCATTCAGGATAAAAAAGACAATAGCAAATAAATAAAATCGCTTTTAATAGATAATAAATTATTAAACAAATAACACCAAAAACAAGATTATATACTAGATAAACAAATGCAAGCATATATTTTGAGTTTTCAGCTAATGCAATAGCAAGAGCGCCATCTGATTCTTTGATTAATGAAGGTATTCCTGCAGTTAAAACACCTTTGAGCGTATCAATAGAGGTTGAAACGTCAAAAAACTCGTGCAAATCTATGCCAAATGCGTTAAATAGTGATAAAAACGCTTTATCAAAGAAGGTTGAGCCAACACATAAAAAGAACAATGTTAAAGCTATAGAACCAGCAATCAATCTATGTATTAAAAACACTCTACTTCTTCTAAGTCCCCTAAGTACGCCCATCAAAAATCCCGACAAAAGAATGAGGGAAAAAAGTATGGTTGGACCCCATAAAACTAAAAATTTCAATAAACCCATAATAAACCTTAATAATTAAAATAATCTTCTATAATTTAATATTTCGTTTCCACAAACAAAAACTCTAATGTTTTCGTTACAACCTACTAAAAAATCTGCTGGTAAATCTGATTCGAACATGTTATTTAGGTTAAGAACAACTAAATCTTCAGGAACTTCACCACCAAACAAGTCTGCTAGTTTAGAAACTTTTGTGCTACCAATATCAAGATGTCTAATTTCAGTAGAACCCTCAAAAGCATTCTTCTCAACTTGAGCTTGACTAAGTTTAACAACCTCTAAATTCTTACAATCAGCAAATGCGCCGTCCTCAACAGTTAAAACACTATTTAATTCAACGACTTCAAAACCAGTATTTCTTAAACAATCTACGTCTAATGTGTATAGATTTTCAATTTCAGCAAAACGAATCTTATTAAGCTTAGTGCTGTTTTTAAAGGCATCTTTACCAAATTTTACAACCGTGCTTGGAAGCGTAATCGATTCTATCTTTGAACCCTTAAACGCTTTAGAACCAATTTCAACCACCTCAAAGGTTCTGGACTGCTTTTCGCCCAAATCAGGCTTGTCGTTAATGTCTACTAAATATCCAACGTAGTTTAAGCCATAATTAAAATATTGAGAAATGGTATAATTATGCTCAAACGTATAAGTTTTTTGAAGTTCAGGATTTAAATTTTCGCCGTAATATCCCTTTACGATACCTTCTTCATAGTTGAAATCAAATTCTTCGACACTAACAAGATTATCATAATACGATATAGAAACAAACGAAGAAGTAATCACTGAAATAGATATTAATGCAACTAATGCTAACGATAAAACAATACTTAAAAATTTAGCAAATACAGGCTTTTGCTTTTTTGTTAAGTCTTTTAAGATAAACTTGTTTTTTCGACCAATACTAGAAGAACTATCTTCAGAAAAATTATATAAATCCTTTTCCAATTTTCTCCTAGCTTTTTCAGCATTTCTTTCCTCTAGTGTAAAGATTTTTTCATTAATTTTTGCAAGCTTAAGTTCTTTCTTTAATTCCTTTTTAGTTTTCGTTTGAGGAATATCTTTTTTATAAACATCAAATCTAATCGCTATTGGTCTAAAATTACCTTCTTCCCAAATAGTTGTAGAAAAATGAGCATAAAGTAAATTAAAGGAAATTCTAACGCATGATGGAAGAATAGGTAATTTTGCCTCAGGAATAAAAGAAGCGTTTTTCTTTATAATTACTTGGTTATAATTAACTATATTTTTTTCTATTATATTACCATTTTCGTTATATTGAACTATTTCAAATTTTACGCCGTATAACTCTTGATTAAGGTTATTAAATAGTTTGAAAATGGCATATTTTTCATTCTTTCTTTCATCAGCCAAAAGAATGTATTCGTCAAGTGAAACAACGCTTTCTTTGTTTTCTGAATATTTAATTCGAACAATGTTATTAAATGAATTCATATACTAACGCTCTCCCATTTCTTGCCTTTACAGATTTTGCATTGTATCCCCACTTATAGAATAAAACTATGATTGCAGGAACAACTAAGCATAAGCCGATTAGTCCGTAATTTACGAAACTGTTAAGTAATGCTCTTGTAAAAAACTTTCCAAAGAACACTTCAAATAAGGCATGTCTTATAGTCATAAAAAGACCAGCTAAAGTAAAATATTTAAAGAAACAATATTTTTTAACGTTTGACCTTGATAAAGGTTTAATAGCAGATTTATTTACAACCGTTGTATCAGCTTTATTTACTACGATATTAACGTATTTACATTTTTTCATTAAGGTAAAAATTCTTGAACTTTCACCTGTAATAAGCTCTACACATTTAGAAACGTTAATAACTTTTTTAGACTTTGAAAGTTGAACTATTGTATAAATGATTTTTTTATAAGGTTTGTTATAATGACAAACTAAAAGTTTATCCGAAAATGTTTTCATTATAACGTATTTATCAATAAAATTCGACGTTTCTTTGTTAGTAAGATATAAAAAGTTTGTTGAGTTAATACCTTTAGTTTTCTTAATCAACTCGTCGCTAACAAAATTTTTGTATAACCTATTATCATTAAATCTATTTATCTTTTGAATAATAATAGAAATAATGAATATACAAAGCGATAAAGTAGCAACGATTCTCCACGCTAAAATACTCATTCAGTTACCTCCGAAGTGTTATTTTCAAAGGATAAATTAAGTTCCTCATCTAAGGTTATTTTGTCAGTTAAATCTTGCATAACTCTTTTCTCTACAACAGGAGTCGCAACTTCACATTCAACTGAACTTGAAGATTCAAACACGTCTTTTAATGATGTGTCTTTAATTTTTTTGTTTTTGCTAGACTTTACAAATACACCTACGGCAACTTTGTTTTGATTGAACTTATCGTCAACTAAATCCTCAAATAAAGCATAGCATGAAACTGAGTGAATTAAACTCAATCTTGCATTAAGCTTAAGCAATAAAATGCATAGTGAAATAATTAACGCCATTTCACCGATTAAAATAAGCGCAGATAAAATATCGTATGCATCACTTGAAATAGCTAATGATAAATCTAAATTCATTACAGAATTAAGTTCGCATATTAGGTCGGCAAATACCATGCCAAATATACCACCTGAAGTAAATAAGAAAGTGGTAACTAGATATTCAAAAACGAAAATAACGGAACAAATAAGTAGAGAGAATAATAAGTTAAACCATATAACCCTAAGCACGTTTAAGAAAATTATAAACTTGCCCTTGTTCATAGCTTTAAAACTCTTCGATAGTATAGAACTTGGTTGAGCCTCGTTATCCGTATATGCAACGTATGCCATTGGAGTTGCTCTAAAAATTACCGAAATAATGAAGCAAATTAATATTACGCATACTGGAATTGTAAGAACAATCAATAGATAAACAGATGATTCAAGTTGTAAAGAGAAAAGCGCCCAATAACAGAATAGAAAATAAAGAACAGACAATAAACCTATAACCACTAAACTTCCAATTAAGAAGAATGCATATAGGATTCTAGATAAAAGCAATGACCAAAATGGCTTTGACTTTAAAGTATTTTCAAAAGAATTGAAAACTGTTATTTTCTTGTTTTCAAGCACGTTTTTACTTTGTTTAACAACTGACAAATCCATTGCAGGACCAGGTAAAATAAATAACTTACCTAGCAAAAGCATGATTAACCATACGTAATACTTAATGTAACTGCCTTTTCCCTCAAAGGCTTGCTTTACAGCAGCCTTACTTTCCTTGAGATACGCAGTATATCCACGATTCATAAAAATCCTCCTTCGAAGTGAGATGCAAATAATCTAAATTTTTAATTATATTCAACAACTATAACGTCGTAATAACGGGAAACGTCAGCATCGTTTTTATCATATACTTTTATTACACAATAATCTTCATAGCCATAATACTTAAGTTTCAACTTATGACCATAAACGAGTGAACCTTCAACAATCTCGTAATACGGCAAATCAATATATTCATCATAAAAAGCCCTAATTTTTACCATTCTATCTTTTAAGGTTAACACGCAAGATGTAATATCAAGGTTAAAGAAATCTAATTCTTCATTATTAGAGTTAACTATTTTTATGTTGAATTGCGCTTTTTTAGGTTTGCTTTCATAAGTGGAAATATCCATCTCTGTTTCTAAGGCACAATCTCCAAGTAAATAATATCCTTGTTGTAGAGACGACGCATTCTTATAAGCATCAGCAACAATTCCAGCATATTCAACATACTCTTTTTGTTGTATGTATAGATTTATATAATCAACTTGAGTATGATTATTTGATATTGTAATTTGATATTCGCTTGTAACTTCTTGCCCTTGGCTATCCTTAATTTTGACGTTAGGGATATAGGTATTTGTTTCCTCATTAAACGAATAAGTGATTTCATCGTAGTGTCCCTTAATTAAATTATTTGACCTATCGACCTTACAAACACCGTAAACGTTTTCATTATATTCCTTGGTTTGAATATCAAAGGAATAAGTAATGTTTGTATCTGGCAAAACAGGCTCAACCTTGGGCTTTTTTAATTCGCCTAGGGCTATTAAGGCAAAATAACTACCTATTAACGCCAGGGATACGATAATTAGAATACCTATAAAAAATAAGGTTCTTCTTGAACGTGACATAATCTCTCCTAAATATTTTGCTCTATAACTCTTATTGCCTCTTTACAAAGTGGCATTTTGTCTATTCCAAACAATTCATCTAGATATGCACACATACTGTCTGCCATCTGTCTTACGTATACCGGATTTTTCGCCTCCAGTTTCCTGAAT
>JAZRGN010000038.1:0-17128 GCA_045644165.1 Christensenellaceae bacterium | reverse complement strand
TTTTTAGTCTATTTGCTCTATTTTTGCCTTAATGTACTTTAATTAAAGTATTCTCGATTGATATTTCAGTTTCTGATATATCTCTCTCTTTTTCTATGCAGTTGTCAATCTACAGTGCTTTGACTTCGGTCAAAGTTTTGCCTTAAAAAAAGCTTTGAAATTTTGCTCTCGCTTGGCGATAGCCTTAATATATTAACAAATATAAAATTTTAAGTCAAGCATTTTACTTAAGATTTTCTACATTTTTTTGATTTTTTTTAATATAGTTTTTTTTACGTATTTTCTAGCACAATATGTATGGTTTTTACCCCTTTTTCGATAATATTATTGCCTTTTTTAATACACCGTGATAAAATATTTTTACAGGAGTTTATTATGTATATTAAATCTCAATGCGAAAAATTAACTGAAGAATTTATCACCAAGGCAAAACTAAAAAATGGAGATACCCTTATAGTTGGCTGTTCCACAAGCGAGGTTGTAGGCGATAAAATCGGCACCAACTCTACGCCCGACGTTGCTAAGGAAATATTTGAAGGCATTTTCAATACCCTTAACAAAAAGGGCATCTTTCTAGCTGTTCAATGTTGCGAACACCTTAACCGAGCAATCGTTATCCAAAAAGACGCCTTGCCTTTTGCCGAAAAAGTAAACGTAGTTCCACAAAAGAAAGCAGGTGGCTCTCTAGCAACCGTTGCTTACGCCAACATGCCAAACGCCATTGTGGTTGAAGATATTAAAGCCGACGCAGGAATAGATATTGGCGATACGTTTATTGGTATGCATCTTAAAAAGGTTGCCGTTCCAGTAAGACTTTCAACCGACACACTAGGAAAAGCGCACGTAACCTTTGCGAGAACTCGCCCAAAATTTATCGGTGGCATAAGAGCCGTTTACGACGAGAGTTTATTATAATTCAAACATATATATAAGTAACGATAATTGATAAAAAGCCCGACTGCTTGTGCAGTCGGGCTTAACTAATTATTTTTAAAATTATCTTAATTCAAGAGCAAGTTTTTTCAACTCTTCGATTCCGTCTACAGCCTCGAAACGAGTTTTTCTTGCGATTTCCTTTTTCTCAGCCATTGCAGTTATAAGTTTAATGGCGTTTTTAAGACCTCTATCGCTCTTAACCTTAACGGTGAATGGAACTTCTTGATAAGCCTTAACCTCGCTCATATCTTTTTGGAAATACACGTTAGGCTCGAACTCGTTAACGTCTAATGCAAGGTGAAGTTTCATAGTCTTTCCACGAAGAGTAATTTTAGCAACTAATTCTCTGCCAAGTCTATACGAAACACCTTTAGAAGAAACTCTTGCGTGCATTTTTCTATATGAAATGAACTCGTTATTAAGTTCGTTATAATACTCTTGAGTTTTTCTATCAATATAAAGCATTTTTTCGCAGAAAGGAACACGACGAATAGGTTCTCTATCATCTTCTTCGTCTTCTACTTGAGAAATAACTAGTTCTTGTTCTAGAGCAACTTCAGGCTTTTCAGGTTCTTCAATAACTTGCTCTTCTGGTTGCTCGATAACTGGTTCTTCCACGATAGGCTCTTCTACAATCGGCTCTTCAACTACAGGCTCTTCCTCTGCTGCAACTACTTCCTTGCCAGCCTCTTCGTTTAATTGCGCACGAGCAAGCTCTAGTTCTCTTGCGAACTCTTCTGCAGTAACTCCGTGCTTATAGTCGATAGGCTCTACGCTGTTTTTTGCTTTAGCCTTTTCTTTTGCATTTAACCAAAAGTTAACGGTAGCATAAACAAGAAGTCCTAATAAAAGTATGCCGTCTACGATAAATAATGCTGTTAACATATTTAATATCTCCTTTATTCTTAGGGTTATTATATCATAAAGTTAAGATATTGTCAATCACTTAGTTGACTTGCATAAACAAGGAATCAGTTTTGCTTTTTGGTTCACAAGTTACGTCTATGCCGAGTTTTTTAAGCGTTTTAATATCGCTATGGGATAGTTGAACGGTTGAATGAATTTGCGTTCCAACTAATTTTGACAGTTGATTTAGAGCAACCTTTGCAGTAGGATTAGTTACTGCGCTAAAAGCGAGTGCTAGCAATATTTCGTCAGGGTGAAGTCTAGGATTTTTACTGCCCATATACGAAACTTTTAATTTTTGAATAGGTTCAATTACCATTGGAGAAATTAGGTCGATAGAATCGTCGATTTTACCTAAAACCTTTAGGGCGTTTATCAATGCCGACGCACAAGCGCCTAATAGATTACCAGTCTTGCCTGTGATTATTCTGCCATCGTTAAGTTCAATGGCACAACAAGGCGTTCCCGTAATCGCCTCTTTTTCTAGCGCAGGGCGAACGACTGCCCTATCCTTGAGTGTTATTTGGACCTTTTGCATTAATATTTCTAGTTTAGAAATAATTTCTTTGCTAGTAAGCCCTTTTTTAACGTCTAATTGTGCAGCGTAATAACGGCGAATGATTTCTTGCTTACTTGCCTCTTGACAAATAGCGTCGTCTATAATACAATTGCCTGCCATATTAACGCCCATATCGGTTGGCGATTTATATATGCTCTTTCCCATAATTTTGGTCATCATAGCCGAAAGAACAGGGAAAATCTCTACGTCTCTATTGTAATTGACTGCCATTTGACCGTAAGCCTCTACGTGGAATGGGTCAATCATATTCATATCGTCAAGGTCGGCAGTTGCAGCCTCGTATGCAACGTTAACAGGGTGAGTTAAAGGTAAATTCCATACTGGGAAGGTTTCGTATTTAGCGTAACCAGCCTTAATACCCCTTTTATTTTCGTGATAAAGTTGGGAAAGACAGGTTGCCATTTTTCCACTTCCTGGACCAGGCGCAGTTACCACAACGATAGGACGACTTGTAACTACGTATTCGTTTTTACCATATCCGTCTTCACTAACGATTTTTTCAACTTCCGAAGGGTAACCTTCGATAGGATAATGACGATATACTTTTATACCGAGTCTTTCAAGCCTTTTTTGAAAAGCAATAGCAGACGGTTGATTGGCAAACCTAGTTAAAACTACGCTACCAACGTAGAATTCTTTTTCCTTAAAAATATCTATAAGTCTTAAAACTTCGGTATCGTAGGTAATGCCTAAATCGCTACGATATTTGTTTTTTTCAATATCGCTAACGTTGATGGCAATTAAAACTTCTACTTGGTCTTTAAGTTTAGAAAGCATCTTAAACTTACTGTCAGGCTCGAAACCTGGCAATACTCTAGATGCGTGATAATCGTCGAATAGTTTACCACCGAATTCTAAGTATAGTTTATCACCGAACATCTTAACTCTTTCGAGAATTTTCGCAGACTGTGTTTCGATATATTTAACGTTGTCAAAACCCTTATTTCGTTCCATCTTTTGTTCCTAAAACCTTAAATAAGGTTAGCCTCCCTTAAACTCTCAATAAATTCCTTAACGTCTTTTTCAGCGATTTCTCTTGTAACGGCGTATTCATTAAGCATTGCGTCTACAAGTTGACTTTCTTCTGCGCCTTTTTCTAGCATCTTCCATAAAAATGCGCTCGTTTCGTTTAGTTGAATCATTCCGTTAAAGGTCTTTATGCCTTCGCCAACGGCAACAACTATAAAATTACCAGAAACTTCTCTTAAAACGAATCCCTCTTTAATTTTCATAATTCAACTAATTCTCCTTACTCATTTCTTTATACGATAACTCTGCGCTTGAAATATCTTTATTACATTTTAAGTGATAGAAATCTACACTCTTCATAAGTTCTTGCAATAAATTTAGCAATTTATCATAATCACTTAAATTTGTTGGTCTTAACGTTTGAGTTAATAGCATTGGCAAAACTTCTTTATTGTCTAACCTAGAAATGGAATTTTCCTTTGCTCGCTCTAATTTACAAATAGCCTTTACCTTTACCCTGCAATTTGTGTCTAAAGAATGTTTTCCGTTCCAAGGCGTTCCATAAACGTAAAAATCGCCGTCTATTAAACGGATTACAGGCTTATCGTCGTTAACCATAACGACTTTGTCGCCAAGGAGTTCTCTCCAAAGTGATGCGTGTGTGGACTTACCCGTGCCACTTGGTGCCGTGAATAAATACGCTTTTTGGTCAACTGCCATTGCGCTACTATGAATAATAGTGCCACCAAGTGGCAGAAGACGTGCTAAGAATTTTCTGTAAACGGCGAGGCTTTCAAGATACTCTGGATAGTTAACTTCGTCGCTATCGGCAACCTCGTTTGCGATTTCTTGGGGTGTAGCCTTTATGAAAAAGGTGGAAGGCTGGTCGCCCTCATAGATATAATTTTTACATAAATCGGCAGTGTAAGCGTAGTTAAATTCGGCATCAAAAACGACGTCTGCAATTTTATACCTTCTTACCATACACTCACCTTTTTTGCGCTCGTATTATTTTGCTAAGCAAAATACAACAATACATTGTGTATTTTAACAAATTAAGGTAATTTTGTCAATATAAATTTGATTTTCACAGCAGTTAATAGTATAATAATTTATATGAATAGGTCGAAAAAATTTTTAAGTGTAATATTCTGCTTGATTTTATGTATTTTCTCTGCTTCTTGTTCGGGTTGTGGGGAAAAAGTAGACACTGCAGACTTTTACTATTTTAATACGCAAATTCACGTTGAAGTTTATAATTCTAAACTCACTGAACAAGAAAAAGAGGAAATATCATCCCTTTTATCTAGTCTTGAAAAGGAGTTTTCGGTAAACAAGGAAAGTTCTTTCGTGAATAAGTTCAACGCTGGGAAAAATGGACAAAGCCAAACGCTATCTAATAGAGCCATAGAAATATTTAACGAGGCTTTAGAGTGCTACGAGTTTTCTAACGGGAAATTTAACCCTTCAGTTTACTCACTATCAAAGTTATGGCAGTTTGCGCCTGGTTTTCCCGTTGGCAACTTTACCCCACCTAGCCAAATAGAAATAGACCAGACGATTAATAACGGTAGCCTTGATTTTACTAATAGCTTGACCTTATCTGGTAATCTTTTAACTAAAAATAACGAAAATATGCAACTAGATTTCGGTGGAATCGTTAAGGGATACGCCGTTGATAAAATTGCAAAAATTCTAACTGACGGTGGACATAAAGAAGGCTACGTTAACGCTGGTGGAAGTAGTATGAGAATTCTATCGTGCGAGAGTTTAGGCGTAACCCACCCAAGAAGTCAAGGCGAAATTCTAAACATAACTAATCTACCTGACAACGTAAGCGTTTCAACGAGTGGCGATTACCAAAAATATTACACCTATAACGGACAAAGATATTCACATATAATCAATTGCCAGACAGGTTACCCCTCCAATACGGGTATTTTAAGCGCAACCATAATTTGTCCCGACGGCACGTTTGCAGACGCTATTTCAACTGCCCTATGTCTTTGCGATTACGACCAAGCGATTGCACTAACAAATAAGATTTTAGACAAATATCCTTCTAGTCAAATTTATTTAATCTACCAAAAGGATAACCAAAAAAGCATTATCACAAATAAAAACAAGGGCGAAGATTTTACCCTATTAGACCAAAGTTATAAGATTGTGAAAATTTAGTTAAGTTACTCTAAAAGAGATTATCCATTAAAACACAACAAAAAGGATAGCAAAAGTTTGCTATCCTTTATTTTTTTGCTTTTTTGAATTCACCTTGTCCCTGTCTCTATATGCTAGTGTATCCTAATTCAAGAAAAGCTGATTTAAGAAATCTGCATCTTCATCGTGGTCTAAAACAATGTCCACAAGAAGGTCATAAATTTCCAATAATTCCTCATCAACAATCTCGCCTTCTTCTTGGCTATTAAATAATGACGATACTAACAAATCAAGTTCTTCTTGTAGAACACAAATAGAATCATCATCTAGTCTTATTATGTTTAAGATATTTAATTATTCTTGCATAATTTCTTTTGCTCTTGGTGTAAATCTACTTTGTTGATTTTCGTTTAACATAATGCTATTTTTCGTCCTTATTAGGCGTTTAGTCGTCAAAGTCTAAGTCGTCTATAACATCCATAAATAAATGTCCTTTAATTAGAAAATTGCTTAAAAATTTTTCAAAAGAACTATAATTCGCTAAGGTTTGTCCATGTGAATAAATTTCAATACTTTTCCCCGACGGTTGCATAACAAATGAAAAATCTTCGTATCGTAAATTTACTTCGTTTTGATTTTTCATTTCTGCTTTAATAAAGATTAAAAATTCTTTACTATTCATCTTATAAAAATCTCCTTTTTCTTTTTGCTTTTTTAAGCTCTGCTTTTTCTTGTTTATTTGGAACTCGTGGCTGTTTTGCTCTTTGTTTTCCGTTCCAATCGTGAATATGGTCATATGGGCGATGCGAATCGGCAGTATCCATATCTTTATAAACTAATCCATTTTTACCGTATTTTCTTCTCGCGCGAAACCTTCCCGTTTCAATGTTATAAGTGTCTATATAACTGTTAGGAATCCATTTAATAGGTTTTGATTTTGATGAGGTTTTAGGATAATTTTTCCCATTATGGAATTGTTTATAAGATTTACTAATATTGTATCACCTCCTTTTATATTAGTCAAGGGAGATTGTGCACCTATCTCCTTTGCCCTTATATTATATCAAAGTTAGATTAACAAATAAATCGTTTTGAAAAAATAGTTGTCTACCCTGTTTTGTGTTGCAGGGTAGACAATTCAATGTATATTCACTAAATTTTCTTGACTTTTGGGTAGACAGGTTGTATAATATACTAGAAAGGAGCATCAAAATGACTGATAAAATTAAGGTTAAAGTATCATCTTTCGTTGCTAATATTTTAGAAAACGACGCCTTGCGATTTGGTTTTACAAAAAATGATATAGCAAATAAAAACGCTCTCCTTAATAAGCTTATTCCCACTCTCGTTGAGGTTAGAAAGGCAAGACGAAACGAGATTGAATACGTATTAAAAGAAGAATATCAAAGAGAAGATACTGAAAACGTTTATAGTGCTGTAAACACTGTTATAGACAAAGTGTATTTTAATGACGCCGAATTGAATAATTTAGAAGAATACGTATGGATTAGACCGTCAAAAGAAACAATGTATGTGTATGATGAGATTGAAACTAGCGAAACACATATAACGGCTCAAGAAATATCTGTATACATTCGTGGCCTATTAAACGAATACTCTCGCTTACCACAATACAAAAGAGAAATGCTTGCTTTTGATAAAGAAATAGACGTATTTAGCGAGGCGTGCTTTTCAAGGAACATTTTGCACTTTAGGGATAGAGAAACTAACAAACGTTATAAAGCCTTTGCATATAATTATTACTACGGATATTTATATGACCAAACTAACTATTGTGTAATATTTGACCTAGATGAAAACACAATTAAATCTATCCCTTTGCACAATATAAAAGATATATATACGATAAAACAAAAATATAAACCTAGCGAAGACTTAATTAAATTATTGCAAGACTATGGTGAAAAATGCGAATTTGATGAAGAAATAATATTGGAGGAAGAGTAAAATGTTTTTTAATAAAGAAAAAAAGCAAAGTAGTTTTGTAAAAGCAAAAACTCCCGAAACGAGAAAAAAACAAAAACAAGCGATTGCCTCCTATTATGCAAAAAAGAAAACCGCCATTAAAAAAGGAAAATAGGATACTTATGATGTTTTTTAGAAAAAAAGAAATATAAGTTTTTAAGCTTTCAAACGAGGCAGTAGAATTTATAAAAACTTATTATTAAAGGAATTTAACATTATCACTAAAGTTGATATGGATATTTTAGATGATTTTGTATCTACAGCTTTTGACTGGGAATCCCTAATGGTTGATGAAAACGTCTACGATAAAATGTACGAATACCCAAATAAATTACGAAACGAAATGGCCGACCGATTTGTTACGGAAGTTTCAGGAAAACTGTTAACCGACTTATGGATTCCTGATTTTGACGACCTAAATAAAAGATTAGGATTGATTTAATCTTTAACAGTCAAACAATTGATATATTAACACTACCCTTTTTAGGAATAGCGTGAGGTTTCAAACAAAAATAAAAGGACTAATGAATTTTTCGTTAGTCCTTTTCAATACCTAAAAACACTTTAGATATTTAAATAGCCAAGTTTTTTATCGCCATTCTCCCGTTTTTTGAGAGATTTTATTAAAGATGAATTCAACCACTATTCCAAATACTATAGCAGTTATTACCACGCCAAGCATCTCGGCTATTTGAGCGTTATAGTTATAAACGTTTAGAGTGTTACCTAGTGATTTTATAGTTGCGCTTAAAACCTCTGCTGCAACCATTAGCTTAAAGTTTAAGGAAATTCCTGCACCTATTGCACTATATACCGAGGGGGCTATTTGTGGGAATTCCACCCTTAAAAAAAGGTTGAATTTATTTGCTCCGTCTACCCTCCCAGCCTCTAAAGCCCCCTTGTCCACGCCGTCTAATGCGCTTTTAACATGCGTGTAGGTAGTTGGCAACACTACGAGCATGGTTACTATAACGGGAGCAACTTGAACGTTTGTCCAAAACAACAAAATTAAGACGATTGATATTGTAGGTAACGACCTTATTATGCTTATTAAGGTGTTTATAACCCTTAATGCTTTTTGGTATCTATTTGACAAAAACGCCATTACACACGCCAACACAAAAGATATAATAAAAGCAACTAAACTTCTTAAAAAGGTGTTGTAAAAGGCGATTAAAAACTTACGGGTAAACAATATTTCCTTTAGAGCAAGAAAGGTTTTTTCTACGCTAGGTAAGATATATTCGCTACCTGCTTTTACAGACGCAACGTCCCACAACAATAGTAAACACACCACCGTTATTAAGGGCAATATTAAGTTGAAAAGTTTATTGATTTTTTTCATTATTCAACCGTTGCACAGGTTAAGCCGTGTTTTTTAGCAACCATTTGGAAGGTCCAATCTGGAACGGCACCTTTCATTGGAACGGCAATTTGCTTGCCTGCTAAATCTTTAAAGGTTATTTTTTCCGTGCTTATTATATAGAAATTTCCATGAGTTACGACAGCAACCATAACGTAATGGTCGGTCGTGCTAGATTCTTTGTAAAATTGGCTTGCCATATTAACAGGGCAAAGAACGAAGTCAGCACTACCACTAACTAGGGCGTTTCTAACTTGCAAAGCAGGAACTACGCTATAACTAACGCTTTTACCCGTTGCTAAATTGTCGCCGTCGTTCATCATTTTAGAAATGGCAAGAGCTGGCGCTCCGTCAGGGGTAATAAAGGTGTAAGAAGATTTAGAATTTTGTGATGTTTGTCCGTCATAGAAGAAATCGTCTTGCACAGCTTTTGCGCTTGCGCTATCAATCTCGATAATGCCGTTTACGTAATTTTTAACAGACTGTTTTGCACTAGTAGCGTCTTGCCAATAAATTTTGCATCCGTCGATTGACGATTGATTAAGCGCACCTGCTTGCAAAGTGGTTGCGCCGTGTTCACTAATTGCGCTAACTGCCTGGCTAGGGTTTTGTTTTACCCACTCTACACTATCGTCTATTTTTTGTTGTAAGGCGTCGGTTAGTCCTTCATGCGCACCGATAACGTTCTTTTTAACCATTAAAACGGCTTGTGGATAAGCCTTCGTTTGGCTATCGTAAAGTTCTTGAAGGTCTAATCTATAAAGAGTTTTGCCTTGGTTTTGGGCGTTCTTTTGAAGAGCCGTTGCGGCAGGTTCAGGAACAAGACCAATGGTTTCCTTATTCCCTAAAATCATTGGAACAACGTCGCTTGCTTGAGCGTAATACTTAACGTTAATTACGTTTTCCCCTTGAGGCTCTGGGTCTTTACAAGCAATAAGAGAAAAAGCAGATATTATTAAAATAGTTGCTAAAATTAAAGTTAAAAATTTTTTCATAAGTTTTTCTCCTTTATGATTTTTTAGTGAAGTTTTGTCATCTCGGTTTAACCAATTAGAAACGAGCAAGACCAGAAACGCAGTATTGCGAAGTTTATAATTGGCTAAACAAAAACTCTCCACTGCCTAGCAAATGGAGAGATACAAAAGTTAATAAGACGCAATTCGCCTTATAAGTTAACTATATTATCCCTTTGCTATTAGGCGCACCTTTTAGTTTAGGTAATTTTATTGTATTTTATAAATAAGGTTTTGTCAAGTGTTTAGTTTGACAAATTTGAGCGTTGTTGATATTTTCGTTTGGTCGCCTCGCCACCACGAATATGTCTTTCGGCAAGGTTTTTTTCTAAAACGATTTTGACCTTTGCATAAAGTTCTTTGTTTATATGCCTCAATCTATAAGTAACGTCTTTATGGACGGTTGATTTGCTATATAAAAACACTCTTGCAGTTTGACGAACGGTTGCGCCCGTGTAAGCTATGTAATGGGCCTCTTGCAAAACCCGTTGGGTAATAGAACTGTCTTGCATAACGTATTCCCCCTAATGTTAAGGATAATACAATTTATGCTTTAGTTCGACAAATTATTACACTTTTATTCTGTTATTTTGGCAAGTAGTTTTTCGCCGTTTCTCATTAAATACAAATATAAAAGGACGGTTATTGCAGTAAATATTGCCAATAATATTCCAAAATACAATTCTAGGGAAAGTTTAGTTAAAAATTCTAATGCCGTGCCTTGACCAAACAGCATAAAATAGCCGATTACACCGAAAACCCCGGAAAGAGCCATTCCTGCTAGCATGCAAATTAAAACTGAAGCGCCTTGCTTTACTGCTTTTTGGATATTATCCCAATCCATAGTAGGTTTTTTGATATTTACCCAAAGTGCAAAAACTCCATCAAACGTTGCAAGCACAACGGCAAACGTAACGAAAAGAATAGCGAGCCAAAACTTTAATTGTAAAAATATCGATAGGATAATGGTAGAAATAAAGGCGCTCGACACGTAGAATAAAGTATTCACGGCAAGTTTTGCGTTCAATAGTTTTTTTGCACTAACGGGCAAGGTTCTAATCAACCAAAAGGACCTACCCTCAACCGAGATACAACTATTCGTAGTTGGTGCTATTCCATACGAAAACACCAAAAGCACGGGTGCAAAAGGCAATATGAAAGGACTTAATAGCGATATTGCTTCTGCTGGAATACTCTTAAATAAAACAACTAGAGCAATAACGCCAACGAGAGGCATAACTGCCCCCATTAGCCCGTTCATAATATACAAAGGGCTAGTTCCTAAGCGTTTCATTTCCTTAGCAAAAAGAGTGTAGAATTCGCCCTTGCCTTGCCTTGATTTAAGATGGAAATTTTTGTTTTTTGGATGTGCTTTAACAAGCGCATTCATCTTTTCAAAGGTAAGCGCGACGCCTAAAATTACTAGTGCAAATGAAACGAGGCTTATACCTACGTAAAGAAGGAAATACCAGCCGTTTGCGTATCCATTGATTAGCAAAGGCATAACGAAATACATTTTTTGAATCATGCCCATATTTCCATTTTCAGCAGACGAAAAACTAAACGCAAAAGCCACGACTACGATTAAAATATATAAAATAGTAGTTATAAGGTTTTTGAATCTAGACTTTGCTGAAAGTAAGGTGAATAGTGCGCCGATTACTATGGAAATAACGATTGGAATTAATGGTGATAAAATAGCATAAATCAAAGATTTTATAATAAAACCAAAGGTAATAGTAGCGTTTAAGCCATAAAAAACAATAGCAGAAATGGCAAGTAGAACAGCAAAAAGTAGGTCGACTAAAAGCATTGCCGAGAGTTTGCTTAAAACTATTGCAACCTTCTTGACAGGTAAAGACGCTAAAAAGTCGTAATCCTTAAATCCGTATAAAATATTAGCGACTGCGTAAAAGGAAAAGACGAAGGAAATTATTGCAGACATACCTAGCATGGTAGGAATTAGTTCGACAAAGTTTCCCCCAGATAGTTTTATCACTTCTGCAAACACAAAAGAATACATTGCACCTAAACCACCTACGATAGCCACGTAAATTAGGGCAACCACCGATAGTTTCGTCGCCTGAACTTTTGCGCTTTTCTTTTTCTTGCTATTAAAGGTTAACAGCGAAGAAAGGTTAACCTTAAAAAGTAGCCAAAAGTTACTCATTCTCGCTCTCCTTTGCAATATCAAGGAAGGTAGACTCTAATGATTTATCGCCGATAACATCTTGAACAAGACCTTCGGCAACGAGTTTCCCGTTTTTAATAATGCCAATGCGAGTGCATAGTTTTTCTGCCACTTCTAAAACGTGAGTGGAGAAGAAAATAGAACAACCCTTTTCACAAAGTTCAGCCATAATTACTTTTAATTTGTGTGATGCAATAGGGTCTAAACCGACGAAAGGCTCGTCTAAAACTAATAATTTAGGGTTATGTATAAGCGCAGAGATTAGCACGAGCTTTTGCCTCATACCGTGTGAATACGAACTAATTACGTTACCTAAAACGTCGTAAATTTCAAACTCTTCGGCGTAACGTTTGATAGATTGTTCTCTCTCCTCTTTGCTTACGCCAAAAATATCGCATATAAAATTAAGATACTTTTCGCCCGTTAAATAATCGTATACGTCTGGATTATCCGGAATATAGGCAAGCATCTTTTTACATTCTATAGGGTTTTCCTTCATAGAAACGCCGTTAATAAAGATTTCACCTTGTTCAAATGCAAGAGCGCCTACTACTGCTTTAATAGTAGTAGATTTACCTGCACCGTTATGACCTATAAAGCCATAGATTTCGCCAGGGTTAACGGTAAGCGTTAAATCGTCTACGGCACGAACGCCACTTGAATATATTTTGGTTAAATTCTTAATCTTTAACATAGTTAAACCACCTATTCAATAATTGAGTAAACTTTAACATAACTTTATTCTTTTGTCAATGCTTTTAACTTTAAACGTCGTCGTTTTACAGCATAAATAATACCCGAAAATCGTGCCTATAACTAGCCCTATCATCATAACGTAAGACCAAAGCAAAAAAACTACAATGCCTGCTAAACTTCCGTAAAAAGCGTTGTTTAGACCAAAAAAATGAAGATATAACCCTAAAACTATTGTTCCTAAATAAATTATGGCGAGTGAAACCATACTTCCTGAAAACAGAGCAACGACGGGAATTTTAACCGGACTTATATACTTGTTTAAAAGAATAATTACAAAATACGATAGCAAAGTTATAGCAAGCCCCACGATAATTGCCACGGCGATTCTCTTTCCCTTGCTCGTTGGCAAAAGGGTAAACAGTTTTTCGCCAAAAGCCACTAAAAATGCAGATAACAAAAAGATTAAAAATAATATAAAAATTCCAAAGATTGCCCACACTCTATTAAAAATTCTTTTTTTGCCCTTTTGCTTAATTCCGTAAATGGCTCTGCCGTCCTTTCTCATTTGATTTAATAGTGCTGACGAAGAGAACACAACTGTTACAATGAAAAAAATAGTTATTCCCTCTTGATAGGATTTTGCAGTGTTTACGATTGCCTCTCCCCCTACTCTTAACTCCTCGGGAAGCCTTTTGATAAGGTCGGTGGTGATTTCCACCCCAAAAACACCAAAGGCTGTTACCATTAAAAATACGGTTGGAATAAGAGATGTTAAAAAGAAATACACCCACGCTCCAGCAACGGTAGTAACTCTCTTTTCCTTTAACAAGGTGAAAAACCCGTTTTTGTTAATTTTATCCATATAAAAAGAGTTTGCATATTTTGCAAACTCTTTATTCGTTAGGTTACGTCTTCAACGGTAATTTTATTATAGATTTCCTTATATTTATCCACGAAGAATAAATTGGTTCCACTAGTGGTAACTGCGGCAGTTCCTGCTGACACCGACATTTTGAGAATTTCTCTATCTGGAAGCCCCCTAGTTACACCAACACACGCCGCTGCAACCATACTGTCGCCAGCACCTACGGTAGAGTTTACTGCCACGTTAGCCGATTTACAGTAAAGATGAGTCATTCCGTTGGTGAACACTGCTCCGTCCGTTCCTAGTGAGACTAAAACGTTTTCAACGCCCATCTCAAGATATTTTTTAGCACCGGCAACAATGTCTTTTTTTGTTCTAACGGTTACCCCTGAGAATTTTTCAAACTCACGAAGATTGGGCTTTACCAAAAAGATTCTTCTTGCGCCTATCCCCTCTAACATGTTTTCCTTTTCGGTGTCTAGAACAACCTTTACGTGTTCGGGAATAGCCTTTACCATTTCGCCATAAAAACTGCTTTTTACACCTTTAGGTAAACTTCCACTAACGACGGCTATCTCACAATTCTCTGCCGATTTTTTAATTACTTCTAAAAGTTTTAATTGATTTTCTCTAGTTACTTCTTCGCCCTTATCGTTAATTTCAGTAAGCATTGAACGTTTGTCTATAATTTTGTAGTTAGTTCTAGCATTACCTTGATTATAAACGAAGTTGTGTTTAACACCCTCTTTATCAAGAACGTGTTCAAACATTCTGCTGTGGTTTTCAAACATAAAGCCTGTAGCCAAGCATTGTTCTTTTAGTCTTGCAACGCCAATTGCGACGTTAAGCGCCTTTCCCGAGTAGGTTTCTACTTTGTTATCAATTCTGTTAAGCATTCCTACGTTAAGACTGTCTAATTCAATAGTGCAGTCTATGCTCGGGTTTGGGCATATAGTTAAAATCATTATTTACTCCTATCTCGTTAAACGCACCGAAAAACGGTGCGTTTAAGAGTTTAATTCTTTTTAGATGCTTCTATAATCTTCTTTTGTTCTTGGAAAGGCACTTCTTCGTAGCCTAAAAGTTCGCCCGAGAAACTGCCTCTACCTTGCGTCATACTACGCAAATCGGTAGCGTATTTAAGCATTTCAATTAGTGGTGCTTCGGCAGAAATTTCTTGAAGTCCACCTACCGTTTCCATACCTAAAATTCTACCACGACGCTTATTCATATCGCCTAGAATATCGCCAGTATAGTTATCAGGAACGATAATCTTGTAAGAGTAAATAGGTTCTAAAATTACTGGGTTTGCTTTGTTGCAAGCCTCTTCGTAAGCGAGTTTAGCGGCAGAAACGAAAGCAACTTCTTTACTATCTACAGGGTGATACTTTCCGTCGAACAAAGTGCATTTTAGGTTAACCATAGGATATCCTGCAAGAACACCCTTAAGAATAGCCTCTCTTAAGCCCTTTTCAACGGCTGGAATAAATTGCTTTGGAACTGCACCACCAACGACTGCGTCTACGAATTCAAATTCGCCGTCTTGTGCACCAGGTTCAAACTTAATGTTAACTACCCCGAATTGACCTGCGCCACCAGTTTGCTTTTTGTGTTTACCTTCTGCCTCTACGGTAGAAGTAATGGTTTCTCTAAACGCAACTCTCGGTTCGGTTAAAACTGCCTCACAGCCAAATTTTGCTTTAAGAGTTTTACATAGGATTTCAAGTTGGGTTTCGCCTTGTCCACGAATAACCATTTCGCCCGTTTCTTTATCTTTTTCAACGATAAAGGTCTTGTCTTCTTCGGCAAGTCTGTTTAAGCCTTGGAAAACCTTATCTTCTTCGCCCGATTTACCAGCAGTAATCGCCATAGTAAGAACGGGTGCTTTGAATGGAATTGGGTCGAACTTAATTTTAGTTCCGTCTTCGCAAAGGGTATCTCCCGTGTTGGTGTTAGTAAGTTTATTAACGGCACCAATATCGCCTGCAACGAGTTCGCTAACAGTCTCTTGTTTTTTGCCTTTAAGTAGGTAAACAGAGTTAATTCTTTCCTTTTCGCCCGTAGTTGCGTTATAAACGGTCATACCACTCTTAAGAACGCCGGTAAATACTCTAACCATATTAAGTTTACCAACGAATGGGTCGGCAACAGTCTTAAACACTTGTAATGATAGTGGAAGAGTTTGGACGCAAGAAACTACGCCTTCTACGGTGCTATCAACAGCAGTATAATGGATAGGTTTTCTCTCCTTAGGAGATGGAAGAATTTCTACTATTTCGTTCATTAAATTGATAACGCCGTGGTTTTGGGTAGCCGAGCCACCTAAAACAGGAATGGTATCGCCGTTAAACAAACCTCTCTTAACGCCGACAATAATATCTTCGTTAGAGAGCCAATTATTTTCAAAGAATTTATCTAGGAATTCTTCGCTCGTTTCAGCGGCAGCTTCGGTAAGTTCTTCCTTAAAGAGAGCGATATCCTCTTTCATATCTTCAGGGACAGGAATTTCTTCTCTACCACCTTGTTGGAATTTAAATGCTTTGCCAGAGATAACTGAAACGTAACCAGTCATTTTATTATCAGTAATGATAGGTGCGTGCATAGTAGCGATTTTCTTGCCGTATTTAGCACGGAAAGCCTCTACTGTTTTTGTGTAATTAGCATTTTCTTTATCTACTGCGTTAATGAAAATCATTAACGGAATATTATTCTTTAAGCAGTAATCAACAGCCTTTTCAGCGCCTACTGAAACTTGTCCGTTTGCCTCGGCAACTAAAACGGCAGAACCAACAGCGCGAAGAGCGCTTACGAATTCGCCTTCAAAATCAAAAAAACCAGGAACGTCTACAAGGTTGATTTTAACACCGTTCCAATAAGTATATGCACAAGCAAGGGAAATAGAACAGCCCCTAGCGAGTTCTTGTTCTTCAAAGTCCATCACCGTGTTTTTATCGGTAACCTTGCCAAGCCTATCAATGGTTTTGCCGTTAAAGAGAATTGCTTCGGCAAGCGAAGTTTTACCCTCACCACTATGACCAATAATGGCTATGTTCCTAATTTTGTCTGCAGTAATCTTGTCCATTTTTTAAGTCCCACTTAAATCATAAAATAACTTATCATATATCGGGCGCAACGCCCCACGGCCCCCATGCCGTAGTTATATTATAAACCAATATAAAAGCCATTGCAAGGGGGTTTTTAAAATTTGGCACAGACAAGATTTTGCTTAATTTACTAATAGTCGCTTTGGTCTATACGAGATGCGTCGTAAATAATATCTTCGCACGAGGGTTTTCTATGAGGAGACCTGCAATCGTTTTTAGGAGGGGTTGGCGAATTACAGGGTGTATCGCCTTTAAGATTAACCAAAATTACGTCGCCACCAATTTTAAGAATTTTGCTTTCTTCTATAAAAATATCGTTTCTATCGAATAGTCTAAAGCCACAAGATTTTCTACCTGGCACG
>JAZRGN010000037.1:0-8802 GCA_045644165.1 Christensenellaceae bacterium | reverse complement strand
AATGAAGAAGAGGAAATCGAGGACGAAGAGCCCGATGCCGATTTATTAGCCGACGAAGTCGAAGAAGAAAACGAGAAACAAAACGAAGAAGAAAGCCAAGCGAATCTAATAGAGAAAATAATAAACAGTTAAAAATCGTATGAAGAAAGCGTTTTCTTGGAGATAAAGCGAAAGATTGAGACAAATGTCCAATCTTCGCTTTTCGAAAAGAAAATCGCTTGCGAAATAGATTTTTAACTATATGTGCGTTATTGATTAGATTCCGCATAAAAATTAAAAATCCATACCTTATATAAGGTAAAAATTTACATTAACAAAATAAAATTAAAGTCGTAAAACAATTTTTTTCGAAACGTAGTGAAGAAAAAAATTCGAATATACAAAAATTTTTCTAGGGGGCATTTTGCATGAAGACTAACGCTAAAATTGATTTTACTGCAGTAAAAAATTTTAAGTGTTTAAATGGTAACGTGCAAATGCTTTTTTTAATACTCTCTTGCGCTGATGGGAACGGCGCAATTAGGCTTGGAAAGAAAGATTTCTCTAAATACCTTTCCATAACTGAGCAAACTGCGGGGAATTATATAAAAAGTTTCGTGAAGTGCTCGGTGTTAAAATATAAGTATTCTGGGGAAATGCGTGTAAATCCAAATTTTTACTATGCAGGGGACGAAAACAACTTTGAAAAAGCACTTGAAGGCTACAACACCTTTAAGTCTGATATGTAATACACAAAAAAAGGAGAAAAACACAATGGCACCAAGAGCAAAACCAGAGGCGAACGTTAAATACACATTTAGATTCAGGAAGGACGGAAAGACAAGTCTTGTAACGTTAATTTATGAGGGTATTAACAACAAAGGGCGTTTAGAGTTCTACAACTGCCAAAGCAAGGCGTATACGTCTATGCTCCCCGACAGGTTCTCATACATACACCGCTTCAACCTTGTTAAGAAAGAGCAAATACCGACGAAAGAAGAGAGAATTAAGGTAAATGCGCCTAAGTCGATTCAAGTTGAGAACGCGGAGCTTAAGGTAGATTGCGCAAAAGAGCGCATAGATATTGCTAACTTCTTCAGTGGGTTAAACGAGAAAGAAAAAGAGCTTATTCAAAGAACAATTAGAAGAAGCCCCGACAAGCTTGAGAAGGATATGTTAGATTTCTATTCAGACTCGCCAACGGCGCCATATAAACCAGGACTTATGTCAGAATGGATTAAGGCTCAGGCATGCTTAAAGCCAGAACAGGCTAAAGCATTTATGTAAAGGAAGTAATTTTTTAATTTAATATAAAACCCCCGAATCCGGAAGAGGGGGTTCAGCTTTTAAAATAGAAGGCCCCTTGTGGTCTATTTTGGCAAGCGCAAAAATTTTTTTAGGGACTGGTAAAGGTAACCCGGCAGAGCCGGGTAATAGTCTTAGCAAAGACTAAATCACACTTAACCTTTCTTTAGAAAGATAACAACCTTACGTAAGTAAGGTTTAGATATATAACAAAACTACTAGTAACAACATAAAAGACGCTTGCGTCGTGTAGTTTTGTTCTAAGCCGGCAAGCCGGCGCTATTAAGTGGTGATGTATATGGCGCCAGCTAAGAGAAAAGGTCCGTTACGTAAGGAAACGGACCTATAAAACAAAAAGATACGCTGACTTGTTTAAATTAAGCCTTAGAGCTTAAAAAGTTTTGAAAACAAGTGCACAAAAAAGTTCCCACTGCTCCGTTTTTAATAATTTTTTTGTTTAATTAAATATTTTTAGGTGATGGAAATCACTAGTAAAAATCAAATGAAAAAGCGTATCGAAAGATACGCTTTTTATGGTCCGCCTTCGGGGACTCGAACCCAGGACCCACTGATTAAGAGTCAGTTGCTCTACCAACTGAGCTAAAGGCGGTGGTGGCTCATCGGGGAATCGAACCCCGGACACCGTGATTAAAAGTCACGTGCTCTGCCAGCTGAGCTAATGAACCACTTTATTAAGTTTTACCACTAATCGTGGTTTTGGCAGGGGTGGCAGGATTTGGCGTTTTGCACGCCGCCCCGATAAAACGTTCACTGAACGTTTTAGTCCACTAAAACTGCTCTAGATTATTTTTGATTTATCAGAGTGGACAATTTTGCATCTGCAAAATTTCTCCCCCAACAAATCCTTCCACTTATCGTGGTTTTGGCAGGGGTGGCAGGATTTGAACCTACGAATGACGGAATCAAAATCCGTTGCCTTACCGCTTGGCGACACCCCTATAGGTAATTTTTATTAGTGGGGCGGGTGATGGGAATCGAACCCACGACCTCAAGGACCACAATCTTGCGCTCTAACCAACTGAGCTACACCCGCCGTATTGGCGTGTCTGAAGGGATTCGAACCCCTGACCCTCGGCTTAGAAGGCCGATGCTCTATCCGACTGAGCTACAGACACATAACGTTGTCTGTTTAAGGATTTGGAGCGGGTGATGGGAATCGGACCCACGCTGCCAGCTTGGAAGGCTGGAATTCTACCATTGAATTACACCCGCATAATTATTCCTTAGACAACGCTTATAAATTCTATCAAAATAAAAAAATATTGTCAACTGTTTACAAAATGTTTTTTAAATTTTATTTTATAAATATTTTTATGGCGATAAATTAAAAATTTTAAAATAATACTTTGACACTGCCTCAGTTATATTGTATAATTATTCTATTAATATTAAAGGGGAAGTTTATGTATAAAGATTTATATAACGAATGGATAAATAGCGATAAGCTTTCTGAAGTAGAAAAAAAAGAACTTAATTGTTTAGACGATAGGGAAATAGAATTCCGTTTTGGCAAGGAACTAGAATTTGGAACTGCCGGTATGAGAGGAATTATCGGCATGGGAACTAATATGCTAAACGTTCACGTAGTTAGAAGGGCTACCCAAGGTTTAGCTGAATATATTAAATCTTTGGGTAAAAAAGCGCAAAAGCAAGGCGTTGTAATTTCTTACGATACGAGAAGAATGTCTTATGAGTTTGCGTATAGCGCAGCAGTCGTTTTAGTTTCTAACGGAATTAAAACCTATCTTTTTAACGACGTTCACCCTGTTCCAATGCTATCCTACGCCGTTAGAGAATTAAAAACGGTTGCCGGCATTATGATTACTGCTAGTCATAACCCTAAAGAATATAACGGATATAAACTTTATGGGGAAGACGGTGCTCAAATGTCTCCACTCGCAACCGAAGAAATCGTTAAGTATATTAGCGATATTGGTAGCGCCCTATCTAACAAGATTATCTATAACGAAGATTTAGATAAAAACATTCAAATAGTTGGCAAGAAGCTAGATAAAAAATACTATAAAACGATAGGCAAACTTCGTTTATCACCTACGGAACTTAAAAAGGCAGGCAAAAACCTAAAAATAGTTTACACCCCTGTTCACGGAAGTGGATATATTCCTGTAACCACCATATTAAAGAAGATAGGCATTAAGCCAATCGTCGTTCCAGAACAAGTAAACAAAGACCCAGAGTTTTCAACCGTTAACGTGCCAAACCCAGAGGTTAAGGAAACGCTAACGCTAGGGATAAAGCAAGCAGACTTCAAGATGGCAGATGTTGTGTTTGGAACTGACCCTGACTGTGATAGACTTGGCGTTGCTATTAGAGACGATAAGGGCGAATTTGTTACTTTATCAGGCAATCAAACTGGTGCACTTCTATTAGATTACGTTTTAACTAGATTAAAAGATACTGGCAAATTAACCGACAAAGGCTTTGTTGTTAAAAGTTTCGTAACTACTAGTATTGCAAAGCTAATTGCCAACGACTACGATGTAGAACTTATGGAAGTACCCGTTGGTTTCAAGTTTATCGGTGAAAAGATTAAACAATTAGACGATACTGGTAAGAGAAAATTCCTATTCGGTTTTGAAGAAAGCTGTGGATATCTTCGTGGGACGCACGCAAGGGATAAAGACGCTGTTGTTTCAAGCATGCTGTTTGCTGAAATGGTGTGTTATTATACATATAATCAAATAAGCGTATATTCAAAACTACAAGAAATCTATAAAAAATACGGATACGTATTCGATGCAAATGTAAGCACACAGTATAGTGGGTTAAACGCTATGCGTGATATGAACGCCGTGGTTGATAAAATGAAAACCTTAAAGATAGACCAAGTTGCTGGAATTGGCGTTGACGCTATAAGAGATTATTCCTCAGGAACTAGAACGCTAAAAGACGGAAGTGTTCAAAATATCGAAGTCGAAAAGGTAAACGCAGTATACTACGAACTTTCTAACGGTGGATTTATTTGTATCCGTCCAAGTGGCACCGAGCCAAAACTTAAAGTTTATTATTCGTTACCTGCTGAAACCGAACAACATGCTAAGGAATTGTTTCAAAAAGTCAAAAGCGATTTTGAACGTTTTATAAAGTAACGGAAAAAGAAAATTAAGTCTAAGCCCCATTTAGTAAAATTAAAGTTTAAGAAAAGCTGTAAATTTTACAAAACGTAATAAGTATTTTTTAGCTAATAAATTCAAAACTATTTAAAAGGCTCTTGCGATTTGCAAGAGCCGTTTAAATTTATAGTTAATTAAAACTCGATTTTTTCTTCGATATATTTTCTAAGGTCAGCGATAGGAATTCTAACTTGTTCCATGCTGTCTCTTTCTCTAACGGTTACGCAACCGTCGGTTTCACTATCGAAGTCGTAAGTGATACAGAATGGAGTTCCAACCTCGTCTTGACGGCGATAGCGTTTACCGATTGAGCCTGCCTCGTCGTAATCAATAGGGAAGTATTTAGCAAGTTCGGTGTAAATTTTATCAGCACCTTCGCTTAACTTTTTAGAAAGAGGCAATACTGCGCACTTAAATGGTGCTAAGGCTGGGTGTAATCTCATAACAACTCTGGTGTCGTTCTTTTCTGCATCAACAACTTCTTCGTCGTAAGCGTTGCAAAGGAAAGCAAGAACACTTCTTTCTACGCCAAGACTAGGTTCAACAACGTAAGGGATATATCTTTCTCCACTTTCTTGGTCGAAGTAGGTTAAGTCCTTACCAGAAACGTTTTGATGTTGAGTTAAGTCGTAGTCAGTTCTATCGGCGATACCCCATAATTCACCCCAACCGAATGGGAATAAGAATTCAAAGTCGGTGGTTGCCTTAGAATAGAAACATAGTTCTTCAGGCGAGTGGTCTCTTAATCTTAATCTATCTTCCTTAATACCTAAAGACAATAGCCAATCACGGCAGAACGCTCTCCAATATGTAAACCATTCTAAATCGGTGCCAGGCTTACAAAAGAATTCAAGTTCCATTTGTTCGAATTCACGAACACGGAAGATAAAGTTACCAGGGGTAATTTCGTTACGGAAAGATTTACCGATTTGCCCGATACCGAAAGGCATCTTCTTACGAGTAGTTCTTTGAACGTTAACAAAGTTCGTAAAAATACCTTGAGCCGTTTCAGGACGGAGATAGATGGTGTTCTTAGCGTCTTCGGTAACGCCTTGGAAAGTTTTGAACATTAGGTTAAATTGACGAATATCCGTAAAGTTATGTTTTTTACAAGTAGGGCAAGGGATATTGTGTTCTTCAACGAATGCTTTCATTTCTTCGTGGGTGAACGCATCAATTGGCTTTTCGAGAGTGTAACCAGTTTCAGCGCACCAATCTTCGATAAGTTTGTCTGCCCTAAAACGCTCGTGGCATTCACGACAGTCCATAAGTGGGTCTGAAAAACCTGCAAGGTGTCCAGAAGCCACCCAAGTTTGAGGGTTCATTAAAATAGCAGCGTCAAGACCAACGTTGTATTTGTTTTCTTGAACGAACTTTTTCCACCATGCCTTTTTAACGTTGTTTTTAAGTTCAACGCCTAGTGGACCGTAGTCCCAAGTATTAGCAAGACCACCGTAGATTTCGCTACCGGGGAAAATAAATCCTCTTGCTTTGCAAAGGTTAACAACTTTTTCCATAGTTGCCTTAGAAGAATTAATATCCATATTTAACCTCTTGAAGTAATTTAACAAAAACTATTCTACATTATTAAAGATTTTAAGTCAAGCAAAGTAAAATGCATAAAATATTTAAATTTTGCTTTTTTATTTGATAAAAGTGTGATACAATATGAAAGTAAATAATTTTAGACGGGTATTTTATGGTAGAAGCAACTAACTTTATCGAACAAATTATTAACGAAGAATTGGAAAGTGGAAAGGTAAACGCCGTTCAAACACGCTTCCCACCAGAGCCAAACGGCTATCTTCATATAGGTCATGCAAAATCGTTATGCATAAACTTTGGCATTAAGGATAAATACCAAGGCAAGTGTAACTTGTTCTTTGACGATACTAATCCAAGCAAAGAAAAGACTGAATTTGTTGACGCTATTAAAGAAGATATTAAATGGCTCGGCTTTACTTGGGACAAGGAAAATTACGCTTCCGATTATTTTGAAGATATTTATAACTATGCCGTAGAACTTATCAAAAAGGGTAAAGCATTCGTTTGCGATATGACGGCAGAAGAAATAAGCGCAAACCGTGGAACGCTTACCGAGCCTGGAAAGGAAAGTCCAAGCAGAAATAGAAGTGTAGAAGAAAACCTTAAACTCTTTGCTGAAATGAGAGAGGGCAAATATGCAGACGGTGAAAAGTGTTTAAGAGCGAAAATCGACATGGCCTCTCCTAATATCAATATGAGAGACCCCGTTATCTATAGAATACTTCGCCAAACCCACCACAGGACGGGAGACAAATGGTGTATCTATCCTATGTATGACTATGCTCACCCAATTTGCGATTATATGCAAAGGGTAACCCATTCTATATGCACGCTAGAGTTTGAAGACCACCGTCCGTTATACGATTGGGTGGGAATCGAACTAGGTTTTGCACCAAAGCCACGCCAAATAGAATTTGCACGCTTAAACGTAACCAACCTAGTAATGAGCAAGCGTTATCTTAAAAAATTGGTAGAAGAAGGCTCGGTTGATGGATGGGACGACCCAAGAATGCCAACGCTAGCAGGAATTCGTAATCGTGGCATACCAGCCGAGGCCTTAAAAGACTTTTGTGGAAGAATTGGCGTAAGTAAAGCCAATTCGGAAGTTCAAATTAGTTATCTAGAGGCTTGTGTAAGAGAATATTTAAACGCAAACGCCGAAAGAGCCATGGCAGTTTTAAGGCCACTTAAACTAACCATCACCAATTATCCAGACGACAAAACCGAAGAACTAGATTTTGAAATCAACCCTAACGAAGAAATCAAGCGCACTAGAAAGGTAAAATTCTCTAAACATATATATATAGATGCAGAAGACTTTAGTTTAGCGCCACCACCAAAATATTTTAGACTTAAAAAGGACGGTGTAGTTAGATTAAAGAGCGCATATATAATCAAGTGCGACGACGTGTTGTTTAACCAAGACGGCTCAGTTAAAGAATTGCTATGTTCTTACTATCCAGACTCAAAGAGTGGAAGCGACACTTCTGGAATAAAGGCTAAGGGCGTTATTCAGTGGGTAGAAGAAAACGAGTGTAAGGATATAGAAATTCGCCAATACGGATATTTGCTTAAAGACGAAGAATACCCAGGTCAAGACTTCAGCGAAAGAATGAATGACCAAAGCGTAAAAATCTTCCAAGGCAAAGTAGAGCCATACGTTTTGGAAAATGATATTGCGTTCCAACTAATGAGAACGGGATATTTCAAGCAACTAAAGGTAAAGGGAAAAACTATTCTTTCGGAAATAGTATCACTTAAAGACAACTTTAATAAATAATTTAAGAATACGACAAGGCTTGCAAGTTAGCAAGCCTTGTTTTTATATAGAAAAAAATTTTTCGTCAAAAACACCAAAAAAGCTAGAAAAATCAAGCGAAAAAGGCACTTTTTTGCAAAAAACCGTCAAAATCTTTTTTTAAAAAAGTCAATATATTGATATACAAAAGTGATATATGTTTTATAATGATAAGTATAAAAATGGGGGAGTAGTCTACCCATATGCCGAAAAATTTAAGGACATAAGTTTTGTTAAAGTGGCGAAAATGTCATTAAAAAGTAATGATTTTATTAATTATTAGTAGGAGAGGGCAAAACGAAAGTTTTTAAGAAAGGCAAAAACATTATATAAATAATATAATATTAAGGAAATTTGTAAAAGGTAACATTTGGGAGGTATTTATGAAAGAGTATCGTAAACCTACACTAGCGTTGATAATGTTCGACGCAAAAGACGTATTAAGTGGTAGCGCAGCAGCTTTTGAAATTGGCTGGTTAAAACCACTTGATGACAATCACACAATAGTAGTAAACTAGGAGGGAAGAGATGAAAGCGGTAAAAAGAAATCTAACCGTCGTTCTAGCCGTTCTAGCAGTATTGATGTTTGCGCTTGGCGTAGTATTCATGCCAAAGTCAAACACCTCGGTTTCTGCTGCAGTAAAAACTGAGGCTGGTTTTTATATTGAAGACGGCGCATCAATCAGGCTAGTAGAGGGCGAAACTGGTATAAAATGGAGAGCGCATCTCACCAAAGATAAGTTTGAACTTATCAAGGCAGGGGACGAAAAGCATCCTGCTGGCAAAATCGTAGAGATTGGTATTAGAATTAAGCCAAGAGGCACAGACACTTGGGCTACTTATTCATACTTTAAATCTTCTAGTGGATATACTTGGGTAGAAGGCAAGGATGAACTTGTATTCAACAGAGCAATCCATTACGATAAACTTATCGATGATCTAAGTTCAAAATTGCAAATTACCGGTGTAGGTAAATTAGACTGGAATAATCCGGAACATAAAGAAATTATTACGAAATAC
>JAZRGN010000036.1:0-37311 GCA_045644165.1 Christensenellaceae bacterium | reverse complement strand
AAAGCCTAAAACTTCGTATGCGAGAGATGGGTCTGCATAACATTCACCAATATCTCCTGGGCGACGTGGCATAATTTTATAAGGAATAGGTTTGCCTACAACCTTTTCAAATGCGTGAACCATATCTAATACAGAATATCCCGTTCCCGTGCCAAGGTTAACGATAATTAAACCTGGATTGGTTGCAAGTTTATCTACTGCTAGAACGTGGCCCTTTGCAAGGTCTACTACGTGAATAAAGTCTCTAACACCCGTTCCGTCTGGGGTTTCATAATCGTCGCCGAACACGCCGAGATATTCTCTCTTTCCAACTGCAACTTGTGTAATATATGGGCATAGGTTGTTAGGAATACCTTTAGGGTCTTCGCCGATTAAACCTGATTCGTGTGCGCCAACAGGGTTAAAATATCTTAAAATTGCAATGTTGAAAGATGGGTCTGCGTGGAATAAGTCTTTTAACATATATTCGATAAACAACTTGGTGCTACCGTAAGGGTTAGAGGTAGAAAGTGGAAAATCTTCTTTAATAGGAACACTCTTTGGCTTGCCGTAAACGGTAGCAGAAGAAGAGAATACTAAATTCTTAACGTTGTGGTCTCTCATTGCAAAACATAAAATTAAAAGACCTTCAATGTTGTTTTCGTAGTATTCTAATGGTTTTGCAACCGATTCGCCAACAGCCTTTAAGCCTGCAAAGTTAATTACTGAATCAATCTTGTTTTCGGTAAAAATCTTATCTAAAATGGCTCTATCACGGATATCGCCTTCGTAAAACTTAACCTTTTTACCCGTAATCTTTTCTACGCGTCTAACCGATTCGAATTTAGAGTTCATAAAGTTATCAACACATACAACCTCATGTCCTGCATTTAATAATTCTACCATTGTGTGAGAGCCTATGTATCCTGCTCCACCTGTAACTAAAACGTTCATAATTCAGCTCCTTTCTATTTATTGAATAATTCCCACTGTTTGTAAAAAACGGTTAAAGCCTTGAATACCTGCCATATCGCTCTTAAATACAGCCGTGTTGTATAAAATGTTTTTGCAAACTTGGTTAACCTTGTCGGTAACCCTTTGCTCTGCTTCTATCATATCCTTTGGCTTTTCGAAAATCATAAGTTCTTTTATCATATTTCTATGCGCATATAGGTAGCTTTCTGGATTTTCGAGTTCTTCTTCGTTATAAGGCGCTTTTCCACAAAGAATTTCAGCAATCATTGCAAGTTGCTCTTTAAGTCTACCAGGTAAAATGAATAAGCCCATTGCTTCGATTAAGCCAATACTTTCTTTTTTGATATTGTGGTATTCTGGGTGAGCGTGGAAAATACCGTCTGGATACAGTTCGTTAGTTAAGTTATTTCTTAAAATTAGGTCGAAGATATATTCCTTGCCGACCTTTCTACAAACAGGAGCTAAAGAGTTATGCCTTACGCCGTCGTCCGTTTCAGCGATAATGCCACAAGATTCGTCAGTGTAAGTTGCCCAAGCAGAAATAATTTCTTTAGCAAGTTCAGCAATTTCCTTTCTGTTTGCACTTTGTAATCTAATAACGCTATTATACCAGTCAACTACACCACACTTAACCTTTTTATGTGCTGGGCATTTGTAATCTCTCAAGAGATTAAGAAGTGGTGCATGGTGCATTGGCATTAAGTGTTCACCACCTTGGAAATGTTCATGATTTAATATTGAACCACCGATAATAGGTAACGCAGCGTTTGAACCAATCATATAATTTGGGAAGAAATCAACAAAATCTAAAAGTTTATCAATGGTATCGCTTGCAATGTGCATAGGCGTATGATTTTCGCTAATCGCTATCATATGTTCGTTGTAATAAGCGTATGGTGAATATTGAACAAACCATGGCTCGCCACCCATTGTTAGAGAAATAGTTCTAATGTTTTCTCTTGCAGGGTGAGTTAAAGTGCCTTGATAGCCTTCGTTTTCTTTACACAAAAAGCACGCTGGATATTTGCCCTTTTTAGGCGCTTTTAGAAGTTTTGCAATTTCCTTGTTGTCTTTTTCAGGCTTGCTTAAGTTGATGGTAATTTCAAGATATTTAGTGCCGTCTTGGAATTCCCACTTCATATTCTTGCTAATAGCAGTTTTTTGAACGTAGTTGTTCTTTATAGAAAGGTCGAAGAAATACTTACAAGCCTTTTCTATTCCTGCCGTTTGTTTTAATCTTAAGAATTCATTGTTAACTTCAGATGGCTTTGGAGATAAAACACCCATAATAAAGGTGCTGTATAGGTTTTCGTAACCCTCTTCGCAAAGACCGTTTTCTAAAGCGTATTTCTCAACGTCAGCAACTAACATATCAGGAACGTCTAGCGCATCAATAAAGGTTAAGTCGCCCGTTTCTTCAATAGGCTCGTCTAGTTTAAATTCACGAAGTAATAAGTTGCGAGTATAAATTATATCTCTTGAACTTAAATACAAATGCTTGTTTGCATATCTTAATAATTTCTCAACGAGAAGTTTTCCATCTATCATATTAATTCTCCTTTTTGCCGTAATAATAGTAGTATCTACACTCTTTATTCGAGTTAAACAACTTTTTCTCTCTATCCGGTTTCCTGCCAAAGTTTCTAACGAATGAATCTGCGCTAGTAATTATAAACGCCGACCAACCCGGCAACTCCTTAAGAACTCTTCCCAAGTCTTTATAGCAGGCGTTAGCCTCTTCAATATCGTAAACCCTTTCGCCGTATGGTGGATTGGTTACTATCGTGCCTTGCGAGTAGTCGGTGGTAAAATCAGCCACGTCGTTAACGCTAAAGTTTATCTTATCTAAAACACCTGCTCTAAAAGCGTGGTGTCTTGCAAGTTTTACTGCCCTTTTATCTATATCGCTACCAAAAAATGCGAGCTCTCTATCCCTCTGCTCTTTATCCTTAGCCTCTTCTAGCGCTTGGGCGTATAATTTTTGGTCGAAATTCTTCCAATCGTTAAAGGCAAACTTTCTTTCTATACCTGGAGCAATATTAAGCGCTATTCTTGCACCCTCGATTAAGAATGTTCCTGAGCCACAGAAGGGGTCTGCAAACGGGCGCTTATAATAAAAATCGCTCATAAGTAAAAGAGCCGAGGCGAGAGTTTCTTTAATAGGTGCAATACCCACTAAATCTCTATACCCTCTCTTGTGAAGTCCCACACCACTAGTGTTTAGATAAATTGAACAAACGTCTTTAAAGAGTGAAAATTCCACACCGTAGGTAGCACCCTTTTCGGTAAAATAATCAGCGTGATGCATTAAAGACATTTTTTCTATTATAGCCTTTTTCACTACGCTTTGGCAAGCAGATATAGCAAAAATCTTACTCTTTACACATTTACCCGTAACGATAATTTTCCCGTCTTTTGGAATTATCTCTCCCCAGGCGATATTTTTAACCCCTTCAAACAAATCGTCGAAAGAAAGGGCTGGGAATTCGGCAAGTTTTATGTATACTCTATCAGCTGTGCGTAAGTTTAAATTACACCTTGCTACGGATAAAGAGTCTGCCTCAAAAGTTATCGCACCGTTAATTGCAGGCGCAGAAGGGTAACCAAGCCTTTCTATTTCACTTTTAACTACCCTTTCAACTCCTGACGCACAAGTTACCGTTATTTGCAAGTTGCCTTTATTAAAACTTCCCATTTTTCACAAATTTAGGCAAAATACTTGCCTTACCTCGAGTTTTTATATTAAACATATTAAATAACATAGAAGAATAAATCAAGTGTTTTTTAAAACTTTATTTCTGTTTTTCGTTTTTTTGAAAAATTACTTGTCAACCTTGAATTTATAGGATATAATATATAAAATACGTTTAGCGATTTTTTATAAAATGCTTTTCTTAGAAAAACTAATGTTTTTCTTTAATCGGGTTTCATTAAGGAGTTTATTTATGAAAGACACAAAAAAACCTTGTTATTTTAAGGAATTTTTAAAGTCCATTAATCTTGTAGTGGCGTTATTGTTTACTGCTATCATCTCGACCGTTTTCGTGTTAGGTTATTCTAGTGGACTTTGGAATGCCGTTTTGAAAAACACACCTTATCTTATTTATTCTCTAAGCGTTATAGGCGTGTTCTTTATCTTTAGTTCGATATACGTTGTTTGTTCTGCTAAGAAATCTAATATAAAGGTAAGCGACGCAATTCCTTTCGCTATGATTTTAGTGGCTATCGTTTGTGCAGTTTACATACTCTTAGAAAGTGAATTTACTCTTTTGAGAATAGTTTATCTCGCTTCACTTTTCGTAATAGGAATACTTCTTCTTATCCTCAACGCTTTGTCGTTTAACCCTGACATGCAAGAACAAAACGTTATCTATACTAAAAATAACGTTTCAGCTTATTATAAAACTTTAGGTAAAAAATATTCCCTATTTACAATCTTGTGTATCGCAAGCGTTTGCACTTGCTTTACCACTCTTTTATTCCACCCACAATTCGGTTTTGCTTTAAATAAAGAACAATTTTTGGTTCTTGCAATATTTGGACTACCTACAGTTCTCTATTTAGCATACGTAGCTGGTAGCAAAAACATTTGTGAGGCCGACGCTTTATTACACGCATTATTTATCGCTATGCCTCTTGCGTTAGTTCAAATCCTAGTATTTAAGGAATATTCTCTAGAACGCAATCTAGCAGTTTGGGGCGTGGCTTTTGCATTAATCATTCTTTATACCTTTATGAGATACAGAACTTTCGACTTCATTGAGAGAGACGATGATAAATTAATCGAAAAAACTTCTCCAGCAGGTTATTTCTTTAAGATGGTAACCAAAAACTATAATTTCCTACTAGTTTTGGCAGTTGCTTCCGTTTTAGCGATAAGCGCATTTATCGCATTCCCACTCGAACAAATTTCTAACAGCGTAGTTATCGAGGGCAAAAAATTCGCAATGGATTCTAACTTTATGCTAATTGGAATTATCGATTTTGCAGTAATATCTACAGTAATTGTTTGCGCAGTATTCTCATTCTTGAATATGCCTATTTCAAAAGTTAATTACGCAGATTTCTTATTGCTTATCTTAATCTCTTTTGCTATTTTCGGTTTAATAACTCTAATCGTAGCATTCTCTATTATTAAACTAGTTCTTCTCTTTGCAATCCTCGTTTACGGACTATCACTTTTCTTCGCAAGAGCAAGAGCCGTTTATTTCGCTGAATAAGTTAATTTTAATTTTGAAACAGTTTGGCCGTGCCAAACTGTTTTTTTATTTTTAATATTTCTAATTGCAAAACTTCTCGGTTTTTTCTCTTTTTTTGAGTTTTTATATATAAAATATATAACTATATATCAAAATATATTTATTCCCCTTATTGACATTGACATTCGTTTAGGTTAAAATGTTATAAGTGGTGGTTTTGTTTTGAAAGACGAAGGAAGAAAAATAACAAAAAATCAAAAACTATTTAAGTGGGGCGACGTGTTCGTTTACGCCTTTACCCTTTTAATAATCTTTTCGCTTTTTTTGGCTTTTGTAATTTTACCTTCCACGCAAAAATCTAAAGGTTTCAAAGTGATGGTCGACGGGAAAGAAGTTGCTACCTACCTTTACGACGGCGAACTTTCTATCGTAGACTCGGCTTATCAAGATTTAATCGTTCTTGGCGAAGATAACACCATAACCGTTTATCTTGACCAAAGCAAAACACATTTTAACAAAATTCAAGTCGACCAAAAACAACGCACGGCAAGGGTTATAGACGCTAACTGCTCTACTTCTAAAGACTGCGTGTATACACCTTCCTTAAAAGGCAACTCTGCAATAGTTTGCGTTCCACATAAACTTAAAATCGTTTCGATTGGGAAAACCGAGGCTACCCCACCCGTTACGGGAGGTGTAAGATGAGAAATCTAGCCTTAAGAAAAATCGTTTTTTGTGGAATACTTTCCTGCCTTGCACTTTTAGCCTTTATGCTTGAAAGTTTATTCCCCCCACTAATTTTACCCGGGGCAAGAATGGGTATATCAAACGTGTTTATCCTTTTATCTGCCATACTGCTCGGTAGCGCTTACGGATACGCAACCCTTGTGGTAAAAATCGTGTTAGGCAGTATATTTAGTGGTAACGTATCTTCAATTATGTATTCCCTCCCTGCAGGGCTTATAAGCCTTACTGTTGAACTTGCGTTATTTTTATGGCTTAAAAGGGCTAGCATTATTGCAACTAGCGTTTGTGGTGCAACTATAAACGTAACCATTCAAAACGTGGTGTTTTGTTTGGTAACTGAGTCAACCGAATACCTTGTATTCCTACCTTATCTTTCCTTGATTGGCATAGTTGGTGGACTAGCCATTGGCTTTTTAGTTTATTTAGCAATCAACAAAATTAGACATAATTTTGTTTTTAATAGAGAAATTTACAAACAGGAGAATTAAAGTGAGCATTAAAAAAGGACTTAATTATCCATACGGAATACACGTTCCGGATAATAAAGCGCTTACCGAAAACAAAAGCATTGAAGTTATGCCTGCTCCAAGCAAGGTATATCTATCCATGTCGCAACACATTGGCGCACCGGCTATTCCCGTAGTAAACGTGGGCGATTCCGTTAAGAAAGGTCAACTTGTTGGCGAGGCTAGTGGCGTTATTTCTGCAAACGTGTTTTCTTCCGTTTCAGGAACGGTTGTCGGCGTTGAACCAATAGTTAACGCTATGGGACAAAAGGCAACTTACGTAATCGTTGAAAACGACGGCAAAGACGAGAGCGTATTTTTTGACGATATGACCGAGTTTACCCCGTCTGCCCTTGTTGAAAGAATAAGGCTTGCAGGTATCGTTGGTCTTGGTGGAGCAGGTTTCCCAACGGCTGTTAAACTTTCACCTAAGACTCAACTAGACACGCTTATCATAAACGGCGCTGAATGTGAACCTTACCTTAACTGCGACTATCGTTTAATGCTAGAACGCACCGACGATATTTATAAAGGTATTAAATGGACGGCTTCTGCGCTTAACATTAAAAGAATTATAATTGGCATCGAAGGCAACAAGCCAAAGGCTTTAGAGGTTTTTGAAAAATATAGCGACCTTGAGGTCGTTTGTCTTAAACAACAATACCCAATGGGTAGTGAAAAGCATTTAATCTACTGCACGACAAAGAGAAAAGTGCCTTGTGGCAAAATGCCTTTCGACGTTGGCGTATGCGTTCAAAATATCAAGACTATGATTGCTTGCTACGAGGCTATTGAAAAGAATATTCCTTTAACTAACACGGTTATCACGGTTAGTGGTAATTCGGTTAAAGAGCCTAAAAACCTTAAAGTTGCACTTGGAACGAGTTTCCAAGATATCGTAGACTATTGTGGTGGCTTAGACGATAACGCCGTTAAACTCATCTCTGGTGGCCCAATGATGGGTAAGGCGCTTATGGGACTTAATGTTTATGCAACTAAAACCTCTTCGGGACTTCTTTGTCTTGGAAAGGAAGAAGTTTCGCTAAAGGACGCAACCAACTGCATTAACTGTGGTATGTGCGCTAGAAATTGCCCAATGAGACTTATGCCTATGTATATCGAGGCTTTCACGCTTAACGGCGATTACAAAAACGCTGAAAAATACGGCGCTATGAATTGTATCGAATGTGGTTCTTGCGCTTACAACTGCCCTGCAAAAAGAGCGCTAGTTCAAAGTATTTCTTTCGCAAAAGTAAAAATAAAGGAGATGAAGAAAAATGGCTGATAGAATTTACGCATATTCCTCTTCCCCTCACGTTAAAAACCCAAGAACGACCAAAAATATTATGATTGACGTTTGCATTGCTCTTATCCCTGCATGCATTATGGGTATCGTATACTTTGGTTATATGGCTGCAGTTTTAATTGCAATTTCCTTGTTTAGCGCAGTTGCTAGCGAATTTATCTTTCTCTTAATCGCTGGAAAGAAGTTTAAGCAAATTGTAAGAGAGTTTGACTTTACTTCTTTAGTTACAGGCTTACTTATCGCCCTTTCAATCGGCGTTCAATCACCTTGGTATACCCCAATATTTGCAAACGCTTTCGCCATAATGGTTGTTAAACTACTTTTTGGTGGAACGGGTAAAAACCTAGTTAACCCAGCAGTAGCAGGTAGAGTTTTTGCCTTTATTTCATTTACGGGCGTTATGGCAAGTGGTTGGGTTGCTCCTTCTATCGGCGCAATCTTCACGGGTTCATCAATAAACCCAACAACGGGCGCAACCATTTTAACAGATAGTTTTGCAACTTCTAGCACAACTACTATGCACGCCCTAGACATGTTCCTAGGAACGGGACTTGTAGGTTGTATTGGTGAAACCTGTAAACTTGCTCTTATATTAGGTGGCGCTTATCTCGTTATAAGAAAGGTAATCACGCCAACCGTTCCTCTAATTTACATAGCAGTTACAGGCTTATTTACCGTTTGCTTAAACGAATTTGATTTTGGTGCATTCTTACCATCTATCTTATCTGGTGGCTTATTCCTAGGCGCTATATTTATGGCGACAGACTACACCACTTCTCCTAACACTTTCTTAGGAAATATCGTGTATGCAGTTATGCTAGGTTTAATCACGGCTGGTTTAAGACAAGCAACGGGTATCGAAGTCGTTTCATTCGTTATTCTTCTTATGAATATCGTCGTTCCTCTAATCGACAAATACATTCTCCCAAGACCTTTTGGTTACAAAAAGGCAAAGGAGGTTAAATAATGGCTAAATTCTTTAAAAGCACGACTTTTAAGTGCGTAAGCGTATTGCTTGCTATCATTTTAGTTTCAGGACTTAGCATTGCCATTTTAAGCGACCTTCTATTCGTTTCACCAGAGGAAAGAACGGGTAGAGCGTTGGAAAAAATTTACGGCAAGCCTGTAAGTGCTAGCGAATACACCGTTTTACTCGACGTTGATAGCGACGACGCTAAATTAAACAAGGCAATAGAAACGGAATTTGGTCAAATAGAAAAAATCTTCCGTGTTGGCGACGAAAACCAAAAACACGATATGATTTTTAGAACGACTGGTAAAGAAGGCTACAAGGGTGGCACGGTTACTATGTGGATTAAGGTTGTTGTTGACGGCGCAAACCTAAATATAGATAAGGTTATTATCGACGGCAACACTAAACAAACCTTAATGAGTAAACTTGGCGACAGTTACCTAAAAGGCTTTAATGGTTTTATAGATATTTCTAGCGAATACCAAACCTATTTCTATTCTAAAAAAGGCCAAAGAAAATCTAACCCTGTTTCGGGCGCAACGATGTCTGCTCAAGCAGGTTGCAACGCAGTTAACTGTGTTATAAAATACTTAAGGGAGGGAAATTAATATGAAAAAGACTAACGTTAAGAAAATTGCTTTCGACGGCGTAATCGCTCAAAACCCTACCTTAAAATTAGTTTTAGGAACTTGTCCTACCCTTGCTCTTACCACCATGGCTATGAATGGTATCGGCATGGGCGCAGCAGTTACTTTCGTTTTGATTTGTAGTAACCTAATCATTTCTTTACTTAGAAACGTTATTCCAAGCCAAGTAAGAATTCCTGCATTCGTATTAATAATTGCAACTTTCGTTACCATAACGAGATTGCTTTTAGATAAGCTTTTACCAAGTATATACGAATCACTAGGACTATTCCTACCACTTATAGTTGTTAACTGTATAATCCTAGCAAGAGCTGAAAGTTTTGCAAGCAAGAACTCTCCACTAGCATCTGCGCTAGATGGATTGTTTATGGGGTTAGGCTTTACCCTTGCTCTTACCCTTATGGGTGCAGTTCGTGAAATATTAGGTAGTGGTGCAATATTCGGCATTCAACTTTGGGATTTCCAAATTGCATTCTTCAGTTCTAACGCCGGTGCATTCTTCACTTTCGCCGTATTTATCGCCGTGTTTAGTTTATGTCAAGACGCTATTGCTAAACGCAAAATGGCTAAGGAATATGCCGAGGCAAAATCAACGCCTATCATAGACCAAACCCAAGAAGAAGTTAAGGAGGATAAATAAATGGCTCAATTTTTAGCAATTGTAATTTCAGCAGTATTTATCAATAACTTCGTAGTAGTTCAATTCTTGGGTATTTGCCCATTCCTCGGCGTTAGTAAAGACGTTAAGTCGGCTTTCGGTATGGGCGTTGCAGTTACCTTCGTTATGACGATTACCTGCCTTATCACCTACCCACTTTACTCTTTCGTGCTAGTTCCATTAGGCATTGAATACCTAGAAATTATCGTTTTCATTTTCGTTATCGCATCACTCGTGCAAATGATAGAAATGGCACTTAAAAAGTTCTCACCTTCTCTATACAACGCAATGGGTATTTATCTTCCTTTAATTACTACCAACTGCGCTGTTTTAGGCGTTGCCGAACTCGTTATCGACGGCTCTCAAATGATGTCTATGCTCGGCATATCTTCAATGAATATGGGCGTTGCCGTGCTATACGGATTATTTGCAGGGCTTGGATTTACGCTCGCTATCGTGCTTATGAGTGGCTTACGTGAAAAGGTTGCACGCCTTCCAATAAACAAGCATCTAAAAGGCTTTCCTATCGCTATGATTACTGCTTGCTTTATCGCTATGGCGTTCTTCGTGTTTTCACTAGTTTAAGGGGGAAATAAAAATGAATTATCTTTTATTAAAACCTATTAGCGTTCAAACTTTACTAATAGTTGTGGCTATCGTTGCCGTGCTCGCTATCGTGTTTGCCCTTTTAATCGTTTTAGTTTCTAAACTATGCTACGTTAAAACGGACGAAAGAGTTGACGCCGTGTCTTCTAACCTAGCAGGCGCTAACTGTGGTGGCTGTGGATACGCTGGTTGTAGCGATTACGCAAAAGCACTCGTTGAAGGTAAAACCACTCTCGGTTGTTGTGGTGCTACTTCTAACGAGGCTAAACAAGAAATCGCTAAAATTTTAAACATTCCTTTCGACGCTACCGAAAAGAAACTTGCTATCATTCATTGTGCTGGTGGAAAGAACTCTTTAGATAAATTTAACTACGTTGGCAACGAAGGTTGTGTTGCAAGGTCATTACTCCTTGGTGGTGGAAAGGTTTGTTCTTCTGCTTGTCTAGGTGGTGGCACTTGCGCTAACGTTTGCGCAAACAACGCTATCGTGGTTAAAGACGACGTCGCTATCGTTGATAGAAGTGCTTGTGGTGGCTGTGGTGCATGCGTAAACGCTTGCCCTAAATCCCTAGTTAAACTAATTCCTATAAGCTCTAAAGTTTACGTTGCTTGCTCTTCTAATTGCAAGGGTAAGGAAGTTATGGGCGCTTGTAAAGTAGGTTGTATCGGTTGTGGACTTTGCGCTAAAAATTGTCCTCAAGGCGCTATCCAAATGGTAGATAACATTGCCGTAATCGATTACTCAAAATGTTCTGGTTGTAAAGTTTGCGTAGCAAAATGCCCAAGAAAATGTATTAAAGAACTTTAATAAAATAAAAAGTTAAAAGGCTAACGAAAATAATTCGTTAGCCTTTATTATATTTGTTTTTTCTATAATTTGTTTACTTTTTCATATATCTCGGTTAGTCTTTCCTCGGGTATAATTGCAGCTAATCCACTACCATACCATTTTATATTATCATCCAGAGAAAGTAATGACGACTTAAACCAACCAGAAGTCTTTTGACCATACTTGAAACAAACGACAGCATTGCCACCTAATGCCATTGTTTTCTCTACCAATTGGTCTCTTACACAGTTAAGAGTTTGACTTTGAGCGTTATATGAGAACATTTTTTTATACTCTACAGCACCAAGAATTTTTGCGCTCGGTTCGTCGCCTTCCACAAAAACTATTCCCTTATACAATGTGGTATATGCCATTATATTTCCCTCTCTAAAACAATAATAGCCTCTTCTCTTGCATGCCCCATAATACCTGGAATTTCAGCAGTAAAGCCTGACTTTACAACCCAACCTTGTTGAGCGTATGCATTAATTGCATCTTCAAGTCTTTGTGGGTCGAATTTTCCTGAAAACCATTTGTCTTTTTGAGTAAGCACTTTGTATTCTTTCATTTTTTAAACTCTCCTTTTGTATATAATGTATACATTATATAATCTACAAGTCTATATGTCAAGCATTTTTGTAATATATAATGTAAACAATATATAATGCGAGTATAAGATATGAAATTAAGAATTAAGGAAATATTAGAGCAAAAGGGAAAAACTAAATATTGGTTATATATTCAATTAGGCTTGAGTTATCAAAATTTTAATAAAATAATAAACAATCAAACGTCTAGTATTAAGTTTGAAAATCTAAAAACAATTTGCGACATTTTAGAGTGTTCGCCAAATGATTTATTTGAAGAATATTATCAAAAGTAACGTAAAAGCACGTTTAATCCTCTTGATTAAACGTGCTTTTATCTATTTGATAATAATTTTATTCAACTTTGTTTTTTGATTTTTTGCAAAAGAGTTTTATTGGGTCTAGTTTGTATTCGTTAACCATTATTGACGAGAAAGTCAATATAAAGCCGATTACCAAGAACACCGTTAGTTTTTCTGCACCGAATATTACCGAGAACATTGCACCGAACACAGCCTCTAAACTTAACACTAGCGCAGATTGATTTGGGTTCGCAAAGCGTTGCCCCATTATTTGAGCAAATTGGGCGTAAAGGGTGCAAGCAAAAGTTAGATATATAATGCTTAGCCATTGTTGCTTTTTAATGGTTACAATGGCGTTTATGCCACTATACGGCAATTCAAAAATCACCCAAGCACCTGCAAGCACTACGCCTACACATAAAAACTCGATTACAAGTAGCGCCATTGGGTCTACACCCTCTTTTTGGAATTTATCAATAAATATTATTTGCAAGGAATAAAAGACGCCTGAAATTAAGGTTAAGCCGTCGCCTAAAAGTAGGTTCTGCCCCGTTTCACCCTTTCCACCAAGCAAGGAAATCATTCCAATACCCGTTATACATACTATGGCTGCAAAGATATTATATCTAGTAGGCTTTAACCTAAAAAGCAACCAATACAAAAACGGACACATTACGCAATAGGTAGAAGTTAAAAAGGCGTTTCTTGCCGGTGTGGTGTAAATAAGCCCCCACGTTTGCACTAAATATGCAAAAGCCGTCGCTCCCCCTAATAATAACCCTGCAATAAGAGATTGCTTGTTCATTTTTATTATTCGTTTAAACAAAATTACAAACAATAACAATGCCGAGAATAAAAACCTAACGGCTATTACGAAAAAAGCAGGAACGTGTTCTATGGTGTTTTTAAGTATTAAAAAAGACGACCCCCACGCTAAGGTTGCCGTTAATAAAAAGAATATTCCCACTAAATTTAACTTTCTACTTTTTTGCATAGACCTAGTATACTAAAAAAGGCTTGCCAAAAGCAAGCCTTTTTATACCTTTAATTTATTTTAAGCATTTTAGTATTTCACTAACAGATTCTAACACGTAAGTAGGTTTAATATCGCTTTGTTGATAATCTGCAATAGTAGCCTCGCCAGAAAGAACCATTATAGTGTCTACTTCGGCGTTGTATCCAGACGCAATGTCGGTGTATATTCTATCGCCTAGAACAACCGTTTCTGCTCTTGTAACGCCAAATTTCGCCCTTGCTAGATTAATCATCATTGGGTTTGGTTTTCCTATGTAGATAGGAGTTTTGCCAGTCGCTTTTTCATAGCCGAAACACATAGAGCCACAATCAGGAACGTAGCCGAATTCTACAGGGCAAACCCAGTCTGGGTTGGTTGCGTAATAAGGAACGTCGCACTTGGTTAAAACTTCACTCGTAACACGCATTTTTTCGCCTGTAAGTTCAGAGTCGTATGCAACTAGAACTGCACCTATTCCGTCTTCAAGTTTAGTGGTAACCTTAATGCCGTTTTCCTTTAACTCTTTTAAGAATGACGCCGTGCCTTGAGCATATACTAGTTCACCGGCAAACCTATCCTTAAATAATTCGCAAGAGGCTTGAGTAGAGGTGTAAAAATTATCGTAATCGCACTCGATACCCATAGCAGATAGACGGTCTATATAATCTTTAACCGATTTACTTGAGTTATTAGTGATAAAGACGTATCTTCCACCGTATTCTTTTATCTTTGCAAGAAGTTCGGTTACGCCTGGGAATAATTTTCCTTCCATATAAATAGTTCCGTCCATATCGAATAGGAACAATTTTTTATTAGCAAGTTTACTAAAATCTTTACCAAAGTAATCGATTATCATAACGCTTCTCCTTAATTAATCTAATTTGTCGGTAGCAACTAGGTTAGCGCCGTCGCTAAAATTTTCAACTAGCACGTCGCCTATTTTTACAGGGGGTTGAACCGTTAAACTATTAATCTTCTTCATAAGTTCCATCATAAGGCTCTTCTTGATTGGATTATCGGTCTTTACGGCAACTAATCTTCCGTCTTGCGTTTTAACCGTAGAAGTCAAAACACGCATAGGACAGGTGATTTCGTTTTTAGCATACATTACCCCACGAGGACAACCGTTTCCACTAACGCTAATTTGTTCGCCGTCTACCACTACTTCTAGCGAGCAACCCATTGGACATTCAACACAAGTAAGACTTATCTTTTTCATACGTTTTCCTCCAATGAAAGAACTACGTCGCCCTTAAGGTTTTTGATAATTTCTTCTTTTAGAAGAAGCGTTTCCATTTCCCCTGGTGTAGCAACCCTTTTAACTTTTTTAATTAGCACTTCACCGTTGCATTCTAACTTGATTGTGCAGTTTTTGAAAGTGTTGCTTACTCTGAAGAATAATTTTACATCACCACTTATATTTTTGTCAATCTTTTGTGGCAATACGTAGTTTATATTTTTGCCGTTTGCACAGTTGATTTGGTCGGCTTGCTTTGCGCCGTTTTTAACGTATTCGGCAGCGCTTTTACCTGCTAACTCCGATTCTTCCGAAACGAAGTCAACTAAGTCGTGAACTTGAAGTGCGTTTCCACAAGCAAACACACCCTCAATAGAGGTTTGTCTGTTTTGGTTTACGACTGCACCTTTTGTTCTTGGCGAAAGTTCTACACCCATACCCTTTGTTAATTCGTTTTCAGGAATTAGACCTACCGAGAATAAAACGGTATCGCAATCAAAACTCTTTTCCGTGCCTTTGATAGGCTTTTTATTTTGGTCTACTTGGCTAATGGTTACACCCGTTACTCTCTTGTCGCCACGAATTTCAGTAATGGTGTGGTTTAAATATAGTGGAATTCCAAAATCGTCTAAACATTGAACGATATTTCTTTTTAAGCCACTTGAATATGGCATAATTTCGCATACGGCGTGAACTTTTGCGCCTTCTAGCGTCATTCTTCTAGCCATAATTAAACCGATATCGCCAGAGCCTAGAATAATTACTTCTTTTCCCGGCATATAGCCTTTAACGTTAACGTATTTTTGAGCAGTTCCCGCAGAGAATACGCCTGACGGACGTGAGCCTGCTATGTTAAGAGCGCCACGGCTACGTTCTCTACAACCCATTGCTAGAATTATTGCCTTTGCACTAACGGTGAATACGCCGTTTTCTCTATTTATGGCAGCAATCTCTTTGTCTTTTGAAATTGATAGAACGGTCGTTTCTAAAAGCGTTTCTATGTTTCTCTTTTCTATTTCAACCGAAAATCTTGCAGCGTATTCTGGACCTGCTAAACTTTCTTTGAATCTTGCTAAACCAAAGCCGTTGTGAATACATTGGTTTAATATTCCACCCGTTCTTGGTTCTCTTTCTAAAATAAGTATATCTTTAACTCCGTTATCAAACGCCGATACGGCTGCGGCAAGACCTGCTGGACCACCACCAATTATAACTATGTCGTAATTTCTTTTCATTTTACCTTCCCCACTACTATTTGTGAACCCTTTCCACTAAAAGTAACTTGTTCGTAATCGAGACTTAATTCCCTAGCAAGAATGTCAACAACGTGTGCTTGACAAAACCCTCCTTGGCATCTACCCATTCCAGCCCTAGTTCTGCGCTTTATCGCTGAAACCGAACGTGCAGGTGGGTTTTCGTGAATGGCACGAACTATTTCACCTTCGGTGATTTGTTCGCAACGACATACCATTTTTCCATACCTATTATCTTTCTTAATAACTTCGTTCTTTTCTTCGATAGTTAAATTCTTAAAGAAATAATCAGGCTGCCTTATCCCGTTAAAGTTTTGGTTAGTTTCTAGTTTCATATTATTAGAAACTAACTGTTCTACTACGTGTTTAGCAATAGCCGGTGCGCTTGTTAAACCTGGGGATTCAATTCCTGCACAGTTGATAAAAGCTTTTGCAACTTTGCTTTCTTCAATGATAAAGTCGCCCCTATCTCCGTATGCTCTTACGCCGGCAAAAGACGTAATCGTGTTAAAGTGTGGTACGCCCTTACACATTGCGTTAACCTTTTCTATTACTTGGGCTATACCTTGAGGAGAAGTAGTAGTATCGTCGTTCTTTCCAATTTCTTGTGCCGTAGGTCCTAATAAAATGTTGTTATCTACCGTCTGGGTAACTAACACGCCCTTACCTGCTTTGGTTGGTGCTGTAAATAGCGTGTGTGAAACGAAATCGCCACTCTCTCTATCAAGTAAAACGTATTCGCCCTTTCTTCCGTTAATAACGAAAGAATTATCGCCTAGCATATTAGCAACCTTATCGCTATAAAAACCTGCACAGTTGATAATTACCTTTGCGTTAACTTGTTGTCCGTTTGCTGAATTTATTTTATAACCTTGCTCGTCCTTTTCAATGCTAACCACTTCAAAATCGCATAAAAGGGTTGCGCCGTTATCCATTGCGTTACCGATTGATGCGATAGTTAGTTCGTATGGACATACGATTCCACCCGTTGGAGCGCTTAAAGCACAACAAACTTCGTCGCAGATATTAGGCTCAATCGCTTTAACTTGCTCTCTGTTTAGCATTGACAATTTTTCTACACCATTTTTCTCGCCCCTTTCTTTTAACGCCAAAAGGGTTTCGTAATCTTCTTGATTGTAGCCTAATACTAATGAACCGTTATTTCTATACTTTACTCCAAGTTCCCTGCAATAACTTTCCATCATCTTGTTGCCAAGAACGTTAAATTTTGCCTTAAGCGTTCCCTCTAATGCGTCAAACCCTGCGTGAACTATTCCACTATTAGCACGGCTTGAACCCATTGCAACGTCTTCTTCCTTTTCAACTAAACAAAAGTTGCCTTTGTATTTAGTTAATTCTCTTAATATTGAACCACCGATTACTCCACCGCCGATTACAACCACGTCATACATAGTTTTTCTCCTTAGCTGTTAACAAGTATAGTATATATATAATACAAAATATTTAGTCAAACAATCCGCACTTTGCTTAAATTTTTATTGTTTGCCAATAAAGCATAGTAATTGAGCATGCTTTTTGCTCGTTTTACCACTTAAATAAGTTGTATTATGAAAAAAATCGGAAAAAAGATATACGTTTACCTATCAAGAAAACAATTTGCCGAAGTAGAATAAATCGCCAATGCGTTAAACGTATGTTCCTATATCGTTAGGCGTAAATTGACTGCCCTTAAAGACAGGGGTTTAGTTAAAAAACATGGTGGAGCAAGTTTTTAAACCGTAAACGAATACTTCCCAAGTTTTACCTTCCATGCCCACCAAAATAGTTTGGAAAAGAAAAAAATTGCCTTGCAGGCAATTAAACTTATCAAAATTGGCAACCTTATCTTTTTAGACGGCTCTACTTCTTCTTATTACATAGCCGAATGTCTTTCAGAGCTTAACGATTTAAGAGTTGTTACTAACGGTATTGATACACTTTCTATGTTTTCAAAAAATAATATCATGGCATACTCTAAGGGTGATAGAATTTCTAACACTAATCGCGCGATTTTAGTGGGATAAAAAGATATAAACGACCTATGCGCATATCACGCAGATATTGCCTTTTTCTCGGCATTTGCCATTTACCAAAACAGAGAGATTTTCGACTGCATTGAATAAGAAAATGTTATCTGAAGTTCTTTGCTTAAAAATTCTACTAAAATAGTTTTACTTTGCGACAACACAAAGGTTGACAAAATCGGTCCGTTTAGACTTTGCTCGCTAGAGGAGGTTGACTATTTGGTAACCGACCAAGATATATTCGTTTATTTTAGTTATAAAAACCTACCAAAATTATATGCTAAAAAGTAAAACGGCGTGTCGAATTATCCGACACGCCGTTTGATTATTTATTTTTGCATTTCAGCAATAACTTCGCCTTGATACTCTCCAAGGAAATCCTCTGCAACTTTATTCATCGAAATAATAACTTGTTCGCCCTTGAAATTAAACACCATTGCCATATTACCAAAGTATTTATCAATAACTTGAACTCTTATCATAAGTCTAGTTTGGTCAATCCAACCCGCAGAAACAGCTGCGTCATACATAAAGCCGTCTGTAGTTTTTAATCCACCTACAAGATTTGAATAACCAAATTGTGGGAATTTAGTATATTCGTTTTCTTGCATCTTAAACGACAACTCTTTTTTACCTTGAGAGTTTTCGTAATATAAAACTCCACCGTCTTTTTCAAAATTAAACTTAAAGCTTTTAAAACCTTTGGAGTTTTCTTTACAAATGAAGGTTTTTTTATTAATTTTATCAACCAGAGGACTACTCTTTTCTCCCATACAGCCCTCTAGAACAAGATTATTACCGTATTCTTCAAGACTTTCAAATGCGTCTTTATCTTCTGGCAAAGAAAACTCTTGCATTTTATTAATAATAAATGCTTCGAAACCTGCAAAAATAAGGTCATTTGCAGATGGAGTATAACCACAGTTGCTACCTGTACATACCATAATCAAATCTTTTTCTGGAACACAGATTGTAAATTGAGACCCCATCCCGTTAAACGAAAATCCATATTTATGTCGCCATATTTGATAGCCATAGCCATAGCCGTTATAAGCTCTAAATCCCATTTTGGAATTTGCTACAACGGGGGATGTTGCCGTTTTAAGGTATTCTTTATTCATTAAGCGCTTACCATTCCAAGTGCCGTAATTCATAACGAATCTTGCAAAACTAATCTTATCTCTCGAAGTGCAAATAAGCGCAGAATCCCCCCAACTATCACCATTAGGAGTTTTCAAAATGGTAGCCGTTTTAAAGGTTCCCAAATGCGAGAAAATCTTCTCGTTTAAGTAGTCGAATAAACTCTTTCCAGATAATTTCTCAACGAGATTACATAAAACTTGAGAACCCGTGCTATCGTAACTCCATACCGTTCCTGCTGGGTGATGAGAAACGGAACTATTAAAATACATATGCGTTCTATCAGGGTCGCCACTAGTAAACCAATAAGGATAATCAACACCTGCCGTAGTCATGCAAAGCATATCCCTAACCGTTTGGTCTTTTAGATATTCGTGTAATTCTTTGTCGATTTTTTCAAGGAAATAATCGGCAACCTTATCGTCTAATGTAAGTTTACCCTCTTCTTCTAGTAAACCGATAGCAACGCCAACGTAACTTTTGGTTTCGGAATACATTCTATGCGTGTAGTCCTTATGGAAAGGCTTATAGTAATATTCTGCAAACAAGTCGTTACCCTTCATAAGGAGAACGCTATGCATAATTACGCCGTTATCATGATAAAATTGTAAAAGTTCTTGAACGTTTTTACTCGATATGCCCGCTTGTTCGGGTGTTATTTTGTTGAATTCCATTTGAATCTCCTTGTCGCATTTTCACTAGAATTAACCTCATTTTCACGACAAAAGTATTTTAACATAGCAGTCTTGTTATGTCAATATTAGTTCATTGCATTAAATTGACTTTTTAACAAAGTTTTTTAGTTAATCTTCTTGGTTTCGAGTTATTTGTAGTATATCTTCAAAAGGAATTTTATTATCGCTAACGCTTATATATTTGTATGCAAAATTTATGAGTTGTATTTTATCGGTTAGCACTACGTAATGTCCTGAATAGTAAAAGGTTATCTTTACTATATCCCCCTTTTTTAACACCGATAAAGTTTGTGAAAGTTCGGTCGCCTCTTCTTCGGTAAGTTCTTTCTTCTTTTCTTTCAAATATTTCTCTTCTCTCTTTTTGAGTTCCTCTCTTAGTCCTTTAAGGGCATCAAACGCCATAAATTGCTTTGCCCTATCTTCTCTATTCACCGTTATGCCCTCCTATAAGTTTATTGCGTTCTATTGCCGTTGCGCCCTCTTGCAAATCCATACCTCTAAGCATTGCGTTTTTGCCAAACTTTTCTTTTATGGCGATAACAGTCCTTTCAAGGCTACGCTCCTTTCTTTCCCCCTCTATATCGGTAAAAAGGTCGAAACCTTCGGCACATTCGTCTGCAAGATTATAAAAACTTAAACTCAGTTTTCTTATTGGTGCTTGCTTATCGGTAAACTTTTCGTATAACTTGTCGGTGTATTCTTTGATTACTGAATAAAGGTTAGTTGCCCTTGGCATTTTCATACTGCCTCCACTAGATGGCAACACGTCTTTAGAATATCCCACGCCAACAGATACGCCACCTGCGATTATCTTTTGCTTTATCATAGATTGGCAAAGATTTAACACCATTTCGTCTAACGCAAGTTTTGCACCGTTATAATCGTAATCGTTAAATAGGATTTGAGAGTTAGAAAGCGATTTAGACTTACTTTTATAATTCTTTATATCCTTTATAGTGCAAGTTTCTCTTCCCCAAGCATGGTCTATTAAAAGTTCAGCGTTTATGCCAAACTCTTTGTAAAGACGCTTTTCACCACAAAGCGTTATTCCGTGCATATCGGCTATATACATTTTTTTAAGACGCTTTTCCGTCCCCTTTGATATTCCCCAAAAATCGGTTATGGGGGTATGATGCCAAAGCGTTTTTTTGAAAAGTTCTTCGTCTAGATAGCCTATATGGTCGGGAACCTTTTTAGCCGTTATGTCTAGCGCAATTTTGGCAAGATATAAATTAGTACCTATTCCTGCCGTTGCAGGTATGCCCGTGCTTACGGCAATCTCGTCCATTAATTTTCTAGCAAAGTCTTTTGGCGTGGTTTTGTTTACGTGAATATAATCGGTTGCATCTATGAAACACTCGTCAATAGAGTAAACGTGAATGTCGTCAGGCGAAAGATATTTAAGGTAAATTTCGTAAATATCGGCAGCGTATTCAATATATTTTCTCATTCTAGGTTTAGCCACGATATAGTCGATATTTTTAGGTATTTGGAAAATTCTACAACGATTACTTACCCCAAGCGCTTTCATTTTAGGGGAAACGGCAAGGCAGATTGCCCCTTCTCCCCTACTAACGTCGGCAACCACTAGATTGTTCTCAAAAGGGTTAAGCCCTCGCTCGGCACATTCCACGGAGGCAAAAAACGACTTCATATCAATACAAAAATAAGTTCTTTGATTTTCTTGCATTTTTCCCTCCTTTCATTTCTTATCAATGCGAACATTTGTTTGCTTTTATATTTTACAAGGTTTCTTTACGTTTGTCAACGAAAGCGAACGATTAAATATAGGAAATTTTTACCAATTAAAATTAAATAAAAACCCGAACTTAAAGGTCGGGTTTTTGGTTAGATTGATTATTATTCAGTTATAAATACTGCGTAGCCTTGAGTTGCACTTATAGTTAGCGAGTTGCAGTCTTGCGACCATTCGATATCGCCACCCTTTTCGAAAAGTTTAACACGCCCGTCTAACGGCAGGTTAATTGTGCCTTGCTTAACAAAATGGGTATAGATATATGTTTTTCCATCACAATCTATGGTGTATACAAGGTTTTCGTCATTCATTTTGAAGAACTTCTTGTAGCCAACGCCTTTAATAGAATTAACGTTAGCGTGCACTGCAAACGGATACGCCTTTCTAGAGCCACCTATCATAACAGCCCTACCAAGTTGATTCTTTCTTATCTCTGGGGCGCAATCGTCTATAGGTAAAAAGCCTACTGAAAAGCCTAGTTTGCTTTGACCTTCTTTATCCTTAAAGACGTCTATAATTCTATCTGGTGGAAAATCTGGATTCTCAAAATAATCAGGAGTTAAATCGAATTTATTAGGATAAGCACCATTTCTTAAAGGAACAGGTTTACTAAAATCAAACGTGCCGTCTTCAAGAGTAGCAATTTTGGTTTTTGGAATAATTCTATACTCGCCACCACCATAAACGTCTAATTTTTCTTGGAACATAACTCCATAGTAAAGTTCAATTTCAACGTCCATAAGTTTTTTACCATCAAAGAAAACTAAAACTTCTCCGTTTGGCATAACTCTATATTTAAGTTTTAAGTTTATCATTGGCTTGCCGTAATCGGCTAAATTTATGTTAGATTTATATCCACCTTCAGGACGAGCCTTTCTAACAGCCTCGGCAACCGTTGCTGGGTTGATTATGTCATACTCTTCACGAATTTCTGCCATTTCATATTCGCCACCAAAATACATTGGCGACCATTCACCATTTTGAAAAACGTAAATTCGCTTCTCTAGGTATTTGTTAGCACGCCACATTTGTCCACGAGACTGCTTTTCTACTATTATATCGGCAGTATTCACGCCCTCTTCTACGTGAGTAAGTTTTCCCGTTGCGACCGTTACGAATGAATAAAGACATTCGCTTTCTCCAACGTTTTGAGATATAAAGGTTAACATACTTTCGTTGTTAATTCTAAGTAAGGTAAACTTAACTCCAGCCTCGTCTTGCCAAACCGAACCAATATCAGCAAAAGTCTTTCCGTGATTTTTACTTACCACGATAAGTGCACTTGGGTTAGCGTGGTTTGCACCGATATGCTTACCGTTTACCTTAAAAGGCGTAGCCTCGTCGTTAGAATAGTTAAGAGGAATATCGACGTGCCAAATATCTTCAGTTGAGCCGTCTTTTAGTCCTGATTCCATAAAGTCGATAGGTGCGTTATAGGTTAGCGTGTCGTTGTTAAATCCACGAAATTTTTGAATCAAATCGTGTTTATCGTCAAACTTTGTTTTAAAAAGAGCAACGTCTTGATTGGTGTAAACTAACATTTTCATTCTCCTAACAAATGTTTTTTAGTATTATACATCTATCGCTATTTTTTTTCAATAGTTTTGATTGCTATTAACATTATTTTTACAAATCATTATCTATTTAAAAAAGAATAATAATCTATAAAAATTCCTTTACTAGAGATTACGCCGTGGCGAAAATTCGCCACGGCGTTTTATTTACTTATTTAAATAAAACGTGCAAGTAGAAAGTTTTTTTCGGGTTAATCTTAAAACTCTTCCGTCGTCGGTTAAATATTCGTATCCCTCTTTGTATCTGCAATCTCTGCAACTGCCACCTACGTGTTCTTTTATAGGGCAATGGCGAAGCGTCATAAAAGGTGGCGTAACCTTATTTACTAGGTCGCTTTCTGCCGTAATAATAGGTTTATTAAAAACGTTTGCCGTGCGAGAGTTATACACGTTTAACCCCCAACCTATAACACGATTTTGGCTTAAACCTAGCGCATAATAGTTGTTTACAACCACCCCGATTTTCGCAACTTCGACTATGCTTTTAAGTAGTTTTACGTCTTCTTCTAATGCAAAGTTAGGGGTATCTAAATAAGGCGTTTTGCCTTGATTTTGGCAGTTTTTCTTGAATGCAAGAACTTGTTCTAGCGTGTATTCTTCAGGGGAATAAACAACGTTTTTACAAGCATGCTTGCCCTTTTCGTTTTGTGTTATACAAAAATCGGTAAAGGCGTTTACCTTTGTTTTTACCGTTGACTCTACAAATTCCACCTTGCCGTGATTTAGTGCAGTTAACTCTTTCGTAATTTTAGCAAATATTTCTCGCCTAAACGAATTTAATAGGCTCTTTGTCATAAAGACTTTATCCAATTTTTCTATGGCTAAATTAGCCACAAAAAATTCGTTTTTCTCAAAGCACTCGTTTAACTCTTTTTCGGTTATAGGGCGATTATTTGCCGTAGAACATACTTCTCCATAAACCTCTATATCTTTTCCGTTTATGCTTGCTACTGCCTTTATAGGCGCATTTTCCGTTAGATTAAGGGCTATATCTACCTTTCGTTTTGAAACATAGTTAAGAGCCTCTTGCTCTTCCAAAGCGTCGTTAATTAGGCGCACTAAAAGACCGTTTTTAACCTTTTGAATGGTAGTAGTATAATACCCCGTTGGCGTTTTCTTTAAGTCATAAACTGAAAGGGTGTTAGTTTCCTTTTCGCCGTCAAAAAGTTTAATGGTAGACTTTGGTGAAATTTCTCTGTTTGAAGTAAAGTAAATTTCGTTAAACTTGTTGCCTTTAACCACCTTTTCGACTTTACCAACGAAAACCCCAACGTGGCTTTGAATTGAAGAAATAATATTGTCGTTGCCGTTAAAATAACCTTCGGTATAACCACGAGTAAAGGCTAGTTCTAGTTTTTGTTGGCTTGGTTTTTTGCCGTGTAAGGCGTTATAATATTGTCTAGTTGCCGTGGCTACGTAGTAAGGTCGCCTTGCTCTACCTTCTATTTTTAAGGAAGTAACGCCTGCATCTTTTAACTCGGCAAGGCGCTTACTCAAATTAAAATCTTTTGCGCTTAAAAGGTAGCCCTTTTTAAGAGTTTTTTCGTTTATTCTAAACGAATATGGCAATCTACAAAGTTGTTTGCATTTACCCCTATTTCCACTTGCATCAAACAAATACGAACTTAAATAGCAGTTACCTGAAAAAGAAACGCAAAGCGCACCTTGAACGAAATATTCTATCTCAATATCGCTGTTTCTTCTAATTCGCTTAATCTCTTTAAGTGGGGTTTCTCGTGCTAAAACCACGCGTTTAAAGCCAAACTTTTCTATTTGTTTAACGCCTTCTAAGTTATGTATGCCCATTTGCGTGCTTGCGTGAATTTCTATTTGTGGATAAAGTCTATGCATATAGTCAGCAAGCCCTAAATCTTGAATAATAAAGGCATCTACACCGAGATTATAGGCATCTATAATAGTTTTGACGGCACTAGTAAATTCTTGGTCGTTAAAGAGAATGTTTATGGCAAGAAAAACCCTTACGCCGTAAATATGCGCAAAGTCCACTGCCTCTTTTAGAGTTTCAATGGTAAAACTTTGAATATTTCTAGCGTTAAAGTCGTTTATTCCTAAATAGACCTCGTCTGCACCGTTATAGACGGCAACTTTAAGGCATTCTAGATTGCCTACCGGCGAAAGGATTTTCATTAAACACCTCGTTTTATTTATTATACCATAAAATAAAATTAAGTAAAGAAAAAGGGCGAATCTATTCGCCCTTTGTTTTTAATATTTCTTAGTCTATGTTTTCAAAGGCTTTTAAACCAACAACGTTATCTACTGGTAAGGAGAAGATAATGCCGTGAGCACTTGTGTTAACACCTGCTTTTTCCATAATGGCTTTCATAATGTTATCACGATTATCACGACGAGCAACGATATAAACCATTTCCTTTTCTTCGCTTATAGACACGCCGAAGAATTTTGCAATTTCAGCCCCCGTGCCTTTTGCTCTAACTACCGTGCCACCCTTTGCCCCTACGCCACGAGCAGCGTCCATTACTAAGTCGGTATTTCCTTTATCTACTATGGTTATTATCATTACGATTTTACTTTCAACGTTATTCATACTTTCGTTCTCCTTTTTTTGTAGAGGCTCTTGCCCTGCTAAATATTTTAGCGACGACGCCCCCCCAATACTGTTTACTGGAATAGTTACGGCTATTCCATTACCTGCTGAAGAGATATCCATTTCAACTAAAAGTCCTTTAATTATCTCCCCTAAGGACTCCTCCCTTATCATACTGCTAATCATAACCTTTTCAGTGTTTTCTATGCCTAGCAATGAAAGGGTGCTTTCGGTTGCCGTGCCGTTACAGAATCTCGTAAGCACGTTATTTACGCCGTGGCGATGGAAAAAGTCAAGATAGTCTTGTTCGTATTCACGCTTGGTTATAGTAATCATGTATTTTAAGCCTTGCATAACTTTTTCCTCCTTATTCGATAATTTCTTCCACAGTCGTCTGGGACTGTTTTTGTTTTTTGATTTTTGCCATTTTAATCTTATAAACTAAACCGAGAATTTGAATTGTTATAAGTGGTGTCATTGCGACCATTGCAACTACGCCAAAGCCTTGTGTCGCAACGTTTCCACCAACGGCTGAACAAACACCTAGCGCTAGTGGCATTAAAAAACTTGCCGTCATAGCGCCCGAAGCAACGCCACCCGAGTCGAATGCGATTGCCGTGAACATTTCAGGAACAATAAAGGTTAGAATAAGCGCCAAAGCGTAGCCTGGAACAAGTAAATACATTATGTGAATGTTTAGAATTATCCTAAGCATTGCAAGACCTACTGAAATAGCAACGCCAATCATGAGACTAATTCTTAAAGCCTTTTTAGGAATTGCACCCGAAGTAAGTTCGAAAACTTGTTTGGTTAAAACGTGAACGGCAGGTTCGGCAGCGACAACGAAATAACCGATTACCATACCGATAGGAACGATAATCCAATTATAATCGAGCGCACCTATTTGACTACCTATATAACTACCTACTTGTAAAAAGCCGGTATTTACACCCGTTAAAAATAAAACTAAGCCTACGTAAGTATAAAGAATACCAATTAGAATTCTTATGATATTTTGTTTAGTTAGTTTTGCGCCGAATAGTTGGAAAATAAAGAAGAATGCAACGATTGGAAGTAAAGCGATTGCAACCTCTTTCATATAATCTGGAACGGCGTGCGCAAAAACCCCTAAAAGTTGTTTAGAATTACCAATTCCATTAACTACTTCGGTAGAAGTTTCTATACTGTCAGGTTTAAAGATTATGCCGAGTATCATTACTGCGATAATTGGGCCAACCGAACAGAGCGCAGTTAAACCAAACCCGTCCGTTTCAGCACCCTTGTCGCTACGCATAGACGCAACGCCCACGCCGATTGCGATTATAAAAGGAACGCTCATAGGTCCCGTAGTAACCCCACCTGAATCAAAGGCAAGAGGCACGAAGGTTTCAGGAACGAATATCGATAAAACGAATACGGCTATATAACAAAAGATTAAAAGATAGGAAAGGCTTATTTTTAATACTATTCTTAAAAAGGCGATAACTAAGAACACGCCAACGCCAACGCCTACTGAGATAATAAGCGTCCAAGGTTCCATGGTATTGGAAAGTTGACCTGCCAAAACTTGCAAGTCGGGCTCGGAAACGGTTATCAATACACCCACGATAAAGCATACTAAGACGATTATCCACATTTTTTTAGTGCGCATAACCGAAGTGCCAACGTATTCGCCAATAGGCGTCATTGCCGTGTCAGCGCCTAAAGTAAACAAGCCCATACCTACTACAACGCAAAGAGCGCCTAGGATAAATGCCAAAAACATTCCACTCTCTATCGGAACGATAGAAAAACTAAGGATAAGCACTATAATCGTTATTGGTAATACGGACGAAAAGGCTTCTTTAACTTTTTCCGAAATTATGCTTTTATCTTGCGATAGAAAATTTTTACGTCTTTTCATAATGCCCTCCTTTTGTTTTCTTAAATTATATTATAACACTATTTAAAAGTCAATAGAAAAGGCCGACTTAACGACCTTTCTAGATTTATTTATTTTTTTCTTCTTCAGTAGATATAGAACTCTCTATAAATTTTGCTATTTCCATTACTACTAAAGGAACCATGCACAACGCTAGAGCAACCAAATACAACTGCCATGGCAATATTGCTAGTTGGAAAATTATCCTTAACGGAGTAAATAAAACTACTGCCACTAACCCTAAAGATATAAGCGCAAATAGGTTTAGTTTTGAATTACTAAACGCACCAATTTTAAATAGTGAACGCTCGCTCCTCATATTAAACGCTTGAACTATTTGCGATACGGCTAGCACGAAGAACGCCATTGTTTGAGCGCCTTGTGGAGTGCCTAGTCTTGCTTCGCCAATCTTAAAGGCTACTAGCGTTAGAATACCGAACATAAAGCCTTGTAGCACAACTTTAACACCTAATCCGTGAGCAAAAATGCCTTCGGTTTTTGGTTTTGGATTTTTCTTCATCACGTCTTTTTCTACCTTTTCCATGCCGAGCGCAATGGCTGGTAAACTATCGGTAACTAGATTTATCCAAAGTAAGTGCATTGATAATAACGGGGTTACGTGCCACAATACCATTGCAAAAAACACCGTTACGACTTCGCCGATATTGGTGCCGAGTAAAAAGCCTACTACCTTTCGAATGTTGGCGTAAATTCCTCTGCCCTCTTTAACAGCGTCTACTATAGTTGCGAAGTTATCGTCGGTAAGCGTCATATCTGCAGCGCCTTTGGCTACTTCGGTGCCGGTAATCCCCATAGCGCAACCAATATCTGCCGCCTTTAGGGCAGGTGCGTCGTTCACTCCGTCGCCCGTCATTGAAACGACGTGCCCCTTCTTTTGCCAAGCCTTAACTATCCTTATTTTATTTTCAGGGGAAACCCTTGCGTAAACGGAAACGTTTTCAACTTCGTCGGCTAGTCGTTCGTCGCTCCACGTATCGAGTTCTGCACCCGTTATAGCCTTATCGCCATCTAAAAGTATTCCTAGTTCTCTAGCGATAGCAGATGCCGTTACTACGTGGTCTCCCGTTATCATTATAGGCTTAATGCCTGCCTCTCTACATATCCTAACAGCCTCTTTCGCCTCTGGACGAGGTGGGTCTATCATGCCAACTAAGCCCATAAAGGTTAAGCCGTTTTCTAATTCTTCGCTTTTTAGTTCGCTAGGAATTTGGTCTATATATTTATATGCTATGGCTAGCACACGAAGAGCGTTTTCGCCCATTTCTTCGTTAACCTTTCTAGCAACCTCAAAATTCCCACTTATACAACGAGTTTCCATAACGTCGAAAGCGCCTTTAACTATTACAACAGTTTTGCCCTCTATTTGGTTAATGGTGCTCATAAGTTTTCTATTAGAATCGAATGGAAGTCCACCAAGTCTAGGATATTTAGCATTTAGGTCGTCTTTGTCGTTACCGTTTTTGTGCGAGGCTAAAACTATTGCCGTTTCGGTTGGGTCGCCAAGATGAACTTCTTTATTTTCCTCGAAAACGACAGAGCCGTCGCTACAAAGCGTGCCGTAAGAGAGAAGTTTTTTCACGCTATCACTGTTATTTGAAGTAATATCTTCAGTTTGGGTTTCGCCGTCAATAAACGCTTTAACGAGCGTCATTCTATTCATTGTGAGCGTTCCCGTTTTATCCGAGCAAATTATAGATGCCGAGCCTAGCGTTTCTACGGCAGGAAGTCTTCGTATTATGGCATTCCTTTTAACCATTCGTTGAACGCCGATAGAAAGAACTATGGTAACGATTGCAGGTAAACCTTCTGGGATAGCAGAAACGGCTAGGGAGACTGCCGTCATAAAGATTTCAAGTGGTGGAATGTCGTTGAGTATACCGATTAAGAATATAATTGCACATGCGCCAAGTGCTAAAAAACCAAGGTATTTGCCAAGTTTTGCAAGCTTTTCTTGAAGTGGCGTTTGCCCCTCGTCTTCCCCCGAAAGAAGATTTGCTATTCTACCCATTTCGGTGTCCATACCCGTTGCCGTAACGATAGCCTTTGCCGAGCCGTAAGTTATAGAACAACCAGAAAAAACCATGTTAGTTCTATCGCCGATAGGTGCGTTTTCCTTAACTATGGCGTAAGCATCTTTTTCGGACGGAACGGACTCTCCCGTTAATGCCGATTCTTCACTTTTTAGACTAGAACTAGTAATTAGTCTAGCGTCGGCAGGAACAAAATCGCCTGCTTCTAGTAAGATTATATCGCCCACGACTAATTGCGATGCGTTTATAAAACTTTCCTTGCCGTCCCTAATTACCCTAGCGTGTGGCGCAGACATATTTTTTAGGGCATCTAACGCCTTTTCAGCCTTACTTTCTTGAACTACGCCCATAATGGCGTTTATAACCACTATTGCGATAATTAGCGCAGGCTCGAAAAATTCTTTTGGGTTTTTCTCTATGCAAGCGACAACGAAAGAAATCAGGGCGGCAATTAATAGAATAATAATCATTACGTCTTTGAATTGTTCAAAAAAACGAGCGATAAACGACTTTTTCTTTTTTTCTTTAAGTTTGTTTTCGCCATGTGTAAGTAAAAGTTCTTGCGCACTTTGACTAGAAAGTCCACTTTCTAGGTTAGAACCAAATGAATTTACTAGGTTTTCCACCTTGTCAGCGTGAGTTTTCATAAAACCTCCATAATAAAAGTTTATTGACCATTTTTAACTTTACTACACCTTTTCTAGCCAATAAAATAAAAAAGGTATAGTTACAAAACTATACCTAATATGCGTGTTTTACCCATGTATAGTTTCGTATACATGAGTCTGGTAAATTAAAGCAAGCCATGATAAACAGAGCTGTTGACTTGCTACGCTAAAAGCGTCTACTACTCCCTCATTGATAATATTATATTATGCATCTTGCTCCTTGTCAAGAACTTTTAATATAATACTTTCGTTTGCCTTTTCTTCGTCGTCTTACTTTTTATTTAGTAATTTTCTTAATTCTTCTGCAATTTCAAAATGGTTTTCGATAAAATATGCACTAATTCGTCCAGACGGCGTTGAAAATGAAATAAAAGAAAATATTCTATGGGTCGAATACTCACAAACTTTTCCTAAAGGCAATGCCTTTCTTCCCCCAAACAAAGTATGTATATAAATATTTTTTTCTGTTAATATTATTTTTCTACGAGACAACACAAGCCATATTAAGAAAAATATAACCGTTAAAAAGAACCCCAGTTTAGTGTAATAACTATCCTTCCACAACAACACTACGGAAATAAACAATGATATCCCAATTATCACTTTTAATGTAATATCTCCAACAGTGCTAAATTTACTTTTTATAACAACTAATTCTTCCATTTTCTTCTCCTTTGTATTAGTTTTTATTTTATTATAGTCAGTTTGTAACTGACTGTCAATTAAAAACTGACTTTTTTGGTTATAATTTAATTATGAAGTTTACTGAAAGATTTAACGAAGTGTTAATACAAAGTGGTAAAACGCAAGTTGAAATAGCAAGGGCGCTTAACGTTACCAAGCAATGTATAAACGATTATAAGGTTGGTAAGAGCGTGCCTTCGATTGAAACTCTTTTTGCCTTGTGTAAATATTTAGAAATTTCTGCCGATTATTTGTTAGGCTTAACCGATTATTAAAATTTTTCATAAGAAAAACCCACTTGAAAATTCAAGTGGGTTTTGTTTTTATATTGTTTATTCTTCGCTTGGTAGGTCTATCGCTTTGGCGTCTTTTCTATAAAAGAATAATGACGGTCCAACAAATATGGTAAATAGAATTAAGAAAAATGCAAAGTTGATAACTCCTGTCGTATCCCCCGTGGTAATAAAGCTAAATAAACCCGTTCCACAAAGCGTAAAGAATATAGAGCCTATGATAGCAAAAATAGGCATTACGTAGCGTTTGAATACGCCAACGTCCTTAAAATCACGCATTATATGAACATACATAGTAATGTAAACTGCATAAATTATAGCGCAAACGAGTTCGTCTAAAGCACCAAATTTAGAGCCAAACCATTGGTTATTAAATATAAGCGCCCAAAGACCTAGTATAACAATCGAACAACCATAACCATAAACACATGACCAAAAAGAGGTTGAGCCGTTTTTACTAAGTTTAGAAAACTTTTTAGGGCAAATACCTTGTCCACGACAAGAAAGCGTATACATTCCACGGCAAGAGCTAATGATTAGTCCGTTAACCGTTCCCATACAAGAAATGGTTATAAATAAGGTGAATAAAACGCCTCCAAACCCACCGAAAATCTTTTCAAACACTGCGATAGGTGCGTTAGCGTCGGCTTTTATAACACCTTCGTTGGTTAGAATAGCCGAAAGACATAAGTAATATAAAACGTAGAAAATTAAGATTGCAAGAGTGCCAAAAACAAGCGCCCTCGGAAGATTTTTCTTTGAATCTTTAATCTCAGCGTTAATAGAGGTTGCACAAACCCAACCTTCGTATGCAAAAGCCGTAGTTGTAACAGCAGCACCAAAGTTAGACGTTGTGTTTTGTGCGTTGTTCTTCAAAGCATTGATTGCGCCTGCTTGAGGCCCAATAATTATACTAGCAAATAAACCCACAACTACAATGAGTGCAATTGGAACAAGTTTAATGGCTGTTGCTGAAACTTGGAACTTAGCAGATATTTTTGGAGAATAATAGTTTAGGATAACCGAGAGCGTAATAAAAGCAAAAGCAAAGAGTAAAACCTGCCAGTCTCCATAATTAAGTTCCAAACCAAACATTCTAAAGAAATAACGTCCAGCGAAAATTGCAACTATAGTTGTGATTATTGGATAATAAAGCGTAGTCATCGTCCATGCAATAAAATATCCTACCGTTTTATTAGTGGCCGCTTCAACGTAGTCGACAACACCGTTAAATTTGGTAACTTTAGTAGCAAATACTGCAAAGCAAAAGCTAGAGGTAATCATAATAACACCACCGATAAGCCACGCAAGAAGGGACAACTTAAGGTCGCCACCCGATTTAGCAAGGACTCCCCCTGCCTTGATAAATACGCCTGAACCTATAACAATGCCAACAACCATAGCAATGCCAGTCCAAACACCATATTGCTTTTTAACCTTTTGCATATAAACCTCTCAATAATAAGATACCTCTAGATTATACTATAAAACCGCTAAAAATAAAAGTTAATTTGCTCGCTTTTCGCAAATTAATTGTTTTATAAATGAAAAAGGCACTTTTCGTGCCCTTTAGTAATTTTTTACCAAATTTAATCTTCTACGTTAAAACTTTCTAACATAGAGCCTTTTTTGATAGGTTTACTATCGCCGTGTTTTACCATAAACATAGTAACGAATGCAAAGGCAACGCAAATGCAAGCATAAGGGAAAAGTGGCAACATATTGCCTGCAAGGTCCATAATAACACCCGATAAGATTGGGGTTAAAACCTGAGCCGACATACTCGCAGCATAATACCAACCTGTGTATTTGCCCACGTCTCCACCACTAGCAAGTTCAACGACCATAGGAAAACTATTAACGTTAATGGTAGCCCAACCAATACCTGCAAGCGAGAATAATATATACATTATAACAGAGCTACTATTTGACCTTATAAATATTGCAAAGAAGAATGCCGTTGCAAGCATAGCCACGCCTGCAAGAATGGTTTTCTTTCTACCAATTTTGGTAGCAATAACACCAACGGGCAAATACGAAACGATTGCCGCCGCCTGTGCTATTAAAAGGGTTAAGTCGTAACTTTGATGTAAAACCTTGTCTGCATATAACGAATATTTAGAAGTAATGGCATTATAGCCCATATACCAAAGCGCAACCGAGCCAAGAATGAATATTAACGACCTTAACTCTGCTTTAGAAAGTTTTTTTCTAGTCTCTTGTCCCTCTTTCACTACGTCATCTTCCGGATAGAACTTTTGAGTATCTTCTAGCATTTGGTCTACCCACTTGTTTTCCTTAACGGTGATTAAGAAGATAATCAAGCCTAAAAGAAGAATTCCACAAACTAAAAGATAATAGGTCATTAGGTTATCCATTGATTGTTCGCCAACCTTAACAAACAAGCCAAGACCAAGCACAACCAAGCCACCAACCGTTCCCACAAGGTTTATAATAGCATTACCCTTTGAACGCAAAGGCTTACAAGTTACGTCAGGCATGAGCGCAACTGCAGGCGAACGGAATGTCGCCATAGATAGCAAGGTTACAAAAAGAACTACGACAAAAAGCCAAACGTTACCGATAAGTGGTAAAAAGATAAATGAAATAGTGGCTGAAATAGTTCCAAAAAGAATGAAAACCGTTCTCTTACCTAGTTTAGAGCGTGATTTATCCGATATCGCCCCAAAAAGTGGAAGCAAAAATACTGCCAAAACGTTATCGAACGCCATAATGACGCCCGAAAGCGTTTGGCTCATATTGAATTTATAGGTTAAAACTAACGGAATAGTTTTATCATACGCTTGCCAAAAAGCCGTTATAATAAAGAATGCAAAACCAACGCAAATAACACGTTTATAATTCAAAGTCATTGTAAAATCTCCTCATATAATATTTTACCATAGTCGCAAAAATAAATCAATGGTAAGGATATTTTTATAAAAAAAGCACCTGCTTTTCAGGTGCTTTTGGTTAGTAAGTATATTTTTACATTAATAATCTTTTGTTTCTTTTCTTATTCTTTGAAAAACAAGGGATAATTCGGTTTGGTAGTTTTTGCTTCCACCTTGAATGGCATACGCTCTATTGGCACACTTTTTTGCTAGGTCATAATTTTCAAGGTCGCAATACGCCGCAGCCAAAGACGTTAACAATGGCACACTTAGGCAAGACGTAAAAATGTATTTATTCTCCATCCAAAAATCAATGGCTTTTTGTGGTTGGTTTAATGCACGATAACAACTTGTAATAATTGGGAAAACCGTCCTATAAAAATCGTAAGATGCCGTGAATTTGCTTAAGCCCACCTCTATCGCTTGTAGACAAAACTCGTGAAAACCAGAAGTCTTAAGTTGTTTTAGATATTCTAAAAAATCTCCTTCTTCTAGAGATTTGTAGTCTATTGTTTTGTAGTAACTAAACAACACCTTTTGAGAAATGACTTCGGGAACTTCTAAAAAACTACTATCGTAAATAACGCCTTTGTTAAAATAATAAACCTCGTCTTCAAAAATTATTTTTTCCATTGTAAACGTCCTTTGTTATTTGTTTTTTGTTTTCGCACTTGTAGAATATCATTTTTTTGTGTCAATCTTTGTCATATTTATGAAGTTTTTTGAAAATTGGAAAAATAAAAAAGACTATCTTTTGATAGTCTTGTTTTATGTTTTATTAGGATAATTTTTAGCAAATCAAATTTTAAGGGCAAAATTAGAAAATTTTAGAGCTTTTCTCAAATATAGTGCTAATCTTCTAATCCTATTAAATAATCGGCTGAGCAACCAAAAAATTTAGAAAGAATGATTATACTATCAATGTTTGGAACTCTTAAATTCTTTTCCCAACGATTAATACAAGCAGTGCTTATATTAATTTTTTTAGATAATTCATACTGCGTAAGATTTTTTTCTTCTCTTAACTCTCTTAATCTTTCTGAAAATTTATTCATATTAACCCCTTATTTAAATAAGTATATACCAAATGGTAACAATTCGCTTGACTTTTACCAAATGGTAAATATATAATATATACCAAATGGTAAATAGGAGTAGTTATGAAAAATACAATTAACGCTAAAATTATAAAGAATTTTATTTTAGAAAATAAAATAAGCAAAACTAAATTTTGTAAAATGTGCAAAATTAGTCCTAGCACATTAAATAAGATTATTTCTAATGATGATAATTTTAAAATAATCGCACTTTTTAAAATCGCAAAGGTAATTAAAATTCAAGTATATATGATGTTTGATTAGATAAATTAAGCACATAAAAATTAAGAAAATGGGATTTGCTTCTCTCGAGCCTCCCGCAAAATAGTCCACTGGACTATTTTTTCGCTTTCAGCGAACACGCAACCTTTGGTTGCTCGCTCCTAATTCAAATCCCCTTTCTCTTTTCGCAACAAAAAAGACCATCAAAAAATGGTCTCATTTTGTTGGCGGAGAAAATGGGGGATTCCCCTGTTAGGGGAAATGTCGCTTTGCGACAAAAGGGTTGCCGTCCCACGCTAGTGGATTGCGCCTGTGCATATTTTCTCCCAATACTTCTCCGTTTCACTACGAAGGACTTCGTCCAAACCCCATTTTCATTTTCCAACCACGAAAAAAGGACGCTAAAATGCGTCCTATTTTCATGGCGGAGAAAATGGGATTTGAACCCGAAAAAACAAGAAGAAACTAATTTGAAATGATTAGACTTTATCTAACGATTTTGCATGTTTTTTCTTCCCAATTTACTTCCCAAAAATTGTTGAGAAACTTAAATTTAATCTTTTCTCTTAGCTAGCGCCATATACATCACCACTTAATAGCGCCGGCTTGCTGGCTTAGAACAAAACTACAGCTTGTTCGGGAGAAAAAATTCTTTACAAACTTAAAAAAATGCGCAATATATAATATTTTCCTTATTTTATCCCAGCAGAGCTGGGTATCCACAAGAAAAAGGCATTTTTTATAGCGAAAGGCGTGGTTAAAAGACCGAGCGCATTCGCTAAGTTATTTTTATAGAATATTCTCTCCAGAGTTCGCTTTAGTCGACTCTTTGGCCGAACTGCTGAAGCGCTTATGTTTTCAAAAAATAGATTTAATATTAAAAAGCCATACTGAATAGGCTGTTTCGTTCTTTCTTTCTTAAAGAGTTGTAGCACTCTGTCGCAACCATCATGTCACGGCAAACCCTATTGACGTATTCTTGAGTATAGGAATCGTCTAGCCGTTCGAGTTCTGATGCCAACGATTCAGCCGTGCGCCCTATCTTTGCCTGAACAGCAAATGCTTCAGCTGGCGTTAATTCTCTGAGTTCTCGAATAATTTTTTCTTCGAAGGTTTCTTCTTTAGGTTCTTGCTTAATTTCTTCTATTTTTGTGCCTACGGTGTCAATTTTCTCTGGGCCTTCGTATGGCTTAGCAGAAACGAGTTGCCATCTGCGCAGTTTAGAGAACCAACCAGGGGTCATGTTGGTAAACTGCTTTGTTTTAGTGTTCATTAACACGACCCTACCGTCAGGGCGCTGACAAATAAATATGTATGAGATATATTTTCTCCCAGGGAAAACAAACGTATACTCAACGTTATCCTCCGGAAGTTTTACCCTTGCGCTTACGTGTTTTTTTGGTGCCATTGTGTTTTTCTCCTTTTTGTGTGTATTACATATCAGACTTAAAAGACTCGTATTCTTTAAGCACTTGCGCAAAATCTTCAGGCTTACCAGTATAGTAAAAATTTGGGTTTACACGCATTGTGCCAGAATACTTGTATTTTATAAGTCCAGATTCTACAAAACTTTTTATATGATTTCCAGCTGTTTGCTCGGTAATCTTTAAGTGTTTTGCAAAACTCTTCTTTCCTAAATTAACCTCTCCACTTGGTCGAACTGTCATTAAAATTAAAAAGAGCATTTGCACGCTTTTGTTTAAGCTCTTGAACTTCTTAATAACGTTGTCAACTTGTAAAGTTCCCCTCATGTATTTGCCCCCTAGAAAAATTTTAAATATATTCGAATTTTTTTCTTCACTTCGTTACGAAAAAAATTATTTTACGACTTTAATTTTTTATTTTTATAATGTAACTTTTTACCTTATATAAGGTATACGTTTCGAATTCCAAGCGGAATCTAA
>JAZRGN010000035.1:0-41909 GCA_045644165.1 Christensenellaceae bacterium | reverse complement strand
TGGCAGGTGGCGATTTTTCTTGGCTTAAATCTCCACTCTTGGTGGCTCATAATGAAAATCTAATTAGCGAATTTTCTACGGCATACGATATGTATGAGTTTCAAGATGACCTTTTTATAATTAAAGCAAAATCTTTAATTTTTAACGCCGTTCATAAAACTATAAGCTTTAACGAGAAAAACGTTTCTACTTTCGACGAAATTGATAAGGCGCTAGATTATATTAAATCTAACTATATGAACAAAATTTCCCTTTTAGAGATTGCCGAGGTATCTGGCTGTAGTCTATCACACTTTAAGTTTAAGTTTTTTCAAAAAACTAAAACTTCGCCAATGAAATTCCTTAACGAGTTTAGGCTAAATAGAGCAGAGGACCTTTTGAAATCGGGGCTTTATAACGTTTCGGAAACGGCTAACCTTTGTGGCTTTAACAACGTGCATTATTTTTCAAACGCATTTAAGAAGTTTTTTGGAATTTCTCCTAAAACCTATCTATCTAAAAAACATAAAAATGGAGGCTAAAAATGCAAAAAGATTATTTTCTTAATAATGAATTTGCAAAGCAGTTGTATTATGATTATGCAAAAGACTTGCCAGTAATAGACTACCATAACCATCTTTCAATAAATATCTTAAACGACAATCCGTTTACTGATATTTGCGAACTTTGGGTAAAGGCAGACCCTTATAAGCATAGGCTAATGCGCATTTGTGGCGTGGCAGAGGAACTTATAACGGGTGGGGCAAGCAACTATGAAAAATTCCTTGCTTGGTGTAAAATCTTTCCATCACTCGTGGGAACGCCCGTTTTCGATTGGTCGTTAATCGAACTTAAGAGAGTGTTCGATATTGACTTAATGCCAAGCGAAGAAAACGCAAAAGCCATTTTCGACAAGGCTAACGAGGTTATAAAAGAAAAAGGCATTAGCGCAAACTACCTATTAAAACTATTCAACGTAGAATACTCTGCGCCTTGCCAAGGTGTTTTAGACGACTTGTCTTTCTTCACTACGCTAGACTGCGTGCCATCTCTTCGTGGCGACGATATGCTAATACCTACTCTTGACCTTATACAAAAACTTTCGTCAATCGTTGGTCAAGAAATAGTAGACCTAAACGGATATATTTTAGCCCTAGCAAAGAGAATTGACGATTTTGTAAGCGTAGGCTGTAAGTTTAGCGACCACGCTTTAGATAACGGCTTTACCTATGTTAAAGACGACGGCTTGAATTCTAAAAGATTTTCTAAACTTCTAAAAGGTAAAGAATTGTCGGCACAAGACAAAACTCAAATTTCTTGTTACGTTTTAAGAGAATTGTTCGCTATATACGTTAGCAAAAATATGGTGGTGCAACTTCACGTGGGCGCTCAAAGACAAACTAGCACGAGACTTAAAAACCTTGCAGGTAAGGCTGGTGGATACGCAGGCATTGGTAGCACGGTTGACGTTAAGTCGCTTACCAAACTATTCGACGACGTAGAGCAAAGGGCAGGTCTTCCAAGAATAATTCTATTCACCCTTAACCCAAGCGACAACGCAGTTATGTCCATACTTAGTGGCTCTTATTCTAAAGACGGTGTAAGCGCTCTAGTAACCCAAGGTCCTGCTTGGTGGTGGTGCGACCATCTTCAAGGAATAAACGAAATGTTAGATAATTTTGCAGTATTCAGCGTGTTGTCTACTTTCGTTGGTATGACTACCGACTCAAGAAGTTTACTATCATTTTCAAGACACGATTATTTTAGAAGAGCGTTATGCAAATGGATAGGCGACAAAGTTGATAAAGGCGAACTTCCAGAAGACAAAGAACTTTATAAACCAATAATCGAAAAAATGTGTTATCAAAACGTTAAAAATATAATAATGGAGAAATGATTATGAGATTCAACGTAAAAGAAGATATTATCGCTTTAACCCCAGAATGGAAGGGAGAAAGACTTCCTGACGGCAGACCAAAGGTAGATGAAAAATACCTTAAGGCTCTTAAAAACCTAACTCTAGAAGAAGTTTGGAAACCTATCTTTATCAAAGGTTACGAAAGCCAATTTGAAGGCAGACTTCAAACCTTACATAACGACGGCAGAAAACTTATCGGTAGAGCAGTTACTGCTACCTACTGCCCATTTAGACCTGACCTAGACGCTGTTGTTAAGGCAACCGGCAGGGAAGAAGGCAGAACGGGAACTTATAACCAATGGGTAATCGATAACCTTATGGAATACGACGTTCCTGTTATCGATATGTATGATAAAATTTACAAGGGAACTTTCCTTGGTGGTAATCTAACCACTGCGTTAAAGAATAAAACCAAAAACCCTAACGGTGGCGCAGTAGTTTGGGGTGGCGTTCGTGATACCGAGCAAATGGTTAAAATTGAAAACACTCAAGTTTACTATCGTGGTATCGACCCAACCCCTATAAGAGAATTCATTATGACGGGATACAACACAGTTACTAGAATTGGTAACGCAGTATGTCTTCCTGGCGACGTTGTATTCGGCGCAGGAGGTGGCGTCCTATTTATTCCTAGCCATCTAGTAGAAGAAGTTGTTGGTGGCGCTGCTAAAACGCAAGTTAAGGATATGTTCGGTTTTGAAATGATTTCTCAAAACAAATTCACCACGGCTCAAATAGATAGAAATACTTGGACTGTTGAAATGTTAGACCTTCTAATGGATTTCATTAAAAATGACGATAGGGCAATCGATTATAGAGGTTTAGACTGGTCTTTAGAATACGACCTCGCTATTAACGGCGACCCTAACGATACACAATCTTCACTATAAGGAGTTAAAATTATGTCTAATTATTTAAAAGATAAAGTTGCAGTTGTTACAGGCGCAGGTGGAACTCTTTGCTCTGAAATCGCAAGAGAACTTGCTAAAGACGGCGTTAAGGTTTTTCTAGTTGGTAGAACGGAAGACAAACTTATAAAAGTTGCCGAAGAAATTATCGCAAAAGGAGGCTGGGCTAAAACCTACGCTGCAGACGTTACCGATAAAAAGGCTATTGCTGAACTAGCTAAGTTCGTTGAAGAAACTGCAGGTCCATGTAACTTCCTGGTTAACGGTGCAGGTGGAAACAACGTTAAGGCTATGCCAAGCATAACCGAATTCGACCCTCGTGAATTAGAAGGCACTCTTCCAGAAGGCACCAAAGGTCTATACGATATCGACCTAGAGGCTTTTGAAAGCGTTCTTAACATAAACACTATGGGAACGGTTATCCCAACTATGGAATTCGCTAAACAAATGGTTAAAGTTGGTGGTGGTAGCGTTATTAACTTTGCATCTATGAACAGTTATTGTCCACTTACTCGTTGTTTTGCTTACGCTATGAGTAAAGCGGCTATTAGCAACCTAACCCAATCTTTTGCAGCGTATTACGCACCTGCTAATATTAGAATTAACGCAATCGCCCCAGGATTTATGGTTAACGAGCGTAGTAAAACCTATCTCGGCACGGTTGAAGAAGGCTTAACTGCAAGAGGTCAAAAGGTTATCGGTCATACCCCGATGGGTAGATTTGGCGAGGCGAAAGACCTTGTTGGTTGCGCTAAATGGTTATTAAACGAGGAGCAATCTTCATTCGTTACCGGCATCACAATTCCGGTTGACGGTGGATTCTTAACCCTAGGTGGTGTATAAGCCTAGTTAGGAGGAAAAATGATTTTAACAGATTATTTTAGAAGTCAAAAAGACGCTACTTGGGATTTTGCCTTACAATCAGGGGTAAATAAGGGTGTTATTAGACTACCTGAAGACCCGTCTTTTGATATTACAAACTACTCGCATTGGAGAGAAGTGCATAAAAGATTTACCGATTACGGAATCACGCCACTTCTAATCGAGCCAATGCCAAACGAACTTCACGACCACATTAAAGCAGGGGACGAAAAGAGAGATGAGTGTATCGAAAAGGCAATCAAAATGTTCCCAATTATGCAAGAACTAGGCATAGAGGGAATTTGCTTTAATTTTATGGCGCATATAGGTTGGCTAAGAACTTCTTCTACGTTCCCTGAGCGTGGGGGTGCAATGGTTACCGAGTTCAATATGCAAGACTTTAAGCCTACGGGCGCAAAAATCACGGCAAAGGAACTTTGGGCTAACTACGAATACTTTATTAAGGCAGTTATTCCTTACGCTGAAAAATACGATATTAAACTTGCTCTTCACCCAGACGACCCACCCGTTCCAAGCCTAGGCGACGTGGACAGAATTATGGTTACTCGTGAAAACATTAGAAAGGCAGTTTACGATATAGTTAAAAGCGATAATCTAGGGCTTTGTATGTGCCAAGCAAACTTCCATATAATGGGCGAAGATTTAGAATCTGTTATCAAGGAATTTGCTAAAAAAATATTCTTCGTTCACTTTAGAAATACTAAGGGAAATCCTTTAAGATTTAGAGAAACTTTCCACGACAACGGAGATATAGACATGGCTAAACTTATGAACATCTATATTGAAAACGGAGTGGACGTTCCTATTAGGGTAGACCACGTTCCAACCTATGCAGGCGAAAAATCTCAAGTCGCAGGTTACGACGCTATGGGAAGACTTTTTGCAATAGGCTATTTAAAAGGCATACTGCAAGCCTGTGAATTAAACAAAAAATAATCGTAAGGAGATAGATTATGATTAATATTGGTAAAGAGACAATTAAAAAGCAAGAAAATTTCTGGAATCATGCACACTTCCACCCAACCGACGCTATTGAAGATGCTTGGGGTAAAAAACTAATAGATAAGTATTCTGCCGATAAGGCGATTAAGATGATTCGTTTTTACACCATGTTTGAAGATATCGTATATCAAGGTGATAACGGCGAATTATTATACGACTTCCGTATAAACGACCTTAGAATGGACTACCTTATTGAAAAAGGCTTTGATATTCTGTGCACCTATTGTTATATTCCTGATGCAATAGCAGAACGCCCTATGTCTTACTATTTAGCTAAAGGTAGAGTAAGATATAAAAATAAAGCAATTAACCTATCCAATATAACTAGCTACGAAAAGTGGGAAGAAATTTGCTACGAATACACAAAGCACTTAACCGAAAGATACGGCGCTGAAAGAGTTAGTAAGTGGTTTTTTCAATGTTACAACGAACCTGATTGTCCAAGCTTCTTTATGGGTGATTTAGCTTACGACGACGATTGGAGGTTTACGCCAGAAAGAGAAGCTCAAAGAGCAAGCCATTATAACAAGCTATATTTCGGTTTCCAACGTGCTATAAAGAGCGTATGTAAGGATTATCAAGTAGGTGGTTGTGCACTAGCCGGACAGTTAGGTTTCTTTAGAAATTGGTTAGACTACGTAAAAGCGAACAAACTTGGTCTTGACTTTGTCTCTATTCATACATACGGCACTGGCCCAAAGCCACTTAACGAAGGCACTCAGAAAGTTGACGTTATGAATACCATTAACGTTTATAATAGCCGTTTTGCTATTATTAAAGAAAAAGGTTTAGAAGACGTTCCACTAATCGTAGACGAATGGGGTGCTGGCACAGAGGGTGTTCGTTCGGTTACCGAATGTCCTAAACTTATTTATAGAGAAAACGAATGGTTCTCGTCTTATTTCGTAAAACTTATCTACGAACACATTAATCGTGGCAATAAACTTAGACGTATGCTCATTTGTTTATCAGGTCAAGATAGACAAAAATTCGACTTCTCTGGCAACAGAACTTTCCTTACTAAAAACTTTATCAACAAGCCTATTTATAACGCTTACATTTTAGCAGGCAGACTTGGCGAAAATCTTTTGGCGTTTAATACCGATAACGAATATATCTCAATGGTTCCAACTAAGTTAGATAACGGCGACTATTCAGTGTTATTTACCTATTCGGAAAGATATTTCGATGAAAGCCTAGAAGATAAGGTTGAAACGCTTTCTTTTGAAGAAGATATAGTTGGTAAAAAAGTTACCGTTTGGACAATAGATAGAGATAACGCAAACGCTTGCAGGAAGTTCCAAAAAGAGGGTTGGGGCTACGAGTTAACCAAAGAACAACTCGAAGAACTAAGAGAAGAGGGTAGATTAAAACCTACACGTCAATTCGTGGCAGAGAGCAACTCTTTCGATTTAACCCTTACTGCTAACGGCTCTTACCTAGTAACCGTTGAAAAATAATTAAAGCTTAAAATAAAAAAGTGAGTGCAAAAGCACTCACTTTTAGTTTTATAGATTTTTATATTTTAGAATATTTCCTATATATAGGGAATTCGCAATATTCCTCGGTATTTGCAAATTCAGTTATTAAAACTAAAAAGGTTAAAATTATCATAGTTGGTATGGTAGAAAATTCTACCGTGTCGACAAAACCGTAGCAAGAACACATAACGAATGATAAACAAGCAAATAAGTTATAGTCCTTATGGTTATTCATTAGCACGGCAAACCTGCTGTAGAAATAATAGGTGTATGCGCAAAGTCCAACTAACCCTAAACTTCCCATAACTTGGAACAAGGTAGAGTGCGAGTTGTAAAGTCTTAACCCACCTGCGCCCACCGGAGCGTAAAGTTGATGGTTGTGATAACCAAAGCCTGCACCGAATATTGGGTTTTCTAGGAAAATTCTAATAGCGTCGTTGTAAAGGTCGGTTCTTCCAGAATCGCTCTTTTTGGCTTTGTCTAAAATATCGGTTATATAATACGTTTTATCTTTTAATATTAGTAAAAGTAAAATTCCCAATGCGCCCATAATAGCAAGTAAGCAGATATATTCGAAGCGTGTGTGATTTTTTCCTTTAGTTCTTAAGAATACGAAAAGTGCTAATAAAGGTAAATAGGCTATTGCAACGCCTAAACTGCCGTCGCTTCCCGTTAGGAAGATTATAAAATAAAATGCTAAAACGGTTATCACGTATGGGTAAATGTTGCTAGACCTAACGCCTAAATAACATACTGCAGGAATGGCGATAAGTAAGACCGTTCCAACCATGTTAACGTTTCCACAACCGAGTTCACTATTGGAAAAAACGTTGTTTTTAAGAACTACGAAGTTTTGATAATAGTATAAAAATTCAAAACACGCAATAAAGCCAACTAGAGATAGCAATAATGCAAAATATTGTTTTACGTCAAAATCCTCGGGGTATTCTATGTAGTTAGCAAAGTAAAGATAAATAACGAGTAAAACAGGGCCTAACGGAATGGTATATAAAAGCCCTTCTTTATAAGCCGTCACGTAAGGGGATAAAAGTCCGCCTAAAAACAACGCCGTTATAATAAAGCAAAGAGGCAAAAATAATCTGCCAAAGTTAAAATGCTTTAACGGAAACCTAACGAAATGAATTATTAAACATACAAAAGGTGGGATAATCATTAGATAAAAAACCAAACTTCCCGTAACAGAAATATCCCTTATTAAAAAGATAAAGAACATAAGTATTGGGAGTATTGGCGTTGCGTCTCTATGCGTAACGAGTAGGTAACTGCCAAGTAGAAAAAACAAGGCGATTCCACCAAGTTGAAGTTTCAATACGAAACAAAATACCGTTACGAAGGCTAGGACGACGGGATATGAGTATCCGTAAAAGAAGTCGTCTATGCAGTCAAAAACATTATTCATATTTATTTTTTTTGACGTTTTTGGAATATAAACCTCTTGCATAGTAATCATTATATCTCAAAACAGCAAAAAATACAAGAGAAATTTCATTTATAAATATATCTTTACAAGATATATATAAGTGTGCTATAATTATAAAACGCCTAGTTAGGCGATAGCCTTTAAGGACGACTAAGTATAATTATGAAGAAAAGTGCAATTAAATGGTTAATAAAAAATTCTAAAAGCCAAAGAGCAAATCTTATATGGCTTATTTTGGCTAACGCATTTTTCTCGGTTATGACGGTATCTTTCGCATACGTTATCAAAATGGTTATAGACGGCGCTGTAAACAGAAATAGAACGCTATTCCTCGTGGGTGGTATTGCAATCGTCTCTATAGTAATTTTACAGTTTGTTTTTCGTTTGATAATCAGTGGACTTACGGAACGAATTAGGTATAGGCTAGAAATCACCTATAAAACCTTGCTTTTTAAGGAAATTCTAAAGAAAAAATATCAAAATATTACTATTTATCACAGTGGTGAACTACAAAATCGTTTAACTGCAGACGTTAGCGTGGTTGCAGATGGTATGGCTACCATTTTACCAACCGTAGTTGCCTCGGTAACAAGATTAATTGCTGCAGTAGTGGTTTTATGCCTAATAGATTGGTTATTTGCCTTAGCGTTTATCGTTGCTGGATTGTTAGTGTTCTTAGTAATAAGTTTACTAAGGAAAAAACTTAAGTCTTTGCATAAACTTTCGCAAGAAACCGAAGGCAAAACTCGCTCTTTTATGCAAGAATGTTTAGAAAATCTACTTGCTATTAAGGTTTTTTCAGTTGAAGAAAAAACAGGCAAGATTGCTAAAGATTTACAAGAAAACAATTATAAAGTTAAAATGAAACGTCGTAATTACACCATACTTGGCAATTCGACCTATAATTTTATCTTTAGCGCAGGCTACATTTTCGCCTTAATTTTTGGCGCAATAAAGTTATTTAGGGGAGTTCCTGATTTTGGTTACGGCGATTTATCGGCAATATTACAGTTGGTAAACAGCGTTCAAGTTCCTTTTGCTACCCTTTCGGGGTTAATGCCTAGGTTATATGCAACGACAGCTTCTACCGAGAGAATTATGGAAATCCAAGACTTAGACGAGGATAACGCCATTCAGACGGCTGATGCAAGAACCGTTTATAGCGACCTCAAGACCATAGAGTTAAAAGATATTTGTTTCGGTTACGGGGATAGGGAAAAGGTTTACGAAAACGCAACCTTAACCGTTAAGAAAGGCGAGTCGGTTGCCATAACTGGAGTTTCAGGAATTGGTAAAAGCACCGTTATGAAACTTATGCTTGGCGTTTATCCTGTTGAGAAAGGCGAACTATATCTTAATCTGGAAAACGACAAGATGCCTCTTACCGAACACACTCGCTCGCTATTTGCTTACGTTCCACAAGGAAATATGTTGTTTTCAGGCAGTATAAGAGATAACGTTACTTTTATAAACGACAAGGCAACTGAAGAGGAAATTGAAAAGGCGTTAAAAATCAGCCTTGCCGACCAGTTTGTAAACGACCTTCCTGATAAAATCGACACTATTGTTGGGGAAAACGGCTTAGGTCTTTCGGAAGGGCAAATACAACGTATCGCAATCTCTCGTGCCGTTTTAAGTGGTGCGCCAATAATGTTGTTAGATGAGGCTACGGGTTCTCTAGACGAGGAAACGGAACGAAAGGTAATTCAAAACTTATTGTCGCTCGAGAATAAGACGATAATTTTAATTTCACATAGGCATACGGCAACTGAGGCTTGTGAAAAGATTGTTCAAGTTGAAGATAAAAAGTTTATTTATTAATTTTTTAATTAAAATTAACTTGTTTAGCGCTTTTTATATTGATTTTTTTAAAAAATATGTTAAAATAGAGAAAGGGAATATCCGTTTCGAGCGAAAGGTCGCTTGGAAAATTTTTGTTTATTTTAAAATTAATTTTATTCAAGTGAATGTAAATAGGGAGAAAAATTGACTATTCAAGAAATTTGCTCGTCGTTTGACATAGGTGGTAAATACGTTAGTTGTAAAGAACTTTCAACTGGTAATATTAATTGCACCTATCACGTAGAATTTCTTCGTGACGGAATGAGAAAAGACTATATTGTTCAAAGAATAAACAAGTCCGTATTTAAGAAACCAAAAAGATTGATGCAAAATATAGTCAGCGTTACCGATTACGTTAGACAAAATGTTATAAAAAAAGGGCTTTCAACAAAAAGATTCGTTCTTAGAGTTTTCTTGTCCAAGAAAAAATCCAGACCTTATTGGGTGGACGACCAAGGCGATTATTGGCGCTGTTATAGGTTTATTCAAAATTCTACTACCTACGACCAAACTGATAATTTAAAAATAATTCAACGTGTTGGTCAAGCGTTTGGTAGATTCCAAAATTGTCTTGACGGTTTTGACGCATCAACGTTATTTATATCTATTCCAAACTTTCACAACACGCCAAGAAGATACAAGGCGATGCGCTCTGCCGTAAAGAAAGACTCTAGAAAGCGTGTAAAAAACATTACCAAAGAAATTGAAGATTTAAGACTTTTTGAAGAAAGAGCTTCACTTTTACAAAAATATTTAGACGAGGGTAAAATACCACTTCGTGTTACGCATAACGACACTAAGTGTAACAACGTTGCCTTTGACAAAGACACGGGCGAAGCGCTTGCCGTTTTAGACCTCGATACAGTTATGCCGGGTGCTGTAGCTTACGACTTTGGCGACGCTATTAGGTTTATCGCTAACAGCACTCTCGAAGACGACCCTTATGTTGAAAGAGTTTCTTTAGACGTAAAAAAATACGAGGCGTTCACTAAGGGCTTTATTGGCGAATTAAAAGAACACCTAACCGACTTTGAAAAACAAACTATAAACTTAGGCGTTTTCACTATGACGGTGGAACTTGCCGTTAGATTTTTAACCGACTATATTAACGGCGACGTTTATTTTAAGACTAAATATCCAGGGCATAACCTCGATAGAGCGAGAAATCAAATTGCCCTTGCAAAAGACATCTTAAGGAAAAGCGACCTTATCGATAAGATATTGTCCAAATACGTTTAGGGGGATTAAATGGAACAAAATAACACCCAAGCTTCAGTGGGTAATCAAAGCATTCTAAGGGAAATAATATACGTTTTAAAAAGAAACGTAATTCTTTTGCTTGCAATCATTTTTGCCGTTACTGCAATAGGGCTCGCTTACGCTCAAGTAAGAACACCAAGTTATATCGCTACTGAAAAATTATTTTTCCGTATGGGCGATTCAGCGTATATTGCAGACGACATCAATACTATGAGCGCATATAAATCAACCGTTCAGTCTTTTGCCAACCAAGGCAAAGTTGTGGACAGGGCTAATTATTACGCAACCAAGTATTACGAATTTTACAGCAAAGGTAGCGACAAGATAGACCTTGACGAATATATTCAAATGGTCGAATTATTGGAAGGTCAAATCAATAGTTATTCTAACGAGAGAAAAATATGGGAAGAAATTCAAGCCATTTCTACCACTTTGCAAGAAAATCACGTTTCAAGTTCAATTGACAGCGTGAGGGATAAATTACTTGCGCAAAGGCTCATTCTATACGGATGCACCTTTTTGATGCAACGTATTAGACTTGAAGAAGTTGCACTTCAAGCATCAAATAACGACAATACGATAAATGCTCTACGAAACAGCATTGACACTTGCAAAAAGAACTTATCAACCTTACTTAAGAAAGACCCTAACTTGATTACAAACGAAGTGTATCTAAGCGTTATTTACGACGCTAGACACTACGATATGGAAAACTTAGTAGTCGTTAGTGATGCAAGTTATAGTTCAGTTTTTGCAAAAACCTATTTAGATAAAAACGACGAGTCTCACGGTGTTGAACTTCAACAATCATATAAGGATAGGATTTCACAAATAAATGAGAGTATTCTAGAGCTTCAAACTAGCGACCAAGGACAAATTCTTTATTACGATATAACAAAGCCGGAAATAAAGGCTATAGCTGGAAAACAAGAGTATATTGAAGCTTCGGCAATCGGAATTAACCATACCGAGCAGGACGAAAAATCTTTTGTGTTTAGCGTTTCATACAACGATGTAGATGAAACGTTGGCTAAGGAAAAAGTTAGACTTTTAGTTTTAGCGTTCAATATTGAATCCTCTTATTTCTTTACTGCTAAGAACACTACTATCGACGATTTAGGACTAATATCCTGCGAAGTTGATATTTCTACAAGTCTAATAGTTCTTATTTCATTAGCGATTGGCGTTGTGTTAGGATTAATCACCGTTTACCTCGTTTACGTGCTTGATAAAACGATTAAGACCAAAGAAGAGGCTGAAAAAATCGCCGAATGTCCGGTTATTGCGTGTATTGATGCGCAAGAGGAGGTTTAGGATATGAATAATTTAGCAACCTCTGGAAAATCAGTTTCAACAAAAAAATCACTTTTCTCACTATTATATAAAAACCTACTCGTTATTATTTTAGCAATAGTTTTGGGTTTGTTGGTGGGATTAGGCATAGGCGTTCTCAAGGAAAAGCCTATTTATACCGAGTCGACTTCGGTAATGCTACTTGCAGAAGTAGACGCTTCTAACGAAGATGCATCCAACACGCAAGATATGGCCTTATCGCAATATTTGTTAAGCGACGTTAACGAACTTCTTAAAAGCGATAATTTCGTTGCCGTGGTAAATAAAAGTTACAAACAAAACGGTGGAAAAGGTGAAATCTACTCAGGCGCTATAAACGTTACTTATTATAACGACGAAAGTTTAATTTTCTCTATTTCATATACCGACTCGGACGAAGTTCTTGCAGGTAAAAAGCTAAATGCAGTTGTAGGCGAGGCTAAAGAATATTTAAAAGATAAACTAGTTGCCGATAACGTAGAATTAAAAGAAACGACTAACGTTAATGCTAAAAGCGTGAGATACGATTATAAAATTTACCTAATAATCGGTGCAATCGTAGGTTTAGTTATTGCCGTTGGATACTACCTAATTAGATATCTTCTTGACAATACCGTTAAGGATAAGGCTGAAATAGAAGAATTGACTGGTGTTAACGTTTTTGCTTGTATAGAGTATACTAAGTCTGAAGAAAATGATAACCTATTTAAAAAATATACCAAATAGTAGACATTTAAAAAGCGTAGCAAACAATCGCTACGCTTTTTTTACTATTAAAATTTAAAAAAACGAAGGCGGAATTGCTTCCGCCAACGCTAAACAGATTGGAGTGATTTAATTTATTAATTCGATTTTAACACTTACACCTAATTAAGTCAATTATACTGTAAATAAATTTAAAATTGTTATAAAAGCAAAAAAAAGAACGCTTATACTTAAAAAAATTAAAAAATGGTCTTGATTTTTTTATAAAAAAAAAGTAATATATATTTAACGGTATTGAGAGGTAACTATGAAATTTAATGAAATTGACGATTTAGATTTAAAAATTCTAAGACTTTTACAAAACGACGCAAGAATGCCTGTCAAAGTGATTGCCGAAAAGATTTTTGCTTCTGCGCCAACGGTAAGTGCGAGAATCGAAAGTATGACCGAGCGTGGCATTATAAAGGGTTACTACACCGAAATAGACGTTTCTAAAATAAATAACGTTATAACTACTTATATCGATATAGAAGTTTCTCCTGAAAGGAAGGAAGAACTTTACGACTTTTTACGTTCTTCCCCCCAAGTCGTGGAAGCTAGTAGGGTAACGGGGGAATATTCTATCTTACTAAAGGTTATTATAAAAAATACTTTAGAAATGGATAAATTTATAAATGCTCTTCAAAGATACGGCAGGACAAAAACTCAAATAGTTTTTTCTTCAATCATTGAACACAGGGGCGTTATCCTATAAAAAACGCCGAAAATTGATTCGGCGTTAGAGTTAGATTTTAAATTTTATCTATTTGACTTTCGTATTTATCAAAGAGGCTATATCTTTCGGGGTGAATTAGGGCAGTAAAGAGCATCTCTCTAACGTTAGAAATTTCTTTTCCTATACTAGAGATTACCTCTTTAACGTATTCTCTTTTGGTATTTTTATTAGCAGGGCAACTGCTTTCTACAACGGGTAGTTCTTTTGAATAAGAGTATATATCCATCTCCTCAATAAAAATCATTGGTCTAATTAAGGTTATGTCGGTTCTGTCCAGATAACTTTTTGGCGCAAAGGTCGATAGCCTGCCTTCGTAAAGGGCAGAGAGCATAAAAGTGTCGATTAAATCGTCGCTATGATGACCTAGTGCAATCTTGTTAAACCCCTTTTCTTTTACTACAGAATATAACGCTCCTTTTCTCATTTTAGAACATAATGCGCAGGGATTTGTTTCCTTTCTAACGTCAAATACTACTTGTGCTATATCGGTTTTCTCGATATGATATTCAACGCCTAACTCGTCGCATAGTTTGTTAATAGGAGAAAAGTCGGTTTCCTTTCCATTAAAACCTAAGTCGACAGTTACTGCCAAGAGGTCGAATTTCTCGGGAGAAAAACGCTTGTATTCGGCTAAAAGTTTTAATAGCGTTATAGAGTCTTTTCCCCCTGAAACGCCAACGGCTACTTTATCTCCGTCTTTAATCATTTTATATTTAGTTATTCCTTTCCTTAGTTTAGAAAGCATTTGTTGCGTGGTCATTGATTATTTTCCGTAAATAGTTAATTAGTTGATTTTTTCAACATATTATATTATACTTTAATTAACTTAAAAAACAAAGTGTTTTGGTGAAAAATGATAGAATTAATTCAAAAGTTAATTGAAAACGACTTAATTTCTGTTATCGTCGTTTCTATAATCCCTATGATTGAACTTAAGGGAGGTATAGTTTTTGCAAGAGGCGTAGGCTTTAATTTCTTTGAAGCGCTAGGGCTTGCTTTTTTAGGCTCTTCTCTCGTCGTTCTTCCGGTGTTCTTTCTATTAGTTCCTATCTTGAATTTGCTTAAGAAAATTAAGCTTATTGACAAGTTAGCCATTAAAGCCGAATCATACGTTCAAACTAAGGCTAACGAGGCTGTCGAGACGCAAAAGCAAAAAAACGGAAAGGCACTCAGTGAAACGTTTATAAAGCAACTCGCCGTGTTTATTTTCGTTGCCATTCCACTTCCTATGACCGGAGTTTGGATGGGAACGGCTATAGCAGTTTTTATCGGCTTAAAATTCAAAGACGCTATTTTACCTATAGTAGTTGGAAATCTCGTTGCAGGGTTATTAATTAGTGGGTTAGCCCAACTATGTTTAGTAATATTTAACGACATAGCCGTGTTGGATTATATTCTTTACACCTTGTTTGGTTTAGCAGTTGTTCTCTTGGTCGTTATGATTATTAAAATCGTTCGTCAAAAATCGACTGAACATAATGAAGAGGTAAAATAATGGGTTTTTTTTCTTGGTTACTTAGGCGCCCAAAGCCTAAGAAGATAAAACTTGGTTTAGCGTTAGGTTCTGGTGGGGCAAAAGGCTTTGCTGAAATAGGCGCACTGCGTGCCTTTGAAGAAAACGGAATAGAATTCGATATAGTAGCAGGCACTAGTATCGGTAGTATCGTGGGTGCCTTTTATGCTAACGGATTTTCTTCCAACGATATGTTTGAACTAATTAAAAATTTAGATTTTTCCCAAATTGCATCATTTCCAAAAATAATTAATATGGACACGGCGTCTATATATAAAGTGGTGGACGAGGCGATTGGTTCTCTTAACATTGAGGATTTGAAAAAACCTTATAAATGCGTTGCTACCGTTGTGGAAACGGGTGATGAACACGTTTTCTCTAGTGGTAGCGTTGCGTTAGCAACTTGTGCCTCGAGTTGTATTCCTCCTTACTTTAAGCCTATAGTTATCGACAACGAAAGATACGTCGACGGGGCATATTCTAACTCTATTCCAGCAGATTTAGTTAGGGGAATGGGTGCAGATTACGTGGTCGGTATAGACCTTAAGGATTACGAGCCGAAAGAGAGTGGTATACTTGGCAAATTATTTCCTACTTACAAGGGCAAAATAGAAGAGCCGTGGGCAAAAGGCTATGAGTTTAGCGACGTAGTTATTCATCCCGATTTAAAAGGTTATTCCTCCATTTCGTTCCGTCAAGGCAACGAAATGTATGATATAGGATACAGAACGACTATTGAAATGATGCCTAAAATAAAAAGTGATATAGAGAAACTTAGAAGCAAAGGAAAAATTTAGTTAATGCAAAACCACTTAAGAAAAATAATAAAAAGGGTAATAAGTATAGGGATTATACTTGTTGCCCTTTTGTATTGTTTTTTAGGTGGGTGTTCTTCTTGTCAAAAAGAAAAATTTATAGTTGTTCAAGGCTTTTCGGTAAACTTTATTGACGTTGGAAACGGAGACAGTATATTTATAAGATTCGACGACGGCAAAAATATGCTTATAGACTGTGGACTTTCGAGTAAAGATAATTTTGATAATGTATGTAAAGTTTTAGATGCTTATAATACTTATACGATAAATTATTTTGTTTTAACCCACCCCGACGCAGAGCATGTAGGCAACGTTTCTAATATACTTTCCAAATATAAAATAGAAAAGGCTTTTATTCCAAACGTTTACAACAAGGCTATGTATTCGACTTTTAATAACGGCTATAATAGTTTAGTTAAATCAGGTGTAGAAATAACTCATACTAATATCTATCAAAGCATTTCTGGAACTAATTACTTTCTGTGCTTTTTATCCCCGTGTCTAGAAGGCGCAGGCGATTATTATGGATATTTTAACGGTCTTTCGTCCCCAACCGACAAAGATATAAACAACCTTTCGCCAATAATTTATTTAGAATACAAGGGCGTTAGATTTTTATTCACCGGAGATGCGACAAAGGAGCAGGAGAATGCAGTAATAAATAATAACACAAATGGTTTATACGATTTAATTCACCATAAAAATATCAATCTTTACGATATAGACGTTTTAAAGGTTGCCAATCACGGAAGCACCGACAGTAGTGGTTTGGATTTTCTAAGTATTTTAAGACCTAGGTTTGCAATTATTAGCGTGGGTGGAAATAACGTATACGGATATCCTTCTGCACTAGTTATAAATAACCTTTACAAGGTAAATTCAAGTGTCAAAGTTTTGAGAACCGACGTATTTGGGGATATTTCTTTAGCAGTCGATTTCAATGGGAAACTAAGAGTAATAGGCAAATAAAGGCAATAAGTGGCGTAGTGAATTCACTACGCCACTATTTAAAAATTTAGAAAGAGTTAATCGGCTTTTAGCACGGTTAGAGCTGCGCTCGAATAGGTTTGTGTTTCGTCGGAAGTATTATAGAGAGATAAAGTTCCTGCGTTTGCCGTGGTTACTAAAATGGTTTTGCTTACGGAAAAACCTTCAGTCCCTTGGTTATTGATAACTATCGTTTCACCAGCAATAGGCGCTCCGTCAAGATATAACGATATAGAAACTTCACCAGTCCCATTTTCTGCGTTAACAAAATAAGAAACCAAATAAGTGCCACCTTCAGGTAGATTTACTGCATTATTACTAACGCTCATAGTCGTTCCTGGGGTTGAAGTAGCAAGTGTTAAAGGAATTATACTTCCTCCTTCCACGGTGGCGCCGTCGTTGTTTGCGTAAATTATATCGCTAGTTCCCGAAGGACCTTGTGGGCCTGCTGGACCCTGAGGACCTGTAGCACCCGTGGCACCAGTTGCACCCGTTTCGCCTTGAGGACCTTGAGGACCGACTGGGCCTTGTGGACCAGTTGCACCAGTTGCACCAGTTGCACCAGTTGCACCTGTAGCACCCGTTTCGCCTTGAGGACCTTGTGGACCGACTGGACCCTGAGGACCTGTAGCACCTGTTTCGCCTTGAGGGCCTTGTGGACCGACAGGACCTTGTGGACCAGTTGCACCTGTGGCACCAGTTGCACCTGTAGCGCCCGTTGCACCCGTTGCACCTGTGGCACCCGTAGGACCTATTGGACCGACAGGACCTTGTGGACCTTGAGGACCCCTTGCGCCGGTAGGACCGGCAGGACCTTGTGGACCACGAATTAGCCTATAATTTACACAGTTGTTGCAACCGTTGTTAGAGGAGTTCAAGTTAAATAAGCCTCTATTGTTAGAACAAGAGTTGCAACCGAAAAAGTTACACATTAATATAAAAATCCTCCTTGGATTTATCTATATATCATATGCTATTCTTGTGAAAAAGGTTCTAAAAATAAAATTTCAATATGGAGTAAGCAAGTTAGGGTTTCTAATTAGATATGCAAAAGGGCGTAAAGTGTTGCCTTTTTTTGCTTTTTGTAATAAAATATACCTAAGTGAAGGCAAAGTATTTAATTTTATAGAAAAGGGCAAAATTAAGGCAAAATGAAAAAGAAAGAGTTCATTCTTCATTCTAAATTTGCGCCGACGGGCGACCAACCACAGGCTATACAAAAATTAACCGAAGGTATAAACGACGGATTAAGAACGCAAGTTCTTCTTGGCGTTACCGGTTCGGGTAAAACTTTTACTATGGCTAACGTTATAAAAAACGTTCAACGCCCAGCCCTTATTATTGCTCACAATAAAACGCTTGCCGCTCAACTTTGCAACGAGTTTAGAGAATTTTTCCCTGAAAACAGAGTAGAATTCTTCGTCTCTTATTACGACTATTATCAACCTGAGGCGTATATTGCCTCTACCGATACTTATATAGAAAAAGACCTTTCTATAAACGACGAAATAGATAAACTTCGCCATTCGGCTACTTGTTCACTAGCCGAAAGACAAGATACGATAGTAGTTGCGTCAGTTTCGTGTATTTATGGTTTGGGTGCCCCACAAGAATACTATGATTTGGCGCTTTCTCTTCGCCCTAGCGACCAAATGGATAGAGACGAATTGATGAGAAGGCTAGTTGCCATTCAATACACTAGGAAAGACGTGGATTTTTCTCGTTCTTCGTTTAGAGTTAAGGGCGATACCGTTGATATTTTCCCATCTTCTAACAACGAAATCTTTATTCGTGTAGAATTTTTCGGCGACACTATAGATAGGGTTTGTGAGGCAGAATTCGTTACGGGAAAGGTAATCTCTGATTTAAAACACGCCGTGATTTTCCCTGCTAGCCACTACGCCGTTCAGCAACAAAAACTCAACCTTGCCCTATGTGCAATCGAGCGTGATAAGGAAGACGAAGTTAGATTTTTAAAAGAGGACGGCAAACTTCTAGAAGCGCAACGCCTTAACCAACGCACCGACTACGATATAGAAATGATAAGGGAAATAGGTTTTTGCCATGGCATAGAAAATTACAGTCGTTATTTTGACGGAAGAAAGGTTGGCGACCCACCTTTTACCTTGCTCGATTATTTCCCAGAAGATTTTATCGTGTTTATAGACGAATCACATATGACCATTCCACAAATAGGTGCAATGTATAACGGCGATAGGTCTAGAAAAACTAGCCTAGTCGAATATGGTTTTAGGTTAAAATCGGCATTCGATAATCGTCCTTTAACCTTTAATGAATTCGACCAAAGGGTAGGGCAAATGGTATGCGTTTCGGCAACCCCTGCTAAATACGAGCTAGGTGAGGCTGGACAAGTAGTAGAACAAGTGATTCGTCCAACCGGACTGCTAGACCCAGAAATTGAAATAAAGCCTACAAAAAACCAAATAGACGACCTTCTAATACGAATTAACCAAACTGTAAAAGAGGGTGGCAGAGTTTTAATCACAACGCTGACCAAGAAAATGGCTGAAAGCCTTACCGAATATCTAAAAGAAAATAAAATTAAGGTTAGGTATATGCACAGCGACATAGACACCTTAGAGAGAATAGATATCGTTTCAGGGCTACGCACGGGCGAGTTCGACGTGCTTTGTGGAATAAACCTTTTAAGAGAAGGTTTAGACCTTCCAGAAGTAAAACTCGTTGCTATTTTAGATGCCGACAAAGAAGGCTTCTTGCGTAGCGAAACTTCGCTAATTCAAACGATAGGTAGAGCAGCGAGGAACGCAGATGGTAAGGTTATAATGTATGCCGATACCATTACGGGCAGTATGCAAAGGGCAATCGACGAGACCAATCGTAGGCGTAAAATTCAAAAGGAATACAACGACGTTCACGGCATAGTTCCAAAAACAATAATTAAAGAAGTAGTAAATAGTCTAGAAATCACCAAAAAGGTGGATAAAACAAAAGATATCAAGTTAAAGGATATTCCTGAGGAAATCGAAAAATTAAAGGCGCTTATGAAAATCGCCTCTAATAACCTTGATTTTGAAAAATGTATTGAAATTAGGGATACCATTACCAAACTAAAACAAAAAATGAGGCAAGCATAAACAAAATGAAAAACAGTCTTATTATAAAAGGTGCAAGGGAAAATAACCTTAAAAATATAGACGTAGCTATTCCTAGGGACAAACTCGTGGTATTCACGGGATTATCAGGCTCTGGGAAGTCTACGCTTGCTTTCGACACAATATATGCAGAGGGTCAAAGACGTTACGTTGAAAGCCTTTCTAGTTACGCCAGAATGTTCCTAGGACAAATGGAAAAACCAGACGTGGATAGCATAGAAGGTCTTTCACCTGCAATTTCAATCGACCAAAAAACCACTTCACATAACCCACGCTCTACCGTCGGCACGGTAACTGAAATATACGATTATTTTAGACTGCTCTTTGCAAGAGTGGGCGTTCCTCATTGCCCTGAATGTGGTAAGGAAATATCTCGCCAAACGGTTGACCAAATTTGCGACCAAGTTATGAGTTTAGAAGAGGGAACTAAAATTTTAGTAAACGCCCCAGTTGTTCGTGGGAAAAAGGGTGAATACGCCAAACAACTTGAAGGCTATAAAAAAAGTGGCTTTGTAAGGGTGGAAATCGACGGCGTGGTGTATAACCTAGACGAAGAGATTAAACTGGATAAAAACAAAAAGCACAATATAAGCGTAGTCGTAGATAGATTAGTAATCAAAGAGGGAATAGAAAAAAGGCTTGCAGATAGTTTAGAAACGGCGCTTAAACTTGCCGAAGGTCTAGTTACTGTAGAAGTGCTTGGTGGAGAATCAACTCTTTATTCAACCAAGTATTCTTGCCCTGATTGTGGGGTAAGTTTAGAAGAAATCGAGCCAAGATTATTCTCGTTTAATAATCCTTTCGGCGCTTGTCCAGAATGCCATGGATTAGGATTTAATAAAAGGGTGGACCCCGACTTAGTAGTAAAGGATAAAACTAAAACCTTGCGAGAGGGCGCAATGACGGTTTCCGGCTGGAATTTAGATAGTGGTAAAATGGCTGAAATGAATTTTAACTCACTAGCTAGACACTACGGGTTTAGTCTAGACGTGCCTGTTCAGGACTTGCCAAGTGAAATTGTAGATATACTTTTATTCGGCAATGGTGGAGAGAGGATAAAAATGGATTATTCCACCAAAACCTTTAGTGGAAGTTTTAACTCGGCTTGGGAAGGCATAATTCCTAACCTAGAACGTCGTTATAGAGAAACGACTAGCGACTACACTAAGAGCGAAATTGAAAGATATATGACGGTTACGCCATGTTCTACGTGTAACGGAAAAAGGTTAAGAAAAGAAGCGCTAGCAGTTACCATAGGCGATAAAAATATAAGCGAACTAACCGATATGTCGGTGGTTAAACTCTATGAGTTTATCGAGAAGTTAACCTTTGATAAAACTCGCTTACAAATAGCAACGCCTATTCTAAAAGAAATTAAAGAAAGGCTTAACTTTTTAATCAACGTTGGACTTTCGTATCTAACACTTTCTAGAACGGCAACCACGCTTTCTGGTGGCGAGGCGCAAAGAATTAGGCTTGCCACTCAAATAGGAAGTGGATTAACGGGCGTTTTATACGTTTTAGACGAGCCTAGTATTGGTCTACACCAAAGGGATAACAGCAAACTAATCGACGCATTAAAAGGCTTAAGAGATTTAGGCAACACTCTAATCGTTGTTGAACACGACGACGATACAATGCGCTCTGCCGACTATATAGTAGATATCGGTCCAAAGGCAGGCGTTCACGGTGGGGAAATCGTAGCAACTGGTAGCATTGAAGATATTATGAACGAGCCACGTTCTATCACGGGCGATTACCTTGCAGGTAGAAGAAAGATAGAAATTCCACAAGAGAGAAAACTTCCAGACGGAAGATGGCTAGAAGTTATCGGTGCAAACCAAAACAACCTTAAAAATGTAACGGCAAAATTCCCCGTTGGTTTAATTTCTGTAGTAACGGGTGTTTCGGGTTCAGGAAAGAGTTCGCTAGTAAATGAAATTTTGTATCCTTATCTAGCGTCGAGATTAAACCACGCCAAGGTTAGAGAGGGTAAAGTTTCAGCAATTCTAGGCGAAGAGCATTTTGATAAGGTTATTCAAATAGACCAATCGCCTATCGGCAGAACACCAAGAAGTAACCCCGTAACTTATACGGGCGTGTTCTCGGCAATAAGAGACTTGTTTGCATCTACTATGGATGCAAAAGAGCGTGGATATAAGGCAGGGAGATTTTCCTTTAACGTTGCAGGTGGAAGATGCGAAAACTGTGAGGGCGACGGCGTTATCAAGATAGAAATGCATTTCTTGCCAGATATGTTCGTGCCTTGCGAAGTATGTAAAGGCAAGCGCTACAACAGAGAAACCTTGCAAGTTAAATATAAAGGCAAGAACATAAGCGACGTTTTAGAAATGACCGTTGACGAGGCTTGTGAATTCTTTAAGGCGATACCGTCAATATTTAATAAAATTAAAACCTTGCAAGACGTAGGGTTAGGATATATAAAACTAGGTCAGTCGTCAACCACACTATCTGGTGGCGAAGCGCAAAGGGTAAAACTAGCAACCGAACTATCAAAAAGGGCAACGGGCAGAACCCTTTATATTCTAGACGAGCCTACGACGGGACTTCATAGTTACGATATAGATAAACTATGCACCGTTTTACAAAGATTGCAACAAGGTGGAAACACAATCGTCATTATCGAACATAATCTAGACGTAATAAAGTTAGCCGACTATATAGTAGACCTAGGTCCAGAAGGTGGCGACGGCGGTGGAACGATTATAGCAGAGGGCACACCTGAAGAAATTTGCAAAAATCCATCTAGTTATACAGGTCAATTCCTTAAAAAACTTTTCGAACGAGAAGGCCGTAGATATTAATAAATACGCCTGAAAACGATAGTCGTTTTCAGGCGTTATTTTTTAGCAAAACCCTATTGACTAGGCATATAGTATATGCTATAATGATTAAAACAAAAGAAGGTAAAAACATAAGAGAATTTTAAGGTGTAACTTAAATAAAAAGTTGGGGGTAAGACCAATGAATAGACTAGATTGTAAGGCATAGCGATAATAATAGGGTATCGTTGTGCTTTTTTGCTTTTATAAGGAGACAAATTATGAAAAAAATTAGAAAGCCTGTGATTGCAGTCGTTTCTTTAATAATATCAACTATGCTAATGATGTTAGTAGGGTGTAGTTGTGTTTTAGGCAAGATTTTTGCAGAAGGAGATTTTATATATCGCAAAATCAATAATAGTGATGAGGTTGCTATAATAGGACTTACCGATTCCGGTTTGCAAAAAGAAATTTTGGTTGCACCCACTACTGTAAGGGGATATAGGGTTGGTGCAATAGGTGCAAGCAAAATAGATAGAAAGGAAATTAAGAGAGAATACGGCTCCGAAAACATTATGTTTAATAGCAAAATGTTGAAGAGAATATATATTCCTACAGAAATTAAAGCAAAAGCGAGTCTTTGGGGCTCCGTATCGGGTGGGGATGCTAACTGTGTTATAATCGTTATGGGTATAGAGAAGAGTGATATGCGCTACTTTGAAAAAGATAGTATAAAGGTTTCGGCCAAATGTTTTTATGAAAATACTGATTATTATAGGGGAGAAGGCATAAAATACTGGAATCCTGATAACGTAATGCCGGCAAACGTATCGTTTTACTATAATTACGATAATGCAACAAACGATGGACTTTATTGGGTGGATGATTATGATGGAGAACTAATATCCTACGTGCCAAAAAACCCAGTTAGGTCAGGTTATACCTTTGCAGGTTGGTATAAAGAGCCAGAGTGTATAAACGAGTGGGATTTTGAAACCGATATAGTTCCTGCAAAAGAATATGGAGTTGGGATATATCATTTTAAGGAATTAACTCTTTATGCAAAATGGATTTAAAGGCTGGAACGTATTATGAATCAATGTATTGCGTAGCTTTAAGCGATAAAGATTCGCCAGAGTTTACCTGGTCTTATCAAGACCCATTTTAATCAAGCTCTTATAAATATTTGCTTTAGGAGGATTAAAAAATGAAAAAAAATAGTAGGATTATTGTTCCACTATTATCTATTCTATTATCCGTTGTGTTTATGGCACTAATTGGCTGTGGTTGTTCACTTAGTAGTTGTGAGTCTCAAAAAGAAGGTCTTTTTGAAGATGGATACTTTATTTTGGAAACCTCGGATTATAGTTCAGTTTACGGCGTATCGATTGTTGGCTTAACAGACAAAGGATTAGAGCAAAAAATTATAGTAGTTCCAGAATATATTGACGGGAGAAGGGTTAGGTGGATTGGCGAAGGTGCCGATTATAGAGACAAAGTCATTGAAAGTTATGGAATGGAACACGTTATGTTTAATAGCCAAAAATTAACTAAGGTTTTCGTTCCTTTTAACGTAGAGGTTCATGGTGATAGTGCTTATAGCGATAGTGTGATGGGGCACGAGGCAAACTGCACTGTAATTATTATGTCTTTAAATTCTCAAGGTTTAAGTGAGATAACAAACGACAACGTTAAAGTGTCTACTAATTGTTATTTTAAGTTAAAGCCTTGGTATAAGGGCAAGGGTATTAGTAACTATAACCCAAAGAGAGTTAACCCTGCAAACGTAACTTTCCTATACAATTACGACGTGGGTAATAACGAAGTTTACTGGGTGGACGATTACGACGGAGAACTAATATCCTACGTGCCAAAAAACCCAGTTAGGTCAGGCTATATCTTTGCAGGTTGGTATAAAGAGCCAGAGTGCATAAATAAATGGGATTTTAGTAACGACCTAGTTCCACAAAAAGTATTCCAAGAGGAGGCTAACGGCTCTATAACCTATAATTTCTCTGAACTTAAACTATATGCAAAATGGCAAAGATAATAATTTATTCGTATAGAATTTAAGGTCTTTCTAATTTTACAAATAATTCTAACGCCTATCATTTTGATAGGCGTTTTTGCTTTTAATTAATAATATTATATATATTTCAATAAATTTTCTTCCAAAAAAAGGAAATGGACAAGTTTTGGCGTATTATTATACGATAAGTGATTTTGGAGAAATACCGTGAAAGATAAAACTTTACTTATAGAAGAAAAATTCCTTTCCCCTTTCGCTACTAAATCTACCGATACCATAGGCAGACTTCGTCAAGAAAAGCCTTGTCCTATGAGAACGGATTTCCAACGTGATAGGGATAGAATTATACATTGCAAGTCATTCCGTAGGCTTAAGAATAAAACGCAGGTTTTCTTTTCGCCAGAGGGCGACCATTACAGAACTCGTTTAACTCACACCCTAAACGTTTCGCAAGTGGCTAGGGCTATCGCTAGGGCGCTTTCGCTTAACGAAGATTTAACCGAAGCAATCGCTTTAGGACACGACCTAGGTCATACGCCTTTTGGGCATTCTGGGGAAAGAATTTTAGCAAAGTTAAATAAAACCAACAAGTTCTCGCATAACGTTCAATCGGGAAGAGTGGTAGATTATCTCGAAAGAGACGGACTTGGCTTAAACTTAACTAGAGAAGTCGTTGACGGAATAGTTAATCACAAAATTAGTTGCACGCCAAAAACTATGGAAGGCAAAGCCGTTAATATTGCCGACCGTATTGCTTACATAAATCACGATATTGACGACGCTATCGAAAGTGGCTTTATAACTGCCAAAGATTTGCCTGCGCCTGCTATAAAAATCTTGGGCGAAACTTCTTCGCAAAGAATAAACACCATGATTTATTCTATATTCAAAAATAGCGACGGCAAGCCTATCGTTGAAATGGAAGAAGAAGTTGCCCACGCTACCACTACGCTACGAGATTTCCTTTTCCAAAACGTCTATAACGACAAAACCTTTAAGGACGAGGAAGAAAGGGCAGATAAAATGATTTCTGCGCTTTACGATTACTATAAGTCGCATACCGAGGCATTGCCAGAGTTTCATCAAAAAGAACTATTAACGACGGATATAGATACAGTTTTATGCGATTACATTTCGAGCATGTCCGACACGTATGCCGTTAAAGAATTCACAAAATTATTTATCCCTAAAAAATGGGAGTTGTAAGGATTACTAATGAGGGGTTTCGACGCTAAATTTTTAGAACAACTTAAGAGTAAAAACGATATTGTCGACGTCGTTAGCCACTACGTTAAGTTAGAACAACGTGGAGGTAATTACTGGGGAAGGTGTCCTTTTCATCACGAAAAGACCCCATCTTTTTGCGTGAACGGAGTTGACCAATTCTTTTACTGTTTTGGTTGTCATCAAAGTGGCGACGTGGTTACCTTTATTATGAATATCGAATCTCTCGATTTTGGCGACGCCGTTAAGTTTTTAGCCGAGCGTGTAAAAATGCCTCTTCCAGAGATTAATTACGACGACGAAAAGGTTAAAGAACAAAAAAGAACAAAACAACGCCTTTTAGATTTACTAAGAGACACTGCGCTTTATTATCTTTCTAATCTTAAGGGCGAAAAGGCTTATCCCCACGTCGAATATATATTAAAGCGTGGATTTACCTCGCAAACGGTTGCCACTTTTGGCATGGGCGCATCTCTTGATTTTGGCTCATTACCTAAATATCTCAAGGAAAAGGGTTACACCGAGCAAGAAATGGTTGCCTCTGGCGCTTGTGGCGAAAAAAACGGCAGAGTCTTCGATTGGCTTGGTGGAAGATTAATCATTCCCGTTATCGACCAATTTAACAACGTCGTTGCGTTCGACGGTAGAAGAATAGACGGTGGAAAAGAACAAAAATATATCAACACCAAAGAAACTTCGGTTTTTATAAAAGGCAAAACGCTATTCAACCTAAACAACCTTAAAAAGGTAAAAAATCAAGAAGGTATTGACTGTGTTATTATGGTTGAAGGACACCTAGACGTCGTTTCGCTAACACAAGCAGGGTTTAGAAACGTCGTGGCTAGCATGGGCACGGCACTTACTAAAGACCAAGCACGCATATTAAAAAGATATTCAGACAAAATAATTATTAGTTACGACGGCGATTTTGCAGGGCAAAAAGCAGCCGTCAAAGGTCTTGAAATATTAAGCGAAGAAGGGCTTGACGTCAAGGTTGCCGTTATGCCTGAGGGTAAAGACCCCGACGACGTCATTAGGGAACTAGGCGCAGACGCTTATAGAAAAATTTTATTAGAGGCTATGCCTCTCGTCGACTTTAAGTTAGACGTGCTTAAGAAAACGTTCGACCTAGGCACGGTTGACGGCAAGAGAAAGTTTACCACAAACGCAATAAACGTCATTAGGGAAAGTTCTTCCCCAGCCGAGCAAGAAGACCTTCTTAAGACGGTTAGAAACCTAACGGGAACAACCTTAGAGGCTTTAAAGCGTGAACTCTATAAAGAACCCGAAAAGGCAAAAGAGCAGGTCAAAGTGGCGACGCCTGAATATAGCGACCATTCGGGTGGAAAAATCGCTTTAGCATCTAGGTTTATACTTTATTCTTACCTTTTTAACAAGCCTTACGCACTAGAAACCGACGTTACGAAACTAGAGTTTGCATTGCCTATTCATAAACAAATTCAAGCATATTTAATAAACAAGCAGACAAACGGCGAAAGAGCAAAGTTTAACGAGCTTTACGAGAGTTTACCAGACGACAGTCAAGCCGAACTTTCAAGCATTGCAGGGCTTCAAACCGAGCAAAGAAATTTCGACGAGGCAGTTTATTTTTTCGACTGCTTGAAAACCTTAAAAAAACACTTGCTAAACGAAAAAATCGAGGCGCTAAATAAGATGTTTAATAGCGAAACGGATACCGAGGCGAGAAAAAATATTGCAAAACAACTTAGCGAATTACTCGCTGAAAAAAATAAAAGATTTTAATACGGCAACTACCGTAGGAGGAATAAACTGATGGATGAAATCAAGGAATTGATTGAAAGTGGCAAATACGAAGAAAAACAATCTAACGAACCCGTTACTCTTTCCGAAGAACTCTTAGGGCTTATTAGCGACGTCTTGGTAGAATTCAAAAAAGCAGGGAGTATTACTAGTTCTCAACTCTTCGATAAACTAGATAAAATGCAAGTTTCTCCAGAAGAACTAGAGGAAGTTTACAAGATTTTCGATAAATCGGGAATTCAAGTAATAAACGAATACGAAAAAGATAAAGAACTATACGATTTGCTATTCAAAGAAGACAGAATGGCAGACCCCGTTAAAATGTATCTTAAAGATATTGGTAAAGTTCCTCTTCTTCAACCTGAGGAAGAAACCGAACTTGCTAAGCGCATGATGGACGGCGACGAAGAGGCTAAAAAGCTTCTTTCCGAGGCTAACCTTCGTCTTGTAGTTTCTATCGCAAAAAGATATATGGGTAGAGGTATGCAATTTCTAGACCTTATCCAAGAAGGCAACCTAGGTCTTATGAAAGCCGTTGAAAAATTCGACTATCAAAAGGGTTTTAAGTTTTCCACCTACGCTACTTGGTGGATTCGCCAAGCAATCACCAGAGCAATCGCAGACCAAGCGAGAACTATAAGAATTCCCGTTCACATGGTTGAAACTATTAATAAACTTATTCGTGTTTCGAGAAAACTTTTACAAGAACTCGGCAGAGAGCCTAACCCTGCAGAAATCGCAGTTGAAATGGGCATAACAGAAGAAAGAGTTATGGAAATTCAAAAAATCGCTCAAGACCCCGTTTCTCTAGAAACGCCTATCGGCGAGGAAGAAGATAGCCATCTTTCAGACTTTATCGAGGACGAAGGTAGCGTTGCTCCTACAGAGGCTGTTGCCTACACTATGCTTAAAGAACAACTCTTAGGCGTTTTAGATACCCTTACCCCAAGAGAAGAAAAGGTTTTAAGACTTCGCTACGGCTTAGACGACGGTAGACCAAGAACTCTAGAAGAAGTTGGTAAAGAATTCAACGTTACTCGTGAAAGAATTCGTCAAATAGAGGCAAAGGCGCTTAGAAAACTTCGCCACCCAAGCCGTTCTAAGAGATTAAAGGACTTTTTAGAATAACATGAAAAAAAGATTAGAAGAAATTTTTTCGCTTTTACCTGAGTGTGAAATCTTCGCAGACATAGGTTGCGACCACGGATACGTTGCAAAACAAATGCTACAAAGTGGTAAATGCAGTAAGGTTATTATTAGCGACGTAAGTCAAAAATGCCTAGATAAGGCCGTTTCTCTTTTAAGTAATGAAATCGAAGAGGGTAGGGCTTTTGCAGTAGTTAGCGACGGATTTGAAAAGGTTGGAAATTGCGATTTAGCGCTTATCGCCGGTATGGGTGGAGAGGAAATCGTAGGAATATTAAAAAGGGCGAAAACTCTTCCCAAAAAAATCGTTTTGCAACCTATGAAGAACACTAAAAAGGTTAGAAAAACGGCTGTCGAGTTAGGCTATAAAATTCAAAAAGACTACACCTTTTTTACAGGTAAAATTTTTTACGACCTACTTCTATTAGTTAAAGGAAAGGACGTTTTGACCGAAGAAGAGGCAGAGTTTGGTAGAACTAACCTAAAAGAAAAGCCTACGGCTTTCATCAAGCAAATTAAATTAAGAATTAAAAAACTAACGGGTTTCCTAAAGGGCGAAAAACTTAAGCAAGGAACTAAAGAACAAATGCAAGAGGAAATTCAAAGGTTAGAAAATTATGTTGACGATAAATAATTTTTATTCAATACTAAACGACTTTGCACCGTTTGAAATTAGCCGTGAAGTTATAAAAAACGGTGGCTACGATAATAGTGGAATATTAGTAAACACGCATAGCGAGATTAAGAAAATTCTTTTTTCGTTAGACTTATCGCTAGATAGTGTTAACCGTGCAAAAAGGCTAGGTTGCGACACTATAGTTACTCATCACCCAGCCATCTATACACCTGTCAACGAGTTGAGTATAGAGGACTTTTCAACCATTGCTCTAGTCAAGGCTATAGAGTGTAAAATGAACGTAATATCTATGCACCTTAACCTCGATTTTGCCATCTTCGGTATCGACGAAAATCTATCTAAAGCACTAGGTGCAACTAATAGCAAAATTATAGAAAAAATCTATCAAAATTACGGATACGGCAGAGAATTTTGTCTCAACAAAACTACCTTACAAGAATTTTGTGCAAAAATTAGAAAACAAATTAAAACAAATAGAATCATTACATACGGTTCAAAAAACTTTGCCTTTAACAAAGTGGCGTCTTTCTGTGGCGCAGGCAGTTCTACTGCATTAAAAACGCTTAAAAGTGGTGAATGCACGGCAGAGGTAATCGTTACTTCGGATGCTCCACATCACGTTATTAAGGAAATAGTCGAGATGGGTAAAGCAATGATAATTTTAACCCATTATTCGGCAGAAAACTACGGATTTAAGAAATTTTACGAAAAGGTTAAGTCTAAACTCAGCGACCAAATCCAAACGTATTATTTTGAAGATAAAAGATTTATATAGGAGATTACTACTATGATAAAAGAACTATTGGCTTATCAAAGCGCAGACGCTAAATTGCGTAAGATTGAAAAAGAATTAGGCTCTAGCGTAGCCAAAAAGAAGGCTGCATCTGCTAAAGCTTACCTAGAAGGTGTAAACGACAGCGTAAATAAATTAGACGATAAAGCCGAGTTATTTGCAAACGAGAGTGTTTCTTTATTTGAACAACAAAAAAGGATAGCAGGGGAGCTTGAAGATATTACTAAAGCAATAGATTCTGCTACCGACGAGAACGAAGTTAGTTACCTTGCTAAAAAGGCAGACGAACTTCTAAATCAAATTAAGGCACTCGTTCAAAAAATAAATAAGAACAACGAAGAGTCTACAAAAATCGTAAAAGAGTATTCAAATATTAAAACTCAAACTAAGTCTGCTCAAACTCAATTTACTGAAGCAAAAGAAGAATACGATAAACTTAAGGCAGGCTTTAAGGATGAAATGCTCGCAATTAACAAACAGTTGGGTGCCCTAAGAAAATCGGTCGACCCTATTCTTATGGAAAAATACGAAAAAAAGCGTGCTAACAAGATTTTCCCAATTGCTTTTGAAGTTACCGATTCGGTTTGTGGAGCGTGCAGAATGGAACTTTCAATGCTAGAACTTAACAAACTTAAAAACGGTGAGGTTATAGAGTGCGACCAATGTGGAAGACTTCTATATCAAAACGTAGAAAAATAGAAATAAAATAGTAAAAATTAATGTTTTTGCCGAAGGATATAATCCTTCGGCAATTATTTTTATAAATAAATTGCTAATTATAACGCCTAAGTATATATTATATAAAATAATTAATATAAAATATAAAAAATTTTTTCTAAAGCATTGTAAATATACGGCGTTTTTGGTATAATGAAAACAACTATAATTAAAGGTGAAAAAGAACGCAATGGAAAACAGACCTAACGGCAACGGTGCTGATAATCAAGAAAAGCTAACCATATTTACCAAGGAGACCTTGGGCGTAGTTATAATGCTTTTTTCTACTCTTTGTTTGGTGTGCTTAATTACTAGAGGTAATATCTTCTTTACCCCTGGTGAGGCAGTTAACACCTTCTTTTTCGGTTGTTTTGGATATTTTGCTTATGCCGTTCTTGCTTACGCTTTTTACTACGGCTTAGTATGCGTAACGGGAAAAGCGTTAAATTTTTCTATTAGATTAAAGGTATATCTAACCTTAACGTGGATTACTCTTGCATTTTTAGTGCACGTTATATCAATGCACTCTTTTGAGGGTGGTTACGGTGAATATATAGTAACTTCATACAAAATGGCTCAAGAAAATGGATTTGCCACTTGTTCTGGTGGTGGCTTTTTCACGGCTATTATCGCATACGTTTTTCCTGCAATACTAAAAAACGTGGGAAGTTACGTTGTTCTTTCTATTTTATTAGCAATTAGTGGCTTTATGGTTTACAAAACCGTGGTTGAAGAAAAAACTGGAAAGCCTGTATTTACGAAACAAAGTTTAAGAACTTCTTTCGTTAAAACTAAGCAAACGGAAATGCCTGAAGTTGGCGTTAACCTTCAAGGAGTTAAAGATTATCCCGTTGATATTGACATTCCAGTAGAAACGCACGGTGTTCAAAAGTTATTCGTTGCAGACCCTCGTAAGGACGATTTTAGACAACCTCCAAAAAATAAGGAAAACCAATCCGTATCCGTAAAGGTCGATTACACAAAGGGGGGATTAGGCGTTGCAAGTTGCCCTTCAAGTTATTCTAGAGAATATTCTAGCGACATGCAGTCTAAACTTAACTATATTAAAACTCCAGCGCCACTAAATACTGCAGGCTCTTCTTATTATCAAAAAGAAGAACTTTCAACTAAGATTTCCGATTACATTTCTAAACCTCCACTAACTCAACCTATCGAAAACACTGTGGAAGAGGTTAAACCAGCTATAGAAGAAAAGCCAATCTCCGTGGAAAATATTCCATTCTTTGAACATCACGAAGAAAATTTAGATAAAGACGACGCACAGAGCCACGCAGTTCGCTTTTCTAATCTTGCCGATTTTGACGAAGGCTCTATTGAAACCGTTGATATGCAACCTACCGAAATAGTTAGGCCGTTTATCGCAGACCAAGTTCAAGAAGAACCAACTGAAGAATTCCAAGAGGAAACATTAGAGCAAACGGAGGATTTTATTCAGGAAATCGTAGAAGAAACGCATGGCGAGGAGCAACCTCAAGAAATTCAAGAGACCCAAGAGGATTACGAGGTTGAAATAGAAGAAAAACCTGCTACTCCTAGAGAAAGGGTTAGAAATTTCTTCTTTTCTCAAGACCAAGGTCTCGCTCCTAAAGAAGAGGTAGAAGAAAAACCAAGTTACACTAGTAGGGTTGTGGCTGATAACAATTCTAGAAGTAGAAGAATGGGTTTCGCCGTAGAACAACCAGAAGAGCCACAAGTAGAAGAAAAACCAGAAAAACCAGTTATTCCAATCAATAGAGAATATTTCCGTCCACCTCTTGACCTTCTTTCTAAATACGAGCCACCTATCGACGCTCCTACCGAAGACCACGAGCAAAACAAGGAAATTATAAAGCAAACGCTTGCCGACTTTCATATTAACGTTGAGCCTCAGGACTACGTTCAAGGCCCAGCCATCACTAGATACGAAGTAACTATGCCGGCAGGTATCTCAGTTAGAAACGTTCTTAAATACGACGACGACTTAAGAATGAGGCTCGCTAGTAAAGCAGGTGTGCGTATTCAAGCGCCTATCCCTGGAAAGAACCTAGTAGGTATAGAAGTTGCAAACAAGCAAGCACAAACGGTTGGTTTAAGAGAGGTCTTAGAAAAATCTGCTGAGGAAGATAAGTTTAAACCTGGTTCGCTTATGTTTGCCGTTGGTAAAGATATAGTGGGCAAGGCTATTATGGAAAACCTTGCTAAAGGTCCTCACTATCTAGTTGCAGGTGCAACCGGTTCGGGTAAATCGGTTTGTCTTAACACTATGATAGTAAGTTTAATTATGAGATACAGTCCAGAGGAGTTAAAACTCTTCTTAGTAGACCCTAAAGGCGTGGAGTTTGCTACGTATGAGCATTTACCACATTTAATGATAGACGAGATTATAACCTCTCCTCAAAAGGCTATTGAAATGCTTAAATGGGCATACGACGAAATGCAAAGGCGTTTCCAAACTTTTAGAGAAAGCAATGCGTCTGTTGTAGATATAGACGGATATAACTCTATGGTAGCAAGCGACACCGTTGCTAAAATGCCTCGTATCGTTATAATTATTGACGAGCTTGCAGACCTTATGCAAACTTGCAAGCGTGATTTAGAGGCTAGAATTTGTGCTATCGCACAAAAGGCTCGTTCGGCTGGTATTCACTTAGTATTGGCTACACAACGTCCGTCGGTTGACGTAATTACCGGAACAATTAAGGCTAACCTTGCATCTAGAATTGCGTTCAAGGTTATGAACTTTGCCGACTCGCAAACAATTTTAAGCGAGGCTGGTGCAGAAAAGTTATTAGGTAACGGCGACTTGCTTTATAAGAACGCTCAAATGCCTGGAGTTGAAAGATGCCAAGGCGCATTCATTAGCCCTGTCGAAGTGAATAATATCGTAAGTTATATCAAAGAACACAACGTCGCTTACTTTGACGACGAATTAAAAGACTTCTTAGAAAAAGCGGCTAACCCTCAACCTGAAATGCCTGTTGCTAGCGAGGGTGGAGACGCAAGTGGGGAAAATAGCGATATTTTCGTTAAGGCACTTTGGTTTGCAGTAAACGCAGGCTCGGTTTCAATCTCTTCAATGCAACGCCGTTTCGGTATAGGGTTCTCTAAAGCCGGTGGCATTATGGATAGAATGGATAGAAACGGCTACGTTGGACCTATCGAGGGTAGTAAACCAAGAAAAGTTCTACTATCAAGAGAAGATTTTATTGAAAAATACGGCGAAGCGCCACAAGACGAATTTTAAGGATTGATATGCAAAAGAAACACACGATTGGCGTTATCTCCCTAGGGTGCGATAAAAATAGAGTTGATACCGAAAAAATGCTAGGTATTCTTCAAGGGGACTACGATATTTCTTCTAACCTTGAAGATGCCGACCTCATAATTATTAACACTTGCGCATTTTTACAAAAAGCAAGGCAAGAGGCGATTGAAGAAATTCTTTGGGCGATAGGACTAAAAGCATTAAAACCAAGCCTTAAAATCGTAGTTACCGGTTGCTTGCCTCAAAAATTTATTGAAGAAATCTACCCTGAGCTAATAGAAGTAGACGCATTTCTAGGAATTAGCGATTACGATAAATTGCCCGAAGTTTTAAACAGAGTGTTTAAGGGCGAAAGGGTTAACGCCGTGGGAATTCCTAAAGGCGAGCCTACCACTAAAAGGATATTAACCACTAAAAATTATGCCTATCTTAAAATTGCAGACGGCTGTTCTAATCACTGCACTTATTGTTTAATTCCAGCAATTCGTGGCAAATATCGCTCGGTTAGTAAACAGTATTTATTACAAGAGGTTGAGGGTTTAGGAAAGGTTCAAGAACTCATTCTCGTTGCGCAAGATACCACTAGTTACGGCTTAGACCTAACCCCTAAAACCGACCTTGTCGACTTAATAAGAGAAATTTCTAAACTTGACACAATTTGTCATATAAGACTGCTATATTGTTATCCAGAAAGAATAACGGATAAACTTATCGAGGAAATCAAAACCAACCCTAAGATAATTAAGTATTTAGATATTCCACTTCAACATGCCGACGAAAAAGTGCTTAAACTTATGAATAGAAAAGGCACAGGACAAGGCTATTTAGCACTTATCGAAAGGTTAAGAAAGGAAATTCCTGAAATCGTTATTCGTTCAACCTTTATAACGGGTTTTCCAGGAGAGGACGAGGAGGCGTTTTGTAACTTAGTTGAATTTATCAAAAAGGCTAAACTCTTTAACGCAGGATTTTTTGCGTATAGCAAAGAACAAGGCACTCCTGCATATAAACTTCCAAACCAGGTTTTAGTAAGAGTTAAAAATTCTAGGCTAAAAACCCTTTACAGAGAGCAAAAGAAAATCGTTAAGGAAAACCTTAAAACCTTAATAGGGCAAACCGTCAAAGTTATTGCAGAGGGGTTTGACGAAAATTCCTTAACTTACTACGGCAGAGCGTATTTTAACGCCCCAGATATTGACGGAAAAGTTTACTTCTTTAGTGGCGAAGAAATAGAATACGGCAGTATCTACGAGGTTAAAGTTAAAACCTTTAGCGATTATGATTTATACGGAGAAAAAATATGAATTTACCAAACAAACTAACTTTGCTTAGAGTATTTATGATTCCTATATTCGTAGCATTATTCTATCTAACTATGATACCCGTAAACTATATTTTGGCGTGCGTAATTTTTGCTCTTGCAGCCTTTACCGACTTTTTAGACGGATATATTGCAAGAAAATATAATCTAGTAACCGATTTCGGTAAGTTTTTAGACCCTATCGCAGACAAGGTTTTAGTTTCTACTGCTTTAATCGTTATGCTCACTCTTCCACAGATGTTCTTTAGTTTATGGGTGGCTGGCGTATGCGTTGCAGTAATTCTAGCAAGAGAACTTATAATTAGTGGCTTTAGACTAGTTGCATCAAACAAAGGCATGGTTATCGCTGCCGATAAGTCGGGAAAAATTAAAACATTCTTAACCGACGTTGCTATCGTTATTCTACTCGTATCGCTAGACCTAACGGGTAGTGCTTTTGATATTGTGAATATTATTGGTCAAGTTGCATTTTATCTTTCAACCATTCTAACCGTTTACTCTGGGGTTGAATGTATGATAAAAAACAAGGGAGTTATTGCAAGTAAGTAATATGAAAACAGCGATTATACTATTCAAATCTCCCCTTGCCGAATTAGACGCAGGGTATATAAGTAAAATCGCAAACTCGCTTTTGCATGCAGGCTTTCCAACTTCTAACTTAAGCGTTTTAGGGACTAACGACGATTTGGCGTTTAGAAGATGGCTACAAGAATACAAAAGCACGGCTAATAATTTAGTTATAGTTAATTCAAACGAGATTTCATTCGACTATAAGCAAATAATAGCAGACGTTGTGGATTCTGCGCTTATAGAAAACGAAAACGCCCTTAAATTTCTTGATGCCGTTTCAAACGCTCACGGTAAGGAATATCCACTTAGCAATGCAACTATGCCGTTAGAGGCAACGCTTATTCCTAACGTTACGGGCGCATTCCAAGGCTTTATGCTAGAGGAAAACGGCTTTGCAATGTTCGTTCTTCCCGAAAGAATAGAAGAATTTAATCTCGCTTGTCAAAAATACCTAGCGCCTTACACCGAAAAAAAGTTAAATACCAAGACTTCTAGATTAGTCTTTAAGTATTTTGGTGCAAAAGATAAACTAGAACAAACGATAAACCTAGCAAAGAGCATGGTTGGTGGCGATATAGAAATTTCTATCACTTGTGTCTATGGTGATTACAAAATAGTTGCAATGGGGGAAACTCAAAAAGCAAACCAATTCGCAAGGGAATTCCTATCTAGGTTAAAAGACGAGGTTTACGCCGAAACTGACGCTACTTTGGGCGAAAGACTTTTCGACCTATTAAGAATTAAAAATCTTAAACTTTCAACTGCCGAATCGTTTACGGCAGGTAGAGTTGTAAATAGTGTTATATCTAACCCCGGTGCATCATCATTCGTTTACGAAGGGGTTGTGGCATACACTAACGAGAGTAAGTCCAAAAGGCTTAATATAAAACTTGAAGATATCATTAAAGATGGCGCTGTTAGTTCGCTAACGGCATACCGAATGTCGGCTGGTTTACTTAAAACAGGAAATACAGATTTAGCCATATCGACTACGGGTTTTGCAGGTCCAAAAACCGACGATAAAGAAGATAAAACGGGACTATGTTTTATAGCCGTAGGTATGTTAGACGGTATTCATACCTATAAGTTCAATTTTACCGGTGATAGAGAAGAAATAACCGAAACGGCAAAGAATACTGCGCTGTTTCTGGCAATAAAAAAACTTAAAAGTATAAAATAAGAGGAAAACAAAAATGGATGAAAAAAAATTAAAAGCGTTAGATTCAATGATGGCTCAAATAGAAAAGCAATACGGCAAGGGCGCGATTATGCGTCTTGGTGAAAAGGCAGGCGACACCAATATAGAAGTTTTGCCTACAGGCTGTCTTTCTCTTGACCTCGCTATCGGCGTAGGTGGTCTTCCAAGAGGCAGAATTATTGAAATCTATGGACCTGAATCTTCAGGTAAAACCACCGTTGCATTGCACTGTATCGCAGAAACTCAAAAGGCAGGTGGAATCGCTGCGTTTGTCGACGCTGAACACGCCTTAGACCCTGTTTATGCTAAAAATCTAGGCGTTAATCTAGACGAATTATACGTTTCTCAACCAGATACGGGTGAACAAGCGTTAGATATTACTGCTTCTCTAGTAAACAGCCAAGCAGTTGATATTATCGTTGTAGACTCTGTTGCTGCTCTTACCCCAAAAGCTGAAATCGAAGGGGATATGGGTGATTCCCACGTAGGTCTACAAGCAAGACTTATGTCTCAAGCATTAAGAAAATTAACAGCAATAACCAACAAGAGCAAAACTTGTATAATCTTTATCAATCAACTTCGTGAAAAGGTTGGAGTTATGTTCGGTAACCCAGAAGTTACGGCAGGTGGTAAGGCTCTTAAGTTCTACGCAAGCGTTCGTATCGACGTTAGAAAAGCAGACGCTCTTAAAGATAGCGACGGTGCTTACGGTAACCACACTAAAGCAAAAATCGTTAAAAATAAGGTTGCTCCACCGTTCAAAACTGCAGAATTCGATATAATTTTCGGCAAGGGTATTAGTAAGGGAAGTTCGCTAATCGACCTAGGCTTACAATATGAAATTCTAGAAAAGAATGGCGCATGGTTCTCGTATAACGGCGAAAAATTCGCTCAAGGCAGAGAAAAAGCAATCAATTATTTAGAAGCAAATAAAGAAGTTGCCGATGAAATTCAAAACAAAATAATCGTAGCATTTAACGAAAGAAAATAATTGGCATTTCTTTTGCTATTATTAATTTTAAAATATTGACTTTCGATTAAATATATAGTAAAATATAATTAGTAAATAACTCGCAAGCCTCAAGTTTGCGATAAAAAATAACAGGAGGGCATATTAATGCAAAATTTTAATTACGGCTCCCTGTTCTTAGCCACGATGGATACCACGACTGCTATTTTATTAGTAGTTATCGCAGCGGCAGTTTGCGCTGTAGTTGGCGTTCTTCTTGGTATGGTATTAAAGAATAAGTCTTTTGTAAAAAAACAAGGTGATATTCAAAAAGTTACCGAAAAAATGCTCGACGACGCTAGAGAAGAGAGCAAAACAATAAAAAGAGAGGCTATTTTAGAAGCTAAAGAACAGGAGCAAAGATTACGTGCTGAGTTCGAACGTGAAAGCAAAGAAAAGCGTATTGAACTAAAGCAAATGGAAAACAGACTCAACCAAAAAGAAGAATCGCTTGACAGAAAGGAAGATAATCTCAACAAGAGAAACGAAGAAACCACTCGTCAGCAAAATTCTTTAAGGGATAAGCAAGCAGAACTCGAAAAGAAGTTGAGCGATATATCTCTTCAACACGACAAGATGATTGCCGAATTTGAAAAGATTTCTCAAATGACCAAGGAAGAGGCTAAACAACAACTTATCGACTCTATTACCGACGAGGCAAAGAGAGACGCCGTTGGTTTAGTTAAGAGTATCGAGGCAGAGGCTAAAGAAGAGGGCGAAAGAAAGGCTAAAGAAATCGTAAGTTTAGCAATTCAAAAATGTAGCACCGAACAAGCCACCGAAATTACCGTATCGGTAGTTCCACTTCCTAACGACGATATGAAGGCTAGAATTATCGGTAGAGAAGGTAGAAACATTAGAACTCTAGAAAACGCTACCGGTATCGAACTTATTATCGACGACACCCCTGAGGTTGTTATAGTTTCTGGTTTCGACCCTGTTAGAAGGGAAGTTGCTAGAATCGCATTAGAAAAACTTATTCAAGACGGCAGAATTCACCCTGCTCGTATTGAAGAAACGGTTGAAAAGGTTAAGAAAGACCTTGAGGGGCAAATTAAAGAGGCTGGCGAGGCTGCCACCTTTGAATGTGGAGTATTTGGACTTCACCCAGAAATCGTTAAGACTTTAGGTAGACTTAAGTTTAGAACTAGTTACGGTCAAAACGTATTACGCCACTCGATTGAAGTTTCGCACCTTGCAGGCGTTATGGCAACCGAACTTGGCGTAGACCCACAAATTGCTAAGCGTGCAGGCTTACTACACGACCTAGGCAAGGCAGTTGACTTTGAAATCGAAGGAACTCATATGCAAATTGGTGCAGATATCGCCAAGAAGTATAGAGAAAACCATACCATAGTTAACGCAATCTTGGCTCACCACGGCGACGTTGAACAAAAGAGTATCGAGGCAGTTTTAGTTGCTGCTGCAGACGCTATTTCAGGTGCTCGCCCAGGCGCTAGACGTGAAACGACCACCAACTATATTAAGAGATTACAAAAACTTGAAGAAATCTCTGGTAGTTTCAAGGGCGTTGAAAAGTGCTACGCTATCCAAGCAGGTAGAGAGGTTCGTGTTATGGTTAAACCAGAACAAGTTAACGACGCTCAAACTTTATTCCTTGCAAAAGATATCGCTAAAAAGATTGAACAAGAAATGGAATATCCAGGTCAAATCAAGGTCAACGTTATTAGAGAATGGCGTGCAACCGAATTTGCAAAATAATCAAATCGGCGAGAGTATCTCGCCGATTCATTTATATTGATAAAAAGGGTAGAAGGTTTTTAGATTTGGAGAAAAATATGAGAAAAAAGAAAGTTGCGCTAATTGCGCACGATAGTAAAAAGAATGAGATAGTTGAATGGTGTTTAAAAAACAAAAGCATATTAGAAAAATTTGAACTTTGTGGCACGGGAACTACTTCTAAAAGGATAAGTGAGGCTACGGGTTTAGCCGTTAAAGGATATTTATCAGGACCACTTGGTGGCGACCAACAAATAGGCGCACTCGTTGCCGAAGCCAAGATAGATTTTGTGTTATTCTTATGCGACCCATTGACGGCGCAACCACACGACCCAGACGTTAAGGCATTGCTACGAATAGCCAACGTATACAACGTAGCGATAGCAACCAACGTTGCCACGGCAGATTTAATAATAAACGCCCCAGAAATGAAATAATAAAAATAGAAAAGCCACGGAATTTCCGTGGCTTTTAACGTTAAGATTTATTATTCTTCAAAATCGTTAAAGTAATCTTTATCAAAAAACTCGGCTAGAGTTATTCCTGCGCCTTGACAAAAAGCTTTAATAGTTGATACTTTAGAGCATTTAGTTCTACCTTTAAATAAATCGTATATGGCTGATGGGGATTTTCCTCCGTTTAATGCTACTTCACAAATATTAAGATTTTTCTCTTGGCAAATTTCATTAATTCTTTTTATTATCGCACTATTAATATCCATAATAAACACCTTCGTGGAGTTCCTTATAGGTGTTCCACGAAAATATTATATGAATTGTAAAAATTTTTATCTCGTGGAGTTCCACGATGTTGACTTTATTGTAATTGTTTAGTATAATAAATCACGGAAAACCACGAAAAAGAAGATAAAAAATGAGAGTTTGTTTTATAGGGCATAGGACTATTGAAATAACAAAAGAATTAAAAAATCGTTAAAAGAAACGGTTGAAAGTATAATCAAAAAAGGTGTTACGACTTTCTATTTTGGTAGTAAAAGTCAATTTAATGATTTGTCATGGGAAATCGTTACCGACTTAAAAGGGAAATATCCACACATAAAAAGGGTTTACATTAGGTCGGCTTATCAACATATAAGTAAGTTATACGAAGATTATTTGCATGGGTTTTATGAAGAAACCTATTTCCCACCTAAAATTGAAAAAGCAGGTAGATATGCTCATGTTGAAAGAAATTATGAAATGATTGATAATTCTAAATATTGTGTGTTTTATTATAGCGAGAAATATCAACCACATATTAGCAGACATTACAAAAACTCAAATAGAGCGTCTACTAGTTGCAATAGTGGAACTAGAATAGCATACGAATATGCTGTAAGAAAAGGCAAAATAGTTATAAATTTGTATGAGAAAAATATTAATGTAAATAAGTTTATTTAAAAAGCCACGGAAAGTCCGTGGCTTTTAACGTATGTGCATTTATATTATTTCAATCTGCCTTTGTCTTCTTTTGGGGTTTTAGCAAAGCAACTCTTTACCACTATAGGTTTAGTGCTCTTTTTTTGCCAACAATCTCTTGCGTAAACTTTAATTTCGTATTTGGTGTCTGGCTTTAAGTTCCAAAGGGTTATTTGGTAGTATGGCGAGAAGAAATCACTAGTATGGTCTACGTGATATTCAGTTACTACTTGGTTGCTAGATACAACTTCGCCCGTTTCTTCTTCAATAGCCTCTGCATAATAGTCGTGAATAAGGTCGTTT
>JAZRGN010000034.1:0-2553 GCA_045644165.1 Christensenellaceae bacterium | reverse complement strand
AGTTACAATGCTTAGTCCTGCATACGATTCAACAGGTGCGATAGACCTTGCTAACTCTATCTACATAGATTGGGGTGCGTTTATAAGTTCGATTATAAACTTCTTGCTTATTGCAATCGTTCTATTTACAATCGTTAAGGTCATAAACAAGGTTAGAGAAAACCACGAAAAAATAGAAAAAGGCTTAAAGAAGTTTAAGCTTACCAAAGAGCAAAAGAAAGAACTTAAGGCAAACGGCATAAAGCGTATAGACCTTGTTGCAGTTAAGGAGTTTCTAGAAAAGAAAAAGCAAGAGCAAGCGCAAGCCGAAGAGAAAGCAAAACTAGAGGCTGAAGAAAAGGCAAAGCAAGACCGACTTAATAACCCAACGACCGAAGACTTGCTTAAAAAGATTATAGAACTATTAGAAAAGAACAACGCATAATAAATAAAAAACTCGGCGAAAGCCGAGTTTTTTATTTGCTATTGCACTATTGGTTATCAAATGATATAATAAAAATATAATAGAAAGATAAAAACTTCTTTCAATATAGGTTAAAGGGGGAGTTTATGAGAAACATATTACTAAAAGTTTTCAGTTGTTTGTTGCTTTTATCGGTATCGGTTTTTGTGCTTGTATCCTGCGATTCCCCAATCTACGAAAAGGAAGACGTGCACGTGTGTATTCTATACGATAATGATATAGCATACCTTTGTTCGAGCGACACGGCATACGTTTATGATGCTAAAATGGTGGGAGAGCCTGTAGGGGAAGTGGTTATTCCTAGAAGTGTAAGTTATAAAGGAAAGAAGTTTGCCGTAACGGGAATATACGGCTATGCTTTTGAAAATTGCAAATATTTGAACAAAGTAGTTATTCCCGACCTTGTTACTGACTTATCTAGAAATGCCTTTAGAGGTTGTGATTCCTTAACTATATACTGCGAAGCGAAAGAAAAACCAAGTGGGTGGCACGACGATTGGAATTCGTCGCAATGTCCTGTTGTGTGGGACTGCAAAAACAACGACGTTGCAGACGACGGATATGCTTATTCGGTAACAGATGGCGTTCGATATAAATTAAAAGACGACGTTGCTATAGTTGATGTTCAGCCTAAACATATTGCGGGCGATATAATAATTCCAACAAGCATAACTTATAAAGAAAATGTTTATGCCGTAAAGTGTATAGAGTCATTTGCTTTTAAAGATTGCGAAAATTTAGAAAGCGTCGTTATTGAAGAAGGTGTTACTGACGTTGGCGGTAGTGTTTTTTATAACTGCTATTCCCTAAAAAGTGCAATCTTTCCAAATAGTGTAGAAATTATAGGCGAGTCAGTCTTTTATTGTTGTTCTTCCTTAAAAGTAGTAAATTTTCCTAGCAAGGAAACCACGATAGGCAAAAGTTTTTTCTGTGGTTGTAGCGAATTAGAGCAATTTGAAATACCTAGCCAAGTTCACACCATAGACGATTCTGCTTTTGGTGGTTGCACGTCGTTAACAAGTATAAAAATACCTAATAGCGTAGAACATATGGGAGAAGGGGTTTTTAATGCTTGTTCAGCGTTGACCACTTACGTTGAAGCCGTTCAAAAGCCAAGTGGTTGGGATGACGAATGGCATAGATTTTATCCTATTGTTTGGGATTGCAACAATAACCAAGTTGCAGATGATGGATATATCTACGTAATGATAGATGGATTAAGATATCGTTTTAAAGACGATAAATTATCCTTTGCAGTTCAGCCTACTTGCTTTACCCAATTAAAAATACCTTCAACCGTAACTTACAATGGGAAAGTATATGAATTTGACACCATAAGAGGAGGCATATTGAATAATAGCAAGATATTAGAGAGTGTAACTATCACTACTGCTGTGAAAAAAATCACGAAAAATTTTCTTTATATGTGCCCTCAGCTTGAAACGATATACTATGAAGGAACGATAGAAGAATGGCCTAAAATAGAAAAAGAAGAAGGATGGGTAGGCTATACGCCTTTGAAAAAAATAATTTGCACGGATGGTGAAATTGAATTTTCCTAAAAATCTAAAAAAACTCGGCGAAAGCCGAGTTTTTTCTTAACAATATTTAATTATAATATCGCTATTGCAATCGAGCAGTAGATTATTAAAGATAATGCGTCTACTATGGTAGTCATAACTGGACTTGCTACAACGGCTGGGTCTAGTTTAGCCGTTTTAACGAGAATAGGCAACAAGCAACCAACAATTTTTGCTAAAACTATGCTTATAAACGAAACAAGTGAAATCACTAACGATACGGTGGTGGTTATACTAGGGTCGTATAGTCTATCTATTAGCATTAGTTTTGCAAAGCAAACTAGTGCTATAGTTAAGCCTAACACTACCGAAACAAGCACTTCTTTTAGCACAACCTTAAAGGTGTCTTTTGGTGAAACGTCGCACAAGGCTAGCGCACGGATTATGGTAACCGAAGTTTGCCCACCTGCGTTACCTGCCGTTCCCATTAGCATAGGCACGAATGCGTATAGCACGGGCGAAAGCCTACTTTCATATCCGGCAAGAATAATACTCGTAAAGGTTGAAGTT
>JAZRGN010000033.1:0-36630 GCA_045644165.1 Christensenellaceae bacterium | reverse complement strand
GCAGAAGGAACTACCATTATCGGTGGTGGCGACTCTGCAGCAGCAGTAACTACCTTAGGTTTTGCTGATAAAATGACTCATATTTCAACCGGTGGTGGTGCGTCGTTAGAATTATTCGAAGGCAAAAAACTTCCTGGTATTGAATGCCTAAACAATAAATAATCTAAAATAAAAATCAAACCCGTTTGTCAAGCGACAAACGGGTTTTTGTTTGTAAACCAACTATTAATTTTTGTTTTGCATTGCTTTAGCGAGTTCTTCTGCTTGAAGTTTTCTTTGTTGCTCAGCATTTTCTTCTATTGCTTCGTTTATAGAATTTAAAAATTCACGAGAGTTAGAAATGGCTTTAAGTTTTAAAGATTCAGTATTACCATTTTTTATCTTCATACCGGTAGAACTAACTTCAATCGTTGCATATTTAAATATTTTACCAAAGAAACTTAATGAAATACCTGCGTTTGAAATTTGTGATATTGGTATATCTAATGCAGTCGTGCTAAATAGTCCCTTTTTGCCAATTATTCTTTTATTAGTAATGGCAACTTCTATGGATAGAATTTCAAGAATGTGGATTATTGGAATAATCATAAAGATTATAAAGAAAATTAGACCAAAATAAAATATAATTTCGGAAGCAATTTCGCCGTCTGGTAAATCATAGATAAAATCATTGCAAAAATTTCTAAACGTTATAAAACACGATATAAGAAATACAATAAGTATTATCCAAGGTAAAATTGCTAAAAAATTAATTTTAGCTTTGTTAACTACTTTTTCGTTTTTGGTTAGATTGTTTTCTACATAATAACTCATATTTTTTCTCCTTTGTGGTTATTATAAACATTATATATCTTACAATTGTAAGAAGTCAAGCATTTTTCTTACAATTGTGAGATTATTTTCGTATGGATAATTTGTTTAAGTTAAGAATAAAAGAGTTAAGGTTGGAAAAGGGGATAGGACAAGTTGAGCTTGCTAAAGAAATAGGTGTAAGCAAGGGTGTAATTAGTTTATGGGAAAACGGACTTCGAGAGCCAACAATGAATAGCCTAATTTTGCTTTCTAAATATTTTTCTGTAACCATTGACTATTTAGTTGGATTAGAATAGTTGGTTGAACTACTGTCAGATATATTTTTACATTATAAAAAAATGTAGAAAAATTGTTAGATTTTACTTGTTAATTTTTTTATTTAGTGTTATATTCTTTACAGTAGACTAACATATAGAAGGAGACTATTATGAGAAAACCAATTATTGCAGGAAACTGGAAAATGAACAAAACGGCAAAAGAAGCCGTTGAACTTATTAACGATTTAAAGCCATTAGTTGCTAAATCAAAGCCAGAAGTTGTTGTATGCGTTCCATACACCGATTTATGGGCTGTTGCAGATGCAATTAAAGGTAGCAAAATTAAATTAGGTGCAGAAAATGTAGCATGGGCAGACAACGGTGCATTCACCGGTGAAATCTCTGCAGAAATGCTTAAAGAAATCGGTGTAGAATACGTTATTATTGGACACAGCGAAAGAAGACAATACTTCGGCGAAACTGACCAAAGCGTAAATGCTAGATTAAAGCAAGCGCTTAAGAACGAATTAAAGCCAATCGTTTGTGTTGGTGAAACTCTTACCGAAAGAGAAAAGAATAAGACCAAGAAAGTGTTAAAGAAACAAGTTCTTGAAGGATTTAAGGATATTGTTTCAGAGGATTTCGCTAATATCGTAATCGCTTACGAACCTGTATGGGCTATCGGCACGGGCAAAACTGCTACTGCTGAAGACGCTAACAAAACTATCGCTTATATTAGAAGTATTGTTAAAAAGACTTGGGGTGCTGAAGTTGCAAAATCACTTCGTATTCAATATGGTGGAAGCATGAAACCAGGCAACGCTAAAGAACTTATGGCAATGCGCAATATCGACGGTGGTTTAATCGGTGGTGCAGCGCTTAAAGCAGAAGACTTTGCTGGTATCGTAAACTACAAAGGATAATAAAACTTAAAGGCTCGCGAAAAAGCGAGCCTTTTTTCTTTGCTAAATATAAAATACTATTATTTAAATATATAATACTGCTTCAATATAATTGACTTTTGTCGAAAAATTTGTTAAAATTCTCGGTGTAGAATAGGTGTTATGTTTTTTATGCGAGGTTTCGCTAGCGTAACGCTTAAAGCACACTTAACTTAGAGTAGTTTTCGGTGTGCTTTTGTTGTTTTTTTTAGGAGAGTTATTATGAAAAAAGTTGGTTTAATTATGGGTAGCGATAGCGACCTTCCAATAGTTCAAAAGACAATAGACGTTCTAAAAGAGTTAGAAATTCCATACGAGGCTCATATCTATTCAGCACATCGCACTCCTGAACAAGTAGAAGAGTTTACCTCTTCTGCAAAAGATAACGGCTTTGGCGTTTTAATCGCTTTTGCAGGAATGGCAGCCCATCTTGCCGGCGCAGTTGCTGCAAGAACGGTTCTACCTGTTATCGGTGTGCCTTGCAAGTCTTCTAATCTAGACGGATTAGATGCTCTTTTATCAACCGTTCAAATGCCAAGTGGTATTCCGGTTGCAACGGTTGCAATAAACGGTGGTGCAAATGCTGGTTTACTTGCCGCTCAAATGATTGGTATAGACGACCAAACAGTTTACGAAAAACTAAAAAACAAGCGCTATCAAGACGCTCAAAAAGTATTAAAAAAAGACGCAGAATTACAAGATAGGGTATAATGCACCCTAAATGAGGATACTGCGTCCTTATTTTTTATGAAAACTAAAAACATTTTATCCAAAAAGGAGAGTATATTTATGAAAAAACTTGTTTACACTGGAAAGACTAAGGACGTGTTCGCACTAGAAAACGGCAACTATCTTTTAAAATTCAAAGACGATTGCACTGGAAAAGACGGTGTATTTGACCCAGGTGAAAATTCAGTTGGCTTAACTATTGATGGCGTTGGCGACGTTAACTTAAGAATGAGCATCTACTTCTTTGAAAAAATCAACGAGGCAGGCATTAAAACGCACTACATCAACGCTAACCTAGACGATACCACTATGGAAGTTGTTCCTGCTAAGCCATTCGGCAAGGGATTAGAAGTTATCTGCCGTTACAAAGCAGTTGGTAGTTTCTTCCGTCGTTATAGCGACTATATCGAAGAAGGTGCAGACCTACCTGCATACGTAGAAACCACCTTCAAAAACGACGCAAAGGGCGACCCACTAGTTACTAAAGACGGTTTAGTAGACCTTGGTGTTATGACGGCTTCTCAATACGATGACGTTAAGGAAATGACCCAAAAAATCACCAAAATCGTTGCAGACGACCTTCTTGATAAGGGTTTAGTTTTATACGACATTAAATTTGAATTCGGTTACGATAAGGAGGGCAACGTTATTCTAATCGACGAAATCGCATCAGGAAACATGCGTGTTTATAAAGATGGCAAATACGTTGACCCAATGACGTTATCTAAACTATTTTTCGCAAAATAATTTTTACTAGCATAGGAGGTAAGAGATGGGAGGATATTTTGGCTGTGTAAGCCGTAGTGATGCCGTTCCACAAGTTTTTTATGGAACAGACTATCATTCCCATTTAGGCAACCATAGAGGTGGTATTGCCGTTTATGACAAACAAATAGGTTTACAACGTGAAATTCATAACATAGAGAACTCTCCGTTTAGAACTAAGTTTGAAAACATCTATCACAAGATGCAAGGTGTTTCTGGAATAGGTTGTATAAGCGACCAAGACCCACAACCACTCTTGATTAAATCTCACGTTGGAACGTATGCTATTTGTTTTATCGGCAACATAGTAAATCACGACCAACTTGTAGAAGAGTATCTTTCAACGGGAACGGGGCATTTTGATGCTAAAACGGGTGGAAAGGTTAACGCTGTTGAACTTTTATCCGTGTATATAGACAAAAAAGGCTCTTTTGAAGAGGGAATTGCATACGCTCAAAGCAAAATACAAGGTAGCGCATCAATTTTAATTCTTAAAGACGACGGTTCTATAATAGCGGCGAGAGATAGCGTTGGCAGAACGCCAATGTCAATCGGCAAAAGTGAAGATGGATACGCCGTCTCCTTCGAGCCGTTTGCATATCAAAAACTCGGTTACGTTAAAGAGAAAGAATTAGGGCCAGGTGAAATAGTTGAAATTTCCTTAAACGGGCTAAAGCAACTTAAAGCACCAGGCGAAAAAATGAGAATTTGTTCTTTCCTTTGGAGTTATTATGGTTTCCCAACTTCTACTTACGAAGGTTCTAACGTAGAACTAATGCGTTATAGAAACGGCGAGATTATGGCTGAAAACGATAAAGAAAGGGGACTCGGTCAAGAAGTAGACCACGTTGGTGGCGTTCCAGACTCGGGAACATCACACGCAATAGGCTACGCTAACCAATCTAAAAAGCCTTTCACTCGTGCCTTTATTAAATACACGCCTACTTGGGCAAGAAGTTTCATACCTTCTGAACAAGCAGATAGAAATAAAGTTGCTAAAATGAAGCAAATACCTGTTCCCGAACTAATTGAAGGACAAAATTTACTTTTCGTGGACGATTCAATCGTTAGGGGAACGCAAATTACTAAAACCGTTGATTTGCTTTACGGAAACGGCGCAAAGTCAGTTCATATGAGGTCGGCTTGTCCACCAATTATGTATGCTTGTAAATTCTTAAATTTTTCAAGACAAAATAGCGAAATGGATTTAATTGCTCGTCGCTCGGTTATGGAACTTGAAGGAGAAGAGGGTTTTAAGCATTTAGAAGAGTATAGCGACGGAACTACCGAAAGAGGCAAAAAATTAAGAAAATATATGAGTGAAAAACTTTCTCTTTCTTCATTGGATTTCCAATCGTTAGAAGGGGTTATAAAAGCAATAGGAATAGACCCTTGCAAACTTTGCACTTATTGCTACACAGGAAAGGAGTAAAATTATGATAAACAAATCTAAATCAGATGCATACGCAGCAGCAGGCGTAGATATTACTGCAGGTTACAAATCTGTAGAATTAATGAAAGAACATATCGCAAAAACTAAAACACAAGGCGTTTGTTCAGGCGTAGGTGGATTCGGTGGCTTATTCGAACTTGACCTTGCAGGAATGACCAATCCTATTTTAGTTAGTGGAACGGACGGCGTTGGAACTAAACTTAAAATAGCATTCTTAATGGACAAGCACGATACGGTTGGTATCGACTGCGTTGCAATGTGCGTTAACGACGTTATTTGCTGTGGTGCAAAACCATTATTCTTTTTAGACTATATCGCATGTGGTAAAAACGTTCCAGAACGTATTGCAGATATCGTTAAGGGCGTATGTGAAGGCTGTGTTCAAGCAGGTTGCGCACTTATCGGTGGTGAAACGGCTGAAATGCCAGGTTTCTATCCTGTAGACGAATACGACCTAGCAGGTTACTGCACGGGTATCGTTGATAAATGCAAAGTTATCGACAATAACAAGATGAAAGAGGGCGACGTTATTATCGCTCTAGCATCAAGTGGTGTTCACTCTAACGGATTTTCTTTAGTTAGAAAGGTATTCGACGTAGAAAACGTTGACCTAAAAGCACCTGTGGAGGAGTTGAACGGTAAGTCTTTAGGCGAAACTTTACTTGCACCTACCAAAATCTACGTTAAATCTGTTCTTGCTCTAATGAAAGAAGTTGAAATTAAAGCAATTTCTCACATTACGGGTGGTGGTTTCTACGAAAATATTCCACGTAGCATTCCAGACGGATTTACTGCAAAGGTTATCAAAGATAACGTTAAAGTATTACCAATATTTAACTATCTTGCTAAAAAGGGCAACGTTACCGAAAGAGATATGTTCAACACCTTCAATATGGGCGTTGGTATGAGTATCGTTGTTGGTAAAGACGACGCTGAAAAGGCTGTAGAAATTTTAAAGGCTAACGGCGAAGATGCTTATATTATCGGTTCAATCGCAAAGGGCGAAGACAAGATAGAAATTATCTAACTAGGAGAACTAACTTGAAAAAGGTTAAAATTGCCGTTTTGGTTTCTGGTGGTGGAACAAATCTTCAAGCACTACTAGATAGCCAAAAGAGTGGCGTTATTAAAAACGGCGAAATTTCGCTAGTTATATCTAACAACGCAAACGCTTACGCATTAGAGCGTGCTAAAAACTTTGGCGTTAAAACAGAAGTCGTTTTGAAAAAACAACTTGGCTCGCAACAAGCATTCGAAGAGCGCATAATCGAGATATTAACCCAAAATAATATCGACCTTATCGTTTTAGCAGGATTTATGAGTATTTTAAGCGAAGATTTTACCAAGCGTTACCCAGAAAGAATTATAAACGTTCACCCATCACTAATTCCATCTTTTTGTGGAAAGGGATTCTATGGACTTAAAGTTCACGAAGAGGCGCTTAAAAAGGGGGTTAAGGTTACGGGTGCAACCGTGCATTTCGTAAACGAAATTCCAGACGGGGGCAAAATAATAATGCAAAAAGCCGTTAATATTCGCAAAAACGATACTGCAGAAACCTTACAAAGATACGTTATGGAAAGGGTAGAATGGAAGATTTTACCTCGCTCAACCGAGTTAGTTTGTAAGAAGATACTAAAAGAGAGTAAATAAAGGAGAAAGTATGGATATCTACAAAATAAATGAAATAGACCAATTAATTAAAGGTAATTCTTACGTTGGACGTGGAATAGTTATCGGCAAAACCCCTGATGCAAGCAAGGCTATGTTTGCTTACTTCATTATGGGTAGAAGTGCAAATAGTCGTAACAGAGTTTTTACTGAAAAAGACGGTGCAATTTTCACCGAACCATTCGACGCTAGCAAGGTAGAAGACCCAAGTTTAATCATTTACGCTGCTATTAGAAATTATGAAAATAGCATAATCGTTACTAACGGCGACCAAACGGATACTATTTATCAAGGCTTAAAAGAAGGCAAGTCTTTCGACGTAGCGTTAGAAAGTCGTGAATTCGAGCCGGACCATCCAAACCTTACTCCAAGAATTAGTGGTATTCTTAACTTTAAGGATAACGACTTTAACTATAACATGAGCATTCTTAAGAGTGCCGACGCTGAAGGTAGCGCTTGCAATAGATATGGTTTCCACTATACTGCGCTCGCAGGATTAGGACATTTTATCCACACCTACGTTTGCGACGGAAACCCAATTCCAACCTTCCAAGGCGAGCCTGAAAGAGTTGCGATTGATAACGATATCGACGTATTTACCGATAAACTTTGGAATGCGCTCGATAGCGACAACAAAATTTCACTTTACGTTAGATACGTAGATTTAAATACTAAAACGGCTGAAAGTCGTTTAATCAACAAGAACAAGTAAGGAGGAATTATGAAAGAATTTGAATTAAAATACGGTTGTAACCCAAACCAAAAACCTGCTAAAATCTTTATGAAAAACGGCAAAGAATTACCCGTTGAAATCTTAAATGGTAAGCCAGGCTACATAAACTTTTTAGATGCTTTTAATAGTTGGCAACTAGTTAAAGAATTAAAAGAGGCAACAGGCAAGCCATCTGCTGCATCTTTTAAGCACGTTAGCCCTGCAGGTGCCGCCGTAGGCACTCCTTTAACCGACGTTTTATTAAAATCTTGTTTCGTAGACGATATCTCTGGTATTAACGATTCTCCAATCGCTTGTGCATACGCAAGAGCGAGAGGAACTGATAGAATGAGTTCTTTTGGCGATTGGATTGCTCTTTCAGACGAATGCGACGAAACTTGCGCAAAAATCATTTCTCGTGAAGTTTCAGACGGCGTTATCGCTCCATCTTATTCTCCAAAGGCTCTTGAAATCTTAAGAGCAAAGAGAAAGGGTACCTATAACGTTGTTAAAATCGACCCTAACTATATTCCTGAAGAAAAAGAAACCAAAGACGTTTTCGGTATTACTTTTGAACAAGGTAGAAACAACTACAAAATTAGCAAAGACTTATTAACCAATATCGTTACTGCTAATAAAAACCTTACCGAAGATGCAGCAATTGATATGATAATTGCACTTATTACCTTAAAATACACCCAATCTAACTCTGTATGCTTTGCATTTAACGGTCAAACGATTGGCGTAGGTGCAGGTCAACAAAGCCGTATCCACTGCACTAGACTTGCTGGTCAAAAGGCAGACCTATTTATGCTCCGTCAATCTGATAGAGTTCAAGGCTTAAAGTTTAACGAAAAATTAGGCAGACCTGATAGAAACAACGTTATTGATATTTATCTTTCAGACGATTACGAAGACGTTTTAGGCGACGACGTATGGCAAAAATACTTCGCTGAAAGACCAGCGCCATTCACAAGAGAAGAAAAGAAAGAATACCTATCTAAAATTTCAGGAATTACTCTTGCGAGCGACGCTTTCTTCCCATTTAGCGACAATATCGAACGTGCTAAAAAGAGTGGCGTTAAATATATCGTTCAACCGGGTGGCTCTGTAAGAGACGACCTAGTTATCGAAGTTGCAGACAATTTTGATATGGTTATGTGCTTTACCGGAATGAGATTATTCCACCACTAATATTTCCTTTAGGAGTTAATAATGAAAGTAATGGTTGTTGGTGGCGGTGGAAGAGAACACGCTATCATTAAAAAACTTAAAGAAAACAAAAGTATAGATACACTTTACGCCATTCCTGGTAACGGGGGAATGAAAGACGACGCAGTTTTAGTCCCTATCGGCGCAAAAGATTTAGATGCAATTTGCGATTTTGCCGTTAAAAACGCTATCGACTTTGCAGTCGTTGCTCCAGACGACCCACTAGTTTTAGGTCTTGTAGATAGACTTAACGAAGTTGGTATAGAATGTTTTGGGCCAACCAAAAACGCAGCGATTATAGAAGGTAGTAAGGCTTTTTCTAAAAACCTTATGAAAAAATACGGCATTCCAACTGCTGAATACGAAAACTTTACCGACGTTAAAAAGGCGTTAGAATATTTAGATAGTAAAAGTGCGCCAATCGTTATTAAGGCAGACGGACTAGCATTAGGAAAGGGCGTTATAATCGCTCAAACTATTGAAGAGGCAAAACAAGCCGTTATCGAAATGATGGAAAACGGCAAATTCGGTGCTAGTGGCAACACCGTCGTTATAGAAGAATTCCTTACTGGTCCTGAAGTTTCAGTTCTTGCGTTTACCGACGGCAACGTGGTAGTTCCAATGGTATCTAGTATGGACCACAAGAGAGCAAAGGATAACGACCAAGGCTTAAACACGGGTGGAATGGGCACTATTGCGCCAAACCCTTACTATACAAAAGATATAGACGCTATTTGTATGGAAACTATCTTCAAACCTACCATTGACGCAATGAACAAAGAGGGTAGAACATTTAAGGGTTGCTTATACTTTGGCTTAATGTTAACCCCTAACGGACCAAAGGTTATCGAATACAATTGTAGATTTGGCGACCCTGAAACTCAAGTAGTATTGCCACTTATGGAAAGCGATTTATTCACCGTAATGCAAAAAACTGCAAGAGGTACGCTAACCGAACAAGACGTTAAGTTTTCTAACAAGAGCGCTTGTTGTATCATAATGGCGTCTAACGGCTACCCAGAAGCGTATGAAAAGGGTTTTGAAATCATTCAAAAAGAACAAATCGACGGCGAAGTTTTCGTTGCAGGCGCTAAACTAGAAAACGACAAACTTTTAACCAATGGTGGTAGAGTTTTAGGTGTTACTACTATAGGCGACACCTTAAAGGACGCTATCGATAAGGGTTATAAAGAAATAAACAAAATCACTTTTGAAAAGGCTTTTTACAGACACGATATTGGCGCTAGAGCGTTAAAAGCAAAGGAGAACAACTAATGGTTTATAGAGTCTACGTAGAAAAGAAAAAGGAACTTGCGCACGAGGCAAACGCCCTCCTTAATGAAATTAGAGAGTTTTTAGGAATATCTTCCTTAAAAGACGTTAGAATACTTAACCGTTACGACGCCGAAAATATAGAAGAAAGCCTATTTAATTATGCAAAAAATACGGTATTTAGTGAACCTCAACTTGATATCGTAACCGATAATATTGAAGACAACGGGGGATACGTTTTTGCCGTTGAATACCTACCAGGACAATTCGACCAACGTGCCGATTCTGCCGCTCAATGTATTCAAATTATCTCTTGTAAAGAAAGACCAACCGTAAAGACTGCAAAAGTATACGTTTTACAAGGCGATTTATCAAGCGAAGAAATCGCAAGAATTAAAAGCCACGTAATTAACCCTGTTGAAGCGAGAGAAGCATCTTTAATTCTTCCTGAAACGTTAATTAGCAAGTTTGAAATTCCAACCGAAGTTGAAATTTTAGACGGCTTCATCGACCTTGATAGAAAGGGATTAGAACAATTTGTTAAAAATTACAGTTTAGCAATGGATGCAGACGATATTGCATTCTGCCAACAATACTTTATTAGTGAAAAACGCAATCCAACTATAACTGAAATTCGTATGATTGACACATATTGGTCAGACCACTGCCGTCATACGACATTCTTAACTGTAATCGACGACGTTAGGTTTGAAGACGAGTTATTACAAAAAGCTTATAACGACTACGTAAATCTTCGCAAAGAATTAAATAGAACAAAACCTATTTGCCTAATGGATTTAGCAACGATTGCAGTTCGTAGCCTTAAAAAGCAAGGAAAGTTACCAAAACTAGACGAATCCGAAGAAATCAATGCTTGCACGGTTAAAATCGACATTGAGGTAGACGGCAAGCCTGAAAAATGGTTATTATTATTCAAGAACGAAACACATAACCACCCAACCGAAATTGAGCCTTTTGGTGGTGCGGCAACTTGTATTGGTGGCGCTATTAGAGACCCACTTTCAGGAAGGTCTTACGTTTACGGCGCAATGCGTGTTACGGGTGCAGCAGACCCACTAAAACCTGTTAACGAAACTATAAAAGGTAAATTGCCACAAAGAAAAATCGTAACTGCTGCTGCTGCAGGTTATTCTTCTTACGGCAACCAAATCGGTCTAGCAACGGGTATAGTAGACGAATTATATCACGACGGCTACGCTGCAAAACGTATGGAAATCGGTGCAGTTATCGCTGCAGCCCCAGAAGAAAACGTTAGAAGAGAACGCCCAGAAGCAGGCGACGTAGTTATTCTACTTGGTGGTAGCACGGGTAGAGATGGTATCGGTGGTGCAACGGGTTCAAGTAAATCTCACGATTCTCATTCTGTTGAAAATTGTGGTGCAGAAGTTCAAAAGGGTAACGCTCCTGAAGAAAGAAAACTTCAAAGATTATTTAGAAGTAAAGAAGTTTGTAGAATGATTAAGCGTTGTAACGACTTCGGTGCCGGTGGCGTTTCAGTTGCGATTGGAGAACTTGCTGACGGACTTGAAATCAACCTAAACGCTGTTCCTAAAAAGTATGAAGGACTTGACGGAACCGAACTTGCAATCAGCGAATCTCAAGAAAGAATGGCTGTCGTTGTTGAAAAAGAAAACGTTGAAAAGTTCATTGAACTTGCATATAAAGAAAACTTACAAGCCTGTCCTGTTGCCGAGGTTAAAGCAGAACCAAGACTTACTATGATATGGAACGGCAAGAAAATCGTTGATATTTCTAGAGAGTTTTTAAATTCTAACGGCGCAGATAAACACATTAGTATAACCCCTGAAAAGAGCAAACAAATTACTAAGGAAATTCCTAGCGATTTCATTGATGGATACAAAGCGCTTGCAACTGACCTTAACGTATGTTCAAAGCGTGGACTTGGCGAAAGATTCGACTCTACTATTGGCGCAGGAACCGTCCTTATGCCTTTTGGTGGTAAACATCAATTAACGCCAATTCAAGCAATGGTTCAAAAGATTTCAGTTGAGAAAAAGCATACCGACGATTGCTCGTTAATGTCTTGGGGGTACAACCCGTTCTGCGCAGAACAAAGCCCATACCACAGTGCATACCTAGCAGTAGTTGAAAGCGTAAGTAAACTAATTGCTACGGGCGCTAAATTTGAGGACGTTTACCTAACTTTCCAAGAATATTTTGAAAGACCTGGTAAAGACGGCAAACGTTGGGGTAAACCACTTTCAGCATTGCTCGGTGCATTTAAGGCACAAATGGATTTAGGTATCGGCTCAATCGGTGGAAAAGACTCAATGAGTGGAACTTTTGAAAAAATCGACGTTCCTCCAACGCTTGTTTCTTTTGCCGTTACCACTGATAAAGTTCAAAACATATTATCAAACGAGTTTAAGAGCGCAGGTCATAAAGTAATATTAATTACACCTGAATATGACGATAACGGCTTACCAAAAGCGCAAAGCTTAATCGCTAACTTTAACAAAGTTCGCTCACTTGTAGAAAGCAAAAAGGCTTATGCTTGTTGGACTCCTGTTTATGGTGGCGTTGCAGAAGGCGTTCTAAAAATGTGTCTCGGTAACATGCTCGGCTTTAAGTTTAATAGCGAGTTAACCCTAGAAGATTTATTCGGCTACAAATACGGTGCGTTTATTGTTGAAGTTGAAGATGCTTTGGGCGAAAAGGTAATCGGTGAAATCACTGCCGAGCAAGAACTTTCTTACAACGACCAAAAGTTATGCCTAAACGCTTTGTTAAACGATTACGAAAACAAACTAGAAAGCGTGTTTAGTTGTAACGTAAAGGGTAGCGATAAGCCAATTTATAACTTTAACTATCAAGCAACTTCTAGATATACTTCTAGCATAAAGGTTGCAAAACCAAAGGTATTAATTCCTGCATTCCCAGGAACTAACTGCGAATACGATTCTGCAAAAGCAATGCGTGATGCAGGTGCAGAGGCTGAGATATTCGTTATCAACAACCTTTCAGCAGAAGGCATTTCTAGAAGTGTAGAAGAATTTGCCCAAAAGGTAAAAACTGCACAAATGATTTTCGTTCCAGGTGGTTTTTCTGGTGGCGACGAGCCGGACGGAAGTGGTAAGTTTATAACTGCGTTTTTCCGTAACCAAGCAGTTAAAGAAAGCGTAACCGAACTTTTAGAAAAGAGAGACGGCTTAATGTGTGGTATTTGTAACGGATTCCAAGCATTAATCAAGTTAGGTTTAGTTCCATACGGCAAAATTATCGATACCGACGCATCTTGCCCAACCTTAACGTTCAATACCATTTCTCGACACCAATCAAGAATAGTAAGAACGAGAATTGCATCTAATAAATCTCCATGGCTTGCTGATACTAACGTTGGCGATATCTATAACGTTCCTATCTCTCACGGCGAAGGAAGATTTTTAGCAGATGAAAAACTTATTTTAGAACTTGCTAAAAACGGACAAATCGCAACTCAATACGTTGATATAGACGGCAATGCAACTTCTAACGTTCGTTTTAATCCAAACGATTCTATGTTTGCGATTGAAGGTATTACCTCTCCAGACGGAAGAGTGTTCGGTAAAATGGGACACTCTGAACGTATTGGAAACGGCTTATATAAGAACGTTTACGGCGACTACGATATTAAGATGTTTAAATCTGCAGTTAAGTATTTCAAGTAAATATATTGATAAAATTCAAAGCCCGAAAGTTGTTGTTTTCGGGCTTTTTTGTAGGAAAAAGAGTAAACTACTTTAATTGCTTGCAAAAAAAGTTAATTAAATATATAATGATAGAGTAAGGAGAAAATATGCAAAAATTAAAAAGCGCATTGCAACTTTTCTGGACGTTTTTCAAAATAGGCTTATTCACTTTTGGTGGTGGATACGCTATGATTGCCGTTATTCAAAGGGAAGTCGTTGAAAGGAAAAAGTGGATAGAGCAAGAAGATTTTTTAGATTTAATAGCTATTGCCGAATCTACCCCAGGCCCACTTGCTATCAATAGCGCAACTTACGTAGGATATAAAAAGAGTGGGGTGCTAGGCTCTACTTTTGCAACGATAGGCGTAGTGTTGCCATCCTTTATAATTATTTTTGCAATTTCATTTTTCTTCGACGCATTTTTATCGTTACAATACGTAAGATATGCTTTTAGGGGTATTCAAGCGTGTGTTGCATTCTTAATACTTAATGCTGGAATTAAAATGCTAAAACACCTTAAACCATCAATATTTAATGGTATTTTGTTCGGTATTACTGCAATCTCATTAGTTATTCTAGATTTATTTGCCGTGGATTTTTCTACCATATTCTACATTCTAATAGGTGGAATAATAGGACTTTCGGTTTATTTGGCAACTGATTTTAGAGCAAAAAATCAAAAGTCAAAAGAGGAGGATAGGTAATGCATATTCTTCTCGACCTATTTATAACCTTTTTTAAACTTGGCTTATTCACCTTTGGTGGTGGATATGCAATGATACCACTATTAACCGACGAGGTTTTATCTCACGGCTGGCTAGCGCAAGAAGAAATAATGAATTTCATAGCCGTTGCCGAATCTACACCAGGTCCTATAGCGATAAATATGGCAACCTTTATTGGCTCATCACAAGCAGGATTTTGGGGTGCAGTTCTAGCAACGCTGGGCGTGGTTTTACCATCATTTATTATAATAATTCTAATTGCCTCTGTGGTAACAGGTTTAATGAAATACGGTGGAGTAAAGGGCTTTTTATCAGGAGTTCGACCAGTTGTAATCGGCTTGATACTGGCAACCGGTGTTGGTATGTTTATAACGGTTATATTAGGCCTAAATCATATAGGACAACAGGTGGCATTCAATTGGAAAGCACTCGTGATTTTCAGTATTATAGCAGTTACAAACTTTATTTATAAAAAGTTTAAGAAAAAAGCGTTGTCGCCTATACTTTTAATATTAATTTCTGCCGTGTTAGGCATATTGTTGTATGGATTAATCGGTTAATAAAATTAAAAAGAATCGCCCGTTTGCACGTTGCAAACGGGCGAATTATATTTTTATGGGTATTAAAGTTTTGTTCCACATTCAGGGCAGAATTTTGAACTTGCAGAAATTTCATTTCCACATTCAGGACAGAATTTTTTAACTGCAAGTTTATTTCCACACTCAGGACAGAATTTTGCACTTTTACTTACGCTTGCTCCACAAGAAGGGCAGATAGCGCCACTCGCATTAGTTTGTTGTGCTTGTGGGGCAGGGTTTTTCATAGCGTCTGCAAATATTGCACCAATGCCTGCTCCTGCGCCAATTCCCATACCTGCACCTACGAAAGCACCACCCGTTCCTTGATTCTTAGCAGCGTCTTTTAACGCTTCTGCTGCTGCAACTTTCATAAGAACGTCCGTCTTGTCTCCTAAGATACCAAGTTTACTACGTTCGTCGATAGCCTTTTCAACCTCTTCAGGAACAGACATATTTTCGATAACAAGATTAGTAAGTTTTAGACCGATTTCATTAAATTTACTTTGAACGCTTGCACTTATAATTTGATTAAATTCTAAGGTGTTTCCAGCAAGGTCTAGAACTGAAACCTTACTTTCACCAATAGCGTCGGTTAAATAAGAAACTAAAAGCGATTTTAACCAATTAGTTATATCGTAGGTAGAGTAGGAAGAGTTAGTTCCAAATAATTCTCTTAAGAACACGTCTGCTTGGTCTACTCTAAACGAATATGAACCGTAGCCTCTAACTCTAACCATACCAAACTCTGGGTCTCTTATGGCGATTGGATTAGAAGTTCCCCATTTGTAGCCTGTAAATTGTTTGGTGTTTACAAAATAAATATCTACCGATATCGGTGTTTGAAAACCGTATTTCCAACCTGCTAGCTTTGAAAGAATTGGGAATATTTCAGTATCTAGGTTGTAAGTTCCAGCAGGAAAAACGTCGCATATTTTACCCTTATGAACAAAAATCGCTTGTTGAGATTCACGAACGATTAGTTTACTTTTTTGGTTGATTTCTCTACCACCTTTTTCAAGTGGAAGTTTATAAACGAGAGTATTTTTAGAATCGTCAGCCCATTCTAGGATTTTAAGAAATAAAGCCATAATTATCTCCTTAATTAATTATAGGAATATTCTATCATAAAAAAAATTATAATACAATATAAAAAGAAAAAATTTATTTGCATTAAAAAAATATTTATGATAATATGAAGTAAATGCGAATGTAGTTTAACGGCAAAATAGAAGCTTCCCAAGCTTCGGTCGAGGGTTCGACTCCCTTCATTCGCTCCAAATTCCTTTTTATTTATCGCTAAAATTGTCGAAGAAATTTTAGCGAAGAGGAAAAGTCGACGTAGATACAATGCTGAACGCTTTTTGCGTTTAGCTTGTTAAGGGTCGTGCTTTGACGAGATTTGGCCGTTTCATGACGGGTATTCCTGACCGGCGAGGCGTTCGTAACGAAAGTGGAGAACCCTCCCTTCATTCGCTTTATTTATTCGAATAGTGTTAAAAAAAGGGACGAAATTTCGTCCCTTTTTTAGTTTCAAAAAAACCGTGCATCTTTTCTCGACAAACGTTGCCGAAGCGGTAACCCAACAGGTAACTCCTCCAAAGCTACCTTATGGCACACGCACAGGTCCGCTTAGTGCTGCTGTATTCCTACTCTGACACGGTTCACGGGAGTCCGTTGCATAAGACCTTGATATCAACATCCCTTATTGGGTGCGGCCTTCCACAACGCAAGCCTAAAAAAGCATTCTGCTCCGCTAAGCGAATTGCGGACGACAGGGCATCGCTAACTCCCCACATAGCACGGTGTATTTATAATATATTAAAAATCACTTTTTTGCAAGTATTTTTATATAAAAACCTAAATTTACCTTAAATTAACTTTACAAAAAGACAAAATTTATTTATACTATAATAGACTAAATATTATTATGCGATATAATGCACTTTTTTAGGAGCAACAGATGTATAAGAAAGTAGATACCTCGTTAAATTTTTTGGATAGGGAAAGAGAAGTTCTTGAGTTTTGGAAAGAAAACAAAATATTCAAGCAAAACGAAGACTTAAATAAAGGCAATCGTGAGTTCACTTTTTACGACGGTCCTCCAACTGCTAACGGAAAACCTCATATTGGTCATATTCTAACCCGTGTTATTAAAGACATTATCCCTCGTTACCACGTAATGAAGGGCGACCATTGTTTACGTAAAGCAGGTTGGGATACGCACGGACTTCCCGTTGAATTAGAAGTAGAAAAACTTCTTGGAATAGACGGAAAGCAAGAAATCGAAAAATATGGTATCGAACCTTTCATTAAAAAGTGTAAGGAAAGTGTTTGGAAGTATAAAGGCGAATGGGAAAAAATGAGCGACCGTGTTGGCTATTGGGCAGACATGGAAAACCCATACGTTACTTACGACGACAACTACATTGAATCTGTTTGGTGGGCTGTTAAGACTATCGCAGATAAGGGTTTGCTATACAAGGGTTATAAAATCGTTCCATATTGTCCACGTTGTGGAACGGCTCTTTCTTCTCACGAAGTGGCGCAAGGCTATAAAGACGTTAAGGAAGTTTCCGTTTCAGTTCGTTTTAAGATTAAGGGTAGAGATAACGCATATTTCCTTGCTTGGACAACCACTCCTTGGACCTTACCCTCTAACGTTTGCCTATGTATGAACGCAAACGAAGATTATATTGAACTAAAAGCGCAAGACGGTAAGATTTATGTCTTAGCAAAAGCGCTTGCAGATAAATATTTTGAAGGTTACGAAACCTTATCTCTTAAAAAGGGTAGCGAATACGAATGGGCTGAATACGAACCATTATTCGGCTTTACTGCAAACGCTATCGAAAAGAATAAAAAGGCATTCGTAGTGGTTACCGACGATTACGTTACTATGCAAGACGGAACGGGTATCGTTCACAACGCACCTGCTTTTGGTGAGGACGACGCAAGAGTTTGCCAAAAATACGACATTGCATTCGTTAACCTAGTGGACACGGCAGGTAAGATGATCGAACAAGCCGATAAATATCACGGCTTATTCGTTAAAGATGCAGACAAGGTTATCATTAACGACCTAAAAGAAAACGGAATGTTATTTGCCGAAATTCCATTCGAGCATAGTTATCCATTCTGTTGGCGTTGTGATACACCACTTATTTACTACGCGCGTCAAAGTTGGTTTATTAAAATGACGGCTGTTAAGGATAGACTTATTGCCGCTAACCAATCTGTAAATTGGATTCCTGAAACCATCAAGAATGGTAGAATGGGCAACTTCCTAGAAAACGTTATCGACTGGGGTATCTCTCGTGAACGTTATTGGGGAACTCCACTTCCTGTTTGGGTATGTAACAAGTGTGGAAAAGTCCACGTTATCGGTAGCAAGCAAGAACTTAAAGACCTTTGCCATATAGAAGGTGATATCGAGCTTCATAGACCTTATATCGACGATTGCACCTTTGACTGCGAATGTGGTGGCACTTTCGTTCGTGAGCCTGAAGTTATGGACTGTTGGTTTGACTCTGGTTCTATGCCGTTTGCTCAACATCACTATCCATTCGAAAACAAAGAATTATTTGAAAGCCACTTCCCAGCAGACTTTATTAGTGAAGCAATTGACCAAACGAGAGGTTGGTTCTATACCTTACTTGCTATTTCAACCTTGTTGTTCGACAAAGCACCGTTTAAGAATTGTATCGTTTTAGGACACGTAAACGACAAAAACGGCATAAAAATGAGCAAACATAAGGGTAACGTCGTTGACCCATGGTCTATACTAGATAAACAAGGTGCAGACGCAGTTCGTTGGTATTTCTACACGGGTTCTGCTCCATGGCTACCATCTCGTTTCTACGAAGAAGCAGTTAGCGAAGCACAAAGAAAGTTTATGGGAACGCTATGGAACACGTATGCATTCTTCGTTCTATACGCAGACATAGATAAATATAACCCTGCACAATACAATCTTAAGGATTGCAAACTTACCCTTATGGATAAGTGGGTATTATCAAAACTTAACACGCTTGTTAAGACGGTAGACAAGGGACTTGCTGATTACAACATTTTCGATTCAGCAAGAGCGCTTTCTGCCTTTACCGACGATTTATCTAACTGGTATGTTCGTCGTGGTCGTGAAAGATATTGGGGACACGATATGACCGACGATAAAATCGCCGCATATACCACTCTTTGGACTGTTTTGGTTACTATGGCTAAGATTTCTGCGCCATTTACACCTTTTATGGCTGAAAGCATTTACCAAAATCTAGTTCCAAACTTCTTTGAAAACGAGCCTAAATCAGTTCACCTATGCGCATTCCCACAAGTAGACGAAAGCGCTATCGACCTTGAACTTGAGGAGGGTATGCAAAACGTTCTAGACATAGTTGTGTTAGGTCGTGCTTGCAGAAGTTCTTCTAACATTAAAAACCGTCAACCTTTATCAAAAATCTTCGTATGCTCTGAAAGAACCACCATTCTTACCGAGGGACTTTTGAACATAGCAAAAGAAGAATTAAACGTTAAGGACGTTGAATATTTACAAGACGCATCAAGATTCGTTTCTTATAAATTAAAGCCACAATTAAAGACTTTAGGACCAAAATACGGCGCTAAACTCGGCAAAGTTAAGGCATTACTTGAAACCTGCAACGCTAACGAAATGGTTGCTACCGTTAAGAACGGAGAAATCTATAAAACCGAATTCCAAGGCGACGTATTCGAGTTTGCTCTAGAAGATTTACAAATCTTTACCGAAAGCGCAGAAGGTTTCGTATCGTCAAGCGACAAGGGTTTAACAATCGTTCTAGACACTAAAGTAACCGAAGAACTTAAAGCCGAAGGTAACGAAAGAGAATTGATTTCTAAAATTCAATCAATGCGTAAGGATGCAGGCTTTGAGGTTACCGATAGAATTAACGTAAACTACGTTTGTGATAGCGAGGCTATTAAAAATGCTATGTTATCTAGCGCATTAAAGAGCGTAGTTCTTGCTGAAAACGTTATAGAAGGCGACGTTCAAGGCTTTGATAAAGAGTTAGATATCAACGGCGAAAGTGTTAAAGTAATAATCAACAAGGTAACCAAATAATGAAATCAGCAGACTGGAAATCTTACTCGGTTATCGCTACCGGCGACGGATATAAACTTGAAAAATGGGGCAACGTAACGTTACTTCGTCCCGACCCACAAGTAATTTGGAAAAGTTCAATCGATATGAATAACTACAAAGGCTTGTCGGCAAAATATATCCGTAGCGAATCAGGTGGTGGCAAATGGCTTATGAAAGGCAATATGCCTGCCGAGTGGACCATAGATTATAAGGACCTAACCTTTAAGATTAAGCCAATGGGATTTAAACATACGGGGTTATTCCCAGAGCAAGCAGTTAATTGGGATATTATGCGTGATTTAATTGAAAACGCTAATAGAGAAATTAACGTGCTAAACCTATTTGCTTACACGGGTGGAGCAACGGTTGCTTGCGCTAAATCGGGCGCAAAAGTAACGCACGTGGACTCTGCTAAGGGTATGGTTGAACGGGCTGGAGAGAACGTTAGGCTTTCTAAAGTTCCAGACGGTAGAGTTAGATATATTATAGACGACTGTAAAAAGTTCGTTGAGCGTGAGATTCGCCGTGGAAGAAAATACGACGCTGTTATAATGGACCCACCAAGTTACGGTAGAGGACCAAACGGCGAAATGTGGAAACTAGAGGCAGAACTTTACCCCCTTGTCGAGCTTTGCGAAAAGGTTTTAAGCGATAACCCTTTGTTCTTTTTAATTAATAGTTACACAACGGGATTACAACCTCAAGTAATAAAAAACATATTGATAAAAACAATTGCTAACAATAGGGGTGGAAAGGTAAACGCATACGAAGTAGGACTTAACACAAAGGAAGAAGGAGTAATTCTTCCTTGTGGCAATAGTGGTATGTGGATAAACGAATAATTTTTGGGAAAAACTATGGAAGAATTAACTATACTTCACGAAGACAATCATATAATAGTCGTTTTGAAACCTCAAAACGTTCCATCTTGCGAGGATAGTAGCAAAGATAAAGATATGCTTACTATTATTAAAGAGTATATCAAGGAAACCTACAACAAAACGGGTAACGTGTATTTAGGGCTTGTTCATAGACTAGATAGACCTACCGGTGGAATTATGGTTTTTGCCAAGTCAAGCAAGGCGGCAGCAAGGCTTTCCCAGCAAATGAAAGACGGAGATTTTGAAAAGCGTTATTACGCAACTTTAGTTGGCTCTCCAAGGGAAGAAAAGGCAGTTTTAAGACACTATATGAAGAAAAATCCTATCAACAATATGGTTTACGTATGTGAACCTACCGTTGATGGAGCAAAATATGCAGAACTCGACTATACCGTATTGGAAGAGAAAAACGGCTTATCTTTAGCCGACGTAAGACTTCATACGGGACGTAGCCATCAAATTAGAGTTCAAATGAACGCAATAGGTTGTCCTGTTTACGGAGATATGAGATACGGCGGGGAAAAGGCTAAAAAGGGATATCTTGCTCTTTGGGCTTACTATCTAGCGTTTACTCACCCTGTAAATAAGGAAAGAATGGTGTTTAGAGTTCAACCACCTAAGGAAAACACACCTTGGAATTTATTTAATACGGAAAAATCGGTTACAATTATTAAACCGTTTAGTTAAAAGGAGAATATATTATGGCAAAAATAACTGCAGACACTTTAATTTTTGAAGCTTTAGAAATCAATCCAAAAGCAGCTGAAATCTTAATGGCTCACGGAATGCATTGTTTAGGATGTGCTTTAGCACACGGCGAAACCGTTGGCGAAGCAGCAGACGTTCACGGTGCAGACTTAGAAAAAATGCTTGAAGAATTAAACGATATCGAAGGCTAAATAAAGTAAAGTATGAGCGTAGGTCAAAAAGAAAAAGGCAATCAAGAAAACAGAGTAGATACCAAGTTTATCAAATGTTTATCTTGTGGCGCTAACATGGAGTTTGAACCTGAAAGACAGGTTTTATATTGCACCCACTGTGGAAGTGAGAGAAAGTTTAACACCGACACTTTGGCAAGCGAGCAGGACCTTCTAGTCGGTTTAAATAACGAAAAGTGGGCAGACGTTGAGGAAAATCAATACGTTTGTGAAAACTGTAGTGCAAAGATAATCGTTTCGGTAAATCAATCTTCCTTTACTTGTCCTTTTTGTGGAACTAACCACGTTCAAAAAACAAACGAGTTTGTTGGCTTAAAACCTAACGCTTTATTACCTTTTACCTTTAATAAGGAAAAGGCATTAGAATATAGCAAGGCTTGGGCAAAGAAAAAGTTTTTTGCTCCAAACAAGTTTAAAAAGCATTTAAAAACAGATAACGTTCAGGGTGTATACTTTCCATGCTTTACTTTTGATAGCTATAGCTATTCGGAATATGCAGGAAGAATTGGAACTACGCACGTAAGATACGTAGGCTCTGGAAAAAACCGAAGGGCAGTGCATTACACCGTTTGGCGAAACATTTCTGGAGTTCACTACGACAATTTCGACGATATTTTGTTGAGTGCAGGAAGTAGATTAGACCAGGATAAAATAAACAGGCTATCTCCCTTTGAAACAAATTTTTCAAAGGAATACAATCCAAATTATATGCTAGGATTTATGGCCTATAAATACGACTCTGAAGTGGAATCATTGTGGAACGTTGCTAAAAGCAAAATGGACGTAGCGATTAGAAACAGTATTTTGAGTGGATACGTATACGATAAACTTGCGTATATAAACGTTTCAACAAAGCACGAAAAAACCACTTATAAATACGTAATGTTACCCGTATACGTAGGTAGTTTCGTGTATGCGAAGAAACCATATAATTTCTACGTTAACGGAAACACGGGAAAGGTATGGGGTAAAACTCCAAAATCTTTTTGGAAGATTTTCTTCACCGTTTTTATTTCTACGGCGTTTGTTGTTGGTGCATGGCTTTTGTTTTCTTTGTTTGGTTAAAAATTAAAGGATAAAAATTATAAAGAAATATTAAAAACCTATTGAAAAAAAGTAACAAATGTTATAAAATTAATTAGATAGGCTAAAAGAAAATGGGCTAGCGCCCATAGGAGGCAATAATGAAAAAAGGCACGTCGATAGTGTTGCTATCAATAATATCGTTTATAATGACGGCGTTATTGGTATTATCATTCATTTCGTTCCCTGTAAATGCAAAGGATTATTTTGATTCTTCGCTCGGGGCTATAGAACTTGACCATGGAATGAGTGGAAGTGGTGTGTATACTTTGTCGTTAGGTAAGAAAACTGACGTTCCTACCGAAGACGAAATGGAAGAAGTAATGGAAATTTTAAGTTACCGTTTAGATAAGTTGGGATATGAAAATCATTCGATTTCAGCAGTTAAAAACGCTAACTCAAACGTTTACGATATTAGGCTTGAAGTAAACGCCGATTTAGGTAAAGACGGAGAACCTGATTATAGTGCGTTGGATTCTGCAGTTAAAGCTGCTATACAATACGGCGAATTAGAATTCTTTAGTGGCGTTGATTCTAGCGACGTTTCAGAAGAACTTTTTACCGATATTGAAAATCCTATTAAAAAGGCTAAAAATATCGGTTATAACGAATATTCAGGTGGCTGGGGAGTTTCAATTACCTTTACCGACGAAGCTTATGACGAAATGCTAGAACTTATGAACGGTGAAGAACCATTCTACTTAAAAGTTACTTTTGGCGAAGAAACCTTGCTTTCTAGTGGTAGCCCTTTAACCGAGGAATACTTTGAAGGCAAGAAGACTATATCTTTCGTTTCTCCAAGTGAAGAAAAAGCAGACCAATTAGTTTTACAAATTACTTCTGGTGGATTTTCATATAAATACGAAGTGGTAGACGGCGTTGCTCACGCATCAACTCTTTTAGGTAAGCATGTGGGACTTGTTTCCGTCTTAGTTATTTGTGCCGTTATGGCTCTTTCAATCGTTGGATTTATAGTATTTAATAAGGGGTTCGGTATCGCATCATCTTTATCTTTAATAGCGTTCGCTCTTATAAATTCACTTATGATGATTGCCGTTCCTGGAATTAAGCTTTCAATCGGTGGAGTAATCGGTATTTTACTTGCAACCATTCTTGCTATCGACGGTGCAGTTCTAACCTCAAAGAGAATTAAAGAAGAATTAAATTCTGGTAAAACGGTTAAATCTGCTATTCGCCAAGGTTTTAATCGTGCTCTTAAACCAATCATTAACGGTAGCGTAGTTTCTATCGTGTTCTCATTATTGTTGTTTGCGTTCACTTCTGCAGAAATTAAGTTATTTGCAATCACCTTTGCAATTGGCTCAGTGATAGCATTAATTTCTTCACTCGTTTTAACGAGAATGTTCGTTGCTCTTTTACTTCCTTTAGCAAAAGATAAAGAGAAGTTCCTTAATGCAACTAAAGAGGAGGTGTAATATATGAAATTCAGTATTAATTCAAAGTATAAATTATGGATTATATTAACCGTTTGCGTATTGGTTGTTGGCTTTACACTTCTTGCGATTTTAGGTTTTAATCAAACACCTGACTATAAAGCCTCTAAAGAGGTAGTTGTTACCATGGATACTCAACTAGACGCAACTGCTGACGAACTTGAAGAACTTTCAAACAAATACCTAACAAATAAAGGTGTTAAAACCGTTGATTATGCTACTAAAAGATTAGACGGCCCAATTGGTAAATATTCTATTATTTTTAAGGTAAGTAACGACGTTCAAGTAAATGCTGACGAGATGGCAGAGTATATTAATAGTGAACTATTAAAAGCCAATCATGAAAATTGCTTTGTAGAAGTTGCTTTTAACGACGTGGTTAAACCTTATAAAGATAGCCAAATCGGTTGGATTTGTCTTGCTGTGGGACTAACTGCAGTTGCACTTTTCGTATATCTATTCTTTATGGAAAAAGTTGCTTCTGCATTAGCAGTTATTGCATCTTCATTCTTATCGACGCTACTATTTATAGCAATAGTTGGTGGAGCAAGAATTCCTGCCGAACCTTTCGTGTATGCCGTTAGTGCTTTAGCGTTTGGATTAGCATCATTCCTGTCTACAGGTTTAGTTGGAAGATTTAAAGAACAAATAAAGATAAACGAAAGTTTAGAATCTAAAAAGGATAGACTATCGTATAAAGAGATTGCAGATAAAGGAGCAAACGACTCGCTATTTAGATATGCGTTTGTATTAGGTGCTTTACTTGTTGCTTCAGTAGTTATGTTAATTATTGGTTCAGTATACGTTAAATTCTTAGGAATTCAACTTGCAGTGGCAGGTGTAAGCGCAACGTTTGCTTCTCTTGTAGGAGTTCCTTTATTGTGGCCCGTTCTTAAAAATTTCAAAAAATAAGAAATAGAAAATAGATGGGGGCGGAAATACTTCCGCCCCTTGTTTATAACTCAGAGAATTTTAGTGAAGATTATTTATGGTAAACCTCTAGGAAAAGAAGAGGTTATTCAAATTAATAATATCTCTAACACTTGTGGTATCTTATTCGATACTGCAAGGCTTTTGTTTTACAAAAATATTGACACGGTAGAAAAGGTAAATCGTTTTTTACATCATGACGTAACGAACTTGCATAGTCCATTCCTTTTTAAGGATATGCAAAAGGTCGTAGAAAGAATAGAAGAGGCTAAAATTTATAGTCAAAACGTCTTAATTTTTGGCGACTATGATGCAGACGGAATTTGCGCCACTTCACTAATGTATCACGCCCTAAAAGAATATGGAATTACAGCCGATTTTTTCGTTCCTGAAAGGGAAGAAGGTTATGGACTTAACCTAGAAAAAATATTAGGGGCAAATAACCAAAAAGGCGTTGATTTAGTAATCACCGTAGACTGTGGTATTTCCGAGTATAAAAACGTTGAACTATTGAAGGAAAATGGAATAGACGTTATCGTATCCGACCATCACGAAGCGCCGGAAATACTTCCTAATTGCTTAATAATTAACCCAAAATGTCCAAACGAGAAATATCCGTTTAACGGACTTTGTGGAACGGGTGTAGCCTATAAAATTGCAAGTGCTTTAATTGGTGAAAAATCCAATAAATATCTCGATTTAGTTGCTGTGGCAACCGTTGCCGACAGCATGGACCTTATTGGCGAAAATAGAGATATCATTAAGGAAGGACTTAAACTATTTAAGCCTAATAATATTCGCCCTTGTTTTAAGTATTTAATAGGCGAGGCTGATAAAGAAGTCAACTCTAACACCCTAGCATATCAAATTGCGCCAAGGGTAAACGCAGGTGGCAGAATGGGTGATGCATTAACTGCGTTAAAATTGTTCATTTCGGAAAACGAGCAAGAAATATTCGATATTTCAGTAAAATTGAACACCTATAATATTCAACGCCAAGAAGAAAGCCAGCGTGTTTATGAAAAAGCAAAAAGCATTATCAGGCAAGAAAAAATCTCTGCTAATCCTATAATTTGCGTCAAGGGAGAGGGTTGGAATCACGGAGTTATAGGTATAGTTGCGGCAAAACTCGTTGAAGATTACAATCGTCCTGTAATGGTTTTCGCAGAACACGAAGGCAATCTTAAAGGCTCGGCAAGAAGTATAGACGAAGTTAATATTTTTAATTTAATATCTCTTTGCCAAGACAAACTTTTAGGATTCGGTGGGCATTCGCAAGCCGCAGGCGTTTCAGTCTCTAAGGAAAAATACGACGAGTTTTACTCTATGATAATTTCCAAAATGAAGGAAATTTATAGCGAGATAAAATTTGAAAAAACTATATACTGCGATTGGAATATAGACGAACCTATTTCATTAGATTTTGCTAGAGAAATCACTCTTTTAGAACCTTTTGGAATGGGCAATAAAAAGCCATTGTTTACTACTTCGTGTAGCCAGTTAAAATCAAGACCGTTAAAAGAAAAATCTCCACATTACACTTTTGAAACTCCAAGCATTACTATGCTTGATTTCAACGGTGAGGGCAACGTTGAAACGTTAGGACTACAAGTCGATAAAACCATAGTTTTTGAAATAAATTATTCTATTTTCCATGGTAGAGAAAGTGCTAAAGGTTTTGTAAAAAAGGTCATTCCCGATTACGCTAATTACACAAACTTAGAACTCGAAATATTTGCAAACGAATTGTCGAAAATAAAGGCAAAAAGTTGTAGAGTAAACTATATTAACTTTGATAAAAACATAATTAAGAAAGGCTTTGGAACTATTTATACGGCATCTAATTTTGAAGTGCTTAAAAACTATGAAAATGTCGATAACTTGACTCCATCTTTATTTAATCCAAGTCATTATACGGGAGAAAATCAAATAGTCGTTTCGTTAAGGGAAGTGCCGGAACAATACGATAAAATAGTATATTTAGATAATCCGTTGGAATTTCTTATAAACGACAGTGTGGAAAGTTATTGCGTTAAAGATTTGGAGACAAAACACGCTCTCTTAACAGATAGAAATAATTTTGCAAAGGTTTATTCCTTGTTGTCAAACTGTATTGGGGCAACTTTTGTAAACACCGTGGAATTTTATAAAAATAATTCTTTTGACGTAGATGCAAAAACCTTTATTTTTGCAACTGAAACCTTTTTTGAGTTAGGATTCTTTAGTATACATAACGGCATACTAGTTAGAAATTCATCACAAAAAAACGAATTGACAAATTCACGTATCTATAGTAAAATACTAGAAAAAAACAGTCGACAGGTGTAAGATGTTTAGTATATACGAACAACTTGAATCAGTGTATTCTGGTAAAGACCTTGACCTTGTTCATAAGGCTTTTGACTTTGCTAAAGAAGCGCACAAAAATCAAAAACGTGCCTCGGGGGAGGAATATTTTATTCACCCTTGTTTTGTTGCACGCATTTTAGTCGACTTAGGACTTGACGCTCAAACCGTTTCGGCTGCCTTTTTACACGACGTTATTGAAGATACCCCCGTTAGTGAAGGAGATATTAAAACGCTTTTTGGCGAAGAGGTTTTAGAACTTGTTTTGGGCGTAACCAAACTTGACAAAATTGAGTTTACGTCTTTAGAAGAAGAACAAGCTGAAAATTTCCGTAAGTTATTCGTAGCAATGGCAAAGGATATAAGGGTTATAATTATAAAACTTGCCGATAGACTACACAATATGCGTTCTTTAAACTTTTTATCAAAAGAGCGCCAACAAAAAATTGCAAGAGAAACCCTGGAGATTTACGCTCCTTTAGCAGGACGACTAGGTATTAGTCAAATCAAGTGCGAACTAGAAGACTTATGCTTAAAATACTTAGAGCCTGATTTCTACGAGTATTTAGTTACGAATATTGACGAAAGGGTTAGCGAATCGGTAAACCTAGTTGACCAAGTAATTAATCAAGTTAAAACTATATTAGAAGAATCTAACGTTAAGGGCGAGGTTGTTGGAAGAAGAAAACACCTTTACAGTATTTATCGTAAGATGAAACAAAAGGGAAAATCTTTAGAACAAATCTACGACCTTGTCGCTATTAGAATAATCGTTAATTCTATCGACGAATGTTACGAAGTATTTGGTAAAATTCACCATATTTGGAAACCTGTTCCAGGTAGAATTAAAGACTATATAGCAACGCCTAAGCCAAATATGTATCGTTCTTTGCATACTACGGTCGTAACCAACTTTGGTAGATTTTTTGAAATTCAAATAAGAACATACGAAATGAACCACGCTGCCGAATACGGTATCGCAGCGCATTGGAAATATAAAGAAAAGGGCGAAGGGGACGATTTAGATACAAGGCTTAGCTGGATAAGAGAAGTTATGGAATGGCAAGGTGGTCTTAAAGACAGTAAGGAATTCCTTGATTCTCTAAAAGGCGACGTTTATAGTAGCGAAGTTTTAGTATTTACACCAAAAGGCGACGTAATCAGTCTACCTAAGGGTGCAACTCCTCTCGATTTTGCATATCACATTCACTCACAAGTAGGGAATCGTTGCGTGGGTGCAAAAGTTAACTCTAAAATGGTGCCTTTAAACACCGAACTTCACATTGGCGATATTGTAGAGGTTATAACCTCGCAAAACTCAAAAGGTCCTTCATGGGATTGGCTTAAGGTTGTAAAAAGCCCGAGTGCAAGGGTTAAAATAAGACAATTCTTCAAGCGTGAAATGAAGGAAGAAAACGGCAAGATGGGTAAGTCCATGCTTGAAGAAGAGGCTAAGAAAAGAGGATATAAATTAGCCGAACTTCTCACGGAAGAGGCTTTCTTAGTCGTTTCTTCAAAAATGTCCTTTAACGAGCAAGACGAAATGTTTGCCTCAGTTGGTTTTGGGGCAGTTTCAGCCAGCCAAGTAATACTTAAATTAATCGATTTTTATAGAAGACGTCAACCACAAAAGCAAATCGAGCATTTCGTATCCACAAAGGCTAAACACACTAACGGCGTTACCGTTAAGGGAATGGATGGCTTACTAGTTAGATTTGCAGGTTGTTGTAACCCTGTTCCTGGTGATGAAATAATCGGCTTTATATCTCGTGGTAGAGGTGTAACCGTTCATAGAAAAGACTGTTCAAACCTTAAACACGCTGAAAACGATAGACTTATTGAAGTTTCTTGGACGGATAGTTTACAAAGTTCGTTTAACGTTGCTATTGAAGTTATTGGAAACACTCAAGCTGAAATCTTAACTGCAGTTGCGGCAGTTTGCGCTATTCAAAAACTAGAAATAATTTCTACTAACGGTAGAATAGACGCTCGTTCAAAGCGTGTGGTAGTTAATTTTAGCATAAGAATTAATGATAAAGACGAACTTGAAAAACTAATGACAAAATTAAAACAAGAACCTAAGATAGTTGAAGTTTATAGGACGGCAAACTAATGAAACTTTATCATCTAACGACCGGTTTATTAGGTGTTAATTCCTATTTTTTAGTAAATGAAGAAACTAAAAACGCAATTTTAATAGACGGTGGCGAAAGTTATAAATCTATAAAAAAGGCTAGTGAAGATTTAGGTGTTAAAATAACTACTCTTTTACTTACGCACGCTCATTTTGACCATGCAGGAAACGCAAAAGCGCTTCAAGACGACGGAATAAAAGTGTATATTAGTTCGGTTGATGCACCAAAACTTAAAAACGACCTTAATTTAGCAAGCGATTTTGGTAGAAAATTTGAATGTTTAGATGCCGACCATTTATTTAACGATGGAGACGAACTTAACATTGAGGAAATTAAAATAAAAGTTATTTTAACCCCTGGTCATACGGACGGTAGCGTTACCTTTCTTGTTGGGGATATGCTTTTTACTGGCGATACCTTGTTTCGTTGCAGTATTGGAAGAAGTGATTTTCCAACAGGGAATAAAGACGTCTTAATTAATTCAGTAAAAAAATTATTTAATTTACAAGGGGATTATAGGGTGTATCCTGGACACGAGGATTTTACAACACTTTCTTACGAGAGAGAAAATAACGCATTCGTAGATTATGATTGATACCAACTTAGAGGCTTTTTTGCCCGACCTAAAAGAAGTAGAAAACCTTTTCGACGGTGGTGAATTCAAAATTCGCCATCGTTTTTCTGCGTCTCCTAATAAAGTGGTAAACACTGTTACCGTTAACGGACAAACTTACGCTTACGGTAACGTTGTTGGTAATTTCAATGACGTAATAGAAGAAAAAAGACTAACTAAAAGATTTGCGAAACTTTCACTATACAAGGCGCTTGCAAGATTTACAGGCAAAGAAATGCCTTGGGGTGCGCTTACGGGAATTAGACCAACTAAGCTAGCCTATCAACAAATAGAAGAAACAGGCGAATTTGCCGAGTTTTTTACAGACGTAATGAAAGTAAGTAGAGAAAAAACGGCTTTAACACAAGCAGTTATAAACTCGCAAAAAGGGTGGTATAAAAAAGACGACGACAATACCGACTTTTTCGTGTTTATTCCATTTTGCCCGTCGAGATGTAGGTATTGCTCCTTTATAAGTGCAGATATTAAACATGCAAGCGCATACGTAGATGCTTACGTAGACGCTTTAATAGAAGATATTGAAAGAAGTTCCCAGCTAATTAGGAAACTGAGAAGTATTTATATCGGTGGTGGTACGCCCGTTGCACTTTCTAACGAGCATTTAACTAGAGTGCTTTCTGCCGTTTCTAAAATCAATTCGGGGGTAGAGTTTACCGTAGAGGCAGGTAGGCCTGATGCCATAAATAAAGAAAATCTTAAAATCTTAAAAGATTTTGGCGTAACTAGAATTTGCGTTAATCCACAAACCTTTCAAGATAAGACCTTGAGCCTATTAGGCAGGAACCATACGGCGAAAGATATATTCGACACATACGACATAGCGAAAAAAGATTTTTCTATCAATATGGATTTAATTGCAGGGTTAACGGGCGAAACTTTTGATGACTTTAAGGACAGTTTATCTAAAGCCATATCCCTTTCTCCAGACAATATAACCGTTCATACGCTATGCATTAAGAAAGGCTCGTATTTAGCCGAACAAACCTCAAAACTTCCCGAGGGAGAGGTGGAAAATATGGTAGAATATTCCCACAAAGAGTTGTCGAATACAGGATACGCGCCATACTACCTTTATAGGCAAAAATATATGGCAGGAAATCTCGAAAACACGGGATACGCCAAAGACGGAAAGGTTTGTTTATATAATATCGACGTTATGGAAGAGATTGCTCAAAACGTTGCGTGTGGCGCTAACGCAATGACTAAAAGGGTATTTAACGGAGGCGAGAGAATAGAAAGGCTTTCAAGTCCAAAAGACGTTGCAACTTACCTTAGTAAATATAAAGCGTTAATTGAAAGCAAAATTAATTTTTTTAAATAGTTAAATAACGGCGATTTTTTGATAAAAGGTCGTAAAAATAGTGGACAAAGCAAATAATATTTGATATAATTACAAGGCTTGATACTCTAAACAAGGTTTTGTGGATTCTCCACCCTTTACTTTGTATAGAGCGAATTATTCCATAAATAGGAGGTAAAAAGAAATGGATAAAGCAAGAAAAGCAGAAATTATTAAAAAGTTTGGCGCTCACGAAGGTGATACCGGTTCTACCGAAGTTCAAGTTGCACTTCTAACTGAAAGAATCAATCACTTAAACCAACACTTATCAAAGAACATTCACGATAATCATTCACGTCGTGGTTTGTTAAAGATGGTTGGTGAACGTCGTGGTCTTTTGAAGTATTTACAAGAAGTAGATATCGAAAGATACAGAAAGCTTATTGCAGCATTAGATTTAAGAAAATAATTAAAAAAGGGGCGGCATTATTTTTTGTCGCCCAATTTTTCTTAAATTAGGGGTAAAAACCAAAACCTTAAAATCGAAATTGTGCGTAGACGTAGGTTGCGTCTCGTTTCAAAATAAATAAGAGTTGAAATAGGAGAAAAACATGACACCAAATTACAAAGAATTTAGAACTATGCTCGGTGGTAGAGAACTCGTTGTAGAAACGGGTAAATACGCTGAACAAACTAACGGTTCTTGCGTTATTCGTTGTGGAGACACGGCAGTTATGGTAAATGTTACCATGGCAGAAAAACCAAGAGACGGTATGGATTATTTCCCACTCGGAGTAGACTTTGAAGAAAAAATGTATTCTATCGGTTCTATCCCAGGTGGATTCAAAAAGAGAGAAGGTAGAGCATCTGATAAGGCTATCTTAACTAGCAGACTTATCGATAGACCTATTCGTCCTCTTTTCCCAAAAGGATTATTTAACGACGTAGTTGTTATCGCAACTGCACTTTCAGTTGAACAAGACATTCAACCAGAACCACTTGCTATGATTGGTAGTTCTATTGCAATCAGCATTTCAGATATTCCATTTGCTGGCCCAACAGGTAGCGTAGTAGTTGGTATTGTTGACGGTGAATACGTTATCAACCCAGATTGCGCTCAAAGAGAAAAGAGCACGCTAACCTTAAACCTTGCAGGAACCAAAGATGCAATCATGATGGTTGAAGCAGGTGCTAAAGAAATTTCAGGCGACGAAATGGTAGGTGCAATTCTATTCGGCCACGAAGAAATCAAAAAACTTTGCGCATTCCAAGAAGAAATCATTAAAGAAATCGGCAAGCCAAAGAGAGAAATGGAATTATATCACATTCCAGAAGAAATCGACAATGCCGTTAGAGAATTTGCAAGCGATATGCTTGACAAGGCTTTAGATACCTTTGATAGAAAAGTTCGTCAAGACGGACAAGACCAAGTAGAAAAAGATACCTTGGCTCACTTTGCTGAAATCTTTCCAGGAAAAGAAAGAGAAATTAAAGATTCTCTTTACTATCTAACCAAAGAGAAGGTAAGAGCAAAAATCACTAACCTAGGCATTCGTCCAGACGGAAGAAAATTAACCGAAGTTAGACCTATTTGGTGTGAAGCAGGCGTTCTTCCAAGAGTTCACGGTTCAGGCGTGTTCACTAGAGGGCAAACTCAAGTTATGTCTACTTGCACCTTAGGTATGCTTTCTGAAGCACAAAAACTAGAAGGCTTAGACGGCGAATCTCAAAAGAGATATATGCATCAATATAACATGCCTGGTTACGCTTCAGGGGAGGCTAGACCTCTTAAGAGTCCAGGCAGACGTGAAATTGGACACGGCGCTCTAGCAGAAAGAGCATTAGAGCCTGTTATCCCATCTCCAGAAGATTTCCCTTACGCTATTAGAATTGTATCTGAAGTTCTTTCTTCTAATGGTTCGACCTCTCAAGGTAGTGTTTGTGGTTCAACCTTAGCACTTATGGACGCAGGTGTTCCAATTACTGCTCCTGTAGCAGGTATTGCAATGGGTCTTATCAAGGATACCGAATCTGGTAAAGTTTCAATTTTAACCGATATTCAAGGTTTAGAAGACTTCCTTGGCGATATGGACTTCAAGGTTGCAGGAACTGAAAAGGGTATCACTGCTATCCAAATGGATATCAAAATAAAGGGTATTGACGAGGCTATTTTAAGACAAGCAATCGCTCAAGCAAACGTTGGTAGACAACACATCTTAAGCAAGATGTTAGAAGTTATCGATAAACCAAAGGCTGAACTTTCTCCATACGCTCCTAAGATTATTTCATTCTCAATCGACCCTGAAAAAATCGGCGACGTTGTCGGTAAGCAAGGTAAGGTTATCAACAAGATTATCGAAGAAACGGGCGTTAAAATTGATATCGAGGACGACGGAAGAGTTAACGTATGTTGCGTAGGTGATATTGCTCAAGCAGAAAGAGCAAAGGCAATCATCTTATCTATCGCAAAAGACCCTGAAGTTGGCGATATGTTCATTTCAGAAGTTGTTAGAATTCTACCAAAAGTTGGTGCTTTCTGTGAGTTAGCACCAGGAAAAGACGGTTTAATTCACATTTCAAAAATGAGCAGTAAACGTATTGAAAGTGTTGAAGAAGTATTGCATATCGGCGATAAAGTAAAAGTAGAAATTATTAAAATCGGCGAAAAGGGCATTGACCTTAAACTTCTTGAAATCGTAAACGACTAATGACTAATTAAGATATGCAAGGCGATTCGCCTTGCATATTTTTTATCCTTTTTTAAGTAATTTACCTAAAACTATCGGCATAAAATAGTCAAGGGGTATAGGTAAATGAAGTTTGGTAATAAAAGGTCGGTAATCACAAATACTATTTTAGCAGTCGTAATATTGCTAGTATTGTCAGTAAGTTATATTCCATATCAAATAGCGCCTATAAGCAGTGCAAACGCCATAAAACCTATATATAACGGCAATAGAGAAAACCCGTGCGTTTCTTTAATGTTTAACGTTTACGAGAATACTCAAGTGGTAAACTCTATTATTGATTTGTTAGACGAAAGAAATTTAAAAGCAACTTTCTTCGTTGGTGGGTGTTGGGCAGACGATAATGGCGAAACTCTCAATAAGATGGTAAATAACGGACACGAAATTGCCAACCACGGCTATTTCCATAAAGACCATAAAAAGCTTAGTTATAGCGCAAATTTAGAAGAAATAAAGTTAACAGGCGCAATAGTTAAGGCATTATGTGGCGTTCAAACTACCTTGTTTGCGCCACCGTCTGGTAGTTATAATGCCGACACGTTAAGTTCGGCGTATGACTTAGGCTATAAGGTTATAATGTGGTCGAAAGACACGATAGATTGGCGCGATAAAGACGTTGATTTAATCGTTAAAAGGGCAACTCAAAACGTAACTAACGGTGACCTTGTGTTAATGCACCCCAAACCTCATACTTTAACGGCTCTTCCAAAAATTTTAGATTACTTGGAAAAAGTAGGGTTAGAACAGGTAAAAGTGAGCCAAAATATTTCTAATAACCCTTAGGAGAAATAATGACTTATACAAAAAGATATAAAAATGGTTTAAGACTTGTAATAGAAAAGATGGAAGGCTTATATTCGGTAAGCGTGGGCGTTTTAGTAAAAACAGGTAGCGCAAACGAAAGTGTAGAAGAAAACGGCATATCGCATTTTATTGAACATACCGTATTCAAAGGCACAAAAAACCGTTCTTCCTACGAGATTTCAGACTATATTGATAGAATAGGTGCATCAATCAACGCCTTTACTTCAAAGGAAATTACATGCTATTACACAAAATCAACAACCGAACACGTAGAAGAAACGATAGAAGTTTTAAGCGACCTATTTTTTAACGCAACCTTTGACAAAAAAGAACTTGAAAAAGAAAAAGGCGTAATTATAGAAGAAATCAACATGTCGGAAGACATACCCGAAGATATATTGTTTGACCTTCTTGCAGAAAGCAGATTTGAAGGTCAAGGGTTGGGTAGAACTATTCTTGGACCTGTTTCAAACATTAAAAAGTTTACACAAAAAGACGTTTTAGACTATATGGACAAGTATTATACGGCTGATAACGTTGTAATATCAGTTGCAGGTAACGTTGATGAAAATAAAATCGAACAAATGATAGACGGTTATTTTGCAAGCAAATTCGTTAGGGAAAAATCGGCTAAGCAAGTAATTTGCGAAAGGACGGTTCAAAATCATTTGCATAAGTATAAAAAGATTGAACAAACACACGTCGGCATATCCTTTCCAGCGTTTAAGCTTGGTGATTCAAGGAACGAAGCTTTAAGTATAGCAAGTTACGTTTTGGGTGGTGGTATGAGTAGTAGGCTTTTCCAAAAGATTCGTGAAGAATTAGGTTTGGCGTATAGCGTTTATTCATACGTTTCGGCGTATAAAGACCAAGGTGTTTTGGAAGTTTACGCCGGCGTTAATCCATCATCAAGAGACTTGACCGTTCAAAAAATAATGGAAGAACTACGAAAACTAAAAGAAGATGGAATCACTGAACAAGAGTTTTTAAGGGGTAAAGAGCAAATTAAAAGTAGCTTTATAATGGGGCGAGAAGGCACTTCGTCACAAATGTTGTTGTTCGGTAAACATATGTTATATTTTGATGAAAAATTTAACATAGAAGAAAAACTCAAAAAGTATGAATCATTAAGGATTGCTGAAGTTAATGACGTGATTAAACAAGTTTTAGATTTTGATAAAATTTCTTCGTCAACTGTTGGCCCGAAAAAAACTTCACTTAAAATATAATTTTGTCATAAAAAATTTTGTAAAAAAGACTTTTCGTAAAATGAAAGGTCTTTTTTGCACCTTTAAATGAGTATAATTATATTATGAAGTTGATAAGAATATCACTTGGAATAATTTTATCGCTATCCATAGTATTTACGGCAATTTGGGGATATAAGAAAATTAACTATGAAAACCCCGACTTTCAAGCAGGGCAATATAAAGGGTTAATAACCG
>JAZRGN010000032.1:0-3035 GCA_045644165.1 Christensenellaceae bacterium | reverse complement strand
TTTATAATCTCTCAAAACAACAACATTCCACGAATAAAAACTTCCATAGAGAGAATCTGTCAAAATTTAGGCGAGAAAAAAGAGTTTTTGGGTGAAATTTACTTCTCCTTTCCAACTAACGAAAAACTAGCCGAAAAACCTCTTGAATTTTATAAAGAAATGGGACTAGGATATAGAGCCGTTTACTTTAAGACTTTGGCTCAAGATTTAGTTGATGGTAAAATAGTTTTATCTAGTCTAAATAGTTTGTCTACTAGAATGCTTAAAAACGCATTGACGGGTATTTATGGTGTAGGCCCAAAGGTGGCAGATTGCGTAAGTTTGTTTGGTTTTAATCGCACGGATAGTTTTCCCGTAGATACTTGGATAGCCAAGGTTTACGAGCAAGACTTTAAGGGTAAATTAACCGATAGAAATAAGATTGCCGATTGGTTTGTGAAAAAATTTGGCGAAAATTCAGGATATTTTCAGCAATATTTGTTTTATTATAAAAGAAGTTTAGAAGATAAAACCAATCTCGGTAGGTAAAAGTGTCCTAAATTATAAAAATATGATTTAAAATCTTAAAAAAATAATTGTCAAATAATGGATTATTTGGTATACTAAAAAAGTGAATTATAAATAAATTTGGAGGGCATAGATTTATGCAGTATTCAACTGAAGTTAAAGAAATGACCTGCGTATGCAAAGGACCAAAACACGGTCCTGCTCCTATTCCAGAAGAAGGAAAATGGGTAGAAGCAAAACAAATTTCGGATATTTCCGCATATACGCATGGTGTAGGCTGGTGCGCACCACAACAAGGTGCTTGTAAGTTATCGTTAAACGTTAAAAACGGTATTATCGAGGAAGCACTCGTAGAAACCATTGGTTGCTCGGGTATGACTCACTCTGCAGCAATGGCAGCAGAAATTCTTCCAGGTAAAACCTTACTTGAAGCTTTAAATACCGACCTTGTTTGCGACGCAATCAACACGGCAATGAGAGAATTGTTCTTACAAATCGTTTACGGCCGTTCACAATCTGCTTTCTCTGAAGACGGATTAGTTATCGGTGCAGGTATGGAAGACCTTGGCAAGGGCGAGCGTTCAATGGTAGGAACCATGTATGGCACTAAGGCTAAGGGCGTTAGATACCTTGAAATGACCGAGGGCTACTGCACGAGAATGGCTCTTGATGAAAACAACGAAGTTATCGGTTACGAATTCGTTTCACTTGGAAAGATGACCGACTTTATTAAGAAGGGTATGGAACCAAACGAAGCATACGAAAAGGCTAAAGGCACCTACGGACGCTTCAAGGCAGAAGACGGCGCTGTTAAATACATCGACCCAAGAAAGGAATAATAGGAGGTAAAGGTAATTATGGCACATTTTGAAGGTTATGAAAGACGTGAAGCCAAAATTCTTTTAACTCTGAAAGAATATGGCATCAACTCTATTGATGAATGTAAAGAAATTTGTGATAAGTATGGAATTGACCCATACACCATCACTCAAGAAACTCAACCTATCTGCTTTGAAAATGCTAAATGGGCATACGTTGTAGGCTCCGCAATCGCATTAAAGTCTGCTGAAAAAACTGGCGACAAGTCTGCTGCTACGGCTGCTGCAAATATTGGTATTGGTCTACAAGCATTCTGTATTCCAGGTTCTGTTGCTGAAAACAGAAAAGTTGGTTTAGGACACGGCAATCTTGGTAAAATGCTATTAAGCGAAGAAACCGAATGTTTTTGCTTCCTAGCAGGCCACGAGTCATTCGCTGCTGCTGAAGGCGCAATCAAAATCGCTCTTAACGCAAACAAGGTTCGTGTTAAGCCACTAAGAGTTATCCTTAACGGTTTAGGTAAAGACGCTGCTTATATCATTTCAAGAATTAACGGCTTTACCTACGTAGAAACCAAGTTCGACCCAGCAACCGAAGAAGTTAACGTGTTAGAAGAAAGAGCGTTCAGTAAGGGTGCAAGAGCAAACGTTAAGTGTTATGGTTCAGACAGCGTTCCAGAAGGCGTTGCTATCATGAGACTTGAAAACGTTGGCGTATCTATCACCGGTAACTCAACCAACCCAACTAGATTCCAACACCCAGTTGCTGGAACTTACAAGAAATGGGCTATTGAAAACGGCAAGAGTTATTTCTCTGTAGCATCTGGTGGTGGCACGGGTAGAACCCTTCACCCAGACAACATGGCTGCAGGTCCTGCATCATACGGCATGACCGACACCATGGGTAGAATGCACAGCGACGCTCAATTTGCTGGTTCAAGTTCAGTTCCTGCTCACGTAGAAATGATGGGACTTATAGGTGCTGGTAACAACCCAATGGTTGGTATGACCGTTGCATGCGCAGTTGCAGTTCAAGAAGCATTGAATAAATAATTAAATTTACAAATTAAAACAACGACGAATTTCGTCGTTGTTTTTTTGCGAAAAAGTTTCGTAAAAAAGGTTGTTGACAACGTGGTTGCTATATTGTATAGTAAAATTAGTTTTAGAAGAAATTTGCTTAAAATGTTAAATTATATTTTATTGTTAACGTGGGGCGGTAAATATGAAAGACTATAAAGAATTTAAGTTTGTTGATATTAGAACGTATGAAGAGGCTATGGGTGGGTTTATTCCCTCTCATAAAGATTATTACGAAAACCCACACAAATACAACATAGAGCCATTTAGAATATTTGGGAATCTTTATTACGTGGGTGACAAAATGGTTTGTATGCACCTACTTAAAACAACCGATGGCTTAATTTTGTTTGATAGCGGTTTTTCTCATAATTATTCATCGTTAATTCAATCGATAATAACTTTAGGTTTTGATCCAAAAGATATTAAGATTGTAATTCATTCGCACGGACATTTTGACCACTTTGGTGGTGGGGATAGGTTGCGTAGTTTTTACGGCTCAAAAATTTATATGAGTAGGGTTGATACAGATTTGATAAAAGAAAATCCTGCTCGTGCACTAATGTGCCTTGCACCAAATCCCAATGATAAAATTTGTTTCCCAGACGTGGTTATTGACGACGGGGATAT
>JAZRGN010000031.1:0-6220 GCA_045644165.1 Christensenellaceae bacterium | reverse complement strand
TAATAAAAGATATAATTAAAGAAAGTGGTTTGTCGCAAGAAAAATTTGCAAATAAAATCGGCTCTACACAAGGAACGGTAAGCAAATGGCTATCTGGCGTTCAAGAGCCAAGATATACTCAACTTAAACGCATTTGTGAAGCGTTTAACGTAGATGCTAATTACTTATTAGACTTAATTGAATATTAAAAAACCGAGCAAATTTTGCTCGGTTTTTTATTCGTCTATATCTTTAACTTCTTGTAGAACTTCTTTAATGTGTTTTATTGCGATATCCATTTGGTCTTCGGTGTGAGTTGCCATGTAACTCGTTCTAAGTAGGCTCTTGCCAACTGGAACTGCAGGGGAAATAGTAGAATTTACGTAAACACCACGGTCAAACAACTTTTTGCAAGCAGTAAAGGTTCTTAAATTATAGTATGTATAGATTGGAATTATAGGCGTTTGGTCCTTTTCTATTATATCTATACCTGCATTTTTAAGACCAGTTCTCATATAGTTGCTTATTTCCCTTAATCTACTAACTCTTTGAGGCTCTCTTTTTAAGATTTCCAAGGCTTTTCTAGCACACGCCACACTTGCTGGAGTTATGCTTGCCGAAAAAATGAACGGACGAGAATTGTGGCGCACGTATTCGCAAACTTCCCTTTTTGCCACCATGTATCCACCAAGGCTTGCAAGAGATTTAGAGAAAGTTCCCATATAGATATCCACTTGGTCTTCTAGGTCAAAGTATTCTGCAGTGCCTCTGCCGTGAGCGCCCAAAACCCCTAAGCCGTGTGCGTCGTCTACCATAACTTTAGCACCGTATTTTTTTGCAAGTTTAACGATTTCAGGAAGTTTACAAATATCCCCACCCATTGAAAATACGCCGTCGGTAACGATTAATATCCCTGCTGTTTCGGGAACGGATTGGAGTTGACGTTCTAAGTCTTGCATATCTGCGTGGTTATAACGAAGAGTTTTTGCAAAGGATAGCCTTTGCCCGTCGTAGATGCTTGCGTGGTTTTCCTTGTCCGAAATTATATAGTCGTTTCTGCCACAAAGTGCGCTAATTATTCCTAGGTTACTTTGAAAACCCGTTGAAAAGGTAACGCAATCTTCTTTTTGTAAAAATTCGGCAAGTTCTTTTTCTAATAAAACGTGGGTGGTAAGCGTTCCGTTCAAGAAACGGCTACCAGAACAACCACTGCCAAACTGTTCAATGGCTTTAATTCCAGCCTCTATAACTTCGGGATGAGAGGTAAGCCCTAAATAGTTGTTAGAGCCTATCATTATCATGTCTTTACCTTCCATAGTTACTTGAGGGTTTTGTTTGCTTTCTAATTTATGAAAGTAAGGATATACCTCTAGTTGTTTCATTTTCTCCACGATATCGTAATCGTAGCATTTCTTAAATAAATCCATGTCCTAATTCCTATCAAAAGTATGAGGGAATTATACAACATCTTGTTTCAAAAATCAAGTATTTAATGCGTAAACCTGTTTCCCTGTGGGGAGGAAAAGAAATCAACCACTCGGCTTTCTACGCTTGCTCCATAGACTAATCTAGAAAGTTTTAAATTTTCTGCCTCTAAAAAAGCAATTCTTTTACGCAGAACGGCGTTTTCTTTTTTCTCTTTTATGGAAATTTTATCCACTAAAGAATTAATATCTTTTTTAAGTTTATTAAATAGCGTTTGAGGAATTGGGGGCTGACTACGAAGTTCTTGATGGGGATTAGCCCTTTTTATGCGTGCGTTATACTCTGGGTTTTTAACCAAAAACGCCCTGTATTTATTTTGATACCTTAAGGCAAGTTTAGCATCTCCGTTTGCTAGCAACAAAACGATTGAACGAACGGACTTTCCTTCGTTTATTCCCTCTTTGATTTTTGATATTAAAACCTCTTCTTCTCCCTTAGAGAAGGATTGAATTTTTTCTACCGAGGGAATCACCCCACCCAAGTATTTTTCACAAAAATCGGGATTTACCTTCGCATATCTAACTAAGGCGTAGTATAAATTTCTAACCGTTCCCTTTGCCTTAGAGTGAGAGTTTGCAAAATCTTCAAAAATTCTTTGAAGTGGTTTATTGCCTTTATTAATGATTTCTTTTGATAGGGCAATTACGTCCTCTTGTTTATAACCGTATATTTTCTCCATAAATTGTCTCCTTGATAAGATTTATACGATTATTAACAAAATAAAGAAATAATATACCATAAAATTTTAGCACGAAAAAACCGTTCCATTTTTCAATAGAACGGTTTGTTTTTTGCTTGAAATTATTTTTTATCAGCAACGGTTGCAGATTTAATAACTGCGCCGAGTTTACCATCTTTATTCTTTGGAACTCTTATAGTATAACTGTCGTAACTAAATAAGCAACTAATATCTTCATATTTTTCGTCGCTAGAATTGAAGATGTTTGCCATTTCTCTTTCTTCAGCAGAGAGCGCTTCCTTTTCCTCGTCGGTTAAGTTCTTAAGCTCGGTAAAGCGTTCGATAGTAGTGCAACGGAAGGTTAAGCCACAGTTTGGTTTTGATGGGTCGTATTCACCGGTGTAGAAAACCTTGTATTCGTCGTAATAACTACTGTTCGAGAACATTGTAGTTAATGCGTTAAAAGCAGTTACGTTAGCAGTATCTTCTAGGTTAAATTGACCGAACACACAGAAACATCCGTCGTATTTAGATTGAGGAGCGTCTAGCATAAACCAAGTTGCTCTTCCCGTATTAACGCCGGTTGAATAGGTGTAATCGCTTGAAGAAGACCAGTCTCTCCATAAACCAACTGAACCTTTAGTATTTAATAGGTCTGAACCAACCGTGCCACCGTTAGTGAATTCGCCTGGAAGAGTTGGCTTAATAGCGTTTAGTTTAATGTTAACGTTTTTGTCGGCATCAACGGTAATAGAGTCGCCGTCTACCAATAGGTTACCAACCATTATTTGTTTAACGCCTTTAACCTCCATTTGATAGAAGATGGCGTTGTTGTAGTAGCCTTCGTTAATATACTTAGAAATTGCTTCTACGGTTTTTGGAGCAAGATGTCCAAACAAGTCGATAGTCATATTGACTTCACTTTCGGTATAGAACTTGTTTCCACTATAGTCGTAAAGTTGAAGCTTTAGGGTAGCCGTTTTAATATCTTCTTTTTTGCAACCCGTCATAGAAACACAAGCCACAGCAAGCAAAAGAACGGCTAAAAGGTTTGTTAATATTTTAATATAACGTTTCATTTTGTTTCTCCGAAACATAGTATTTGATTATTTAGTAGATACATTTTATCTAATTTTAATCTTTTTGTCAATAAATACTCGGTTATTTTTTATTCCTGAATAGTTTTTTGTGCCAAATTAAGCAATTATCTGCCGAATTTCTTATAAAGCATAGCCAGCATATCTTCTTTAGATTGCTTTGGTGGAAGATTTTTATCCTTTCTTTGAGCGTTTTCTCTGCCTTGCTTTCTTTCTCTATCGGTTTTTTGATTGCCTACGTTTAGCCCGTGTGGAAGTTCGGTAGTTTTCATAGTAAGAGAAATCTTTTTCTTAACTAGGTCTACGCCAAGCACCTTAACTTTAACTAGGTCGCCCACCTTAAGCACGTCGGAAGGGTGTTTAATGTAGTTGTCGGAAATTTGAGAGATATGCACTAATCCGTCTTGATGAACGCCAATGTCAACGAATACGCCAAAGTCGATAACGTTTCTAACCGTGCCGTTAAGTTCCATACCTTCCTTTAGATTACTCATATCGAGTAGGTCGCTTCTAAGTATTGGCTTTGGAAGGCTATCACGAATATCCCTACCAGGTTTTAGAAGTTCGCCAATAATGTCGTTAAGGGTTGGAACACCTATTTCACACTCTTTTGCAACGTTATCTATACCCTTAGCCTCTACCCTTTCCCTGATTTGAGAAATTTCGCCCTTTGCAACGTCCTCTAGCGTATAGCCTACGGTCGCAAGAAGTTTTTCAACGGCTGGATAAGATTCTGGGTGAACGCCCGTGTTATCAAGCACGTCGCCACCGTGAATTCTTAAAAAGCCTGCGCATTGCAAGAATGCCTTTTCGCCAAGTTTTTTTACTTTTAGAAGTTCTTCTCTCTTGCTAAACGCCTTGGTTTTTCTATATTCAACGATATTTTTTGCCACGCCACTATTTAAGCCTGCAACGTATGAAAGTAGGCTCGCAGACGCTGTGTTAAGGTCTACACCTACGCTGTTAACGCAGTCTTCGACAACGCCACCAAGCACTTCTTCTAGCCTATTTTCAGGCATATCGTGTTGATATTGACCAACACCGATAGATTTAACGTCTATTTTAATAAGTTCTGCTAGTGGGTCTAAAAGCCTTCTTGCAATGGAAACGGCAGAACGTTGGGTAACGTCAAAGTCGGGGAATTCTTCTGCGCCTAACTTACTTGCGCTATATACTGATGCGCCAGCCTCGTTTACTACTGCGTATGAAAGAGGTTTGTCTATACCCTTAATTAGGTCGGCAACGAAAATTTCACTTTCCTTACTTGCCGTGCCGTTACCTATAGCAATAACGGTTACGCCGTGTTTTAAGATAAGTTTGGTTAAAACTACTTTTGCCTCTTCGGTTTTGTTTTGAGGTGGGGTTGGATATACTACTGCGGTGTCTAGAACGTTACCTTCAGCGTCGATAACTGCGATTTTGCAACCCGTTCTATACGCAGGGTCTAACCCTAAAATAACCTTGCCTTTTAGTGGTGGTTGAAGTAGTAATGGGCGAAGATTTACTTCGAACATTTTAATTGCTTGTTCGATAGCCTTTTCAAAAAGTTCGCTACGAATTTCCCTTTCTATTGATGGGAAAATAAGCCTAGTAAAAGCGTCTTGACAAGCAGAAGCAACTAATTCGCCTGCCGGTGTTTGATTTTTAACGTAAACTGCTTTAATTTCGTTAACGAAAGCCTCTTCGTCCTTAACTAAAGAAACTTTCAAGCATTCTTCCTTTTCGCCACGATTGATTGCTAAAATTCTATGAGATGGCATTGAAGAAATTTTTTCGGTATATTCGTTATACATATCGTAGGTTTTTGCATTTTCGTTTTCCAATAATTTGGTTGCAATAGACCCCGTATCGAATAACTTTTTACGAAGTATTTTTCTTAAATTAGCGTCGTCCGAAACACGTTCTGCGATAATATCGCTTGCCCCTTGCAATGCTTGTTCAACGTTTTCAACGCCCTTTTCCTCGTTAATAAATTCGCTAGCCTTTGCGTTTAAGTCTAAATCTTGGGTTTGTTCTAAAATGGCGTCGGCAAGTGGAGTTAAACCCTTTTCGATAGCAACGCTAGCCCTTGTTTTTCTCTTTTGTTTGAATGGTCTATAAACGTCTTCTGCCTCGGTTAAGGTTTCACAAGATGCCAAGGCAAGAGCGATTTCGTCGGTCATTTTGCCTTGCTCGGTTATAGAGTTTGCGATTTCTTCCTTTCTTTGGTCGAGATTCCTTAAATATTTTAGTCTGTCGAAGAATTCTCTTAACACTTGGTCGTCGCAAGAACCTGTCATTTCTTTACGATATCTGGCGATAAAAGGTATTGTATTGCCTTCGTCGATAAGCGAAATGATGTTTGCAGAATGGTCTGCCCTAATAGTAAATTCTTTTGCTAGTTGTGCTGAATAGTCCATATTGTTTGCCATTAATTTTACTTTCCTTTTTTAAGTCTAATTTCTTTAACGACGTTTTCGTAGCCGTTGTTTTGTGGTATGTAATATACCCTATCTTTAAGGCTATCTGGAAGATATTGTTGTTCTACGTATCCGCCGTAATTATGTGGATATTTGTATTGGCTTGCAAGCTTTTTATCTTGCTCGCTACCATACACCGCATTTTTTACCCATGGTGGAACGGTGTCGTCTTTAACCTTTTCGGCATCTTCGCCAGCCATGTCCATAGCCATTACAACAGAGTTTGATTTTTCTGCTTCGCACACGTATATTATTGCTTCTGACAAGGGAAGCAAACCTTCTGGAAGCCCCATCTTTTCAAAAGCCGTCATTGCGCTTGTAGCAATAACTAGTGCTTGTGGATCTGCCATTCCAACGTCTTCTGCCGAATGCGCTATCAATCTACGGAAGATTAAAAGTGGATCGCAACCGCCTTTTATTAAACGTTGCATATAGTATAATGCGGCATTTGCATCGCTACCACGCAGGCTTTTACAAAATGCAGAAAGCATATCGTAATACATCTGCTCGTCAAAAGAGAG
>JAZRGN010000030.1:0-16497 GCA_045644165.1 Christensenellaceae bacterium | reverse complement strand
GACGAGCAAGTCCAAAAGCAAAGAAAATGCCCACCATCAATGATTTTTGTTCCTGCAACGGCAGGTCTTATGATTGCAAAAGAAGTAGTTTTTGATTTAATAAATGGAAAGGAGATAAAATGAAATATTTAATCGCTTCGGACGTTCACGGGTCGGCCTACTATATGCAAAAAGTTATCGACCTTTTTAGTATTGAAAAGGCAGATAAACTTATTCTTTTAGGGGATATATATAATCACGGACCAAGGAATCCATTGCCACAAGACTACGCACCTATGAAAGTTAGCGAAATGCTAAACGAAATGGTCGATAAATTAATAGTTGTAAAGGGCAACTGCGATAGCCAAGTTGATACTATGATATCTAATTTCGACTTTGTAGAAAGCGCCGTTATAGAATGTCAAAATAAAAGCGTATTCTTAACCCACGGACACGTTTACAATAAAGATAGTAAGCCAAAGACTAAGTTTGATGCTGTGATTTACGGACATTTCCATACGGGTTTTATCGAAAAAATAGATGGCACGGTATACGTTAACGCTGGCTCGGTATCATTACCTAAAAACGATACGCCAAGCAGTTATTTGATTTTAGAAAATCAAACGATAGCCTTAAAAGATATAGGTCAAAATATTATCAAAAGCATAAAATTATAAAATAAAAAACGGTTTAAGAAAATCTTAAACCGTTTTTACTTTCAAAAAATTAAAAACTACGCTCTTTCAACCTTTCCGCTCTTTAAGCATCTGGTGCAAACGTATTCCTTGCTAACGGTGCCGTTAGCATTTTTAACGCTTACCTTTTGAAGGTTAGCTTCATATAACTTAGGGGTTTTACGGTTAGAGTGGCTAACCAAGTTACCAGAAAGTTTACCTTTTCCACAAACGCTACATACTTTACTCATATCAATATCCTCCAAATGGAATTAATCTTTAATTAACTTAATATACAATAACATAAAACAAAACAAAATGCAACTTTTTTAGATATGTTTTTCTAAAAAATATATGCTTGAATTTTACTAAAACCAAAAAATTTGAAATATTTTACTTAAAGAGTTGCAAAATTATTGTAAATAATGTAAAATGATATTATCGCAAATTGTAGGAGTTATTATGGCAGTAAAAACAAATAATATTTACGGCAAAATAATAATATCTGACAAAACGATAGAACACTTCGTCTATCAAATAGCAATGGATTGTTACGGGATAGTAAGATTTACCCCAAAAAACACCCTTGATGCAATTGTCAGTTTCTTGAAATTCGGTTCTAAAGTTAAGGGCGTTAACGTTCATAGCGTAGGGGACAGGATTACTATAAACGTGTCTGTGGTTGTAAAATACGGTGTTTCTATCAAGGCAACGATTGAGGCGCTTAAGGAAAGCATTCAATATAAAGTCGAACGTTTTACCGGCATGATAGTTAATTCCATTAACGTTAACGTAATAGGCGTAGAAAAATAAAATTTCCCCCTTATATTGAGGTAATAATATATGCAAAAAACGATAAATGGAGCATTGCTAAAGTCAATGATGATGACGGCGGCAAAACTCGTAGAGATAAATAGAAATACACTTGACGCATTGAACGTTTTCCCTGTTCCAGACGGAGACACGGGTTCAAACATGTCAATGACCTTGCAATCTTCAATAAAAGAACTTGTTAAATGTCAATCAAACAAGATTGCCGATATAACTGAAGCGACTAGTAAGGGTGCGCTTCGTGGCGCAAGAGGTAACTCTGGCGTTATAACTTCACAAATCATTCGTGGCATATGTCAAACTCTCGGCAAGGCTGAAGAGATTGATACTAAAGTGTTTGCAAACGCTCTTATGAATGGTGCAGAAATTGCTTATAGTGCCGTTTCTAAACCAAAAGAGGGAACTATTCTAACCGTTATTAGATTAGTTGCTGAACATGCTATGAGCGTTTATAGGCGCAATAAGGACTTTGAATCTTTCTTTGAAGAAATTATTAACGCATCTAAAGAGGCTGTAAACCTAACTCCAACTTTACTTCCTGTTCTTAAGAAAGCAGGGGTAGTAGACGCTGGTGGAAGAGGTCTTCAATTTATTTTTGAAGGCATGCAAAAGGCATTGCTTGGCGAAACGGTAGACGTTGATTTAGACGTTGTGGAGACTACCCAATCGCAATCTACATTTGAACACGTTGATATTGCTAGTTTAGGAAATATCGAGTTTGCATACTGCACGGAATTTTTCGTTATTAATCTTAAAAAGCAAACGACTATGGCTGATATTGAGAGATTTAAGGAATTCTTGATGTCTATTGGCGATAGCGTAATCGTTATTGGCGACCTAGAGTTTGTAAAAGTTCACGTTCACACCAATCAACCTGGTTTAGCGTTAACCCACGCTCTAGAACTTGGTGAATTAGATAAACTAAAAATTGAAAACATGTTAGAGCAAAACCGTGCGCTAATGAAGGAATTTGAGGCAGAAAAGAAACATATCGGTATGATGGCAGTTTCTGCAGGCGACGGAATAACCACTATATTCAAAGATTTAATGGTAGACGCTATTATCGAAGGTGGACAATCAATGAATCCATCTGCAAGCGATATAGCAGACGCTGCTGCAAGAGTAAATGCAGATAACGTATTCGTTTTCCCTAACAATAAGAACATTATTTTGGCTGCTGAACAAGCAAAATCGCTAGTGGAAAACAAGACTTTACACGTTATTCCAACCAAGAATATTCCTCAAGGATTTTCTGCTGCTTTAGCCTTTAATCCAGACCTAACCGTTGACGAAAACAAGGCTAACATGATTCACTCGTTAGATAGCGTAACCGTTGGACAAGTAACCTATGCCGTTAGAAATACTAAACTTTATGGTTTTGAATTAAAAATCGGAGACATAATGGGTCTTGACAACAAGAAAATCTTAGCAACTGGTAAAGACGTAAGTCAAGTTACTATAGAACTAATTGAGAAATTACGTAGTATAGAAGAAATAATCACTCTCTATTATGGACAAGACGTAACTAGAGAAGAGGCTGAAGCCCTTCAAGCGGCAGTTGCTGAAAAATATCCTGAATGCGACGTTGAATTACATTATGGTGGACAACCAATATACTACTATTATATAGCTTTAGAATAAAAAACTTCGGGAAAGACAAAGTTCTTTCCCTTTTTTATAGGACGATATGGAAATAACGAAAATTCGTGGAATAAACGAAAAAAGGGCTGGGGACCTTAACAAAATAGGAATTTTTGACACTGCAGACTTAATGCAGTATTTTCCACGTGCCTATTTAGATTTAAGAGAAAAGCAATCGTTAAATTTTTCTTATCATAACGACGTAGTTTTGACCACTGGAAAAATAATTAGCGAGCCAGCCGTTCGATTTTTTAGAAAGACGGGGACGGTTAAGGTTAATTGTGAGCAAGAGGGTTTATATTTTTCTATCGTTTGGTTTAACCAACCATACGTTGCAGGAAAACTTAGAGTTGGCGAGGAATATTTATTTTACGGCAGGGTTAGAAGAGAGGGAGACGTAATCTCTTTGATTAACCCATCTTTTGAACTTTGTGAAAAAAGTTTCAGGTTAAAAGGTATCGTTCCACAATATTCTCTTAAAGGAAATTTAACCCAAAAAGTAGTTAGAGATGCAGTTAAACTGTCGGTTGATTTGGAAAAACCTAAGAGTATAATCCCCTTTGATTTGCTGGCGAAATATAATCTTAGCGATTTATATTCTGCGTATAGGGAAGTGCATAATCCAACAAACTTTGAAAGTCTAAAAAGAGCGTCTGAGAGAATTGCCGTTGAAGAATATTTTGCATTAATCTCTTCATTCAAATTTATCAAAGGTGGAAGAGAACAAGTTAGAATAAACAAGTATGCAACTTCCTCACTGCAACTAGTAGACTTTATAGCAAGGCGTTTTCCTTTTGAGTTTACAGAGGGACAAAAGAAGGCTGTTAATGAAATTTTTGCCGACATGACTGGTGCAAACGTTATGAATAGGCTATTACAAGGGGACGTTGGCAGTGGTAAAACTGCAGTGAGTCTTGCGTCAATGTTTATAGCCGTAAATAGTGGCTATCAGGTGGTTATGCTAAGTCCTACCGAAGTTTTAGCAAGGCAAAATTATAACGCCGTTAAAAAGGCGTTTCCAGATTATAACGTTGACTTATTGACTTCGTCTTTAACTGCAAAAGAGAAAAGAACGGTAAAACAAGGCGTAGCCTGTGGCTTTACTAACGTTTTAGTTGGAACTCACGCAGTTTTAACCGACGACGTAGTGTTTAAAAATTTATCTTTATGTATCTGCGACGAGCAACAACGTTTTGGTGTGGCGCAAAGGAGCGCTCTTCTTAACAAGGGAATAACTCCTGACGTTTTAGTTATGAGTGCAACGCCAATTCCTAGAACGCTTTCATTGATTTTTTTTGGAGATTTAGATATAACGACTATTACCGATAAGCCTAGCAACAGAATTCCCGTTCAAACCAATATCGTTCCCAAAGAAAAATATAGCGATATGCTAGGATTTATTAGAAAGGAAATCAAGGAAGGCAAGCAAGCCTACTTCGTATGCCCTAAAATCGAGGGAGACGAAGAGGGTAGCGTTATGTCGGCAACCGAACTATACGAAGATATAAAAGAACGACTAAGCGACGTTACCGTAGGTTTATTACATGGTAAAATGAACGACAAAGACAAAACCAGCGTAATGAACGAATTTAAGGCTAAAAAAATCGACCTTTTAGTTTCCACGACGGTTATTGAAGTCGGTGTAGACGTTAAAGACGCTTCCGTGATGGTTATTTACAACGCAGAAAGGTTTGGGCTATCTCAACTTCATCAATTAAGAGGAAGGGTAGGTCGTTCAAGCATCAAGAGTTATTGTTTTTTAACTACTTCTGCAACAGGGGGCGAGGCGCTAGAGAGACTAAGAATACTTAAAGACAATAGCGACGGCTTTAAGGTTAGCGAAATGGATTATAAACTTCGAGGCTCGGGAGATTTTATGGGCGATAGGCAAAGTGGAAAGTTTATAACCGACCTAGGAAATCTAAGTTATTCAACCGATTCGATATTCCTTGCTAAAAAAATAAGCGACGAATTTTTTAATCGTGGCGAAAATTTAGAAAAGGTTAAGGAAATAGCGATTAAAAAATACCAAAAACTAAAAGACATTACTCTAAACTAATATGATAAAAAACTTTTTACAAAAGGGATTAAGTGGCAATGCTTTAAAGATAATTGCACTTGTAGCAATGACGGTAGACCATTTGGCGTTGTTAGTTATTCCACAAGCAGAATGGCTAAGAATAATAGGTAGATTAGCAATGCCTATTTTTGCCTATATGATTGCCGAAGGGTGTAAATATACCAAAAATAAACTTAAATACTTTTTAATGGTATTCATTTTAGGTATTATTTGCCAAGTCGTATATTTTATAAACGACGGCAGTTTGTTGATGGGTATTTTGATAGATTTTTCTATATCTATCTTGTTAATTTATTGCATATCCTACGCATCAAAGATAAAAAAGTGGTGGGGATATCTACTCGTTATCGTATGCTTAACGGCAGTTTTCTTTACCGTATATTATTTGCCAGAATTAACGAATAGAGACCTTTCGTTCGACTATGGAATAGGCGCAATATTATTGCCGGTTGCCGTATATTTGTTCGATAAGAAATGGCTAAAATTACTAGCTATGGCGATATGTTTATTACCCGTGTGCGCAATAGATTGGCAAATTCAATGGTTTTGCTACCTAGCACTAATTCCGTTAGCCTTATATAATGGAAAGCGAGGGAAATATAAACTAAAATATTTGTTTTATATTTATTATCCGTTGCATTTAGTTGTTCTTTATTATATAGGAATTATGATATAAAAAAGAGTTTGAAATAATTTCAAACTCTTTTTTGATAATTTTATTATTTTGATGTTATGCTAGTTGACTTATGTATAAATAAGAATGTAAGTAAACCTTGTAGGGGAATTCCTATTAAAAAGATATACCACAACCTTTGAGGAGGGGATTTTAAGGCATAGAAAAGAACTAAGTAAAAGGCAGTAATAACCGACCAAATAAGCAAAGTTACGATAAGGAAGGTAATAAAATTTTTCCCCCAAACCTTAGTTAAAACTAGTAAAACTATAAGGTTTATGGGAATAGCAACTATAAAGGCTAGCCATGAGTTTTCTACACTAGGGAAAGCTATTCCAATTAAAACGTATGAAATGACGGCAACTAGCCAAACGATACAAGTTGACCATAGTCCAATAGCAACTCTTTTCTTATTAACGTTAATTAAAGGCTTTTTAGGGTGGATAGGGTCTTTAAGAAGGTCGTCAACAGTAACGCCAAAAAAGTCTGCTAGTTGTTTAAGCACAACTATTTCTGGGACAGCCTCTGCACGCTCCCATTTTGAAACGGCTTTATCCGAATAATTTAATTTTTCGCCTAATTCTGCTTGCGTTAATTTAAGAGATTTTCTATAAAGTGTTATGTTGTCAGCAAGGTTTTGTTTTAAATTCATATTTATATAATAGCACATCTTTTTGTAAAAATCAACAATAAAACGTATCGTTTTTTGTCAAATTCTACTAACGGTAGAGAGCGTAAAAAACCTCTACTTTAGAATTGAAATGTGTAGAAAAAAAGTTTTAGTAAGGAAGTTGTTTTTTGTTTTCGCTCGGGTTATTATATCAAGGTAAATTAATTAGAGGTGAACTATGAAAATTGCAATCTCAGTAGAAACCACGGCTGATTTGTCAAAAGAACTAATTATCAAAAACGATATCAAAGTCGTTGCTTTTAATATTTTGTTAGGCGACCAAACATTTGTCGACGGAGAGATTACAACCGACGATATAATAGAGTTTGTAAATAAAAACAAGATATTGCCAAAGACTTCGGCGATAAACGAATATACCTTTAACGAACACTTTGAAAAACTATTAAAAGATTATGACGCAGTAGTGCATTTTTCTTTATCTAGTAAACTTTCTTGTGCTTGTGAAAACGCAATGAAGGCTGCAGATAAGTTAAAAAACGTATACGTAATAGATTCTCAAAGTTTGTCTACTGGTATCGGTCTGCTTGCCCTTTATGGTTGCGACCTTGTCAAACAGGGTTTAACTGCTCAAGAAGTGTATGAAAAATGTAGCAGTAGAATTTCAAGCATTCAGGCAAGTTTTGCATTAAAGAGGGTCGATTATTTATACAAGGGTGGAAGATGTAGCGTTTTATCGTTTCTAGGCGCAAATCTACTTCGTATATGTCCACAAATAATCGTTAAAGAAGGCAAAATGATAGCAGGTAAAAAGTATAGAGGTAACTACAAACACGTTGTTGAAAACTATTGCCACGACGTATTAGAAGAGTTTAATACACCCGACCGTTCAAGAGCATTCGTTACCTACACGACTGCTACCGACGACGTTGTATCAGTTGCCGTTGAATCTCTAAAGAACGCAGGATTTAAAGAAGTTTATACAACTAGAGCAGGTGGAACGATTACTAGCCACTGTGGAGAAAACTGCCTAGGTATCCTATTTATTAACGACGGAAATAGAGTTTAATTTATAATAAAACATATTATATAAAATTCAAGCCCCGAAAGAACTTTTCTTTCGGGGCTTTATATTAATCAAAAATTTTACAAATCATAGAACAAACCATTTCTCGCATAACGAAATAGTCGATATATTCATGTTTATCGTAAACGTATTCGTGGGCGAAATCTTGCAATATTCCCATTGCAAAATGAACTTTTTCGTTTATATTTTCGTCCTTGATGCCAAGAGTTATTAGAGTGCGTGATATCTTAAGTGTTAAATTATCTTCTAATTCTATAAACTTGGTGTTAACGGCTTCGTCTGAGCCTGAGAGAGAATGTAACGCCTCGTGAATTTTATTGTTATTTTTGTGGATTTTAATAACTTCGTTTATAATTGTTGGAACAATTTCTTCAAGATTGAGGGGTGATTTTAGTTTGTCGAAAAATTTAAGAAGTGGTGCGACCACCTTATCAAGATATATTTCTAAAACGCAAATTAGTATATCTCGCTTATCCGAAAAATATCCGTAAACTATACCTGTGGAAACACCTGCACGCTTTGCTATTTCTGCCGTGTTAGTGCCGTAATAACCCACCTCGGAAAAGAGTTCATATCCTGCGTTAATAATCTTATTCTTTTTTTCTATCGCCCTTTCTTGCCTAGGCAATCTAACTTGTTTTTTCATATTTATCTACATTTTAATATACTTTAGAGCAAAAATCAAGCGTTATTAAAATTTTTTCAAGAAAAGTGAAAAAAGTTTCACATTTTGATTGACAGTCTTGAATATAAATGTTAATATAAGGTTGTCAATGTGAAAAAAATTTCACATTTTGAAACAAGGAGAAAAATATGAAGAGACTTAGTGATTTTGCTATTGGCGAGAGTGGAATTGTAAAGGTTGTTGAAGGCGAATCGCCTATCAAGAGAAGGCTTTTCGATATGGGTGTAACACCGGGTGCAGACATATGTCTAAGAAAGAAAGCCCCTTTTGGAGACCCTTTTGAAATAACTATAAGAGGATACGAATTAACTCTACGAAAGGCAGAGGCGTATAACATTATTATGGAGGAAAACGTATGGTAAAGAGATTTGCTCTTGCTGGAAATCCTAATAGTGGTAAAACGACTCTTTTTAACAGTTTAACCGGTTCAACTGCACACGTAGGTAACTGGCCGGGCGTAACCGTAGATAAAAGAGAAGGTCTGTTTAAAAGATTTAGCGAACCTATTTCCGTTGTGGATTTGCCTGGTATTTATTCGCTTTCCCCATACACGCCCGAGGAAGTTATAAGTAGAAATTTTATTTTAGATGAAAAACCCGATTGCGTTATAAACATAGTAGACGTAACTAATTTAGAAAGAAACTTATATCTGACAACGCAGTTGCTTGAAATGGACGTTCCCATAGTAATAGCACTTAATATGATTGACACTCTTGAAAAACAAGGTGATAAAATCGACGAAAAAGAGTTAGAAAAGAGAATAGGCGTTCCCGTAGTAAAAATTTCGGCTTTAAGAGAAAAGGGTATTTTAGAGTTGATGGAAAGGGCTGTCGAGACGGCTAAGATTCCAAGAAAGGGTAAAAGCGTATTAGAGGATAGCGAAATATCCCATCTTATAAGCGACGTTAGGATTGCTCTTCAAGGACACAATATTGAAAACCCTTTGTTTCACGCAATAAAGTTAGTTGAAAACGACGAAGTAGAGATTGCTATGCACTTTCACACGGTAAACATGGTAGAAGAGTTTAAAACCACCTATCACAACGACCTTTTTGGAAGTGATTTAGTTGCATTCGTTGCCGACGCTAGATATAAATACATAACTAAAAACTTTTCTCCTTTATTAAAGAGAGGACACAAGGGAATAGTTGATACTCCCTCTCACAAGGCTGATAAGGTATTAACTCACAAGTGGTTTGGAATTCCAATCTTTTTACTTATCCTATTTGGGATATTTCACCTAGCGTTTAGCGAAGACTTATTTTTCCTAGGCAAGATTTTTAATTTGCCAACGCTAGACAATATGCCTGATTCGTTTGGCAAATCGTTATTATCTTGCGTATACGACGGGGCTATTTATTCCCCAGGTGCAACCTTGTTTAACTTAATGGGGTTGCTAACTTCCACGATATTTGGTTGGCTAACCGACATTATAGCAAAACTAGGCGCATCTACGGCAGTTTTAGGCTTAGTTGGTGAAGGCATATTTGGTGGACTCGGTGCAGTATTATCATTCGTTCCACAAATAGTATTCTTGCTTTTGTTGTTATCCTTACTAGAAGATACTGGCTACATGGCTAGAGTTGCGTTTATACTCGATAAACTTTTTAGAAAATTCGGCATATCGGGAAGGGCGTTTATCCCAATGATAATGGGTTTTGGCTGTTCAGTTCCTGCAATGGTAAACACTAGAACGCTAAAAGACCAAAGAGAAAGAACAATGACTTTAAGAGTTATTCCATTCTTCTCTTGTGGCGCAAAATTGCCAATCCTGTCAGCCGTAGCAGGCGCAGTAGGGCATTTATGTGGACTTGGCGACGGAAGTTTCATTGCATACGCTATGTATGTCGTTGGAATGCTTGTAGCGCTCGTAACCATAATTATAATGCACTCTACAACTCAAGGTGGAGAAGTTTCCCCGTTCATTATGGAACTACCTGCATACCATCTTCCTAGCAAGAGAAGTTTAGTTATATTGTTATGGGATAAAACAAAACACTACCTAGAAAAGGTATTTACGGTAATACTCGTTTCAACTATCGTAATTTGGTTTGTATCAAACTTTGGTTGGGATTGGAAAATGACCGACATAGAAAATTCTATTTTGGCATCACTAGGAAAATTTTTCCAACCACTCTTTACGCCACTTGGTTTTGGAAGTCAACTCGGCTCGTTTGGTTGGGTATTCGTCGTAGCAGCCGTTACCGGACTTATCGCCAAAGAAAACGTTATTGCAACCATTGGCACGCTATCTGCGCTATTCGTAGCGTTTGCTGGAGAAATAGGTGTTGAAGGCGCTGCCGAAGTAGTAGTTTTAGCGCAAAACACAGGCATTACTTGGCAAGGACTAATTGCCTTTATAGTGTTTAACCTAACCACAATTCCTTGCTTTGCAGCAGTGGCAACTGCAAAAGGCGAAACGCCAAAAGGAAAGTTTAAGTGGACACTACTATTTTGGATAGTTTCTTCGTATATCGCAAGCACCATTACATACCTAGTATTATCTTGGTGGTGGACTTCGTTAATCTTTATCGCTATAGCCATTTTAGTTGTTGCAAGCATTAAAACTTATAACAAATTAAAGGGTAAAGGAGCATAGTATGTGGATTGATATTGTAATAATTAGCCTATGTTTTATAACGGTTGTAGGTGTAACCTATCTATCCGTATCGAACAAAAAGAAGGGTAAATCCTCTTGTGGATGCGATTGTGCAAATTGCAAAGGTTGTTCGAGATATAATCAAAAAGACCAAACTAAGTAAATACCTAATAAAAACTAATATAAGACTCTTCAATTAAGTAAAATTGAAGAGTTTTTTATTCTCTCTCAATTCGTCTAAATGCGAAAAATTTTCAAAAAACACAAAAAGTTGTTATATAGGCTTGAAAAAAAGCACAATATATAGTATACTATTTCGTGTAAATCGAATTTTTAGGAGAATTTATGGCTAAAAACACTTACAAGGCAGAGGATATTAAGATATTAGAGGGATTAGACGCCGTTCGTATGCGTCCTGGTATGTATATAGGAACTACGAGCGTTAACGGTCTTCATCATATTTTATGGGAAATCGTAGATAATGCAGTCGACGAGGCTGCAAACGGCTTTGCTAATAAAATTCAAATTAAGTTATATAAAGACGGCAGTGCGTCGGTAGAAGATAACGGCAGAGGTATTCCAACCGACATACACTCGAAAGCAGGGGTTAGTGGCGTTCAAGTAGTATTTACTCAACTACATGCAGGTGGTAAGTTTAACGCAGAAAACTATTCTTTCTCGGGTGGTTTGCACGGAGTAGGCGCATCAGTTACTAACGCTCTTTCCGAATGGCTTAAAGTTGAAATTTATAAAAACACAATTTATTCTATGGAATTCCATTCTTACCTTGATAAAGAGAGTGGAAAGATTAAATCGGGCGTTCCAGTTGCTCCGTTAAAGGATACCAAAGTAAAAACGACCAAGAAAGGAACTTTCGTTAGGTTTAAACCAGACGCTAGAGTTTTTGAAACGGTTGAATTTTCAGTTGATAAAATCTTAAAGAAATTAAAAGAACTAGCATTCCTAAACAAAGGCTTAGAAATCGATTTTTACGACGAGAATACCGACTTCCATAGAATATATAAATACGACGGTGGCATTGTAGACTTCGTAAAATACTTAAATCAAGGTAAAACCATTCTTTACGACGAGCCTCTTTACGCTATGGCTGAAAAGGACGGCATAACGGTAGAGTTTGCAATTCAACATACCGACGCTTACGTTGATAGTATTTATTCATACGTAAACAATATTCCTACTGCAGAGGGTGGAATGCATGAAACGGGTTTCCGTTCAGGTGTAACTCGTGTGTTTAACGACTACGCTAGGGAAAAGAACTTCCTAAAAGATAAAGACGATAATCTTCTTGGCGACGACTTTAAGGAAGGCTTGACGGCTATCGTATCTATCAAGATGCAAAACGTTCAATTTGAAGGTCAAACAAAAACCAAACTCGGTAACCCCGAGGCTAGACCAGCGACCGAATACGTTACGGTTAACGAACTTTCTGCGCTAATGAAGAATAAAAAACTCGGCAAGAGTTTCGATTCTATAATCGCAAAAGCCTTAAACGCTGCGAAAGCAAGACTTGCCGCAAGAAAGGCAAAGGAAATAGCAAGGGCAAGTAAGAGCATAGACGCTCAAAACCTAGTTGGTAAACTTTCTCCATGTTCAGGCAGAAAACCAGAACTAAACGAACTATTTATTGTAGAGGGCGACTCTGCAGGTGGAAGTGCAAAACAAGCGAGAGTTCGCCATACGCAAGCCATATTACCATTAAGGGGTAAACCACTTAACGTAGAGAAAAAGAAGTTAGAGCAAATACTTCAAAACGAAGAAATCCGTTCTCTAATCTCTGCGCTAGGCACGGGTATTGGCTCGGAATTCGACCTAGAAAGCCTTAAATACCACAAGGTTATAATTCTAGCCGACGCCGACCAAGACGGAGCGCACATTCGTGCAATCTTATTAACTTTCTTCTTCCGTTATATGAAAGAACTCGTTCAAGAAGGGCACGTTTATATCGGTATGCCACCACTATACAAGGTGTATAAGGGGAACGTAGAAGAATACGCCTACGACGATAACGAACTTCAATCAAAGATTGACAAGGTTGGTAGGGGATATCAAATTCAAAGATATAAAGGTCTTGGAGAAATGGACCCATCACAACTTTGGGATACCACAATGAATCCACAAACACGTTCGCTAACGCAAGTAACCATTGACGACGCTGCCGAGGCTGATAGACTTATAACCGTTTTAATGGGCGACGAAGTAAGCGAAAGAAAGAAATACATTTTTGAAAATGCAAACTTCAACAAAGAAGATAACTTTGCAAAGATTAAACGTTAAGGAGGGAAAGAAAAATGCAAGAAAACAATAAACTAATATTCTCTTCTTTGGGCGACGTATTAAAAAACTCAATGATTCCATACGCCGAAAACGTTATTCTAGACCGTGCTTTGCCTCGTGTTGAGGACGGCTTAAAGCCCGTTCAACGTAGAATTTTATACGCTATGAACGAAATGGGTTTAACCAACGATAAACCACACAAAAAGTGCGCTAAAATCGTCGGCGAATGTCTAGGTAAATATCACCCACACGGCGACACGTCTGTTTACGGAGCGCTCGTTCACATGGCGCAAGACTTCAATATGAGAATGCCACTCGTTAACGGACACGGAAACTTTGGAACAATCGACGGCGACTCTGCTGCAGCCTATAGATATACCGAAGCAAGATTAGAGGCTTTAGCCTTAGAATTACTTCGTGATATAGATAAAGACACCGTTAAGTTTAACCTTAACTTCGACGACTCTTGCGAAGAACCCGAAACTTTACCAGGTCGTTTTCCAAACCTGTTAGTAAACGGTGCAACGGGTATAGCAGTAGGTTTAGCAACCAACATTCCAACACACAACTTAGGCGAAGTTATTAACGGAACGATAGCATATATCGAAAATCCAAAAATCTCGCTAAAAGAGATGATGAAATATATTCCTGCTCCCGATTTCCCAACAGGTGGTTATATCATTTGTGGCGAAGAACTCGTAGAGGCTTATAAAACGGGTAGAGGAAAAATTAAAATTAGAGCGAGAGTTAATATTGAAAAGGAAAACAACGAAAAACAAAATCTAGTTATAAGCGAACTTCCTTACCAAGTTAACAAAGCCGAACTTCTTAAAAAAATAGTAGAACTAAAAGAAAGCAAGAAAGAATTTTTAGGTGGCATTGCCGACGTTGTTGACGAATCGGATAGAAACGGAATGCGTGCAGTAATCAAACTTAAAAAAGATACCGACGCGAAAGCAGTATTAAATTACCTATACAAAAACACTCAACTTGAAACTTCGTTTGGTATAAACATGGTGGCTATTGCAAACGGCAAACCATGTCAACTAGGGTTACTCGACATAATTAGTTACTACGTGAATTATCAAAGAGAAGTAATTTTAAGAAGAAGCAAATTCGACCTAGAAAAAGCCAAAGAAAGAGCGCATATTTTAGAAGGCTTAATTATAGCCGTAAAAAACATTGACGAAGTAGTTCAAATAATCAAAAAAGCCGAAAACACGGCTGATGCTAGAACCAAGTTAAGAGAAAGGTTTTCTTTAACCGAAGTGCAAGCAAACGCTATTTTAGATTTAAGACTTGCAAGATTAACTAAACTTGAAACTACTAAACTTCAAGAAGAATTAGCCGAACTTAAAAAGCGCATAGAAGAATTAACTGCTATAATCTCAAGCAAGGCTAAACAAATGGCAGTTGTCGTAAAAGAACTAAAAGAAATCAAGAAAAAGTATGCCGACGATAGAAGAAGTAACCTAATCGAAGGTGGTAAGGAAGTAGATATTTCAAGCGTTGAAAAAGAACTTAAACAAATAGACGATTTCGTAGTAGCCTTTACCGAAGGTGGAATGTTTAAGAAGATGACCGAAAGGAACTTTAAGTCTAGCGAAAGAAAGGTTAAAGACAGTTCTCAAGCAGGCGATTTCGTCAAGATTTTCTGTCATATTAGAAGTAATCAAACGCTTATGGCGTTTACAAATCTTGGTAACGTATGCAAAATCGATATGGAAATCACGCCTGAATGTAGATTCCGTGACAAAGGCTTTAAGTGGATAGATATAGCAAAAGAATGCGCTAAAAACGAACATCCCGTATCATTCTTTGCGCTTGATAAAAACGAGGAAACCGAGCAGGAAATTCTTCCACAAGGTAGTTTATTATTCTACACGCAAAACGGCTTGATTAAAAAGACAGATTGGGCAGAATACAACCTAATTAAGCCATTCTACCAAGGCATTAAGATAAAAGACGACGACAAACTCTTAAAGGTAGAGAATGAAGTTGAGGGAACTACCATTGCATACGTAACCCAAAAGGGTATGGTGCTTAACGCACTTAAAGAAGGAATTCCAACTCAAGGTAGAGTAGCAGGTGGCGTAAAAGGTCTAAACCTCAACAAGGGCGATAGCATAGTGTTCGTTGCCCAAGTAGACGAAGAAGGCGAGTTCGTTATAATCACCGACACGGGCTTTTATAAGAGAGTATTAATTGTTGAAATCGACCCACTAGATAGAGCGAGAAAGGGCGTCAAGATAGTAGAATTAGGCAAGGTAAATAACGTAGTCTTTGCAGACCACGTTAAAGAGCCATACGATTTAGCCGTTATCGATAATTTTGGCGTAGCATTTACCGTAAACACCGAAGACCTCTCAATAGAGGGCAGAACAACCAAAGGCAAAACGCTTAAAAACGAAAACAAAAAGCGCATGCCAGAAAAGGTAATGAGAATATTCTAATAAAAGAAAAAGGCTTGCGAATTGCAAGCCTTTTGAATTTGTTATTAAATTACTAAACGTTAAATCTAAATAGAACTACGTCGCCGTCTTTGAATACGTATTCTTTACCTTCAGACCTAACTTTGCCTTTTTCTTTAGCAGCGTTAAACGAGCCTAATTCAACTAAAACGTCGTAGTCAACTATTTCGGCACGGATAAAGCCTTTTTCAAAGTCGGTGTGAATTTTTCCTGCAGCTTGTGGCGCTTTCGTTCCACTTTCGATAGTCCAAGCACGAACTTCTTTTTCGCCGGCAGTTAGATAACTAATTAGCCCAAGTAGGCGATAAGAGGTTTTAATAAGCCTATCAAGTCCACTTTCGGTAAGACCAAACTCTTCTAAAAACATTTGCTTTTCTTCGTCGTCAAAACCAGAAAGTTCTTCTTCGGTTTTAGCGCAAATAATCATACTTTCAGAGCCTTCGCTTTTAGCAAAGTCAACAACTTTTTTGGCAAGTGGCAACTCGTCTTCGCTTTTTCCCATGTCGCTTTCAGCAATATTAGCCGTGTAAATAACAGGCTTGGAAGTAATTAAGAATAGAGTTTTTAGATATTCCTTTTCTTCTTCGCTAACTTCTAGCGTTCTAGCAGGTTTAAGTGCGTCTAAATGAGCGTAAAGTCTTGCTAAAAATTCAGCCTCGATTTTATATTTTTTATCCCCAGTTTTAATTAAACTTTCAGCCTTATCAAGACGCTTTTTAACGCTTTCCATATCGGCAAAGATAAGTTCTAGATTAATAGTTTCTATATCCCTTAAAGGGTCGATTTCATTGTCGACGTGGGTGATATTTTCGTCTTCAAAACAACGAACAACGTGGCAAATAGCGTCCGTTTCA
>JAZRGN010000029.1:0-8470 GCA_045644165.1 Christensenellaceae bacterium | reverse complement strand
AGATGCCCTAAAGAGAGTTCGTTCTGGCGAAAACCCAACTCTTTCGGCAGGCGAAAAGCATTTAAGGGAATGTTTCGTTGCTCTAGAAGAGGGCGCAGACGCTAGTCAAGTTGAAAAAGAAATAGTTTCAATGCCTAACTACTTTGCCGATTATAAAACTATCGTTCATTTTGTAACCGACCAAGAAGTAAGAGATATGCAAAAAAAGTTATCTCACGGTGGCTTTGTAATTAGGTCTGGCAACACTTCAAACAATAACGGAGACATTTTAGAATTATCTCTTAAACTAGATTCTAATCCTGAGTTTACTGCAAGCGTTTTAGTATCATACGCCCGTGCCGTTGCAAGACTAAAGGACGAGGGCAAAACGGGTTGTCTAACGGTGTATGATATTCCACTAAAATATCTTTCACCATTATCGAACGAAGAATTAAGGAAAAATTTATTATAAAATGAAAAAGCTGTTTATAAAAATAACCTCTTTAATAACGATATTTTCAATACTGGTAACTCTTTCTGCCTGCGCTTTTATTGAAGAGTTAACTCATTTTCACGAATATATCACAAAATTCGACCAAGAAAAACATTGGCTAGAATGTTCGTGTGGAGACGTTCAAGACGAGAAAGAACACGAATGGGATAGTGGAGAAATTACCTTAGAGCCAACTCTTCAAACCTTTGGTGAAAAGACTTTTACTTGTAACTGTGGTGCAACGAAAACCCAGCAATTACCAAAACTTCTGCCATTGACGGGCGAATTTGCCGTGCATTTTCTTACGCTTGGCAACGACAATGCAGGCGACTGTATTTACATAAAAGCAGGGGATAACGATATTCTTATAGATGGTGGAAGTAGAGCAGATAGCGTAGACGATATAACCTCTTTCGTTGACCAATACGTTACGGACGGAACTTTAGAATACGTTATCGTAACCCATGCCGACCAAGACCATATAGCGTGTTTTGGAATAACTGACGGCAGTTTGTTTGACTATTACGAGTGTGAAGTAATTATAGATTTCCCACTAAGCGACAAAACGACCAAAGTTTACGAAAGATACCAAAGCGAAAGGGCAGACGAAGTGGAGAATGGCGCAAAGCATTTCACGGCTTTAGAATGTTATAACGAGTCAAAAGTAGGCGCTCAAAAAGTATATCAATTAGCCGACGGTATAAGTATGGAAATACTTTACAACTATTACTACGAACATAAATCTAGCCACGAAAACAATTATTCAGTTTGCGTTCAATTTACACACGGCACGAGAAAGTTTATCTTTACGGGAGACCTTGAGGAGGACGGCGAAGAATATCTAGTTGAGTATAACACTTTAAGTCAAGTGGAATTATACAAGGCAGGACATCACGGCTCTAAAACCTCTTCTAGCGACGTATTATTAAACGTTATCAAGCCAAAAATTTGCGTAGTTACTTGTTCTGCCGGGACGAGCGAATATACGGATATCGTCGCAAACCAATTTCCAACGCAAGCCTTTATAGATAGAATAAGTAAACACACCGATAAGGTTTACGTAACCACTTTGGGCGACGACGACTTTACGGGTGGAAAAGACTTTATCGATATGAATGGAAATATTACTATTTCTTCGACGATAGAATTAGTAGAAGTATTTTGTTCAAACAATTCGACCTTGCTTAAAGATACAGAATGGTTTAAGGCAGATAGAACCTGCCCACAAGCATGGCTTAGTTAAATATTATTAAAACGACGGACGCTTTTGTGTCCGTTTTTTTGTATAAAAAACATCAAAAAATAAATACTAAACCTAAAGGGGTGGGTATGCAAAACTCAGGTTTAGTAAGAAGAATAGACGAATTAGGGAGAATAGTTATTCCAAAAGAGATTAGAAGAACACTTCGTATTAGAAGTGGCGACGCAATAGAAATCAATAAGGATGGCGAAACCTTGATTTTGAGGAAACATTCTCCATTTAAAGAGTTTGGAAAAATGGCTGAACAAATAACGCAAACTCTCAGTTCTGCTATAAAAAAAGAATGTATTATTACAGATACCGATAGGGTAATTTATTCTTCAAAAAAAGACCTAGTCGAAAGGGGGAATTTATTAACTTCTTTTTGTTATCAAGTAATTTTAGACAGAAAAATTTGCATTTATAAAAGCAACGAGAAAAAAATCCCTAATATTTATCTTGCCGAACAAACGAATATGATAAAAGAAAGGATTATTGCGCCCATAGTAAAGGAGGGAGATTGCCACGGCTTAATGGTAGTTTCCTCATTAAACGACAGTATTACAAAAGAAGATTATTCATTAATAGATTTAACGCTCAAAATTCTTTCAAACAACTTATAATCAAAACTACATATGCGAAATGTAAGAAAAGACGGCATAGTTAAGAATGCTTTCGTGTTAGGCTTAGGTGCTTGCGTAGCAAAAGTGTTAGGTGCGATATATCGAATTCCTCTAACTACAATGATAGGGAGCATAGGTTTAGGATTATATCAAATGGTATTTCCAGTATACGCGTTGCTATTGGATTTCTCGAGTGGAGGAGCGCCGGGAGCATTAGCAAAATTAATTTCGTCGTCTTCTAGTGAGGAAAAGGAAAAACGAGCCTATGACTATTTAAAAACGAGTTATAGGCTTTTTTCTGTTTTGGGCATAATTTTTGGCGTTATAATTTTTATATTTGCAAAACCAATAGCAAGGCTACAAGGTAATGAAAACGCTTATTTAGGGTATATGCTTTTAGCCCCAGCAATATTTTTCGTCGGTTTAATTTCTTGTTTAAGGGGTTATTTTCAAGGCTTAATGGAAATGAAACCAATTGCTACTTCGCAAATAGTCGAACAAAGCATCAAACTGGTTTTAGGTCTAACGTTAGCCTTTATATTTAGGAAAAAGGTATTTTTGGCCGTGGCTGGTGCTATTTTTTCCATAACTATCTCCGAATTGATTGCGTTTTTTGGTTTATATTCAACCTATCGTAAAAGAAAAAAACAAAACAACCTATTCTTCACTTTTGAAAAAAGCAATATTATATTTAAGATAAAGCAACTTATAAAATATTCATTTCCAATCATTGTAGTGGGGATAATAATTCCATTTTCTCAAGTAATAGACAGCTTTATTATAGTAAAAACACTATCAAAATACACCGATAAGGCAACCTCTTATTACGGACTATTATCTGGCGCTGCGCTAACCGTTATAAACCTACCCGTATCCGTTTGCTATGGAATTTCAACCGTTGCTATACCGTCGGTATCAAAAGACGGCGAGGTGGAAGAAAGAGAAAAAAGAGTTCAAAAACTTTTAATTTTAACGATTGTAGTTGCTATTCCTTGTGCGCTCAGTTGCTATTTGTTTGCGCCCTTAATAGTTAAAATCCTTTTCGGTTCGCTTAACGGAGAGGAAAGACAAATTACAGTAAACCTATTACGAATTTTATCGCCTTGTATAGTATTGTTATCCTTTCTGCAAACAGAAAACGCAATACTCATAGGTAAAAACAAACTATATTTTCCATCTTTAACTCTTTTAATTGGCATAACAGTTAAGACGTTTATCAATATAAATTTATTAAATAATCCAGCCTATAATATTTATGGGTCGGCATTTGGTTTAATCGCTTGCTATTTTGTTGCGTGTTTGATAAACTTAATTATGATATTTAGTTTAAAGGTCAAAGATGAATATAAAATCCTTGCAATTAGGCAACTTAAAACTTAATAATAATATTTTCCTAGCGCCTATGGCAGGTTATACCGATTACCCCTTTAGAAAGGTTGCGCTTACTTGTGGATACGGCTTATCCTTTACCGAGTTAGTTAGCGCAAAAGGTATAATCTATGGTGGAAGGGCAAACGACGAACTAGTTTTTTGTGGAAACGACCAAGAAAAAACGGCAGTTCAAATCTTCGGTAGCGAGCCTTTAAGTATGAGACAGGCGTGCGAAAATCCCCTTTTAGAAAAGTTTAATATCGTAGATATTAACATGGGCTGTCCCGTTCCAAAAGTGTTTAAGAATGGAGATGGCAGTGCTTTATTAAAAGATATAAACAAGGCGTCAAGTATAATTAAGGAATGTGCTAAAAGTGGCAAAGTAATCACCGTAAAAATACGCACGGGGTTAACGCAGGGGGACGATATAGCAACCGAATACGCTAAAATGGCAGAGGATAGTGGCGCAAAACTTATAACCATTCATGGAAGAGTTAGAGAGGCGTATTATTCTGGCGAAGTTGATTATGATGCTATATATAAGGCGAAAAAAGCAGTTACTATCCCACTTATTGCAAACGGTGGAATATTCACTAAGCAAGACGCTGATTTAATGATAGAGAGAACGGGGGCAGACGGGGTAATGCTTGCGAGGGGAGGAATAGCAAATCCATTCTTAGTAAGCGAGTTGCTGGACATAAATCCACCATGTTCGCTAAAAGATTTTATAATCGAGCATACAAAATCAATCGAAGGGTATTACGTGCCAAGGCGTGCCGTTTTAGAGTTTAGAAAATTCGTTTCTTACTACCTAAAAGGGATAAACGGAATAAAAGAGGCAAAGCTTGCTCTTTATTCAGCCGAAGATTTTGATAAAATAAGAGAAATTATCGAGAAAATACTTTAACAAATAAGGCTAAAGAGAAATACAATGATATAAATGCTTTTTGGAGTTTAGTATGAAGTTGTGTTTCGTTTCTCAATCTTCCCTTAACGCCGTGTGGCAAGAAAGGCTTGCCGACGTATCTAATCACGACGTAGTCGTGTTTGGGTTTAACGGACTAGGATTAGTAAGTTATAAAAAGGAACTAAACGGAGAAACGGAGTATTTTCAAGACCTAGCAAAGTTATCGAAACAGTTATCGTCAGTAGTGATTTCTGGGTGCGACACCGATACCTACGGAGTTTTTCGCCATTCGGTTGCAATCGCAGAAAAAGGAAAAATACTCGGCGTAACCGATACCACTCACGTAATAGACGAAAGCGAATTCGTTGCTAGTGGAAATTACAGGGTTTTTGAAACTAGCGTAGGAAAAATAGGTATAATTGTTGGTGAAGATTTATTTTTTCCCGAATCTGCCTCGATACTTGCAATGTGTGATGCAGACCTAATAATTTGCATATTCAAAAAGCAAACGAACACAATGCCTCAAATAATGCTAAGGGCGTATTCTTTTGTAAACGGTCTGCCAATGGCGCTATGTTCAAAAGAATACGTTTCGGTGTGCGATTTTAAGGGAAACGTAATATCTGCAGGAAGTGTAGACCTAATAAAAGTAAAACTTTCGATAGAGAGAGATTATCATAACGTAACGATAAAAAGGAGGGGTAGATATCGAGATTTAACCTCGATATAACTCAAAATATTATGGCATTCAACGTAGTTTTAGTAGAACCGGAAATTCCACAAAACGCAGGAAATATCGCAAGAACCTGTGCAGTTACTAACACCAAACTGCATTTAGTAAGACCTTTAGGCTTTGACGTTTCAGACAAGATGCTCAAAAGAGCAGGTCTAGATTATTGGCATTTTTTAGACATTTCTTATTACGTCAGCATTGAAGAGGTTATGGACAAGTTCTACAATGGAAATAACTTTTGGTTTTTCTCGACAAAAGCAAAAAACATACATAGCGACGTAAAGTATAAAGACGGCGACTTTTTAGTGTTTGGAAAGGAAACTAAAGGACTTCCAGAAGACCTACTTAGAAAGCATTACGACGAGTGTGTAAGGCTTCCAATGTATAGCGAAACTCGTTCGTTGAACCTTTCAAATTCGGTATGCGTAGGCGTTTACGAAGGCTTAAGACAACTAGGTTATCCAGGTTTAAAAACGGAAGGGGAAATTCCACAAAGATAGACTGACCAATCCTTTGTTATAAAAAATTTATATATCCGTATAACGATTAACTGGTTATATTAATTTGACAATAATAAAAGATTTTTTATAAAATTATATTGTGATAAAGAAAGATTGAAAATTACTTTTGGAGGAAACGTATGATTTACAGCCTCTTCTTCATGTTCGGTGGCGTAGTTGCCATGATGTTTGGAATGAAGATTATGGGTGGTGGACTTGAAAAGTTCGCCGGGGGAAGAATGAAAAGCCTTTTAGGAAAGGTAACTACTAATCGTTTCGCAGGCGTTGGCGTCGGCGTTGCAGTAACATCTATTATTCAAAGTTCAACGGCAACAACGGTTATGCTAGTTGGTTTCGTTAATATTGGACTAATGTCTCTATCGCAAGCAACCAACGTAATAATGGGTGCTAACATAGGAACTACGGTAACGGCTCACATAGTTTCTCTTTCCGGTGTAGGTGGTGGCGTTGATATAGGTGCTATTGCTGCGCTCATTGGCTTTATCGGTATTATGATGGCTATGCTCGTTAAAAACGAGAAAATAGTGAATATAGGAAATATTCTTGCAGGTTTGGGCTTAATTTTCGTTGGTTTAGAGTTTATTTCAACCTATGCTAAAGAGGTTATGTTCGTGGAAGGAAATCCACGCCCATTCGTGCAAAGCGTTTTCCAAGCAGACCATTTTCCACTACTGCTAGTTTTAATTGGAATAGTAATAACTGCGCTCGTTCACAGTTCTTCAACCATAACTAGTTTAATGGTTGTTTTGGCAAGTATCGGCGTGTTGTCGTTTAAAAATGCACTTTTCCTTGCTCTCGGCTCTAACATAGGAACTTGCGTTACTTCAATTATGTCCTCTATGGGAACTTGCACTAATGCAAAAAGAACGGCAGTCGTTCACCTTTTATTTAACCTAATCGGTTGCCTAATATTTATTTGGCCTATCTGGATATGGAGCACGGCTATAACCAACCTATTTGCCGATATGTCTAACGACGTAGGTCAACAAATAGCAATATTTCATACTTTGTTTAACGTGATAACAACCATTTTGTTGTTGCCTTTTACCAAATATATCGTTAAACTTTCTATGCTAATAATTCCAGAAAAGAAAGAAGAAACCGACCAATTAAAACTCGCTTACATAGACGACCGTTTGGTAGACACTCCTGCAATCGCAGTAGGAAATATTAGAAAAGAAGTCGTTAGAATGAGTGGCTTTGCAAAAGAAAATCTTAACTTATCTATGGGGATGCTATTAAATGCAGAAGTAGATAACGTTCAAACTATCAACAAAAACGAGCAAATGCTTAACTTCTTAAACAAGAGAATTACAGGTTACATGACCAAGGTTATGTCAAAACCTTTATCGGTTGAAGACGATAAGAAAATCGGTTCGTATTTCCACGTCGTTTCCGACCTAGAAAGAGTAGGTGACTATTCGGAAAATATTATGGAATATGCTATGCGCTTAAGAAAGGAAGAAATGAATTTTTCAAGAGATGCCGTTGGTGAACTTACAAACGTGTTAAATACTTTAAACGAATTGTTTGATGTTTCCATGGATGCGTTCGACAAGAGAGACGTTGCAAAGCTAGATGCAGTTGCCGAGTTAGAAGAGCATATTGATGATGTTACCGCCGAACTTGAGGGTAAACATATTGAAAGAGTAAAGGCAGGTCGATGCACTGCTCAAATTGGCTCCGTTTACTTGCAAACTGTTTCCAACTTAGAAAGAGTTGGCGACCATATTAACAATGTGGCAATGAGTATAACTCAATATAGAAAATGCAAAAAGATTATAACGTCAAAAATTCAATAAAATTAGTGTAAACTTTACATTTTTACAAGCATATATCCACCGTTAATTGATTGACAAACGGTGGATATATTTATATAATTAACCTTAGAAAGAATTAAGAAAGATTATGTTTTTTTGTAAAACTTCTTGGAGGATATAATTTATGAACAAAAAATCTATTAAAGACGTAACAGTTGCAGGAAAGAGATGTTTAGTTAGAGTAGACTTTAACGTTCCTATGAAAGACGGAAAGATTACCGATGAAACTCGTATCAACGGCGCATTACCAACCATTAAGTATTTAATGAATAACGGTGCAAAGGTAATACTTTGTTCACATATGGGTAAGCCACACAACGTTTTAACCGAAGGTTTTGGTTTAACTAAAAAGGAAAAGAAGGCTGTTGAAGCCCTTCCGGTAGAACAACAAGCTGATGCTAAAGCAGAATTTCTTAAAAAGGCAATCAAGGATAAGGAAAAATATTCACTTCGTCCCGTTGCCGAAAGACTTAGTGAACTTCTTGGCAAAACCGTTGCATTTGCTACAGACGTAGTTGGTGAAAGTGCAGATGCAGTTGTTGCTTCATTAAAAGACGGCGACGTTTGCCTATTAGAAAACACCAGATTTATGGCTGGCGAAGAAAAGAGAGACGAAGCACTTTGCAAGAAACTTGCTAGCTATTGTGATATTTACGTTAACGACGCATTTGGAACGGCTCACCGTTCACATGCAACTACGGCAGCAATTGCTGAATACGGCTTTGTTGATACTGCAGTATGTGGTTTCTTAATTGAAAAAGAACTTGCAGTTATGGCAAACGC
>JAZRGN010000028.1:0-13317 GCA_045644165.1 Christensenellaceae bacterium | reverse complement strand
TTAAAGTCTACGTCTGGGCCGATTGGCTTTTTGCGTGCGTGCACTTTCAAGATTGCCTCTCTGCCCTTTACGTCAGGATAGTTGACGTAAATTTGACGGTCAAAACGACCTGGGCGAAGTAGCGCTGGGTCAAGTATATCTGCACGGTTGGTTGCAGCCATGATGATTACGCTTGCGTTGGTTTCAAAGCCGTCCATTTCGACAAGCAATTGGTTTAGCGTTTGCTCTCTTTCGTCGTGACCACCACCAAGGCCTGCGCCACGGTGACGTCCTACGGCGTCGATTTCGTCGATAAAGATGATACATGGCATGTTCTTTTTGGCTTGAGCAAACACATCACGAACACGGCTTGCACCTACGCCGACAAACATTTCGACAAAGTCACTACCACTCAAAGAGAAGAAAGGTACGCCTGCTTCACCTGCAACAGCTTTTGCAAACAAGGTTTTACCTGTTCCTGGAGGACCTACAAGCAACACGCCCTTTGGCACACGTGCGCCAACGTCGTGATACTTTTGTGGACTCTTCAAAAAGTCGACAATTTCTTGCAACTCTTCTTTTTCTTCTTCTGCGCCGGCAACGTCAGAAAAACGAACTTTAAGGTTTTGATTAACTCTTGCGTTGGTTTTTGCAAATTGCATTGCACCCTTCGTGCCACCTTGCGATTGCATTATTATAATGAAGAAAACGATTCCAATGATTACGTATGCAAGAATTGGTAGGATAGACGACCAAATAGAACCTGCATTAGGGTCGGTATAGGAATAGTTTATACCAGCATTATCTAACAAGAGTTCTAGCTCGGCAACGCTTTGCGCCCCTCTTGAATAAATGGTTTGAAATTCAAAAACACCGTTTGCAACAGGCTTTGTGTCTTTATATGCAACAACGTCAAACTCAATAACGTAATTGTTAAAAACAACGTTTTTAATAATAAATGAATCAGCATTAATATCCTTTAACTCTTCTGCAAGCGTTGGCGCATTGTCAGTAATATCGCTAAGTTTAAAGGCGTCTGTTTGCTGAGATTCATTAACGATTTCAACAAACTCAGAATAATCGACGCTCGTTCTTTCTCCTAGACAGTTTACAAATGATATAAGTGCGATTGCTGCAATTATTATCGATAATACAATCCACAGCGTTTTAGATTTTTTTGTGCTCAAAATTAATTATCTCCTTGTTCGTTAATATAAGTAGTATAGCCAATAAAGTTTAATTAATTCTTAAAAATAAGACTTTATTAATATTTTATATTAATAGTATACAACATTTAAATAGAAAATACAATAAGAATTACTATTTTTTGAAAAATAAAATTTAAAAAATTTTGTGCGCCATTTGTTTTACTTATGCGCTTAGTTTAAAATAATAAAAACGCAATTTTAACTAAATTACTATTAATGTTTTTATTGTTGCGCCCTTAAATAAAAAACTTAGACGCTAAAATAACACAACTTTTATATCGTTTTAAAATAAGTTAAACAGAATAAAGTTAAAAGAAAAAGGAGAAATTACAAGCCTCTTTTAATCAACTTTAAGAAACAATAATAAAAATTTGCTTTTTAAAAATTGTCATTTTAACGCAATGAGAGAGAATGGCTTAAAATTTTTGGTGGATAAAATTTTTGTCATTCTGCGATTTTAGGGTTGATTTTTCATTAAAAATATTCAAAAAAACGACCGTGTAAAAAAAGTAGATAAAAAATTGTTTCACGTGAAACAATAAAATTAAAAAGGTGTAAATAAAAAATGCCAATTTTTTAACATATAGAATGATGTATTATATGAATAAATAAGCCGATTTCTTATTAAATTATCAACTTTTTGTTGTTTTTATGGCATTTTTCACAAATTTTAGCCACTTTTTATTATGTTTTATAGATTTTTGGTGTATTTAATTGCAAAAGCAAACTATGCTAGAGGAAAAGCGAGTGTTTCACGTGAAACAAAAAAATAACAAAAAAACATAATAAAATAAAAGCAAGGAAACCATTTAGAGTTTCCTTGCAAAAATAACGAATTTTGAGAGCGTTTTATTGAATATTATGCGAAAAGTATTGATTTTTAGAATAAACCTTTTATGAACTTAGTTGCACCATTCCTAAATAGAGCCTCAAATATAATACGAATTAGGTTCACGTCCTGAAGAAAAGACACCAGATATGAACTTTCTACTTTATAACTTATTACTTGAGTAAATCTAAGAGGAATAGCACCAACGCAGAGCAGTATTAAATCAATAATAACAAGTGATTTGACAAAACCAAAAACAGCGCCAAGGGTTTTATCTAGGTTGCCCACAACCTTAATTTTGTGCGCTAACTGTGTTATGTCGGCAATGATGAAAAAAATCATCTTAAATATAAAATAAACGCAAATTAACGAAAGTATACAAACTATATAGTATGCAAAAGTTGGGCAAATAACTTGATTTAGCGTAACTGTAGATGGAACGTCTGAGCCTTGTTTAATTGAAAAAACTATTTTTACCAAAAGCAACGATAGAGGTGAACCCTCAAATGAATCGCTTGATGCCTCTTCAAGTGTTGTGCTCATCAGTTTAGAGCCAAATATCTTTGAAACTATGCCGTTAAGCCAGTTTGACACGGAAGTTATTGTTCCATGGGTTTTTTCTAACGAGCGAGCAACGGCTCCACAAAGTAGCACTGCGAACAACAAACTGAGTATTGTGCCGAAGGTAGAAATTAACGATTTAATAAACCCTTGTTTTGCACCTAAATAGGTTATACCGAAAATTAACAGTAGCGCAAACACGTCAATTAATGCGCCACCCCAAGAAATTAACAAATTCATAATAACCTTAATTAAGTTTTTATATATTTTACCATAAATTAGTTAAAAATACAATATCAATTTACTCTAAAATTTTTAGGCTGATAGAATAATTTTTCTAGAAACGGACATAATTAATAAAAAACTTATGGGTGTAATTATGTCTAAAAACTATACTTTTAATACTTTTCATAAATATAGTGATGAAAACGTGTTTCAATCTTTACTAGAATGTAACAAAGATGGATTAAAACCAATATTCGTTTGTATTGGCAGTGATTTAGTGCTAGGAGATAGCCTTGGTCCATTGGTTGGAACCTTACTTAAAAAGAAAAAACTGTCCTCTTACGTTTATGGCACCTTAAATTTTCCAATAACGGCAAAAGAAATCGAATACGTTAAAGTATATCTAAAACAAATGCACCCAAATACCACCTTAATTGCAATTGACGCTGCGATTGGACCTCAAGACGACGTTGGGTTAATAAAGGTCGCAGATAGAGGACTTGCACCTGGTCTTGGGGTAAACAAAAAATTAGGCGTTGTTGGAGACATAAGCATAATTGGGGTAGTTGCAAGTAAGTCAATACAAAACTACAACCTATATAACCTCACTAGATTAAATTTAGTTTTTAAGATGGCTGAAAAAATTGCCGATGGAATTGAAAAGTATATCAACTTTCTAAACAGCGAAAAAATTAAGACTAGTGAGATTTCTTAACGAAACTCGTCTTATTGTGTCCAACAAACAACCTAAATTTAAGGATAATTCAAAAGGCGCAACCAACGGTTACGCCTTTTTTTATTTCATAACTATTATTACATTAATCCTTTATTTAGAAAGCAAATCGATAGAGAACTGCAAGCGATTTAGCGTTTCCTCTTTGCCTAGAATTTCAGCGATTTCCGTCGCTCCACCAGGGGTTGCCTCTCTTGCTGTAATAGCAATTCTGGCTATCCATAAAACGGCTTGTTTCTTAATTTCTAACGAGGCAGAAAGTTCAACCAATGCTGTAAATAAATTAGAGTTTTGCCAATCTTCTACACTCGCTAGCTTATCCTTTATAGCAGGTAAAATTTGCTTAGCCAAATCTATCGACGCCTTTTGTTTTTCATTAACGAACATGTTTAAGTCAAACTCGCCAAACTCGCCCAAGAATTCTAGTTTTTCGGCAATTTCGCTATAAATTTGAATTCTAGATTTTACTAAATTTAGCAACTTAAGGTCGTCGTATTTTCCGTAAATCTTGCACTCTTTTAAGAATGGCACCGCTTGTTCAACGAATTCTTCGGTTGGCATTTGCTTAATGTATTCTCCAGATAACCATCTGCATTTTAAGTCGTCGAAAATAGCAGGGGAACGACCAATTCCCTCTAATGAGAAATTGTCGATAAGTTCTGCTAAATTCATCTTTTCTTGGTTTCCCTTAGGACTCCAACCAAGTAGGGCAATATAGTTTATAATCGCCTCTTTATGATAACCCTTCTTAACAAAATCTTCGTAGCTTGCGTCTCCGTTTCTCTTAGAAAGTTTGTGTTGTGCGTCCTTCATAATAGGTGGCAAGTGAATGTAAACGGGACGTTCCCAACCAAAAGCATCATACATTAAATTATATTTTGGGGTAGAAGATAGATATTCCGTTCCACGAATAACGTGTGTAATACCCATCAAGTGGTCGTCGATAACGTTGGCAAAATTATAGGTAGGCATTCCGTCGCTCTTTAACAAAATTCCGTCTTCAATATCTTTATAATCAACGGTAATGTCTCCATAAACCAAGTCGTGATAAGTGCCTGCTCCCTCGGTTGGAACGTTTTGACGAATAACGTATGACTCGCCGTTTGCAATTTTTTGCTCTATTTCGTCTTTTGAAAGTGATAAACAATGCTTGTCGTATCTAACGTTTCCCTCTTCGTCTCTTAAACCTTCAATTCTATCTTGAGAACAAAAACAATAGTATGCGCCACCAAGTTCTACTAGCTTTTTAGCGTAATCAATATAAATTTGCTTTCTTTCACTTTGAACGTAAGGTCCAAAATCACCACCAACGTCAGGACCTTCGTCATACATAACGCCAGAATCTCTCATGGTGCTATATATAATTTCTACCGAGCCGTCCACGTAACGAGCCGTGTCGGTATCCTCGATTCTTAAAATAAAGTCGCCGTCGTTCTTCTTAGAATATAAATATCCGTAAAGAGCAGTCCTCAACCCACCGATATGCAAATATCCTGTTGGGCTTGGCGCAAAACGTGTTCTAACTTTTTTCATTTAATTTCCTCCAAAACGTGCATTCTATTAAACTTATTGTCTACTAAGTTTTGTAATCTATTCGCACTATGATAACTGTAAATGGTTGATTTTCCAACTATAAAATGGTCTAAAAGCGTAACGCCGTGAAGTTCACATATAGACATAACTCTTTGTGTTGCTAAATCGTCTTGAACACTTGGTTCAATTTTGTCGCTTGGATGATTATGCGCCAAAATTATAAACGTAGGTTTGTGCAAGGCAATTGCGTTAGCAACGTCTTTAGCAGATATGGATACTGCGTCAAATCTTCTATTATCGAAAGTTAAGCAAGTAATAATATTATACTTTTTGTCTAGCAAAAAGACCTTAAGCGATTCTTCGCAGTAAACGTGGTCGAATGAAGCAATAATTTCTTCCCTTGCTTGTTCAACCGTTTGCATTTTGAGATTTTTCTTCTTTTTACTCTCGAATACTCTAACGTAAACCTCTCCAATAGCCTTTATGTGCGAGGCAGTCGTTTTCCCAACACCTTCAACGCTCATAAGTTCCTCGCCTGAAGCATGGAACACTACGTCTAAAGAACCGAAAGCATTAAGAAGATTGTGCGCTATTCTATTAGTATCCACCCTAGGAATTAGACCGAACAACAAAACTTCTAAAAGTTCGTGGTCGAGCAAACTATAAGGAAATTTTAGAAACTTCTCCATAGTCCTCGCTCTATGTCCTTGGTGTAAGTTTTCTTTAGTAGCCATATAAATCATTTTATCATAATTTTTTAAAAAAGCAAAGGGGTTTTAAACTATATTCCTTTTGAACTCGTTTTTTACATAGACAAGTTTATTTTAAAGGTGTATAATAGACGTATATAAACTAATTAGGTGTTTTTAATGAATAATTTTGAGCAATTTATTTGTAATCTTAAGCGTCTTTGCAAAGCCGAAAGTGTTAGAACTTCTCCAAAAGATTCAATGCCGTTTGGAGAAGGCGTTAGAGAAAGTTTACTCGTTTTTAAGGATATTGCCGAGGGAATGGGTTTTTCTACCATTAATCACGAAAATTATCTCTTAGAGTTTTCCTACGGCAACGGGGAAGAAATCGGCATTATAGGGCATTTAGACGTCGTTCCTAGTGGGGATAGTTGGAATACTCCTCCATTTGACTTAACGGAAGTGGACGGAAAGTATTTCGGCAGAGGAGTTATCGACGATAAAGGTCCAACCCTTATTGCGCTTTACGCATTAAAGGCACTTATAGACCAAGGAGTTAAGTTTAATAAGAAAATTCGTTTTTTCGTCGGCACCAACGAAGAAAGTGGTTGGGCTGACATAGACTACTTTATTAAAAAAGGTGGCAAATTCCCCGAATACGGCTTTTCCCCTGACGGTGAATTCCCCTTATCTTATGCCGAAAAGGGTATTTATCCCACCGAATTTAAAATTGATGGGTTCAAAAACTTTGGATTTATCAATGGTGGAACTGCCCTAAACCAAGTTTGCGACTATGCAACCGTTAAACCAAACTTTATTCCAGACCAAAACCAACTTGATAAGTTTGGCTTGTCCTTTGACGGAGAATATATAGTTAGCCACGGCGTTGCTGCCCACGGCTCTACACCAGAACAAGGCAAAAATGCTATTAAGCCTATTCTAGAATATATGCTTTCTAAAGGTGAAAAAGTAAAGGACGCATTAGATTTTCTCTTTTACGATAAAGAAGGTTTAACCAATATGACCAGCGAACAAGGCTCGGTTACCATTTCTCCCAATAAGGCAGGAAAGATTGATGGCAAACAGGCTTTTTTGTGCGACGTTCGTGTTCCTTATCCTTTCACCGTGCAAGATATTAAGGACAAATACGATAAATTCAATATAGAATATAAAATAGTAGAAGAACGCCATCAACCGACTTGCGTTCCTAAAGACGGTTGGTTTGTTAAGGCGCTACTCGGTGCCTACAACGAGGTTATGGGCGAAAAGGCTACGCCTATCAGTATGGGTGGCTCTACTTACGCAAGAGCGTTTAAGTTTGGTTGCGCTTTTGGTGCAGGTTTCCCTGGCGCTGATAACGGCGTTCACATGCCTAACGAATTTATGACAAAAGAACAAATGCTTAAGACCTTTGAGATATATAAACTCGCCCTCGAAAATTTAGTTAAATAGACTTTATAAAACTAAATTGACTACGATTTTGTTGATTAGTTGGCGTTTATATGCTATTATAATGTAAACGAAAGGTGAAAAAATGAAGTTTGATTACGAATTAGTTGGAAAAATCGGCTCAATGGCGCTGATTAATAAACAAAATAATATTTTGGATTATACCCTTATCGCAAGATTGTCGGCAGAACTTAAACCCGGCTATATCTGGGTAACGAGTGGCGCTGCAGAAACGGGCAGACTTGATTATATTCAAAGGAACGGAAAGGAACTTGAAGGCTCGCTAGAGGATGCTAAGACCGATTACTCGGCTCAAGGTCAATCTATACTGATGGCAACTTATCGCCAATACGTAGACCCTAAATATTCTCTTCGTCAAGTTTTAGTAGAACACCAACACTTTAACGACGAGACTAAGCGAGAACATTTAAGAAATATGCTAATTCGTTGTAAAGACCAAAACGCCATTCCAATTATCAACTACAACGACCCCGTTTGTTCGGAAGAAAACAGAAAACACGAAATTCAATCGCTAAAATCTAAATCCAATAAAGTTGTGGAATGCGTTGATAACGACGAAACGGCATCTCAAATCGCATGCCTAGTTAAGGCAAAAACTTTGCTTATTCTAACATCGGCTGACGGAATCTACAAGGATAGCAAAGACCCAAACACCTTAATTAAAGAAATTTCAGGTAAGGATATTTACGAGGTTTTAGATAACGTTACCGAGTGCGAAAACTATTGTAACGGCGCATCTAGAGTGGGTGCAAACGGTGCTAAGGCAAAATTAGAATACGTTAAGGACGCCATTAAGCAGGGCACAAAAGTTATAATTGCAAGCGCAAAATACACTATTAACGACCTCTTAAACGAAAACGCCCCTGCAACGAGAATTGGCGTTAGATAAAAATTAAACAAAAAATAGCGAGCAAATTAATTTGCTCGCTACACTTATTTTTGATAGATTTTTTCTAAGGTTTTCGAGTTTTTATACAATAAGGACGAAACCCCTAACAAATATATTATCTCATATTCTCGGCTAAAAAACAAGAGGGTTTTTAAAAATAAAGTTTAAAATATTTTTAAAAAACCTATTGACGATAAAAAAATATCATATTAAAATAAAGGTGTAAAAAGCAAACGACGAGGAGGTCAGGACCAATGAACAGAATTCTCCATACTAAAAAATAAAAAGGGGGACGGTCCAATGTACACGTAAAAATTTATTCAGCGTGTTCGAAAGCTTAAATAGGAAAAGGAGGTATAGACCAATCAACAGTTTATACGCTTGCTTTAAAGAATCCGAGGAGCATGAAATATAAGTTCCACAATAGGAAAATTTAGTTAGCTAATGAGAGTGCTTAAATCGGTAGGGACAGCAAGCTACAATTTAATAAAGATACACAAGGAGATGAAGATGTTCATCTCCTTTTTCGCTATAAAATTGTGTCTTTCCAAAATTTGGAAACAAACTTTTTTATAATAAGAATATCCCTCGGCATTCTACTCATAATACTATCAAGGGGGAAAGTTATGAGAGATAAAAAGAGTGCAAAGTCTACTACTAACAACAAAAGTAAGCAGACTACAAAAGGCGCAAAAAATTGTAAATAAGTTTAAGTTAACTAGTAATTTTGATGCGCAAGGTTCTTACACCGGTGTTGATGCTTATGATAAGTATGAAAAACCGGTTCAGGATGCAGACGATTTGTAATTCCATCTTTGATAAATATACGAATGATTATACAAATTATTTAATAAGCAAGTATTTTTAATTAAATAGGTTGTTTAACCTAAAATTTTGAAAAATTCTATTAAGACTTTTTCAAATCAAACAAGAGAGAATAAAAAATACTCTTATCAAAGGAGGAAAAATCGGGTTTTTAATCGCAAAACTGAAAACCTTAAAAAGAGAAAGAGCAGAAGTTTTTCCGCTCTTTTTTCTTTACTGGTTAATAATTATTGACAAAGTCATGTTAAAGGTATAAAATAATCTTACTTTTTAAGTCGGTTATGCGACCGCGGGGGCAGAGAGAAACTGCCAATGAGGAAAGTCCGGGCTTCACAGGAACAGGGTGCCGGAGAAATCCCGGTGAAGGTAACTTTAAGGAAAGTGCAACAGAAAATTACCGCCTGTAAAGGTAAGGTTGAAAAGGCGAGGTAAGAGCTCACCGCTCCTACGGTAACGCAGGAGGCAATGTAAACCCCACCCGAAGCAAGATTGACAAACCTTTTAAATAGGGGTTCCGCCTAAAAGGTTTAATAAAATATCGCTTGAGGGCATAGGAGACTATGCTCCTAGATAGATGGTCGCACTCGACAGAACCCGGCTTATAGGCCGTCTTAAAAAGCTTATGTGTCAGCCAAGGCTAAACCTTGGCTGACGCTTTATTATTTGAGTTATCCTTTCTAGATATAATTATTTGCTAAATGGGTTGCCTTTAGTGCTTAAAAATGTTATAATTTGAATATCCTATTAAAAAACGAGGGTTTTATGGAAGAATCAAGGTTTGAAGGGACTCTTATAGGTCTTATCGGCATAAATCTTTTAACCATTTTATTTATTATTCTTTCTCTTGGCTTAGCAACGCCTTGGGTAGTTTGTTTTAGAAGAAGATGGTTTGTTCGTAAAACGGTTATAAACGGCAAGCGTTTTATCTTCGTTGGCACTGGTTGGCAATTTTTAGGCAACTTCCTAAAATGGGTTGGTTTAACTATTATCACATTATTTATCTACTTGCTTTGGGTTCCAATAAGATATCAACAATGGGTAACCAAGCACACTCACTTCTACGACGAGTTTGAATTGTAAAATTATTAAACAACATACAAGGCTAGCGAATTTTTTCGTTAGCCTTTTCTTTTAGTATAAAAACTCTCGAACTTGTTTACAAAGAAAACTATAAATTATAAAAAACGCTTACATAATCGCAAGCGTTTTTATTCTTCTTAAATATTATTTTTTTATAAATTCAATAATGTTTTTCTTTTTGTCAGTCGGCAATGCTTCAATTAATAGTTTTAATTCATTGTCAATATTATAGTCGACTATGTTAGAACTAAAAAATCTTTCAATAGGAAAGTCGCAAATTTCTAAAATATGCAATAGTTTTTCAACGGTTAAAACAATCCTTCCACTTTCTAGTTGTGCAACGTATTGTGGACTCATTCCCATTCTTAAACTAACTTCTCTTGCAGAAAGATTAGCCTTATTTCTTACGTAACCTATTCTAGATAAAACCTCTTTTATTTCCATAAAAGCTCTCCCATTTCCCTAATATGATTATTATAAATCAATCTTTTCTTTGGCAAACAAAGCCACGCACATAAATTTTTCTCAAAGTTTATATTTTGAATACCTGGAAACATAAAAATGTGTTATAATTATTAGCGAGAGTGTTCAAAACGGATGTTTAAGGGGATTTTTATTATGGAAAAACATAAAACTTGTTCATTTTTTGGTCATAGAAAAATTGATGAAACGGACGGACTTAAACGTCAGTTAAAATCAGTAATTACAAATCTTATAGAGAATGAAAAGGTTGAAATATTCTTGTTTGGAAGTAGGAGCGATTTTAACCCTCTTTGCCACGACGTTGTTACCGAGTTAAAAATTAGATATCCTCAAATAAAAAGGCTTTTCTATACCTGCCGAAGTGAAATGTGTATTTTAGAAAAAGAACGCACGTATTGGGAAGAGGTTTATTCGTATTTTAAAAAACAACCCGTTACTTTGCTTGGTTTTGAAGAAGAAGTTGAACACAAAACAAAGTATGAGGCAGGTAAAGCAAGTTATGTTGAAAGAAATCAAGCCATGATAAACGATAGCGATTTTTGTGTTTTTTATTATAATAAAAATTATGTTCCATCGACAAAAACTAATAGTGGCACAAGAATCGCTTATGAATATGCCTTGCGAAAAAAGAAAAAAATTATTAATTTATTTCAACAAAAAACTTTTAATGATAAAAAAGGATAACGAATTATTCGTTATCCTTTCATTTATCCCCAAGGGAAGTATCTATTTTGACTTTTTTATTTACTTAAATATACCATTAAAACGGCTATGTCGGCAGGGGATACACCTGAAATTCTTCCTGCTTGACCTAGGTTTTTTGGTCGAATTTTATCAAGCTTTTGTCTTGCCTCAATTCTTAAACCTGCAATAGAAAGATAATCTATATCGTCTGGCAACGCTTTTTCTTCAACACGCTTTGCCTTTTCTATTTGCTCTATGCACTTTTGAAGATAACCCTCGTATTTAGCGTCGATTTCAATAGTGTCTAAAATTTGATAACAAGTATCTTCAAAACCACCAAGTCGTTCTTTAATAACCTTTAATGGAATTCCTCTTCTAACAAGGTCGGCTCTCGTTAACGCCGTTTGAACGTTAGCGTAGCCGTATTCATTTAAAAGTTCGTTAACGGCACTAGGTTTAAGTTTTTCAAGCATAAACTCGGTCGCTTTTTCGTATTGGCTCTTTCTTTCAAGATAATTTTGATACCTTTCTTTAGAAATTAAGCCTGTGCGAAGTGCTTTTTCGGTTAATCTTAGGTCGGGATTATCTTGCCTTAAAACTATTCGATATTCGGCACGACTAGTCATCATTCGATATGGCTCGTTAGTGCCTTTTATAACGAGGTCGTCTATTAAAACGCCAATGTAACCCTCGTCTCTATGTAGCACGAACGGTTCTTCGCCTTTCATTTTAAGGTTGGCGTTAATGCCTGCCATAAGTCCTTGCGCTGCAGCCTCTTCGTAACCACTAGTTCCGTTAATTTGACCTGCACAATAAAGGTTTTCTATCTTCTTAAATTCTAGCGTTGGGTAAAGGTCTAATGAATCTATACAGTCGTATTCGATTGCGTAAGCGTAACGCATAATCTCGCAATGTTCTAGCCCTTTAACCGTGCGATACATTTGTCTTTGAACATCGTGAGGAAGAGAAGTCGACATACCTTGCACGTAAATCTCGTGGGTGTCTGCGCCTTCCGGTTCCAAAAATAGTTGATGACGCTCTTTGTCGCTAAACCTAACCACCTTATCTTCGATAGACGGGCAGTATCTAGGCCCCGTTCCCTTTATCATTCCAGAATAAAGTGGTGAACGGTGTAGGTTTGCTCTAATTATATCGTGAGTATTTTCGTTAGTATAGGTTAAATAACAAGGCGTTTGCTTTTGTGGCACGCCGTCGGTCATAACGCTAAAAGGGTAAATATCCTTTTCGCCCTCTTGAATTTCTAACTTATCAAAGTCAATCGTTCTTCCGTCAATTCTAGCAGGCGTTCCCGTCTTAAATCTTCTAACGTTAAAGCCTAAATCAATTAGGTTTTTGGTTAACTCGTTTGCAGGTTGAAAGCCGTTTGGTCCAGCCGAACGCTTCCATTCGCCTGCGATAATTTCGCCGTTAAGATATACACCGGTCGCTAAAATAACTGATTTTGCCTCTAGTATACCGCCGTGAGCCGTTCTAATACCCGTAACTTTGCCGTCTTCGGTTAGAATTTCTACTGCCTCACCTTGAATTATATATAGATTAGGCGTTTGCTCTAGGGTTCTCTTCATTAGAGTATGGTATAGGTTCTTATCTGCTTGTCCACGGAGAGATTGAACTGCTGCACCCTTGCCACGGTTTAGCATTCTAATTTGCATTAGCGCCTTGTCAGCGTTTATTGCCATTTCGCCACCTAAAGCGTCGATTTCTCTAACTATTTGCCCTTTTGCCGTTCCACCAATAGAAGGGTTGCACGCCATAAAAGCTATGCTATCTAGGTTAAGAGTTAGCATAGCCGTTTTGTTGCCCGTTCTTGCTAGGGCAAGCGCACTTTCTACGCCTGCGTGTCCAGCACCAACGACAACGGCATCAAATTGTCCTTCTAAAAAAGTAGTCATATTTATTCCTTGATTGTAATCTTTCAACGTAATTTTTTTAACTTATATTTTTTTGAGAGAATAGTTCCATATTTTCTGTCATGTTGAGCGAAACGTAGTGAAGTCGAAACATCGCTATATTTAGATTCTTCGACTACGCTCAGAATGACGTGATGGGGGAGCGATTTTCGACTGCGCTCAGAATGACGAAAAGTTTTATATATTCCCAATAATATT
>JAZRGN010000027.1:0-16597 GCA_045644165.1 Christensenellaceae bacterium | reverse complement strand
TTGGTAGCCCCAACGAGAAATTGCCACGCTAAAGGTGGCAAAACTTAGCCCGTCAAGGGTTGCCCGTCATATGGCGAACGAACGACGAGTTCGATTCTGCTGAAAACTACATAAAAAAAGAACACCGAAAATGGTGTTCTTTTTTATGGTAGCCCCAACGAGAAATTGCCACGCTAAAGGTGGCAAAACTTTGCCCGTCAAGGATTGTCCGTCATATGGCGAACGAACGACGAGTTCGATTCTGCTGAAAACTACATAAAAAAAGAACACCGAAAATGGTGTTCTTTTTTATGGTAGCCCCAACGAGAATCGAACTCGTGATTCAGCCTTGAGAGGGCTGCGTCTTAACCGCTTGACCATGAGGCCGTGTCTTAGCAAGGGTTATTTTAACACAAAACAGTTGCTTTTGCAAACGATTAAACGAAAAAAATAAAAAAACCTGCGTAAAGCCGACGGAAAAGAAAATAATAACCCGTTTTGTCAACAGGCGAATGCCCGGCTTATTGGTTCTGCATCTCTTTATAAAAACGGTCTTGCATAACAAAGACCAAAGAGCACCGCTCCGCAATAAATACCAAAGCCTCTTTAATATGATTTGTGGATTTTTTTTGCATTTCCAATCGAACAACGAAGGCTTAATATTATTTTATCATATTACCCTTAAATTATGCAACTTATAATTGACATTTTACATAGGTTATTATAAAATTTTAATAGATATTTGTCGCAAAGGAATTAGATTAACGAATGAAGAAATTGGTAAATTTTAGGTTGCCGTTATTTATCGCTTTAAGCCTCGTCGCAGGGATTGTTTGCGCCTTTTGTTTTCGCATGCAAAACCATCTTGCTACTTGGCTTATTTTTAGTTTATTCGCCATTTCTTTGCTAGGTTTTCTAACATACGGAATCATCAGTAAAACCCTCAAGAAATGTATTATAGTTATACTTGCTTTTCTAATAGTTTTCTCTATTGGAAGTTTTGCCCTCAACAAGCAAGTCAACCAATACGACGAGGCTAACCTTAACTACCATTATTACACGGTAGAAGGTAGGGTTTGTTCTATTTATAAAAGTCAAGAAAATGCAACTTTGGTTATCGAAAAAGCCGACGTTTCAGGAAACCTCTCAATGCGTTTAGATTATAAAATTAGCCTTAAGGTTTACGGCGAAATTGACGAGCGTATCGACCTTGGTTCTAGGGTGTCTTTCTTTGCCCTTCTTATGGATAGAGATATGATATACAATTGTAAACCGAACGTATACGGAATTGCCGACAATATTAAATATACGGCTACTGTTAATGCTGAAGAACTAACTTTAGTAAGCCAACAACCTAGCCCTTTGCATAGAGTTCATATCTTCTTAAGAGACACACTTTCAAGTGGATTGGACGGGGAAGAATTTTCCGTCGCTTACGCCTTATTGCTAGGTCAAGATGACTATATGGATACCCAAACCTTAAACCAATTTAGAAGTGCAGGTATTGCACATATATTTGCCGTTTCGGGACTTCACATAGGTTTTCTAGCAACGCTTTTTATATTCCTTTTCAAAAAGACAAAACTTAACGAGTGGTTATCCTTAATTCTCACGGCGCTTATTCTAATCTTTTACTCTGGGGTATGTGGTTTTTCGTCTTCCTCTATTCGTGCAACGATAATGTGTATAACTCTATTGCTTTGCAACAATTTAGGGTTTAGATACGACGGGCTTACTTCGGTTAGTTTATCAACCGTAATTATTCTATTGATTTCTCCCATTCAAATATTTACGGCAGGTTTTGCCCTTTCGTTTGGGGTGGTTTTAGGAATAATCTTGTTAACACCCGTATTTATGCGAATGTTAAAGTTTATACCATATAAACTCTCCTCTTTATTATCAAGCGTGGTTTCGGCGCAACTAGTAAGCATTCCAATTTGTCTAATCTTTTTCAACTCGGTATCTGTAATATCAATAATTTTTAACCTTGCTATTTTGCCAATAATAGGTGTTATCTACACGCTTACATTTTTATCAACCTTGCTAGGTTTAATACTTTGTATTCCAAACGTAACCTTATTTATTTCAAACTACGTGTTTAAAGTGCTAATATATCTTTTCACTTTAACCGACTTTTCTATCTTTATGGTGGGTGGCATCTCTTTATCCATATACGTTCTTCTTTACTATTTAGCACTGCTAGTTTTTGCAGGTTTTTTCAATCTAGGCAAAATATTGAAAGCAAGCCTTTGTATAGCGTTAATCATATCTTTCGTATGTGCAAGCGTCCTACATAACCTAGTTTTAAGCAGACAAACCAGAGTTTACGTTATTGGCGACGAGCAAACTTGTGTGGTGGCGCTCTTTTCAAAGGAAGAAGATATACTAGTTATAAATGCTTTTTCTTCATATTCCTCCCTTTACCGAATTGACAACCTTTTAGAGCAAGAGAAAACTCGCAAAATTGATGCGATAGTTATTACAAATCTTTATAATCAAACGGATATTCATACCATAGTAACCAAACTTCAACACATACTTGACTTTGAAAGGGTATATTACTACGGAGATAGTCAAATAGGTCAAGAAAACGCAATAAAACTTTCATTCGGCAACGATAAAGTCGTCGAAAATTTTGTTGACGGCGAGCATATTCCAATCAAAGGTGCAAGTTGCTCTTTTGTGGGTAACGGATATGCCGTCGAGATTAAAAATTCTTCATTTAAGATACTTGCTTTTTCTAAACTACCTAGTCAACCAAACAAGGCGTATTCAAGTGAAACATACGACGTTGCGATAGCGTATAATTACCAAGAAGCAATTTTCTCGCTATATCAAACCAAAAACGAGATAACTTTCTTTAATAACAACGGCTACAAAGACGCATATCTAAAAGGATATTTAGTTTATTCTTGGCGCTAAACATGCCGTTATCAATTAAAACACCCCCCAAAGATATAATAGTTATATAAAACTAGTATATCTTTTTATTTAAATAGGCTAATTCCCGTTGCAAAATAAAAAAAAAGGTGTTAGAATGTATAAGAGGAAATTTTGTTTTGAATTATACGGAGTTTAAAAACGGTTTAGAAGAGGGAAGGATTTTTCCCATATATTTGTTTGAAGGAGAGGACTCTTTCTTTAGAGAGAGAGGGTTGGTATTGCTAAAAAACAAATATTTACAAGAACCTGACCTAAACTATGCGACCTTTTCGGGCGAAAAGTTAAACGAGAACGAACTTCTAGCTTCCTTAACGGCTTTTCCGTTTATGAGTCAAAAAAGGATAACACTTCTTCGTGAATATTATCCTAAAACTAATGCAATTTCCGTAGAACTTAAAAATTATTTTGAAAACCCAATTAGCGACAGCATTTTTATAATAATCAACGAGAAACCGAGCGACGCTATTAAGAAACTTTCTAACGTTTGCGTAGTCGACTGCAAGAAAGCCGATTCGAGCATTATTAGTCGCTACGTAAAGGGTAAGTGCGCTCAAGCAGGAATTATTATAGATTTAGAAAATGCTAAAATTCTAGCAGAGTATTGTTTAAACGATATGACTAGAGTGGAAAACGAAACGGAAAAATTAATAAGTTACGCATTTAATAAAAAGACCGTTTCGCTAGAGGATATTGAACTTCTAGTTAGCAAAGATACCGAATACAAAATTTACGAATTGACCGATTATATTGGTAAAAGAGATTTTGAAAAAGCCATAACGGTTATAAACGAACTTCTAAATAAGGGCGAAACTTTGCAAAGACTTTTAATATCACTTTACAATTATTTTAGAAGGTTGCTTCACATAGCCATAAGTGGGAAAACGGACAGTCAACTTGCAGAAAGCTTTTCAATAAAGGAATTTGCAGTTAAAAAGGCTAGGGTGCAGGCAAACGCATTCAAGAAAAAGTCGCTTAAAAACGCAGTAGATATACTAGCCGACACCGATTACTTAATTAAGAGTGGTGTCGCAGATGGAACGGACAGAATTTGGTATTCCATTTTCTCCGTTATTACAGGATAGGGGGAAGATATGAATTTAATAGAAGATTTAAAGGCTTTAGTAAGTAGATTGCAAACGGAAACGGATACCTTAGTTGCACTAATCGTAGCCGTGCTTGCTCTCACAGTGCTTTACTACTTCGTGTTTTCCTTTTTAATTAAAAACGAGGCGCAAGACCTAATCTCAATTTTTGCGATTATTATGATAATTTCGGCTGTCGTGATTTTGATAGTCGAGGCCATTGCTAACGAAATCTTCCTAATGGTTCCAGCAATTTGCATAGTTATAATAATGTGCTTGTATTCTGTAGAAATCAAGCGTCTTATTTGGGCAAAACGAAAAGTTCGTCTTTTCGACGTAAAAAAGGCCGAGGGTATTAGAGTAGATGAAGAAAAAATTCAAAACTGTATTACCGAAATTATAAAAGCGCTTCAAAACATGTCGAAAAATGACGTTGGCGCAATCATTGTTTTATCAAATAAAAACGTTCCGTCGCAAATAATAGATAGTGGCGTAAAGATGGATAGCGACATTTCAAGCGAATTAATTGAAAGCGTATTCTTCCCAAAAACACCCCTTCACGACGGCGCTATGATAATAGACGGCACAAAAATCGTTGCGGCAGGTTGTTTTTTACCACTTTCACAAAATAGCGACAACATTCCAAAAGACCTAGGAACTCGCCATAGGGCAGGCATAGGCGTTACCGAAACCATAGACGTTATGAGTATTATCGTCTCTGAAGAAACGGGTATTATCTCAGTTGCTAGAGCTGGTAAAATCACTAGATACGCTGACGCTGATATTCTTAAAAACACTTTAGGCAAATATTACTGGCAAGAAGTAGAGAGCGCAAGGAGGTAAAGTATGAATAATCAAAATTATGAAAATCGTTTAGATACTCAAGAAAAAGAAGGCAGTTCTTTTTGGAAAGGATTAGGCATATTCGCTCTATCGCTATTTTTAGCCGTATTAACGGTGGTTACAATTAATTTATAAGGTGCTAAAATGAAAAAAACTGGAATAGAAAGCGCAAAAATTTTATTACCAAAGGCCGTTGATTTTACTGCTTGGTCTGTAGTTGCTTGCGACCAATTCACTGGTGAAATCGAATATTGGAAGCAACTAGAAAGCAAGGTAAAAGGAAAGCGCACTACCTTAGATTTAGTTTTACCTGAGGTTTATCTAAACGACAACGCTGAAGAAAGAATATCAAAAATCAATCAAAATATTTCAAGTTACATACAAGACGGCGTGTTTGAAGAATTAAGAGAAGGTTTTATTTTAACCATTCGCAAAACCCCTTACGTAGAAAAGAGGATAGGTCTTATGGGCGCTATCGACCTCGAGGAATACGAATACGGCAAGAAAACATCCTCGCTTATTCGTGCTACCGAGGGAACCGTTGAGGAAAGAATTCCACCAAGACTAAAAATTAGAAAAGACGCTTTGGTAGAATTCCCACACGTTATGGTTTTATTCGATGACGAGAAACGTGAAATAACCGAGCCACTTTATGAAAATAGAGGTAAATATCAAAAACTTTACGATTTTGACCTTAATATGAACGGTGGACACGTAGAGGGATATTTTATCCCTAACGCTGAGGAAATTAAGCAAAAGTTTTCTAATCTTTTAGACGAAGAGAGAACGGCTAAAAAATACGGTAAACCAGATAATTTTGCATTTGCAGTAGGCGACGGAAACCATTCTTTAGCGACTGCTAAAACGCATTGGAACAACCTAAAGGCTACTTTAACCGAAGAGCAAAAGAAAACTCACCCTGCAAGATACGCTTTAGTTGAATTGGTTAATATTTACGACGAGGGTATATACTTCGAGCCGATTTTTAGATACGTAACGGGCGTTAATAAAGAAGAATTTATAAAGGGTTTAGCCCAAGTAGATTGTGGAAATATTAGAATTTTCGACGGAGAGAAATTCCTTTCTCAAAAGGGAGAAAACGCTTTAGCCGACGGAATAAAGGCTACCGACGATTATATTTTGCAATATCTAACCAAAAATGGTGGAGAGGTAGATTATATTCACGGCGAAAGCAATTTAGAAAAATTAGTTAAAGACAATGCTAATTCGGTAGGCATTTACTTTGAAAAATTAGATAAAGCCGAACTGTTTAGATACGTTTCTAATAAGGGCGCATTCCCGAGAAAGACTTTTTCTATGGGAGAAGGTATTGAAAAGCGTTATTATTTAGAAGGCAGAAAAATAAGATAGGAAAGAACGACAATGATAAAAGTTTGTAAGTTTGGTGGAACTTCAATGGCAGACGCTAAAGCGTTTGCTCAAGTAAAAAAGATAATTTTAAGCGACGAGAGTAGAAGATATATCGTAGTTTCTGCTCCGGGCAAGAGAAATAAACAAGACATTAAAATTACCGACACGCTATACGCTACGTATGACGAGCTTATGGCAACGGGTAAAATCGATAACAACTTCGCTCTAATAAAAAATAGATTTATCGAACTCGTTAAGGATTTAGAATTAGACCTTGATATCGAGGGTATTTTAGCGCAAACGGAAAAGGAAATCATAGAGAACAAGAGCCGTGATTTTACTGCGTCTAGGGGCGAATACTTAAGCGCAATTTGCATGGCTAAGTATATTGGAATAGATTTTATCGACGCGAAAGACCTAATTCGTTTTGATAGCCGTGGAAATTTAAACCAAGACTATACCGATGACAAGGTAAGAATTAAACTAGAAAATCTTGAAAGAGCAGTAATTCCGGGCTTTTACGGAAAAGATTACGAAGGAAAGATAAAAACCTTTAGCCGTGGAGGTAGCGATATTTCTGGTTCTATCATTGCTCGTGGCGTTAAGGCTGACCTTTATGAAAACTGGACGGACGTTAGTGGATTTTTAGTTTGCGACCCAAGAATTGTTCCAGAAGCAAAACCAATTAAGCAAATTACGTATAAGGAATTAAGAGAACTTTCATACATGGGCGCAAGCGTTCTTCACCCAGAGGCTATCTTTCCTGTAGTGAAAGGTAAAATCATTATCAACATTAAAAACACTTTTAAGCCGGAAGACCCAGGCACGCTAATAGTTCCTAACGAAAAATACGATATAGAAAATAGTCAAGGTGTAGTAACGGGTATAGCAGGTAAAAAAGACTTCACGGTTATCTTTATTGAAAAGTCAATGATGAATGCCGAAGTAGGATTTATTCGTAAGGTTTTATCTATTATCGAACACTATGGAATATGTGTAGAGCATTTACCTTCCGGTGTAGATACGCTTTCAGTTATAGTTGCTACCGAAAACCTTAAAGATGGTGTTTTAAACGACGTTGTAACTGAAATAAGAGAAAACGTTAACCCAGACTATATTCACGTTATAGAAAACATTTCTTTAATCGCAACCGTAGGACACGGTATGAATAGACGTGTCGGCACGGCTGCAAGATTGTTTAATGCCCTAGCAGAAAACAATATAAACTTAAGAATGATAGACCAAGGCTCAAGTGAATTAAACATCATAATCGGTGTAGAAAACGTCGATTACGAAAAGACTATTAGAACTATTTACAAAGCATTTATTTAGGCAAAACCCTAATTTATTAATAATTTTTTAAGATTTTGGAGGCAAAAAATGGATTACGCAAAAGAATCACTCAAAAGACACGCTGAATGGAAGGGAAAAATTGGAGTTGTAGCAAAAGTTCCCGTTGCAAATAAAGAAGACCTTTCATTAGCATACACCCCAGGCGTTGCACAACCTTGTTTAGAAATTCAAAAAGACTACAATAAATCTTTTGAACTTACCGGTCGTGGCAATATGGTAGCAGTAATTACCGACGGAACTGCAGTATTAGGTTTAGGCGATATCGGCCCAGAAGCAGGCATGCCTGTTATGGAAGGTAAAGCAGTCCTATTTAAAGCTTTCGGCGACGTAGACGCCGTTCCTCTATGCGTTCGCTCAAAGAGCGTAGATGAAATCGTTCAAACGGTAAAACTTCTAGCAGGTAGTTTTGGTGGCGTAAACCTAGAAGATATTTCAGCGCCAAGATGCTTTGAAATAGAAAAGAGATTAAAAGAAGACCCAGAAGTTGACATTCCTATTTTCCACGATGACCAACACGGAACTGCAGTAGTATGCGTTGCCGCATGTATTAACGCTCTTAAACTAGTTGGTAAAAAGTGGGAAGACGTAAGCATAGTATTCAGTGGTGCAGGCGCAGCAGGCGTTGCAATCGCCAAACTAATGATTTCTATGGGTGCGAAAGACGTTGTAATGTGTGATAGAACGGGCATTATCTACAAGGGAAGAAAGGAAGGTATGAATTCTTCTAAAGAAGAAATTGCAGAGTTTACTAACCAACTTGGCAAGAAAGGAACTTTAGCAGAAGCACTAAAGGGTGCAGATATATTCGTTGGCGTTTCATCTCCAGGCTTATTAACCGAAGAGATGGTTGCATCAATGGCTAAGGGCGCAATCGTTATGCCAATGGCAAACCCAACTCCTGAAATCATGCCAGACCTTGCAATAAAAGCAGGCGCAGCAGTCGTTGGAACGGGTAGAAGCGACTTCCCAAATCAAATTAACAACGTTTTAGCATTCCCAGGAATTTTCCGTGGGGCGCTTGATTGCAGAGCGCTTGATATCAACGAAGAAATGAAAATCGCTGCAGCAACGGCTATAGCAAGCCTCGTTTCAGACGAAGAACTTTGTGCTGAATATGTAATCCCAGCACCATTCGACAAGCGTGTTGCTCCAACCGTAGCAAAAGCAGTTAAAGAAGCGGCAATCAAAACCAAAGTTAACAGAATATAATTAAACTTATTAAAAGGGCAACGAATATTGGTTGTCCTTTTTTTATCTAGGTTAATTTATTGACAAAATACGACCCTTGACTGTATAATAATATATATTGATTTATAAAAATTAAAGGTGTTTAAGTGGTATACGATACAATTTTACAAGCAATAGGAAACACGCCTATTATAAAACTTAATCGTATGGTCGATAATGATAGTGCCGATATTCTCGTTAAATTCGAAGGGTTAAACGTAGGTGGCTCTATTAAAACTAGAACGGCGCTTAATATGATAGAAGATGCCGAAAGAAAGGGACTATTAAGTAAAGACAGTATAATCGTTGAGCCAACGAGTGGCAATCAAGGCATAGGTCTTGCGTTAGTCGGTGCAGTTAAGGGTTATAAAGTAAAAATCATTATGCCCGATTCCGTTAGCGAGGAAAGAAGAAAACTAGTTAATCAATACGGTGCTGAGGTAATTCTAGTTCACGACGACGGAAATATAGGATTGTGTATTGAAGAGTGTTTGAACCTTGCCCTAAAAATGCAAAGGGAAAACCCTAAAGTTTTCGTTCCACAACAATTTGAAAATCCAGCAAACCCACAAGTTCAAAGAGACGTAACGGGAATGGAAATTTTAAGGGACGTAAACGCACCTATTCACGGATTTTGCTCTGGTATTGGCACGGGTGGAACGATTACGGGTATAGGCGAAACCTTAAAAGGAAAAAATCCCGATATGATTATTTGGGCAGTTGAGCCTGAAAATGCGGCGATTTTATCGGGTGGTTCTATAGGAACTCATATTCAAATGGGTATAGGCGACGGGCTAATTCCTGCAATACTTAACCAAAAGATTATAGACGATATTTGTATCGTAAAAGACGAGGAGGCTCTTAAAACGTCTAAGGACCTAGCCTTAAAAGAGGGTATTCTTTGTGGAATTAGTAGTGGAACTAACGTGGCTGCCGCGATTAAACTTGCTAAAAAACTAGGCAAGGGCAAAACGGTTGTAACAGTTCTTCCTGATACTGCAGAAAGGTATTTTTCCACACCACTATTTGAATAAAATTAAAAAAATATAAAGCACTGCAATAATTTGTGGTGCTTTTAAACATTATAAAAAGAGGAGATACTATGGAAGGTTATCTAAAAAACCGATTAAAAAACAAAAGTTTTACTATCGTTAATTGCACGTATATAACTTTACTGCTACTTTCTAGCATTTATTGGATAATAAATTTTAACTTAATAAACCTGCTAATGTCCTTTTTATATATATTTTTCGTTCCATTACTCTATGCTGTGGAAAAACTGTTAAAAATAAGGTTTGGAAGTTTATTCACTGCCTTGCTTTATATTATACCAATCGGTAGTATTTTAGGTTCTTGTTATAATTTTTACGCCTTGATTCCTTTTTTAGATTTAATTTTACACGGTTTATCCGGCATAATATTTGCATCATTAGGTTTTTGCTTTTTTCAACTTATCCTTAAGGTTGAAAACAATAAAAGTTTTTTTGGTTGTTTGCTATTTGCATTCTTTTTTAGTCTTGCAGTGGCTTTGTTGTGGGAGATTTTTGAGTATACCGTAACTATGCTTACAAGCTTTGATATGTTAGCCGATACCTACGTATACAATATAAATTCATACGTTCTTTCCGGAACTCACGGAAATGCCGTTAACCTAGATAACGTTACTAAAACGGTAATCTACTACGGTAACGGCAAAACCCTTACTATAAACGGATATTTGGATTTGGGATTAATAGATACGCTTGGAGATATGATAATATGTTCAATTGGCGCAACGCTATTCACTTTAATTGCAGTAATTAGCCACTATAAAATTCCAAGGATAAACGATACGCTTATTCCAAAAATCGAGGATAAATAAAAAGAAAGCTTTTCGCTTAATTGAAATGCACCCCAAAAGCTAGACAAACTTTGGAGGTGCATTTTTTATGCGAAAAAAAGGAACAAAGAACAAAAAATACTCGCCAGGATTCAAATTATCCGTTATACTAGATATGCGAGAACATCATTTAACTTATCACGAAACTGAACGAATCTACAATTTAGGTAATGACCAGCAAGGTGGTGCAAGACAACTTTACCTCCGTTATTTGGAACGATTTTAATCTTAAACAACAAAAACTCTAAAGCGATAAAGGTAAACAAAGTTAGCATTGGTTGTAGGGTTGCTAAAAATGTTCAAAGCATAGTTTATCCTTATAGATGAGCCTTTCCACGAGCGCTTCGTTTCCCCTCCGGGTCGATTTCCCCTGCTTTAGTAAGTGCGATTTTAGTTAAGAATGGACCAACGAGTTCGTAGACTAGAACGGAGAATAGTGTAATATTCGATACTAAAATACCAACTGCACCGAAAGTCGAAGCCTTCATAGCCATACCGAGAGCAACGCCTGCTTGTGGGAATAAGGTAATGCCTAAATATTTTTTAACGTTGAGAGGTGCATTTACCATATTTGAACTAATTCTTGCGCCGAAGTATTTACCAAGGCATCTAAACAAGATATATACTAGACCTATTAGAACGATTATTCCTTGCGTGATTACCGAAAGGTCTAACTCAGCGCCACTTAAAACGAAGAATAGAATAAACATTGGCGCAGTCCAACGGTCTAGTCTATCCATAAGTTCTTCTGAAAAATCACAAATATTACAAAAGATTGTGCCTAGCATCATGCAGGTTAGAAGTGAAGAGAATGCTATATGCACTCCAGCGATTTCAAATTTTAGCATTGATAAAGCAACGGTTAAGAAAACAAAGGCAACGCTCATTGCAAGACGTTTAGAGCGTGAATGGAAGAACTTTTCAAAAAAGGTAAACAAGTATCCCATTAACGCACCCAAACCGATTGATAAAACGACTTCAATAACAGGTTCTACGATAATGCTAACGACGTTGGCTTTACCCGACTCTATCGCCCCTGCAACGCCGAATGAAATAGCGAAAAGAACTAAACCGACAGCGTCGTCCAAAGCAACAACTGGGAGTAAAGTGTCCGTTACAGGACCCTTTGCTTTATATTGACGAACAACCATTAACGTTGCGGCAGGTGCCGTTGCAGATGCGATTGCACCTAGAATTATTGCTGCTGATAGTGAGAATTTATCGGGGATAATAAAGTGTAGTGAAATAAGCGCAACGTCAACTAAAAGCGTTGTGATAACTGCTTGTAAAATACCAATAACGGTGGCTTGTTTTCCAATTGATTTAAGTTGAGAAAGCCTAAACTCGTTACCTATCGAAAAGGCGATAAAGCCTAGCGCTACTTCGGAAATGATTGAAAGAGATTCAATTTTTTTCATACTTGTAAAACCAAGTCCAGGAACGCCGATAGCGCCAATGATAAAAGGTCCTAATAGAACTCCGGCTACAAGATATGCCGTTACGGCTGGTAGTTGCACAAGTTTTGCAAGACGAGAAAGCATAAGCCCTGCAAATAACGCTATAGATAAACTAAGTAAGATTTCCATAATTTTTTTCCTAAAAAGTATAATATGAATGTTTTCTAAAAAAGTTTAATACTTTAATATTGATTTGTCAAACGATAATAATGAAAAACCATTATAAAACAACAAAAAAAATACGTGCGATATAAAAGTATTCTAAATCGCACGTTTTTAATCGTTGAGAAGTTTATTTAGCCTTTGCATACAAACAGTTGTAGGCTCGTCTATATTTTCAAATCTAAATGGAATTTTTAGATTTTCGTATTTAGCCTTGCATAGTTTTTTGAATGGTAAAAGTTCAACGCTATCAACTACCGAATGAGTTTTTATTAAATCTTTTAACCTTAAAATATTATCCTCGTTATCGTTTAAGGTTGGAATAATAACTTGCCTTATAGTGGTTTTTATGTTTTGACTTTGTAGGTAGTCTAAAAATTCTAAAACCTTTTGGTATTCACAACCTACGTATTTTTTATAATCTTCTTCGCTTGTGTATTTAATATCTAACAAAACTCGGTCTGTTTTTGTTAAAAGCAGTTTTATTTCGTCGTTTAGTATACAACCAGAGGTGTCTAAACAAGTATTTATGCCGTTGTTTTTGCAAATTTCAAACAGTTGATAGGCAAACTGTGGCTGTAAAAGTGGCTCTCCACCAGAAATGGTTATTCCACCTTTTTCGCCAAAATAGTCGATGTATTTAACCACCCTTTCAAAAACTCGCTGAGGTAAGTATTTGTCGCCTGCATTCATTTCCCACGTGTCGGGGTTATGACAACAGCCACAACGAAGTGGACAACCTTGCATAAACACAACGAACCTAATTCCCGGTCCGTCAACCGTGCCTAAACTACAAAAACTGTTTATGTTTCCGTAAATAGTTTTACTCATTACATATTCTCGTGGAAAGTTCTAGAAATAACTTCCTTTTGTTGTTCTTTAGATAACTTGTTAAAGTTTACGGCATATCCCGAAACACGAATGGTTAGGTTAGGGAAGTCTTCAGGGTTTTCATAAGCCTTTATAAGCGTTTCACGATTAAGCACGTTTACGTTTATGTGATGTGCTTTTTTCTTAAAGTATCCGTCTAGAATTCCAACTAGGTTTTCCACCCTTGAATTTTGGTCGTTACCGAGTGCTTGTGGGGTTATAGAGAAGGTGTTTGAGATGCCGTCCCTACAATCTTCATAGCAAATTTTTGCAACCGAATTTAGCGACGCTAACGCCCCGTTTTCTTCGCGATTATGCATAGGGTTAGCGCCAGGAGCGAAAGGCGCAAAAGCTGGTCTGCCGTCAGGTGTTGCACCCGTGTTTTTCCCGTAGGTTACGTTGCTAGTAATAGTTAAAACAGATAGGGTATGAATAGCGTTTCTGTATGTCTTTGTTTTACGAAGTTCGGTTATGAATTTATGGGTAATATCCTTAGCGATAAGGTCAACTCTATCGTCGTCGTTACCGTATTTGGGGAAGTCGCCTTGTCTATCGAAATCAACCACGAAACCTTCCTCGTTTACGATAGGGGTTACGCTTGCGTGCTTAATGGCGCTTAAGCTATCGGTAACAACCGAAAGCCCTGCAACGCCAAACGCCATAAAGCGTTCAACGGAAGTGTCGTGTAGTGCCATTTGCGTCTTTTCATAAGCGTATTTATCGTGCATATAGTGAATGATATTCATGGTGTTAACGTAAAGGTTTGCAAGCCATTCGATATACACGTCGTATCTTTTACAAACTTGTTCGTAGTTTAGTTTGCCTTTATTAAGTGGTGGCATTTGAGGGCCGATATGCGTTTTAGTAGTATGGTCGTAGCCACCGTTAATTGCTATAAGTAAAAGTTTTGCTAGGTTGCATCTAGCCCCAAAAAATTGCATTTGTTTTCCAACTTTCATAGCCGAAACGCAACAAGCGATAGCGTAGTCGTCGCCGTAGATAGGGCGCATCACGTCGTCGTTTTCATATTGAATAGAGTCGGTATCAATAGAAACCTTTGCGCAGAACTTTTTGAATTCGTTTGGCAAGGAATTAGACCAAAGTATGGTTAGGTTTGGCTCTGGCGAACTTCCAAGAGTGTAAAGGGTGTTAAGAATACGGAAAGAACTCTTTGTAACAAGCGTTCTACCATCCTCACCCATTCCACCGACGGCTTCGGTAATCCACATAGGGTCGCCGCCGAAAAGTTCGTTGTAATCAGGGGTGCGAAGATGACGAGCCATTCGTAGTTTCATAACGAAATCGTCTATTAATTCTTGCGCTTCCACTTCGGTTAGAGTGCCGTTTTTAATATCCCTTTCGATATAAATATCGAAAAAGGTGCTAACTCTACCTAAACTCATAGCAGCGCCGTTTTGTTCTTTAATAGCGCCAAGGTAAGCAAAATAAGTCCATTGAATAGCCTCTTTAGTATCTTTAGCAGGTGCGCTAATATCGTAGCCGTAAGCAAGTGCCATTTCCTTTAAGTATTTAAGGAAGGTTATTTGTTGATGCAATTCTTCGGTAAGTCTTATGCTATCTTGGTCGTAAGTGTTAGTAGATAGATTTGCCTTGTCTTGTTTTTTTTGTTCTATAAGTCTATCAACGCCGTAAAGAGCCACACGACGGTAATCGCCGATTATTCTGCCTCTTCCGTAAGCGTCTGGAAGCCCCGTGATAACGTGGCTATGACGGGCGAGTCTCATCTCGTCGGTATACGCTCTAAAAACGCCGTCGTTGTGGGTGGTTCTAAAACGGAATTGGTCTTGAACTTTTTTACTTAAAGAATATCCGTAAGCCTCACACGCTTGTTTGGCCATTCTCATTCCACCGAAAGGGTTGACGCCACGCTTTAGTGGAGTGTCTGTTTGTAAGCCGACGATAAGTTCCTGTTCTTTATCTAGATAACCTGGTTTGTAGGCAGTTAAAGAAGAAACGGTGTCGGTGTCAACGTCTAAAACTCCATTTTTCCTTCTCTCTTCTTTAAAAAGTTCGTTAAGTTTACTCATAAGGGAAGAAGTTCTCTTGGTTGCACCTTGCAAAAACGAACTATCGCCCTCGTAAGGGTTGTAGTTTAATTGAATAAAATTTCTAACGTTTATTTCCGCTTGCCATTCGCCAGATTTAAATCCATTCCAATTAACGTGTTTCATAATAGTCTCCCTTGTTGCCCTATAAAAAAAGGCAACTCAACAAAAATTGAGATGCCCAGACGGTCGGCTTAATACAGATACGTTCCCTTGCGGTAACCCGCAAAACCCGTCAGTTACGTATCTACGAATCAATCATAACACTTGCAAATAAGTCTTGTCAAGTTTAAAGCGAAAAATTTTAAATTTTAACATAAATTTTAAAAGAGTTTTCTGCAAATAAAATTGCGATATGTTATCATGATAATAGGGAATTTTTGCACGAAATACAATATTTCTTACAAGAAAAAGCATATACAAATTTTCATTAATAATATAAAATAAAAAGAGAATAAATTAACTAAGCTATGGCTTAACTAAAGATTATAAAAAGTGTCAAAACGTTTTTAGAAAACTTGATAGTTTGGCATGGTGCTTTAATAAAAGGCGATAGAATTCTCGATTACGGCAAGGAAAGGGTTATGAAATTCCCTGAAATTGCAGAGATTATAGATGCCGAAGGTTGGGATTTAATAATTTGTGGGGTAACCAACGTAAGCGTGGGACATTTCACAAATAATGATACCTACGTCGAAAGTGGTTACGAAGCAAAAGTTTCTAGATTTGCAGTAGGCGTAGCCGAATGTATAATAGAATATGGCAAGCAATTGCCTAAAGACCAAAAAAGTAAAAATTTAAAAATTTTACATAACAATAAACTAAAGAGGTAAAGATGGAAGAAGTATTAAGTTTTGTCTATAGCAATATTTTAAGTATTGTTATGATGGTTATGTTGATTGCTGTCGGCGTGTTTTTGCTTATTAGAACAAAAGCCGTTCAATTTCGTCGCTTTGGATATGCGACCAAAAACACAGTAGGTAGTTTATTCGACAAGAGTCAACACGTGAAGGGAAAAGGAAGTGTAAGTCCATTCCAAGCAGTTACAACTGCACTAGCAGGCACAATTGGCACGGGTAGTATAGCAGGTGTGGCAACGGCTCTCGTTGCTGGTGGTCCAGGTGCAATTTTTTGGATGTGGATTAGCGCACTTTTAGGTATGGGCACAAAGTATGCCGAAATTGTTCTTTCCATTAGATATCGTGAAGAAACAAAAGACGGCGCATTGGTTGGTGGACCAATGTATTACATACAAAAAGGTCTTAAATGTAAATGGCTTGCCGTTACTTTTGCAGTGTTTGCAATGATTGCTTGTATCGGCACGGGTAACGCAACTCAATCAAACGCAATTTCAGGGGTTATGAA
>JAZRGN010000026.1:0-22460 GCA_045644165.1 Christensenellaceae bacterium | reverse complement strand
GCGCCGTGCAAATTGCACGGCGCTTTTAGTTAATTTTATTTGTTTAAGCTGGTGTCCAACCCATTTTTTGACCAGATAGAATATGAATGTGTAAGTGGAAAACCGTTTGACCTGCGTCTTCGCCTTGGTTAATAACCAAACGATAGCCGTTCTCTAACCCCAATTCTTTAACTAGGGTTGGAATTTTCTTTAAGCATTTTTTAACGAGTTCGGCTTGCTCGTCAGTCATTTCTGCTAAAAGTTTAAAGTGGCTTTTAGGAATGCATAAGTGATGGTTTTTAGCCTTTGGGTCGATATCCTTAAAGATAAGCATATCGTCGTCTTCATAAACCTTGGTTGCAGGAATTTCGCCTGCTATAATCTTACAAAATAAGCAATCGTTCATTTTTATTCTCCTATAATATCTTTCCAATAGCGCCGTCTAAATAAGGCTCTATAACGGATATTTTAATTATTCCTTTATTGGTAAAATCGCCCTTTACGTATACCCTTAAATAGTTTTCGGTGTAGCCAACGGTATAATCGCCCACCATTTCTTCCGGTAACCAACTTAAGGTTTTATCAATTTGCGATAATGAAAACTCTCTTTTTAGTTTTTCCTTAATCGCCATAAGTTTATCTAGTCTTTCTTTTTTTATTTGACCGTTTAGGTCTTGCATTTTGTATGCAACCGTTCCACTTCTTGGGCTAAACGTGAATGGGTGAATATCGCTAAATTTAACCCTTCCAATTAGGTCTAACGTGTCTAAAAAGTCTTTTTCGCTTTCGGTTGGAAAACCTGCTATAACGTCGGTGGTAATTCCTGCATTAGGGAAATATTCCCTAATCAAATTAACCTTTTCTATAAATTGCTCTCTCGTGTAGTGCCTATTCATGCTTTTAAGCACGGCGTTTGAGCCAGACTGCAAGGAAAGATGGAAATGTGGTGCAAAGTTATTAAGATTTTTGAGTGCCGTTAAAAATTCGTCGTCTATAACGTTAACTTCTAACGAGCCTAGTCTAATTCTACAATCTTGACTAGAAAGGGCATTCATAAGCCCCGTTAGGTTAACGCCATTAAAATCGTATGCCGAAAGGTTGATGCCCGTTATAACTGCCTCCAAAGGCTTAACTATTTCAATCTCTTTAATTACGTTTTGTGGGTTTCTCGCTCGATTTCTGCCCCTTAAATAAGGAATTATACAATAACTGCAAAAGTTATTGCACCCGTCTTGAACTTTTACAAGGGTGCGTGTTTTAAGCGTTTTAACAGGCAGTAGTTCTTCAAATTCAAGGCTGGACTGTGCAACGCAGTTGCCACTATTAGATAGCATTTCTAAAATCTTGCCTTTCTCGAAAACGCCTGTAATTAGTCCGTCTTGGCATTTATTTTCAAAGGCTTTGGCGTCTTTTTGAGTAGCACAACCTGTGAAAATTATCTTTGCATTTGGGTTTAACTTTTTTATTCTACTTGCCGTTTGGCGAGATTTTTTCTCTGCCTCTTGGGTAACGGCGCAAGTGTTTACGATATAAAGGTCGGCAGACTCCAACTTATCGGTAACTTGGTATCCTAAGTTGGTTAGCCCTGTCGCTAGCGAATGACTTTCACATTCGTTAACCTTACAGCCTAAGGTAAAGACTACTGCTTTCATAGACTTAGTCCTTTTTTCATAACGAGAGCCGACCACTCGCCCTTAATTTTTTGTTCGGCAAATACAAAACCTGCCTTTTGGTAAGCGTCTTTAACCTTTTCTAACCTATCGGCTAGAATGCCACTTAATATTATCGTGCCACCATCTTTAAGATTTCCACCAATGTATGGGGCGAAGAATATAAGCACTTCTGCCATAATGTTACAAACGATTACTTCACCTTTAACCGACGTGTCGTCTAAAAGGTTTTTAAGCATAACCGTGCCGTTTGTAACGCCGTTTAGTTTCATATTGTGTTCGGTTGCAGTAACGGCGCATTCGTCTATATCGGTCATAATAACCTCTTTTGCACCTAGTTTGCAAGCAGTAATACCGAGTATGCCACTGCCACAGCCAACGTCTATAACGGTATCGTTTGGAAGAACGTATTTAGATAAAAACTCAACGCACATAGAGGTCGTTTCGTGTTCGCCCGTACCAAACGCCATATTAGAATCGAGAAGTATTTTAATCTCGTTATCTTGTGGCTTATAATCTATCCATTCGGGAACGATTACAACCTTGCCGATATGTATTGGCTTAAAATGTTCTTTCCATTGTTCACGCCAAAGGTCGCCGTCTATTTCTCTTTTAGAAGTTTCTAGCGTGCCAAGATTAAAAGGACAATTTTGCTTTAACGAAAGTAGTTGGTTTTCTATCTCGGCAATTTTATGGCTTTCGTCAAACGGAATATAAGCCTTTACCAAAACCGTTTTGTCGGCTTTATAAATGCTTTCGTCGGCATAGTCCCACGCCCTACCACTTTTTTCAAGGTCGATAACGTCTTGAATATCGCTAACGGCAACGCCTAGGTCGGTATATTGCCACAAAAGGTCGCTAACTAAATCGCTACCTTCGTGGGTTGTTAAAATGGTTAATTCTATAAATTTATTCATAACTATTTTTTATATGGGTCTTCGCCATACATTGCTTGAATACTATCTTGATATTTTTTCATTTGAGGGCAATTCTTAATTTCACCTTCGCTATCGAATTCTTCAAGCGCTTTCTTTTGATTTTTGCTTAGTTTTACAGGCACTTCCACAGTAACTACTATGTAAAGGTCGCCCGTGCCTCTTGAAGTTTTTATACCCTTACCCCTAACGAAGAAAATCTTTCCACTTTGAGTGCCTTCTGGAATAGTGTATTCAAAGGTGTCGTCAATTAGGGGAACTTTAACCTTTCCACCCATAACTGCCGTTTTGAAACTGATAGGAAGTTCAACGTATAGGTCGAAGTTTTTACGCTTAAATATACGGCTAGGTTCCACCTTCATAACTACGATAAGGTCGCCGGAGGGTCCACCGTTTTTACTAGCCTCGCCGTAGCCTACCTTTCTAATATAACTGCCGTTATCTGCGCCGGCTGGAATATCTAACACTATTTTGGTGTTAGAACGATTGTAGCCCTTGCCTTTACAAGTTTCGCATTGGTCTATAATCTTCTTACCCGTGCCTCTACATTCATCGCAAGCACGCACGCTTACTTGACGGAAAAAGCCGTTGCCCGTAGTATATTGAACTTGCCCCGTGCCACCACACTTTTCGCAAGTTTTATAAGCCGTGCCACCTTTTGCGCCCGTTCCACGGCAACTATTACACGTTTCGTTTCTAGAGTAGACTACTTCCCTTTTGCAACCTTTTGCCGCGTCTAGGAAAGAAAGGGTTACTTCTATGGTAATGTCTTCGCCCTTGGTTTTGGTTTGCGCACGACTTCTTCTGCCACCTCCAAAGCCACCGAAAATATCGCCAAAAATATCTTCAAAACCGCCAAAGCCTTCACTAAAGCCACTAAAACCACCTGCGCCGCCAAAGCCACCCATTCCACCGTTAGGGTCGCCAAAAGTGTCGTAGTTTTGTCTTTTTTTAGGGTCTGATAAAACTTCGTGCGCCTCGTTTATTTCTTTAAATTTTTCAGCCGCCTCAGCGTCGTTTGGGTGAAGGTCTGGGTGATATTTTTTAACAAGCGTTCTATACGCTTTTTTAATATCGTCTGCCGACGCATTCTTATCAACGCCAAGAGTTTGGTAATAATCTTTTTTTGCCATAATAGTCCTTATAAATTTTTTAAACAAATAAGCCCTTAAAATACCAAATGCATTTGGTATGTTGTAATACCAAATGCTTGGCAATTCTATTAAAAATTTTCTAAATCATTAAAGGTTTTCATAAAGAAGACCTCTAGTTACCGCTATTTCCTATTGATGGAACTCAGTATCTCCTGCGTTTCCAGCGTTAGGGTCTTGTCCGTTAGGGTTTGCTTGTTGATAAATCTTTCCAAAGATGGTTTGTGAAGTTTGAGAAAGTTTTTCGGTTGCGCTAACCATTCTGTCGTTGTCGTTAGATTCAAGTTCGGTTTTTGCTTCCTTAACCGCTTCTTCAAGTTGAGCCTTGTCTTCGTCGCTAATCTTGTCTGCTAAATCTTTGATAGACTTTTCTACCGTGAAGATAAGTCCGTCTAGTTTATTGTGGTTATCAATTACTTCCTTGCGCTTTTTGTCTTCTTCTTCGTATTGCTTAGCCTCGTTAACTGCCTTGTCGATATCAGCGTCAGAGAGATTGGTTGAAGAAGTAATAGTAATATTTTGAGATTTGCCCGTTCCAAGGTCTTTTGCAGAAACGTTAACGATACCGTTAGCGTCGATATCGAAGGTAACTTCGATTTGTGGAACACCACGAGGAGCAGGAGCAATGCCGGTAAGTTCAAATCTACCTAAGGTCTTGTTGTCCTTTGCGAATTCTCTTTCGCCTTGTAAAATATGAATGTCAACTTGTGGTTGATTATCAGCAGCAGTAGAGAAAACTTGAGATTTCTTTACAGGGATAGTGGTGTTTCTTTCGATAAGTTTGGTGCAAATACCACCGAGAGTTTCGATACCTAGTGAAAGTGGGGTTACGTCTAATAACAGAACGTCCTTAACTTCGCCGGATAGAACACCACCTTGAATTGCAGCGCCGATAGCAACGCATTCGTCTGGGTTGATGCCCTTGAAAGGTTCTTTACCGGTAACCTTTCTAACTTCGTCAACTACTGCAGGGATACGAGTTGACCCACCAACTAGGATAACCTTGTCAATATCAGCGTAAGAAAGTTTAGCGTCGCTCATTGCGTTTTGTAAAGGTTTGATGGTTGCTTGAACAAGGTCAGCAGTTAAAGCGTCGAACTTAACCTTAGTAAGGTCTACGTCTAGGTGTTTAGGTCCCGTTGCGTCAGCCGTAATGAATGGAAGGTTAACGTTGGTTTGGCTCATACCTGAAAGTTCGATTTTAGCCTTTTCAGCAGCCTCTTTTAATCTTTGCATAGCGAGTTTATCGTTAGATAAATCAATGCCTTCCTTTTGCTTGAATTCGCCAACTAGATAGTCCATAACTCTCTTATCGAAGTCGTCGCCACCAAGTTTGTTGTTGCCGTGTGTTGCTAAAACTTCGAAAACGCCGTCGCCAATTTCCATAATAGAAACGTCGAACGTTCCACCACCGAGGTCGTAAATAATAACCTTTTGCGTTTTGCCTTCTTTATCTAGGCCATAAGAAAGTGCAGCGGCTGTTGGTTCGTTTATAATACGTAAAACGTTTAAGCCTGCGATTTTGCCTGCATCTTTAGTTGCTTGACGTTGACTATCCGAAAAGTATGCAGGAACGGTTATAACTGCGTCGGTAACCGTGCCACCTAGATAACTTTCAGCGTCTTTTTTTAGTTTTGATAAAATCATAGCAGAAATTTCTTGTGGGGTGTAATCTTTAGCGTCTACGGTTACTTTATAATTTTCACCCATGTGTCTTTTGATAGACGCAACCGTTCTGTCTGGATTAGATACGGCTTGACGCTTTGCTACTTGACCAACAAGTCTTTCGCCGTCCTTTTGAAATGCCACTACTGATGGAGTAGTTCTAGAGCCTTCTGCGTTAGCGATAACGACAGGTTCGCCGTTTTCCATAACTGCTACGCAAGAGTTAGTTGTTCCTAAGTCAATACCAATTGTTTTCATAATATATAAATCTCCTTATTTTCTATTTAATAACGCTTACTTTAGCGTATCTTATTATTTTGTCTTTCATTTTGTATCCTTTTTGGAATACTTGTTTTACCGTGTCGCTTTGTTCGCCTTCTTCAGCAGAGGCTTGCATAACTGCCTCGCTAAAGTTTGGGTCGAAAGGCTCGCCTACGGGATTAATTTCTTCGATATCCATTGCCTTTAAGGTTTCATCGAATTTCTTTCTTATTCCACGAATACCTTCTTTGGTTTGCTCGTCAAGGTCCATATTAAGCGCCCAATCTAGGCTATCGCCTACAGGAAGTATTTTAACTATTACGCTTGAAATACCTTCGTTAAAAGCGTCCGTCCAAATTTTTGCGTTGCGCTTTTTATAGTTGTCAAATTCGGCAACGTTGCGCATCCACTTGTCTTTGTAGTCGTCGGCTTGCTTTTTTAAGACTTCAATCTCTTCTAAAAGTTTAGCCTTTTCGGTTTCGGCTTTGCTTTTTTTAGTTGAAGTGGTTTTGCTTTCTTTTTCGCTCGTTTCTTGAGCCACTGTTGTTTTGTTGTCTTCCATCATTGCTCCTATTTTTTCAACATATCCTCTAGTATTTTACCAACGCCTTCTAAAACGGAAACTACCTTTTGGTAATCCATTCTTAGTGGCCCTATAACGCCGTAAGTTCCCATCTTAACGCCACTTGCCGTATAGGTTGCAGTAACGAGTGAACAATCTTTTGGAACGTTGCTATCTTCTTCGCCACCGATTTTTATGTTGATTTCTATGTTTTCGTTATTGTTTGCAAGTAGGCTGGATAACTTTTCTTTACTTGTTACTACCGATAAAAAGTTTTTAACTTTTTCGGTATCGTTGTATTCAGGGTGTTTAAGAATTCTATCTTGACCTTCTAGCACAACCTTTGGTTTATCGACTTCGATATACTCTTCTATTGCCGACATAACCTTTTCAAATATTTCTCTATATATGGAAAATTCTTCTTCAACGATTTCGTTTAGTTTAACCGTTTCGTTAAGCGCCTTTCCCACGAGAAGTTTAGAAAGCAATTCGCTCGCTTCGCTTATTTGCTTATCCGTCATACTCTCTGGAATTTCGATAAACTTATCTCTAATAAGCGTATTTTCAGTTACTAACAATAGTAGCGCTTGATTGGTTTTATATCTAAATATTTCAATCTTAACAATCTTTTCGTTGGCATTCCTAACGGTGTAACCAAGCGAAGTGTAATCGGTTAGCTCGCTTATTACCTTAACGGCGTTTTGAACAACTTCTTCAAGGTTATCGGCGTGCTGAATGAATGCGTGTTTAATAAGCCCTAATTCCTTAGTGGAAAGTTTGCCTTTATCCATTAACTCAGAAACGTATAACTTATAAGCCTCTACGCTAGGAACTCTTCCACTCGAGGTGTGAAGTTGGGTTAAATACCCCATTTCTTCTAGACCGGAAAGTTCGCTTCTAACGGTAGCCGAACTAATATCTTGCATGTGCCTTTCGGTTATGCTTTTACTCGAAACGGGTTGAGCCGTTGCGATATAATCGTCTATAACGTATTGAAGAATTTTCTTTTTTCTATCGGAAAGTTTCATTATTTTCCCCTTTTAGCAAAACCAACGCTTTTTTGTTAGCACTCTTTGTGGTTAATTGCTAATTTTACACTTATTCTACACTCTAGAATGAACTTTGTCAAGGGTTTTATGCACATTAAAATATATTTTTAAAAAAAGGAAACCTGAAAGGAAAAATTTTCCTTTCAGGCTGTAAAAGGGTAACTGCGTTAATTATTTATTGTTATAAATAACGTTAACGCCTTGGTATGATTTAATTCCTTTAACACCGAACTGAGCACCACCAAATATTTGGTCAAAAGCGATAACTTCCTTACAATGAAGGTTACATCTTGAATGGTCGTAGTCTTCAGCAATTCCAGTATATGCAAAGCCATCTTCTACACGCTTTGCCCTTTCGCCATCTGCACGGCAATAACTATAGTTTGCCCAATCGCTATAAACAACCGTAACGTTGTTACAAGTGATGTCATACTTACTTAAATCAGGATAGTTAGAATTTTCAATAGTCGTTGTTTGCGCTAAGCGTCCCATAATCATTCCACACATACGATAATTATAGTAGTCGTATGATGCAGTGCAGTCGTTAAATACGTCTAAACGACAAGCAATATAAACGTTTTCAAATGAATAGGTAGATGGTGCAGGTTCTGCTTGACCTACTATTCCTCCAACAGAACTGTCAAACGAACCCCATAATCCTCCAAAAATCACGTCTTCTGCAATATGTATATTTTTAAAGGTGTAGTTTCCTTCTCCAGACCAACCGATAATACCACCTATGCCGTTGTTGTAGGTGCCGAATTTGCTGTTTTTTATTTGTATGTTCTCAAAAACACACGTTCCAGTGGCACTACCTGTAATTCCACCGATATCGCCACCTTCGATTTGTGCCTCATATCCATTTATTATTACGTTTTTGATAGTTGCATCTTCAATCTCGCCAAACAAACCAATTGAGCCATATTTACCCCACTCATAGCCAAACGCCCAACCACTTTGATAAAGATTGTTTATAGTATGTCCATTTCCGTCAAAGATACCAGAAAAGGCAGTTTTGTTACCAATCGGTTCAAAAGATATAGGGTTTCCATTCTCGTCTTTTAACCCTAAATCAATATCTTTTTCTAGTGTTATGGTTTTTCCTTCAAATGTAATTGGGGTTGTTTCTTCTTCGCTAGCAGGCATTATAGCACTTCCGTTAACAAGACTTGCAAATCCAGCAAGTTGTTCTGCCGAACTTAAAGAATATTCCTGTGCTTCGATATTCTCGAAATACCAGCTTACGTCGATTTCTCCACTCCACACAACGGGAGGTTGAGGAGTTTGCCCACCCTCGTTAGAATTTGAGCCGTCTTTACTTTCATCACCGTTTTTACCAAGGCATGCACACGCAACAAGCGTTCCTAAACCTGTTACTAATAAAAGAATTATCGACATACATATTGCAATAAAACCTTTACTTCTAATCTTTTTCTCTTTCATAGTTATTCTCCTAAACTTTCTAAAAAATGTGTTCTTATAACATTTTTCAAATTCGAGTTTTAATTATAGTAAATATGTTTACTAAAGTCAAACAATCTCAGTGGTTTTAGTAAATTTTTTTACTAAATTTTTATAAGCTATATTTTTGTTGATATAATGATTTTTATGGGGGTTAAAATGAACCAAGCGTTCCTTAAAAGATTAAAGGATTTAAGAGAAGATAATGATTTTACGCAACAGCAGGTTGCTGATAAATTAGGCACCTCTCAAACAATGTATGCTAGATATGAACGTGGGGCTAATGAATTACCAATAAGACACTTAATTATATTATCTAAACTGTATAACGTAACTACCGATTACATTTTAGGTTTAGAGTAAAACAAATAAATAATGCACCTTGAAAGAACTTCTTTAAGGTGCATTTTTCTTTTTAAATATTCAACATTTATTTTCTAACAGCGCCGTTGCCTTTTACTACGTATTTATAACTTACTAACGCTTCTAGTCCCATAGGTCCACGAGCGTGAAGTTTTTGGGTAGATATGCCGATTTCTGCACCTAGACCAAACTGAAAACCATCTGAAAACCTAGTAGATGCGTTATGATAAACGCAAGCAGAATCTATTTGGTTTAGGAATTTATCGGCATTTTGTTGGTTTTCGGTTACGATACATTCAGAGTGGGTTGTAGAATGTTCGTTTATATGCTCTATCGCCTCGTCAATATCGCTAACAGTCTTAACCGATACTATAGGTCCTAAAAATTCGGTATAGAAATCTTGGTCTGTAGCACTTACGACAAAAGGATAATCTTTAATAATCTCGTATGCGCTTTGGTCGGCACGAATTTCCACTTCGAAAGGCTTTAAAGCGTTTGCGATTAAAGGCATAGCCTCCTTTAGAATATCTTTATGAATAACTAAAGATTCGCAAGCGTTACAAACGCTATAACGTTGGGTTTTAGCATTTACTACTATATCTACTGCCTTTTTAAGGTCTGCCCCTTTATCTATATACACGTGGCAATTACCAGTTCCCGTTTGTATAATAGGCACGGTGGCGTTTTCAAGCGCCGTGTTTATTAATGATGCGCTACCCCTTGGAATTAAAAGGTCAACATATTTATTCATTTTCATAAACTCTACGGTAGTTTGACGAGAAGTGTCTTCGATTAGCGTAATCACGTTAGCGTCTAGTCCGTTTAGTTCAAGGGCTTTTTTGATAACCTTAACGATTGCCTTGTTTGAATTTATCGAATCGCTACCACCCTTTAATATTACTGCGTTAGAGGTCTTAAAGCAAAGAGCAAAAGCGTCTAGCGTAACGTTTGGACGAGATTCGTAGATAATGCCGATAACACCGAAAGGCACGGCTCTTTTTTCTAGGTTAAAGCCTTGTTCGTTGTCGCTATAAGTATAAGAAACGTTACCAACAGGGCTAGAAAGCGTTGCAACTTGCTCTACACCGAGAGCAATGTTTTCGATAACCTTATCACTTAAGGTAAGTCTATCTATAAAGCCACTTGAAAGACCTTTTTGAATTGCGTTTTCTATATCTATTTGGTTTTGAGTTTGAAGTTCAGCCTTGTTTTCTCTAATAAGCTTTGCGCACGACAAAAGTGTGTCGTTAATCTTTTGTTCGCTAACACTTATTAAACTATGCGAGGCTCTTTTTGCATTTATGCCAATGTTTACTAATTTAGTCATTTTAGTTTTCCTTAATCTTATTACGGGTTAACTTGTTTTTCACTCTACCCGTAAAATTAAATGCTTTCTTTTTAAGTTTTGTGATTGCACCATCACGATACCATCTTTCAACTTGTTTTTTGTATTTTTGGTCTTGAACGGAAATTTGTTTTTCCCCTTTATAAAAAAACGTCATTATTCCTAAAACCGATTCTTTGGAAATCTTTTCGCTAACAAACTGCGAATCGCCACGCATAAGATATCCGTCTTCTAAAACTTCAACAACCCTATGCAAAACGTAAGTGCCGTCTGGTCTAACGTAAAGTAAAACGTCTAGCCTACCAATAGGTCTAGTTATTTTCTCTATTACCACCGATTGTTTGTGGTTTTTTATAAACGGCCACATACTATTTCCGTTAGGTGCAAAGGATAAAACACCCTTTTCTTCTAGCACTTCACGGTAATCGCCTTTTTTGATAATACTCATTTCCCACCCAAAAATTTATCTTTAAATATCATAATCAACGGCAACCGAACTTTGTCTTACGGCGTGCATATGCTTTTTAACGACCGAACAATGATATGGGTCGTTTTGATATTCGTCTAAAGACGCCCTGTCTTTTAGGGTTACTTGCAAAATAATATCGTAAGAGCGTTCGCTCTTTAAAAAATCTTCGCCAACTTCGATTTCTAAAGCCGTTGGAACGTTGCCTTTCATAGAACGTAAAACTTCGGCAGCCTTATGAACGTCTTCACCTTCTTTTAATTTAAAACAAACGATATGTTTAATCATAATAATTCTCCTTTTAAGGTTTAATATCTTTTATAGGTATCGCCCGTTTTAGCGTAAAATTCTTCTACGAACTCGCTAAACGAATCTTGCAAGATAGCTTCTCTCATTCTTGTCATTAAGTTGTTTAGATAGGTTATGTTATGAAGGCTAATCATCATTCCACCCATCATTTCGCCAACGTTAATCATATGACGCAAATACGCTTTGGAATAGTTTTGACAAGCATAACAATCGCATTCACTATCGAGTGGCGTAAAGTCTTCCTTGTAAATGCCGTTTCTAACGACGATTTTTCCGTTTGAAGTAAGCGCTGTGCCGTTTCTTGCTATTCTAGTTGCCAAAACGCAGTCGAACATATCAATACCACGTTTAACGCCTTCTACCAAGCAGTCAGGACTGCCCACACCCATCAAGTAACGTGGAATATGGGTTGGATAAGAAGGCAACAAACTATCCATAACGTCATACATAATTTCTTTAGGCTCGCCAACCGACAACCCACCTATTCCTATGCCGTATTTAGCGTATGGAATAGTTTCCTTTAGACTAGTTGCCCTTAAATCTTTATACATATTGCCTTGAACAATTGGGAATAAGGCTTGATTATCGTTTTTATGATAATTATAACAACGGTCTAACCATTTAAGCGTTCTATCCATAGCCTCACGGCTTTTAGCGTAGTCAGCGCCGTATTCCGAACATTGGTCGAAAGCCATAATTATATCTGCGCCAAGGTTGTTTTCTATCTCGATTGCTTTTTCTGGAGAAATAAAATGTTTACTTCCGTCTACGTGAGAGTTAAACCACACGCCGTCGTCTTTAATTTTATTAAGTTTAGCGAGTGAGAAAACTTGAAACCCACCACTATCGGTAAGAATAGGTCTATCCCACGCCATAAACTTATGAAGTCCACCTGCGTTTTTCACTAACTCGTCGCCCGGGCGCATGTAAAGATGATAGGTGTTAGCAAGAATTATTTGAGACTTAGCATCTTTTAACCCTTGTGGCGTAACACCCTTTACGGTGGCTTGAGTGCCAACAGGCATATAGGTAGGCGTTAAAATATCGCCGTGAGGGGTATGAAGTATACCTGCTCTTGCGCCTGTTTTGGCATCTTGTTTAATTTGTTCAAAGTAAAATTTTTCCATAATAGTTAAATGATAAACATACAGTCGCCAAAAGAGAAAAATCTATATTTTTGGTCTACTGCCGTTTTATAAATATCTAGTATTTTTTCTCTCGTCGAAAGACAAGAAACTAACATTATAAGCGTTGATTTTGGCAAGTGGAAGTTGGTTATAAGGGCATCTACACACTTAAACTTATAAGGTGGATATAAAAATATATCGGTATCCCCTTTTTCTGCTCTAACCATTCCGTTTTGGTCGCAAGCGCTTTCTAGAGTCCTAACCGAAGTAGTGCCGACGGCAATAACTCTTCTACCCTCGCTTTTGGCTTTATTAATAATCTCTGCAGACTCTTTGCTTACCTCATAGAACTCGCTATGCATGTGATGGTTTTTAACGTCGTCTACTTTGACAGGACGAAAAGTTCCAAGTCCAACGTGAAGTAAAACGTCTACGATTTCCACACCTTTTTCTTTGATTTTTTCTATAAGTTCGGGGGTAAAATGTAGTCCTGCCGTAGGTGCCGCTGCCGAACCTTCTATTTTAGCGTAAACCGTTTGATAACGCTCTTTATCTTTGAGTTTTTCGGTAATATACGGTGGCAAAGGCATTTCGCCTATTCTAGAAATAATATCTTCAAAAACGCCTTGATAAATAAATCGAACCATACGGCTACCCGTTTCTTCTACGGTGGATAAAACTTCTAGTGAAAGTTCCTCGTTAAATATTAGTTTAGCGCCCGGTTTGGCTTTTTTGCCAGGTTTAACCAAAACTTCCCAATCGGTAAGGTTGACCCTTTTAAGTAATAGCACTTCTACCTTGCCGCCGTTTGGTGTATAGGCAAACGTTCTTGCCGGCAACACTCTCGTGTTGTTCCTAACTAAAACGTCGCCCTCTTTAAGGTAATCGAGTATATCGTAAAAGTGCTTATGCTCTAAGTTATCCTTTTCCCTATCGAAAACCATCATTCTAGAATGGTCTCTTGGGTAAACGGGAGTTTGCGCTATTTGTTCTTCGGGAAGAAAATAGTCAAAGTCGTCAGTCCTCATTATTCTTCCTCGTTTTTATCTTGTTCAAATGGGTATTTAAGACCAATATGAGCGTAGCCCTTTGGTTGCAAAGTTCTACCCCTTGGCGTTCTTGCTATAAAGCCTAATTGAAGAAGATATGGCTCGTAAACGTCTTCAATAGTATTAGCATCCTCGTTAACGGTTGCGGCAAGCGTTTCTAAACCACATGGCCCACCGTTAAACTTTTCTGCCATTGATTGCATAATTCTTATATCGATAGCGTCTAGTCCTAAATCGTCAATTTCTAACATTTTAAGTGATGCTTTGGCATCTTGTAAGGTTACAACGTCGTGTCCTTTAACGATAGCGTAGTCCCTAACACGTCTTAAAAGTCTGTTGGCTATTCTAGGCGTTCCACGACTGCGCTTTGCAACTTCTAGCGCACCTTCCTTATCGATTGCCACGTTAAGTTTAACGGCTGAGCGCTCTACTATTTCTGTAAGTTCTTCAACCGAATAATTTTCTAATCTACAAAGCACGCCAAACCTATCACGCAAAGGAGAAGAAAGTCTTCCTGCTTTAGTGGTAGCGCCGATTAGCGTAAACTTTGGAAGTGGCAACTGAACGTTTTGCGCAGATGGACCCTTACCTATAATAAAGTCTAGGGTATAGTCTTCCATTGCAGGGTATAAAATTTCCTCAACGTTATGGTTAAGCCTATGAATTTCGTCGATAAATAAAACGTCTTTTTCGTTAAGGTTAGTTAAAATTGCTGCAAGGTCGCCAGCCCTTTCAATCGCAGGTCCACTAGTGATTTTTATTTGTGTGCCAAGTTCTCCGGCAACGATATGTGCCAGAGTAGTTTTTCCAAGTCCTGGAGGGCCGTATAATAAAACGTGGTCTAATGCGTCCCCACGAAGTTTAGCAGCGTTAATAGCAACCAAAAGGTTGTCCTTAACCTTTTCTTGACCAACGTAGCCTTCCATCGACTTTGGGCGAAGAACGTTTTCTATGACGTCCTCTTCTTGACTAAAAGTGCTTGTAACTAATCTATCATCTTCAAAATTCATACTACTTAATACTCTTTAATGCTAAACCTATAATTTTTTCTATTTGAGTTTCGCCACTTTCTTGTGCCTTTTTAACGGCTGAAACGCTTTCTTGTTTAGAAAAACCTAAACTCATTAGCGCAACGACTGCGTCTTGATTAACTTCCTTTTCAACCGGTTTATCGTTAAACAATAGCACTTCGCCCGTATCAGCGTCTACGCAACCGATTTTTTCACGAAGTTCAAGAATAATTCTTTCAGCCGTTTTCTTTCCTAGTCCTTTAACTTTAGATAGCCCCTTAACGTCTTGAGTGGCAATTTTAGTTACTAGGTCAGCAAGCGATAATCCAGATAAAACGGTTATGCCCATTTTTGGGCCTACGCCTGAAACGGATATAAGTTTTAAGAACATGCTTTTTTCTTCTTGCGAAACAAATCCGTATAGAGAAATTCCATCTTCTCTAACAGCCATATAAGTCCAAACTTCGCCACTTTTACTAGCGACAAGTTTTTGATATACCGAACTAGAACAAGCGATTTCGTAACCTATTCCGTTGTTTTCTAAAATAACTATTCCGTTTGCGCTAGACAAAACGTTTCCTTTAATATAACCAATCATTTTCCACCTTTAAATTCTAAATAGTCCACCGAGTTTATTCGTTTGAGCGTGCGTAAGAGCAACGGCTAAAGCGTCGGCAGCGTCGTCGGGACGAGGAATTGAATTAAGCCCTAAAAACTGCTTTACCATTGCTTGAATTTGCTTTTTATCTGCCCTACCGTAGCCCGTTAAAGCTTGTTTAATTTGAAGTGGCGTGTATTCAAAAATTTTGCCACATTCCTTGTTAGCAGTAAGAAGTAAAACCCCCCTTGCGTGAGCAACGGCTATTGCCGTTTTAACGTTTTTAGCAAAGAAAAGTTCTTCCATTGCAATTTCGTCAGGTTTAAATTTATCTATAACCTGTTTAATGCCCTTTTCTAAAAGAGCCAACCTAACGGCAAGGTTTTCGTCTTTTGGAGTGGAAATTATGCCGTAGTCGAGCATTTTGGGTTTAGACCTAATATTCTTTTCAATTACACCGTAACCTAGCGTTGCTAAGCCAGGGTCGAAACCAACGATAATCATACGTAGTTATTGTATACTTTTTTAACCAAAAAGTCAATGGAATATATAAAAACGGCAAGGCGAAAATGCCTTGCCGTTAGTTTATTTATAAATTTAGTCGCTTACTCCGTTATAGTCGCCCGTATCGCAGAAAATAAATTGTCTAATGTTGAGAGTTATGTTGGTATCTCCTCCAGGAGAACGAGGAACTATTAGAGTTATAGTATCGCCAAGTTTTAGGTTTGCCATAAGGGTAGTAAATTGAGCATACGAGGTAATGGTAGTTGCATTGCCGTCGTTTACCTTAACCTTTTCAATTATATCGTTTTTCACTAGACCTGCAAGGGCTGACATACTGTTAGCCGTTACGTCTGTTACTCTAACTATTTCCTTAAGTCCGGAAGTCTCTTTAGTTACTGTAAATCCTAGTTTTTCTCTTCTACCGGTAACGTAACCGAAATTACCCTCTTCACCATTATAGGTGTATGTTCCAATAAGTTGACGAGCAACGTTTACGAAGCCGTTATCCATGCCGTTTACCATTACTGAAACAGGAATAGCGTTGTTCAAGCCACTTTGAGATTCTAAGCCGGAATTAGTTATTCCAATAAGTTCGCCGTAAAGGTTATATAATCCACCACCAGAAGAGCCTGGGTTGGTATCAACGTCTATTTGCATGAGTCTCATACTGCCTATACCTGAAACGCTAACGTCTCTTTCTAGGTAACTAATGATACCGTCGGAAACTGTTCCAGGAAGTTGCCCGGTTGGGTTACCGACTGCAAAAACGGATTCGCCACGTCTTGCGCTATAACTTTCAGGTGGAATTTTAGCAAACACTAGGTCGTTGTAAACTAATTTATCGCCAGAAAGCGCACGCTTACTTAGGTCTAGGCGAAGAATTGCAATATCCGAATCTTGGTCGCCACCGATTAGGGTAACGGCTGTATCCATAGTTTGCGAAGTGTTAAATACGTAGGTAGGCGTGGTGTTAGACGCACCTACTACCCCACCGAAAATATAATCTGGGTTATCATATTTGAAATCGTCGTCAGGAATAGCAACGTTAATAACGCCTTTACCGGAAATTACGTGATGACAAGTAATAATGTAAGCGTATTTGGTGTCAGGAGTAGATGCTCCGTCGGTGTAAACTTCTAGTAATACGCCACTACCAGCACTACCTGACCCGGTGTAGATTGCAACTGAAGTTCTCTCTACCATTGCAACAGCGTCAACTAAAGATAGTGGAACTCTATTCTCATTCTCGCCCGTAGTTTGCATTCCAATAGTAACGGAATTCTTTGCTTCGTTTGAATCAACTAAATCACTAATGTCGCCCGTATCCCTAAAAAGGAAACAGCCGTTACTAAAGCAACCACCAAGAGTTGCAAAAATCAAAATTGATAAAACACAAGCCACTATTAATCGTAAATGTTTTTTCATTGACAAACTCCTTTGGTTTTATACATATCTATTTTATCACAAAAAGGTTTAAAAAAACTTAAAATTTAAAAAATTTTAAAAATAAATTTTGAATTTTTATCATTTCACGCTTAATTAATAATAATTTATCGCAATAAAAGCAAAAAAAGGGTAAACTTTTTTACCCTTTTTGCATCGCATTCGTTTGCGATGCTTCACCGTAAACGACTGCGTTATCTAAACGGCAGTAATTTACGGTGTTTTTCGATTAGGATATAAAAAAACAACCTTACTACCGACAAAATAAAGTATCGTCAATAAGATTGTTTTTATACTTAAAAATAAAAATTATTCTTCGTCTTCTACTGGAAGGTCAACGTTGTGATAAACTTCTTGAACGTCGTCTAAATCTTCTAAGGCGTCAACTAAACGTTGGAACTTAGCAAGGTCTTCGCCTTCTAAGGTTATCATGTTTTGAGAAACCATCTCTATTTGAGCCTTAAAGAAAGTTAAGCCCTTTTCTTCTAGATATTTTCTTACGGTTGAGAAGTTTGCAACAGAGGTTTGAACTTCAAAAGCATCGTCCTCAGCGATAAAATCGTCTGCACCAGCGTCTAAAGCGTATTCCATAATAACGTCTTCATCTAGGTCTGGAGTTCTTTCGATAACGATAATACCCATAGTGGTAAAGGTAAACGACACGCAACCTGCGTTACCTAACGAACCACCGTGCTTTCTCATAGCCGTTCTAACGTAGTCAACCGTTCTGTTTTTATTGTCGGTAAGAGTTTTAATAATAACTGCGCTACCTGCTGGGCCGTATCCTTCGTAAGTTAATTCTTCGTAATTATCTCCTGCCATATCACCTGCAGCCTTTGCGATACATCTTTTAATGTTATCGTTAGGCATGTTTACAGACCTTGCTTTTGCAATAGCATCTGCAAGTTTACTGTTGGTGGAAGGGTCTGGATTGCCTTTTGCTGCAACGGCAATTTCTCTACCTACTTTTGTGAAAATTTTACCTTTAGCAGCATCGGTTTTTGCCTTTTTTACAGCAATATTGGCTGCGTGACTGTGTCCACTCATTTTATTTACTCCTTATTGTTTGTTTTTAAGGGCATACATTAGTATCCCTGCTGAAACGCCTGCGTTTAAACTTTCCATACCCATTTGCATAGGTATTTTAACCGTAGCGTTGGCTAAACCTTTTAACAAGTCGCTAACGCCGTGCGCTTCGTTGCCGATTACTAAACAAAACTCACCCTTTATCAATCGGTTTACACTTTGGCTATCAAACACGTTTACACCGTTCATATCTGCAACAACTATGGGAAGACCTATTTGTTTAACAAGTTTTTCCCTATCTGCAATATGCACGTTAACGTGATATATGCCCGACATACTCGAACGCACGGTTTTGGGCGAATAAGCGTCGGCACAATCTTCCGTCAAGTATAAATGCCTGTATCCAGCGCAAGCCATAGTCCTTATAATAGTGCCTAAGTTACCTGGGTCGGCAAGTCCGTCAAGCAAGATACAACTATCTTTGGGCGAAACAAAATCAAGTGGTGGTTTTTCAATAACGGCAAGCGCGCCTTGTGGCGTCTTTTCATCACTGATAGATGCGTAAACTTCGTCGGTAACAATTTGAATTTCTATATCCTTTGCAATAATACGGTCCACGCACTTTTCAGTTGCAATAACCGTTAGAACTTTTTGCCCCGTTGCAAAAGCTTCGTTAACCATTTTAACGCCTTCTACCACGAACTTATTAAGCTTGTCCCTAAACTTTTTAGTTAGCAAGGAGCGAACTTCTTTTATAAGGGTGTTTTGTTTTGACGTAATAATCATAATTGTAATAAAGCCTACTGTGTTCAAGTAGGCTTAAATTAACTAACTTATTTTAAGTTTGCTTTTGCTTTTTCGCAAAGAACTGCGAAAGCAGGAGCGTCAGATACAGCAATTTCAGCAAGCATCTTTCTGTTGAGAGAAATACCTGCATTTTTTAAACCAAACATAAATTTGCTGTAAGAAATGTTGTTTAAACGGCAAGCAGCGTTGATTCTTGCAATCCATAAAGAACGGAAATCTCTTTTCTTGTTCTTTCTGCCGATATAAGCATACATTTGCGCCTTCATAACGGCTTCACGTGCTACTCTATATCTCTTGCTTCTGCCACCGAAGTAACCTTTTGCTAATTTTAAAATCTTTCTACGCTTTTTTACAGCGTTAACGGCTCTTTTAATACGCATTTTCTAATTCCTCCTTACTTGTTGTAAATAAGCGTTTGAATAGTCTTTTGTTGTGTTGCGTCAACGAATGCGCCGTCGCAAAGATTATTCTTTCTCTTTCTGTCTTTCTTAGTTAAAATGTGGTTCTTACCTGAGCAAGCACGTTTAATCTTGCCAGTTGCGGTTGTTCTAAATCTTTTTTTAGCCGCACTTTTGGTTTTCATTTTCGGCATAGTAATACCCTCCGTAATAATTTATAATTTTAAGTTATGCTTTGATAGGCGCTAGCATCATCCAGATGTTTCTGCCTTCCATAAGCGGTTTCTTTTCCATTTGACCTTGTTCTTTTACCATTTCAAAGAATCTATTCATAACGTCGATACCGAGTTCTGAGTGTGCCATTTGTCTGCCACGCATTCTTATCGATACTTTAACCTTATTGCCTTGTGAAAGGAATTTAAGCGTTTGTTTTGCTTTTACGTTAAGGTCACCAACGTCAATAGTCATTGAAAGTTGAACTTCTTTAATTTCTACAACCTTTTGGTTCTTTTTGGCTTCTTTTGCCTTTTTGGTTAATTCAAAAAGGTATTTGCCATAGTTCATAATCTTGCAAACGGGTGGATTAGCCATAGGCGAAATCTTAACTAAATCTAATCCTTTATCGTCGGCAATTGCTTGCGCTTCCCTTGCTGACATGATGCCAAGTTGTGCACCGTCGTCCCCTATAAGACGGACTTCCCTATCACGAATTTCTTCGTTAATTTGATGCTCGCGTTTAATAGTTTTTTACCTCTCAAATAAATTTTCCGTAAACGGATTTGAACAAAAAAAATTAGGTTGCAATATACAAAAGCAACCTAATACAATACCTAAAATTATAAGTGTAGTGCTACACTTTTAACGTATTGAGCCGAACGAACTTTTCCGTCGGCGAGAAGGGTTACTTCTGCTTTGAACGCTATTATAATAGCCTAAAAACATTAATTTGTCAAACGTTTTTAACCGTTTTTATTAATTTTTTATTAGTTTTCTACAAGCGCTGAATTGAGTGCAAATTTTCTTACAGATTCTAACGCGCTAATGCAAGAATCTAGTTCTTTGTAGGCTTCACCTATGCAGATAACTGATTTTTGATTATTGCGAAGTTTATAATAAAATCTACCAAACTTATCTTTATCGATAATAAAGTTACCGTCTAAAGCGTTCTTTTTAACCGACTCAATGGCGTTAAGTGCAGTTGCCTTTTTAGAAACTTCTTCAGTGGCAAGCATTAGTTGACCGTTATTTGCATATAAACGTGCCAAGAATCCACCGTTTTCAGTTTGTTCAACTTTCCACTTACCCTTTGCGCCTTTACCTGCGTTTTCGCCTAAAACCTCTGGCGTATAGTCGATAAATCTTTGACCTTCTTCTACGCCGTTTGCAACTGGTGATGATTCTGCTATGCGTTTAACCGTTTCAACTGCCGATAAACAGCCGTCTTTAGTTTTATAAATTTCGCCGGCACACAACAATTTGTTGCCTGCAGATTTTAACTTGAAGTAATATTCGCCACTCTTAACGTTATAAACTACGAATTTGCCGTTTTTAACGCCGTTTATTATGGTAGAAACACCATTTCTAGCACCTTCTGCCGAAACGTAAACTTCACTGTTAAGCATTACTTCGCCGTTGCTTGCTAAAAGTTTTGCAGTGAATTCGTTTTCACGTCTACTTTCTATTACCCATTTGCCGTTAAGTTTTCTGGTTGGCTTAGGGGTTTCTTCTTTCTGTTCAGTTGCCTTTTCCTTTTTGGTAGTAGCCTTTTTAGTCGTCTTAGTAGCCGTCTTCGTCTTTTTAGCAGGTTTTTCTTTTTCTACTTGTGTTTCTTCAACAGTTTCTTCTGCAATAGGTGCAACTTCTTCATCAGCAGGTTGTTCTTTGCTTTCAACCTTTTCTTCCGTATTTTCTTCAACGGTAGCAACCGTTTCTTCAATAACAGGTTGTTCCACACTTTCTTCAACGGCAACTTCTTGACTTTCGGTTACGTCTTGAGTGGTAATTTCAACAACTTCTTCGGTAGGCTCTAACTTTTCTTCAACAGGTTTTGTTTCAGCCTTTTTACTAATCTTCTTCTTAAATGCTTTTACTATTGCAGTTATGGTTATAATTACTAAAATTAAAGCGATTAACACACCTGCGCCTAGTATGATGTATGCGTGCGTTTTATTCCCCAACTTTAATAAGTCGGTGATATAGCCACAAACATAGTCGATAAACACTAATATCTTAGCCCATAGATTTTGAAAAAATTCCAACATACTTCTTCCTCCGTATTATCATTGTATTTAATTACTACGCAAAGGGTTATAATCATAACCAACCGTTATGCGCAACTAACAATATTTATACTATTTTTTACCACCGTCGTTAAAATACAAAATACCGATAGTATTTGCGCCACAGTGACTTGCAATTGTGCCACCTGCAAACGTTTGATAAATATTCTTAAAGCCGGCTTGCTTACAAGCAGTTACGGCACTTTCAAGCATTTCTTCACTTGCGGAAGTGTAGGTAATAAACACGGTATCTAAATCGGGAGTGTTAAATTCTTCTAACACTTCTTCACAATACTTTGCAACTACCTTACCCATTTGTCCACGGTATTTTTTATCCGAGCCCATCTTGCCGTTTTTTACGACTATTCTTGGACGGATACGTAGTAAATTTGCGCCAAAATAAGATAGCGCAGTACACCTACCACCTTTATACAAGTAGTCTAACCTTTCAACAACGAAACTAACTTGCAAATAAGACGTTCTTTCTTGAACTCTTTTTTGAATTTCAACAGGTGAATATCCAAGGTTAACAAGTTCCCTAGCATATATAGCTAAAAGGCCGATACCAGTTGATAGACTTTTACTGTCAACAACGTAAACGTTTTCCAACTCCTTAGCTGCTGCGAAAGCATTGCCACACGAAGAAGATAAAGCACTGCTTAAACAAATGTGAATAACGGCATCGTAGTCATTTAATAAACTTTCAAAATACTCTGTGTATTCGAACTGATTAAGAGCCGTGGTTTTAGGTAACGTTTTTAATTTTTCAGCACGTGCAAATATTTCTGCAGTAGAAATATCACCGTCCTTAAAAGTTTCATCCCCTATTGAAATTTGAAAGGGAATACATTTTACGTCATACTGAGATAAGAGCGCCTTAGACAAGTCGCTCGTTGACTCAACGGAAATAGCAATCTTCATAAAAACCTCCAACTACCCAAGGTAGTCACTCTATTCTAACACAACTTTGCAATAATTACAAACAGTTTTTGCAAAATTTCTC
>JAZRGN010000025.1:0-11727 GCA_045644165.1 Christensenellaceae bacterium | reverse complement strand
CAAAGGGTTATTTGGTAGTATGGCGAGAAGAAATCACTAGTATGGTCTACGTGATATTCAGTTACTACTTGGTTGCTAGATACAACTTCGCCCGTTTCTTCTTCAATAGCCTCTGCATAATAGTCGTGAATAAGGTCGTTTTCAACGTCTAGTGGAATGGCTGCAGGGAAGTGAACTTCTACAAAGTTAGTGCCCCTTGCAAGACCTGCCGTTGCTCCGTTTGGGAATTCTGGGGCAACTGCATTTTGAGAGCGTTTTTCCCAATCCATTTCCTTACCCTTTAGGGTAAAGTTCCAATCTGCGCCACAAGATTTAACACACTTTTTAGGATTTGCTTTTTTCTTTTCGCCCTTTGCAACTGCAAGCATTTCAGGGGTGTAGAAACTTAATCTTTCAACCCTAATATCGTCGCCGTTTACGTCAAGGATAAGTCCGTGTTTGGTCCATAAGTTTTCGCCACGCACAAGGTCGCCCGTAGAGTCGGCATAGTTAAGGGTAGAACAAGAGATTACCGTGCATTTAGCGTCTCCCTCTTTAGCAGATTGCCAAATAGTTCTTTCGTCCGTTATAGGGCAATGGGTATGTCCTATAAGCGCTATAACGTTTTCGTGGTCTTTAACTAATTCTCTACCGGTTTCAAATCTATGTGTGCCCGTGTAACTATCCATTGTCGTATCCATAATTACAGGGTGTTGAACGTAGAAAACAGGCTTATTTGGGTTTTCAGCGCAAGCCTTATCTAATGCGTCTTTACATTCGCCTTCATAATCCCAATGACCACCAATAAAGGTAAAGCCCTTAATCTTTTTAATTGGAACACGGCTGTATGGTTCGCCGAACGCTTCTTGCCATACGTTTCTATTACCACCGTTTTCCATTTCTAATGCTTGAGCAGGTCTATCGTGGTTGCCGTATATACAGAAAATTTGCGTATCCGTTCCAGCAAAAATCTTTCTAAAAATTCTTCCTGATTCTATAACTTCTTCAGGTGAGGCAAGAGAACCCGTTTCGTAGGTTTTTTCTTCGTCATTCCACCACTTATATAGTGGAACGCCCTTTTTATCGGGATTTGGGTCGTAGATATCGCAGTATCCACATGCGTTAGACATATCACCAGGAATTACCACGGCATCTACACCACGCCACTTAAAATAACGAAGTGCGTATTCATACCACAAGTTTTGGTTACCAAAAGGTCCTTGACCAAATCCGTAATAGTTAGGGTTATAATGACCTAAAAAGCCTAGGTGTGGGTCGCTAATAATACCAATTCTTAAATCGGGTTTTTTTGATTTTGCCATGTTAAGTCTCCAAACTGCTTAAAAAATAAAATACTCGATAAACTTATTCGTTTAACCGAGTACATTATATCATAATAATTAGTTTATGAAATATCTAAAAATTGAAAATATTAATTTTTTCCAAACTATTTAGCCAAGTACTTTAACTACTTATTTTTCGTTTTGCTCTTCGCCTTCCGAAAGTTCACGAACAAGGTCTTTCTTAGAAACTAGGAACTTACGAATTGCAAAAAGTCCAGCGATACAAAGCACGCATACTACGTTGTTTAACGGACTTGTATGGTCTACGATAATTTGACGAGCAATAGCAACTATTAAAACTTCTAAAGTGTTTGCAGGGGTTAGGTTTATAAGCATTCTTACAAACTCAAGACCTACCACGATAGTGAGTATATTTTGTAGGTAGGTATGCGAAGATTCAAAATATCCGTCAACCGAAAACATTTTATAAATTTCGTAACCAATAAGCCAAATTAAAACGGCTAGGGTAATAAAAGCGATAAAATATTCAAGCACGTGAACTGCTACGTTAAACAGTTTAGTCGTTTTTTCACGCATAAATTGTCTCCTTATAAAAATACTCGGTCAAAATTTTTAACCGAGTATATTATATCATATTTATGAATTTTTGCAATACTACTAGGAAAAATAGTTATTCCCACTCAATCGTGCCGATTGGCTTTGGTGTTAGGTCTAGTAGAACTCTATTGATACCTTCTACTTCGCTAGTAATTCTATCGGTAATCTTATGTAGAACTGTGTAAGGAATTTCTTCAATGGTAGCAGTCATAGCGTCAACCGTATTAACGGCTCTAATGATTGCCGCCCAGCCTTCGTATCTCTTTCCGTCTTTAACGCCAACGCTCTTCATATCAGGAACTGCGATAAAGTATTGCCATACCTTGCCGGCAAGTCCACAATTATCAAACTCTTCACGAAGTATTGCGTCTGCCTCACGGAGAGCGTGTAATCTATCACGAGTGATAGCGCCTAAACATCTAACGCCAAGTCCTGGGCCTGGGAATGGTTGACGGTCTACCATATTAACAGGTAAGCCTAACGCTTTACCAACAACTCTAACTTCGTCTTTATATAAAAGTCTAACGGGTTCAACGAGTTCGAATTGCATATCTTCAGGAAGTCCACCAACGTTGTGGTGCGCCTTAACGCCGTCGCTTTCAATAATGTCAGGGTAGATGGTGCCTTGCGCTAAGAAAGAAATGCCCTTTAACTTACTAGCCTCTTCGTCGAACACCTTGATAAATTCGTTGCCGATAATTTTTCTTTTTGTTTCAGGTGCGCTAACGCCCTTAAGTAAATCTAAGAAACGGTCGGTAGCGTCGATATAGATAAGGTTAGCGTCTAGCTCTTTTCCAAAAACTTCAACTACTTGTTCGCTTTCGCCTTTACGCATTAAGCCGTGGTTAACGTGCACGCAAACTAGTTGTTTACCAATAGCCTTGATTAAAAGAGCGGCAACAACCGAACTATCTACGCCACCAGAAAGAGCCAAAAGCACCTTTTTATCGCCAACTTGCTCACGAACGAGTTTAACTTGTTCGTCGATAAAAGCGTTTGCAAGTTCTAGGGTGGTTATTCTTTGCATATTTTCGGGACGCTTGTTAGGTAATTCCATAAAAATATCTCCGTGAATTTATTAAAATAAATTATAAGTTTTTCTTTTATAAATGTCAAGAATACGAGCAAAATTTTATAGCAAAATTACTTATACCTAGAATAAGTAGCGCTAAAATACCACGAATGGTAATTATTTAATACAATATAAATTGACAAAGTGGGTTTTTAGTGATAAAATTTATAAAAATCGTGTTTGTAGCGTAAAACTAAAGAAGTTTTTCCAAGGAGAAAATATGAAGGCTGTTGAAATTCCAGCAAAATTTGGTAAAAGGGTATTTAACGACAAGGTTATGAAAGAACGCTTGCCTGAAAGGGAATATATCGCCGTTCGCCGTGCGATAGAGTTCGGCGAGCCTTTAACCAACGAAACGGCAAAAGTAGTTGCCGGAGCAATGAAAGAGTGGGCTATTGAAAACGGCGCAACTCACTTTACCCATTGGTTCCAACCTATGACTGGAATTACTGCTGAAAAACACGATAGTTTTATTGAACCAACCGGTAGTGGCGACGTTATTATGAAGTTTTCCGAAAAGTCCTTAGTAAAGGGCGAATCGGACGCAAGTAGTTTTCCTAGTGGTGGATTAAGAGCGACCTTCGAGGCTCGTGGATACACGGCTTGGGACCCTACTTCTTATGCGTTTGTAAAAGACGGAAGTTTATATATTCCAACTGCCTTTTGTTCATACGGCGGGGAAGCGCTCGATAAAAAAACGCCACTTCTTCGTTCTATGACGGCGCTAAACAAACAAGCACTTCGTGTGTTAAGACTATTTGGCGATAACGAAACTAAAAACGTTATTCCAACCGTCGGTGCAGAACAAGAGTATTTCTTAATTGATAAAAAAGTATACGAAAGCAGACTAGACCTTATCCATTGTGGCAGAACGCTTTTCGGAGCAAGACCATCTAAAGGACAAGAACTAGAAGACCACTATTACGGTGCTATCAAGTCAAGAGTTTCAGCATTTATGAAAGACGTCGACGAAGAACTTTGGAAACTTGGCGTATACGCTAAAACAAAGCACAACGAGGTGGCGCCTGCTCAACACGAACTTGCATGCGTGTTTACCTCTTGTAACCTTGCATCAGACCACAACCAAATAACTATGGAAGTTATGAAGAGCGTGGCAAACAAGCACGGGTTAGTATGTTTACTACACGAAAAGCCTTTTGAATCGGTTAGTGGTAGTGGTAAACACAACAACTGGTCGCTTTCTACCGACAAGGGTGAAAACCTTTTCGACCCAGGTAAAAATCCTCAAGATAATGCAAGATTCTTGTTATTCTTAATGGCAGTTATCAAAGCAGTTGACGAATATCAAGACTTACTTAGAATTTCAGTTGCAACGGCTGGTAACGACCACCGTTTGGGCGCTAGCGAAGCCCCACCTGCAATCATTTCTATCTATCTAGGCGAAGAAATCGAAGGCATATTAAAGGCAATCGAAAGTGGAAAGAGTTATAGCGCAAAGGAAAAGTCGGTTCTTAAAATTGGCATTTCAGCGTTGCCACCTATTCCAAAGGATTCTACCGACAGGAATAGAACTTCTCCATTTGCGTTTACGGGTAACAAGTTTGAATTCCGTATGGTAGGCTCGTCAGCAAATATCGCTTGTCCAAACTTTATTATAAACACTATCGTTGCTGAAGAACTTAAAAAGTTTGCCGATATTTTAGAAAAAGCAGAAGACTTCAATACTGCGCTTAACGACCTACTTAAAAAGACTGTTAAAAAGCACGGCAGAATTATATTTAGTGGCAATAACTATGCAGACGAATGGCAAGTTGAAGCAGAAATGAGAGGACTTCTAAATCTTAAAACTACGGTTGACGCTCTTCCATACTACGTGGATAAAAAGAACGTTGAATTGTTTGAAAGCCATAGCGTTTTAACAAAGAGCGAAATTCATTCTAGAATGGAAATCTTGCTTGAAAACTACGCTAATATCGTGCATATCGAGGCTTTAACGGCACTTGATATGGCAACTAAAGAGATTGCCCCTGCTGTTATTAAATACGAAAGTTTCATAACCAAGGAAATCAAGAATAAAAATAAGATTGGCAATTTCTCTACTGCGCTCGAAAATAAGATTTTAACTAAGATTTCTAATCTTTCCGAAAAGTTTAGTAACGCTCTAGACCAACTTGAAAAGGATATAGAAGAATATGATTCTTCTTGGTCGGCAATAGAAAAGGCAACCTATTGTAGAGATAAATTAGTTAAAGATATGGCTACTTTGCGTGAATATGCCGATAAGATGGAACTTATTATGGGCAAAGATTTTAACCCGTATCCATCTTACGAGGATATACTTTATAGCGTAAAATATTAAAATTAAAAAAATAAAAAGACACGGTGCTCCGTGTCTTTTTTATATCATTTAGAGCCTGTTGAGGAATCGGTTTTTCTTTTCGTCATTTTGAGTGGAGCGCTAGCGTAATCGAAGAATTTATTTCCTATTGTCATTCTGAGCGTAATCGAAGAATCTATTTCCTATTGTCATTCTGAGCGCAGTCGAAGAATTTATTTTCTGTTGTCATTCTGAGCGCAGTCGAAGAATCTCTTTTTTTGAGATGTTTCGACTTCACTTCGTTTCGCTCAACATGACAAAGTGGTGTCAGTATAACATTGAGATGTTGCATCTCCGTTTACACTACGATGGGCTACGCCCGACTTCACTTCGTTTCGCTCAACATGACAAAGTGGTGTCAGTATAACATTGAGACGTTGCATCTCCGTTTACACTACGATGGGCTACGCCCGACTTCACCTCGTTTCGCTCAACATGACGGCTATGAGTCATACCGACCGAGCGAAAGCGAGTGGAGTGTATCTCTTTTTCTAGATATTTAGACTACACTCAACATGACAAAAAAGTGTCAATGTAATATTGAGATACGCTCGACTTCGCTCGGTATGACAATATTACATTGGTGTTTACGCTTAATGTGAAGAAAGTAAAACAAAAAACGGCTTTTACAAACTGCAAAAGCCGTTAGTTGTTTATTCAGTTTATTTTTTTGTAGTAAAATCTATTTCTCCGTGTTTATCTTCATATTTTTCAATGCAATCTCTAATCAAAATCAAAATTTGACTATTTGCACTGCGTCCCTCGTAGTCAGCAATCACGTGTAATTTGTTTAACATTTCTTCATCTATTCTAATAGATAAACTTTTTACAGCCATAATAACCCCTTATTTCATTCATTTTGCATTTACTTTAAACCTATTTTGTGTTAAAATGGTAAAAATAAACACAAATCGTATTTTATGTGTGCCTAAAGTGAGGTTATTATGAAAGTTGCTGTTATAGGTTCTAGAATGGGGTTATTGATAACCTACGAAATTATTTACCAGAGACCATCACGGAAATTGTTTCGGGTGGTGCTAAAGGTATTGATAGTTGTGCTAGAAAATTCGCACAAGAAAACGATATTAAATTAATTGAGTTTTTGCCACAATATTCCCTTTACGGCAAGGGTGCGCCAATAAAAAGAAATCAATTAATAGTCGAATATTGCGATATGTTAATTGCCTTTTGGGACGGACAGTCAAAAGGGACGAAGTTCACCATTGATTATGCAAAATCAAAAAACAAAGAAGTTTTTGTATATAAAATAAAAAGGAACTGAAAGGTTCCTTTTTTATTCTACATCGATTATTGTTAGCGTGCCGTCTTGGACTATAAACCTGACGTTTTTTCCAGCAAACGCCATTCCGTATTCTCTGCCATCTGCTTGATAGGATGGGCGTGGGTCGTCGCTTAAACATTCTACTAATGCGTCGATTTTATCGCTTGGTATTTTCTCCTTCAACTCGTCGGGAAATACGACTTTTATCTTGTAATCTTTAACCTTGTCGGCATAACCACCAACTGCGTCTAACTTGCAATCGGCAGATGGAATATACGGTTTTATATCGTAGATAGGCGTGCCGTCTAGTAGGTCGACGCCACTAACCGTTAAACTAACCCCCTTTTCGGTTTGATTAACCTTTTCTAGTTTAACGCAAGATAAACCTATATTGTTAGGGCGAAATGGGGAACGGCTTGCAAACACGCCTACCTTTTTGTTTCCACCAAGCCTAGGTGGGCGAATTAGTGGTGTCCACTCTTTTTTGTCAACGGCAGAAAATTCAAAGATTAGCCATAAGTGAGAAAACCCCTCGATTTCTCTAAAAGCGTCATTCACGGCGTATTCAGGCAAAAACACTATTTCGCCTAAACTTTTAGGCGAACGACCACTTTGACGGGGTATGCCGAATTTTTCCTTAAAATCAGTTTTTATATATGCGATTGGGGATATGGTTTTTTTGCTCATAACACCATTTTAGCACAAAGCAAAATAAAAAACTAGCCTAGATAAAAAGTTTTTGTTGTTTTTAATCGGTATTTGTGGTAGAATAATTTTATAACACAAAGGAGACGAGCGTTTTGGTTAAGTTTTCTGCGCCCGAAGATAGGGCAGTCAAAGCCGTTTTAATTCATAAAAATCAAAAAATAGCACTTAAAATGCTATACGCTTTTCTTATTTTGTTAGCAAGTATAGGTGTGTATTGCTTGATAAGTATTCCTAGAAATAGTATCAAGAACGCACAACAACTTTTTAGCGACAATATACTTACCGGCTTAATAGTTTTTACTTCATTTGCTCTGTTTATGGTGGTGTATTTTATTAACATGCCTATCACTAAAAAAATGATTAGGGAAAACGGTGGATACAAGGTCGTTTTTGAAAATGATAAGATTAAGGTTTTATTCCCAGGCGAGCCTGAAATAGTCGTCGATATTAAAGACATTGACGCCGTTGAAGAATACGATATTTTCTATTTAATTCATTGTTATAAGTTTACCGACGAGATTGTTTGCAGTAAATCTGCCTTTGAAGAGGGGGACTATCGAGACCTTTGGAAGTATTTTAAAGACCGTGGCTTTAGAATTCAAGATAAAACGGATACCAAAATTTACGTTTCGATAATTAACAAGATTAGTTATAGGACTCGTGCCGGATATTCGTCTATGATATATTCTGGAATTTGCGTGGCTTTAGCATTTCCTCTCTTTTGGTTTGCTATTAAAATATTAATGCTTTTCGTGCCTAACTTTCTTTCTCTTTTAATGCATACACTCAGGGACTTAGATTTGCTCGTTAAGGTTGTTTTGGGATTATTATTCTTGCCTATTGCGCTAGTTGCAACCCTAATCGCTTGGGTTACTGCTTTAGGAATTGTTCTAGTGCCTCCGTTATTGATTTATTTATCAGGATATAAAGCCGTTAAACAATTAAAGAGTAACAAAAAGTGGCTAGGCGTTATTGCGATAAGCGTTTGCGTTGTGTGCGCAGTAATGGTGGTTTTCGCATTGCTCGTAGTTTTAGGAACACTATTGATATAATAATTTATACTTCTATCGCTCGACAATTTTTTGTCGAGCGTTTTGTTTTTCACGGCTATTTTAAGTCATTTATTAAAAAAATATTAAAAAAGATTGATATTATCCGTAAATAAGAGTATTATATATAGGTTAGGAAATTAAGGAAAAAGTTTTAATGATTTCTAAAAAGGTTAAAAAGAGAATATTTGAGTATTCCTTTATATTCTTATTGCTCATTAGCATTATACTTATTTATTTAGCCGTTGCTAATCAAGTGGCTGACGTTTTTGCTATGAGTAAAACTAAGGATTACGACGCTGTTAAATTATATTTACAAGAGTTTGGCGTTACGGGGGCAATTTTAATTGCCATTCTAGAAATGCTTCAAATGATTGTAATATTCATTCCTGCAGAATTCGTTCAAATTGCTGCTGGACTTGCTTATCCAATATATTTTGCCATTCCTATTTGTGTGTTCGGCATCTGCTTGGGCGCTACTGCAATTTTTTCAATCGTGCGTCTATTTCACCTAAGATTGGAACTCATGGAAAAAAGGGTGGGAAAGATTCAAAAATTAGTTACTAAGATAAACCGTCCTGCGTCTATTACCATAATTATGTATCTCTTATTTGTAATGCCTTTAATTCCTTTTGGCGCTATTTGTTATTTTGCAGCCTCTAGTGAAATTTCCTATAGAAGATACATATTAGTAGTTGCAACGGGCGTTCTACCTTCGGTTTTATCTTCCTTTGTTTTAGGAAACGTTATGGCTTTGACTATTGGCACGAAATGGTTTATTCTTGCCGTTTGCGTCGTTGCCATTGGCTTTTTCGCTCTATTATTCGGTATTGCGTGGATAATTAAAAATTATTTCTTTTATAAACCTGTTCAAAGACCGGGATTTATTTCTTATCACGTTATATTTTTCTTCGTAAGATTATTCTTTTGGCGCAAAGTTAAATTCGTTAAAAAAGATTGCCCAAAGATAAAGGATAAATCGTATATTATTCTTGGCGCTCATACTAGCGCAATAGATTTCGTTTGCGCTGCAAAAGCCGTTTTCCCAAGAAGAATTAACGTCGTGGCAAATCGTTTCTTTGTAGACTATAAGCCTTGTAGATTTTTAATGAAAACTCTTCACGTTATTCCAAAGCGTTTATTTACACCCGATACTGAAACCGTAAAGAAGATGTTTGAGGCAAAGAAAAAAGGATTAACGCTCTATATGTGTCCAGAAGGTAGGTTATCTTCTAGTGGCGCAGGCTATCCGGTTACCGTTGGAACGGCTAACCTTATCAAAAAACTTGCTATGCCGGTTTATTTTGAAAGTTCGGTCGGTGGCTATTTTGCAAAACCTAAATGGCGTAAAAAATACGTTAGATATCCTGTTGAAATAACCATTGAACAACTTCTTACAGCCGAGCAAATATCTAGTATGAGCGAACAAGAAATTCAAGATATACTAGACCATAAGTTTAATTACGACGAATGTGCTAAGTTTGCATTAAGGCAGGACGTTAAGAAAAATTCAGTTGACGTAACGGGGCTTGAAAACGTTTTATTCGTTTGCCCTAATTGTAAAAAAGAGTTCGTTGTTACTTCGCAAAAAGATAGTCTTGTTTGTAGCGAATGTGGTTTTGAACAGGTTTTTGACGATAACTATTTAACCGAAAACAAAACCATTTCAAAACTATACGACGAGCAAAAATCGTTTATAGCGCAAGGCGATTTTAACCTTAAAAACAAGGTTAACGTCAAGGCTTTCGATAATATAAAAGGCGAACTCGTTGATTGTGGCGAGGGCGATTGCACCTTGAAAGATGGCGAAATCCGTTTTGAAGGAAAGATTTTCGGTCAAGATAAAACTTTTGTTCATACACTAGATACCTTGCAAGCGCTTGCTTTTTCAGCAGGGGAAGAGTTTGAATTCTACGTTGATAAGAAATTGTATTATTTCTATCCACAAGATAATAAAACAGTGGTAAAATGGTCTATTTTGTGGGATATTTTACAGGAGAGAAAAACTAATGAAGAAAAAGCAAAAGATAGTTGATATTTCTACTAAATCTTTTTTATCTGCCATAGCAGTTTTGCTATTTTTTCTCGTTCTGGCAACCGTTTTAACTTACGTTTTGCCTAAGGGTAAATTCTTGGTGGGAGAAAACGGCAAAACCGACTATTCTAAATACGTAACTATCGACGCTGGTGGAATAAATATATTCAAGGCAATTTTTTCGCCAGTTTTAATATTTTTTACCGACGGCTTTTTGCAACCACTAATGCTATCGATTTTTCTTTTGGTTATAGCAGGCGTGTTTCAAGTGATGCTCGACTGTGGTGGTATGCAAGCAATCGTTAGTAGACTAGTTAGCACATTTAAGGAAAAAAGGTTGCTTTTTTTAGCAATATTAACTTTTTTCTTTATGTGTTTAGGCTCTTTCTTCGGTCTTTTTGAAGAAACGCTTATATTACTTCCAATGGTAGTAACAGTTTGCGTTAGCCTTGGCTACGACGTCGTTATGGGATTTTTAGTATGCTCACTCGCCACGGGCGTAGGCTTTTCAGTAGCCCTAACTAATCCGTTTACCGTTGTGTATAGTTCTAACTATATAGGCGCTGACGTATTTAGTGGATTATGGTTTAGAGCGTTAGCATTCCTTACTTATTACGCTATAATCTTCGGCTTTATTTATTTGCATTCCATAAAACTAAAGAAGCAACAACCAGAATTGGTAGAAAAAGAATTTAATCAAGCAGGACATAACCAAGAGGCTGAGGATAATAAAACCTTTCTTTCGTGGACGATTTTCTTAATTACTTCTCTCGTTTGTTTAGTAACTTTTACGGCGATTTCCTTTTTAAGAGACTTGTCAACGCCCTTGCTTGCAGTCGTTTTCTTAATTGGTGGCGCTATTGCCGGTTGCGTTTCGTTTGGATTTAAGAAATCTCTTAGCAGTTTCGGTAAAGGTGCAGTTGGCACTCTTCCAGCCGTAGTTATGATTGCTTTGGCGTTTGCTATTAAGTTCATTTTAGTAGAAGGTCAAATTCTAGATACGATTACTAATTTTATCGCAACGACTATTGATGGCAAATCTAAATATTTTACCGTCTTAATTTTGTTCGGTATTATTTTGATTTTAGAATTCTTTATTAGTAGTTCAACTGCAAAAGCCGTTTTCGTTATGGGCGTTTTGTCAGGGGTAATTACTTCTGGTGGGCTTTCCATCTCAAAAGAATTACTCGTTCTAATCTACGTTTTTTCCGACGGATTTACAAATATGCTATTTCCAACCTCGCCTTGCTTATTAATTGGTCTTTCAATGACGGGGCAGGGTTATACCGATTGGCTTAAAAAGAGTAAATTTTTATTCCCACTAATATTTGCCGTAACAATCGGCTTTATTATGCTAGCCACC
>JAZRGN010000024.1:0-3849 GCA_045644165.1 Christensenellaceae bacterium | reverse complement strand
TCCACCAAAATCAATTAGGGCGTGTGAGATAGCCTTAATTAGTTATCTTCTGGTTCTAGTTCCATTGCTTCTTCAGCAAGTTCTTCTTCCTCTAAAACACGGCAGAATTCTTCAAACACTTCGTCTAATAATGCCTCGTCTTCTACAGGAAGAAGGTCGCAAGTTTCTTCGTCGTCGCCAGCAAGTTCGAAAATGATAAGGTCGTCGTCTTCAATGCCTTCCATTTGTTCAGCAGGCTCGAACGCAGAATAATTTTTGCCTTTGTATTCAATCGTTCCAACAAAGTAGAACTTTAATTTTTTTCCGTCGTCGGTGGTTAGTTCAACGATATCGTCGTCGTGGTCGCAACCACAATCGCAGTCGTGTCCGTGTTCGTCGCAACCACAAGTGCATTTCTTTTCTTTTTCGCTCATAATATATCTCCTTTTAGCGTTATATTTTCTTTTTATTTATTTGGTTTAGATAGCCTTGCAAGATAGTAGCAGCCGCCAAAGCATCCACGCAAGATTTCCTTTCTTCTCTAGACTTGCCTTGCCCGATTAAAACTTCTTCAGCCTCACAGGTAGAACACCTTTCGTCAACCGAAACGATTTTTACCGAGAGCGTTTCGCCTAGCCTATCGATAAAATATTGTGCACGACCTGTTTGAACAGAAGGCGTTCCGTCGAAATTCACGGGAAGTCCACACACCAATACGGTTATGCCTTTTTGCTTAACGTATTCAGCAACTTTTAGTAGGTCGGTCTTTAAGTTTTTACGGTGATAAGTTTCCACCGGCAATGAATAAGAATTAAAGGGGTCTGAAACGGCAACGCCAATTCTCTTATCCCCAATGTCTAAACACAAATATCTTTCCACTCGATTATTGTAACACACAAGCGCAGTATAAATCAAGGCTTTTTGAAAAAAATCGGCAGGGCAAGCGCCCTGCCTACAATTATTTTTTAGAGGATTGAGTTTTAGGTTTAGCCATCTCGGTTACTTTTTTAGAAACTTCTTCTTGTCCGTCCTTGACAAGTTGTCTAGCCTTGGCTGAATTAGTTGCTAAAACTGCACCGCCAAGCATTCCTAAAACTATGCCGAAAAAAAATTTATCATCCATAGTAAATCCCCCTTTAAGGATATTATGGGTGCTTTTTTAGATTTTATGCGACAAAAAATTACACCTTTTGCTTTTCGTAGTAATTCTCTATTGCTTTCTTAATAGCCTCTTCGGCTAATACAGAGCAGTGAAGTTTTTGAGCAGGAAGACCACCTAGGGTTTCTACAACCTTTTTGTTGGTTACTTCTAGCGCCTCTTTAACGGTCATCCCCTTTACCATTTCTGTTGCAGTTGAACTTGTTGCAATAGCGGCAGCGCAACCAAAGGTTTTGAATTTAGCATCTACGATAATATCATTTTCGATTTTTAAGTAGATTTCCATTATATCGCCACAACTAGCGTTACCAACTCTGCCAACGCCGTCTGGATTTTCGATTTCGCCAACGTTTTTTGGATTACGGAACACGTCCATTACTTTTTCGTTATACATTTTTAATTTCTCCTTTTGCATTAAATAGTGGGGACATTTCCCTTAATCTTTTAACAGCCGACTTAATTTCTTCAACGGCATAGTCCACTTCTTCTACGGTGTTGTGTTTGCCGAATGAAAATCTTATTGAGCCGTGAGCCAATTCTTCTGGTAAACCTAACGATAATAGCACGTGAGATGGTTCTAACGAGCCAGACGAACAAGCCGAGCCTGACGATACGGCAATGCCTGCAATGTCTAGGCTAAATAGTATTGATTCGCCTTCTATAAACTCAAACGAGAAGTCTGCATTCGCAGGAAGTCTATTCGTCTTATATGGTCCGTTAAGTTTAACGTAAGGCACTTCTTGTAAAATTCTATCGATAAATCTATCGCGAAGAGAAGTTATATATTCAAAATTCTTTTCTCTTTCAGCCATCGCGATTTTGAATGCTTCGGCAAAGCCTACAACCCCTGCCACGTTGGTAGTTCCACCACGTTTGGTGCGTTCTTGGTGTCCACCCGTGATAATGCTATCAACCTTTAAGCCGTTTCTTATATATAAAGCGCCTACACCTTTAGGTCCGTAGATTTTATGCGAACTCATACTCATAAGGTCTACGCCAAGGTCTTTTACGTCTATATCCAAAACGCCTGCCGCTTGAACTGCGTCGGTAAATGCAAACGCACCTTTTTCGTGGGCGATTTTAGCCATTTCCTTAATAGGCTCAATAGTTCCCACTTCGTTGTTTGCAAGCATACAAGCAACTAAAATGGTATCTTCCCTTACAATGCTTTTTAGATGTTCTAAGTCGATAAAACCGTCGGCATCTACTTTCATATAGTCTACCGAAAAGCCTTCCTTAACTAGTTCTTTTGCAGTAACTAGCATAGCGGCATGCTCGATTGGGCTAATAACGATATGCCTGCCCTTTGACTTATGAGCGTGCGCAATTCCCCTTAATGCCCAGTTGTCGGCCTCCGTTCCACCCGAAGTAAAATACAATTCGCTTGGCTTACAATTAATAAGTTTAGCAATAGTATCTCTAGCGTTATCAACTGCCTTTACTGCCTCTCTGCCAAAAACGTGTTGACTGTTTGCATTTCCGTAAACTTGGGTAAGATAAGGCATCATTTTATCTAAAACCTCTTTTGCAAGAGGTGTTGTTGCTGCGTGGTCAAAATAAATAGGTCTTTTTACCATACTTTTCTCCATAATTAGCGAATTTCGCCTTTAATTATTTGTTCTAAATTCATATCGTCGAGCAAGTTATTTATACCCTCGTGAAGTTTTTTCCAAACCCCACTAGTAGGACAACACTTACACTTTCCGTCTGCTTTAACACATTCGATAATTTCCATATCGTCTTCTAATGCACGAACTATCTCACCTACCGTAATTTCCTTTGGCGAACGAGCAAGAAAATATCCACCACTTGCGCCACGGCTTGCCGTAACGATGCCCCTTTGCGATAACATTCTCATAATCTTTTCTAAGTATTTACCCGAAACGGAAATGTAATTCTCTAAGGTGCTAGCCGAAACGGGCGTATCTGGATAATTAAGCCCTAAAAAATGACAAGCCTTAAGCCCGTATTTTGTTTTTGACGATAATTTCATAATCCCCACTCTTTCGATAAATCCTTATAATCAGGATTTATGGTTTTTATTAAAAACTCTTTCTTCTCCCTGCGCCATTTCTTTAGAGTTTTCTCTCTTTCGATAGCACTATTAACGTCGTCTGTAGTTTCAACGTATAATAGTTTCTTTAGATTATATCGAGAGGTAAACCCTTTAACGAGTTTGTTTTTATGTTCGTATAGTCTTCTAACTATATCGTTTGTCATGCCGATATACAAAACCTTATTGGATTCATTAGAGAGAATATAAACGTAGTATGCCATATTTCGATACCTATCCCCTTTTAGATTCGCTCCATGCGGTAGAATACTGTCATACCGACCGAGCGCAAGCGAGTGGAGAGTATCTAGTATTCTACCTTAGTCGGAATGACAAAAAGGGGCAATTGCAACCTTTTTGGTTGCAATTGTATTATATACCTATTATTGGCTTAAGTCAAACAAAATAATACACCCGAGCGAAAATTTTCGCTCGGGTGTAATGTAAAAAATTATAGTTCCTTAATTTCATCACTTAAAGAATTAATCGCCTCTTGTAATTGTTCAATTCTAAACATTAAACTTAATTTCTTTCCTTCTAGGCTTTCTAATTTTACGCTATCTAATTTTTTTACAGGTCTTCCATTTTTAGCATAATGAGGTTCAATACTGCCACTTTTTACTCCAATGATTTTTTGCACTAGAACGTCTTTGCTATA
>JAZRGN010000023.1:0-14174 GCA_045644165.1 Christensenellaceae bacterium | reverse complement strand
TTATTCTAAAGTGAAAGTCTTTTCTAAATTTTTGTATAAGAGTTGAATGCGAGTGTTCGTGATTACTCTTCATTTGCTATTTCGTTTGCTAACCTAATGATGTCTGAAGCATATTTGTTTTTAGATTTTTCAAGCATCTTTTTATATATTGGGTAATTAACGCTTACGCCTAAAATCCCAACGCAACCGACGAGAATGCCTATTCCCATAGATAACATGTTGCCTGCGCCGATAACACCCATCGCTAAACTCATACCAGTTCCTAAAACGAGTGATGAAATAATTCCAAAGGTAAAAGTGAAGATTTTTGCAGGATTTTTAGCCTTGGCATCTAATTTTTTTAATGCTTTAACTTTTGAAGTTTGTTTTGGTGCATATTCGTTTGCTATTTGTTCTGCGTAAATTTTATCAGTATTCATAATAATTCTCCTAAATATTTTTTTACTCGAGCAATTATAGTATATCAAATAAAAACGCCAAACACCTCAACAAAAAAACCACAAACTGTTTATATGGGAAATAATTCTTTTAAACGTAAAACACGCTCGAGTAAGCGTGTTTTTCTTTTTGGTTTAACAATGTTTTTAAGGTTATAAGCATAAAACACAAGCACTTCCCCTTAAAGAGTAAGGGGATAAAAGGGTTTTGAGGAGTTTGTGAAAAGGGGATTTTTAAGGGGGAAAACGACTTCGGAAAAGAGTTTCCCCCTTAATTAAAAACCTAAAATTAAAAATAAAAACTCCCAACACCAATACGTTGGGAGTTTGGTTTTCTCTTTTTCTTTTGCCGAAAAGAACGACTAAACGTTTCCTTGGGCTTTCATTGATTCTGCTACCTTCAAGAAACCTGCAATGTTTGCACCTGCCATGTAGTTACCTGGCATGCCGTATTCTTTAGCAGCGTTGTCGCATGCTTTGAAGATGCTCTTCATAATGCCGTGAAGTTTTTCGTCAACTTCTTCAAACGACCAAGAAAGTCTCATTGAGTTTTGAGTCATTTCTAGACCAGAAGTTGCAACGCCACCTGCGTTTGCAGCCTTTGCTGGTCCGTATAATAAGCCACTTTCTAGATAGGTATTAATTGCTTCTGGGGTAGAAGGCATATTTGCACCCTCGCTTACTACCTTACAGCCGTTTTTAACTAAAATTCTAGCGCTTTCGCCGTTGATTTCGTTTTGAGTTGCGCAAGGAAGAGCAATGTCGCAAGGAATGGTCCAAATGCCAGAACAACCTTCGTGGTATTCAGCGTTAGGACGATAAGATAAATATTCCTTAATTCTCTTTCTTTCAACTTCTTTGATTTGCTTAATAGCGTTAAGGTCGATACCGTCTTTATCGTAGATATAGCCGTTGCTATCGCTCATAGCAACAACTTTAGCGCCGTATTCGGTTGCCTTTTGGCAAGCGTAGATAGCAACGTTACCAGAACCTGACACTAAAACGGTTTTACCTTCGAAAGAGGTTCCGTTTGCTTGTAACATTTCATTGGTGAAGTAGCAAAGACCAAAACCGGTTGCTTCTTTTCTAGCAAGGCTACCACCATAGGTTAAGCCTTTACCGGTTAAAACGCCAACGTATTCGTTTTTAATTCTTTTGTATTGACCGAACATATAGCCGATTTGTCTTGCGCCCGTGCCGATATCACCAGCAGGAACGTCTACGTCGCCACCAACGTGGCGATAAAGTTCAGTCATAAAACTTTGACAAAAGTTCATAATTTCGTTGTCGCTTTTACCTTTAGGGTCAAAGTCGCAACCACCCTTAGCGCCACCCATTGGAAGAGTGGTAAGAGCGTTTTTGAAAACTTGTTCAAAGCCAAGGAATTTCATAATTGATGGACAAACTGATGGGTGAAGTCTAATTCCACCCTTGTATGGACCGATTGCAGAATTGTATTGAATTCTGTAGCCACGGTTTACGTGATATTTGCCGTTATCATCTACCCAAGGAACTCTAAAAATGATTTGTCTTTCAGGCTCTACGATTCTTTCTAGAACGCCTGCGTCAACAAGGTCTTGTCTCTTTTCAATAACAGGTTCTAAAGTTGAAAAAACTTCGGTAACTGCTTGAATGAATTCAGGTTCGTTAGGGTTTCTTTTTTCTACTCTTTGTAATAGGTCGAGTAAATATGCGTTTTTAATTGCCATAATAGTTTCCTCCAAACTGTTTTTCTTGCTTATTTTATCACAATTTATTGTAAATTGAAAACGATTTTAAGGGGTTTTTCGATATTTAATATTATTTTTGATTATATCTTCTAAAAGCACTGTTGAAGGTCGACAAACACTGCAAACGCAAGCAGTAACACTAGACCTACCATGTGAATTATGCCTTCTACTTTTCTATTTATAGGTTTTCCCCTTACCCATTCGATAGAAGTAAACACTACTCTTGCCCCGTCTAGCGCAGGTATAGGAAGTAGGTTAAATACGGCAAGGTTTACACCTATAAACGACGCAATGTTGAGTAGATTTCTAAACCCACCTATTTGAATAGCCGTTGCCGTCGTAGATATAGTGGTTACCGTTCCACCCATTGCTTTTATTCCTAAAGTGCCTGTTAAAAGTTGCCCTAAAATCTTAAAAATAGTGCCTGCAAGTTTAATGGAATATTCAAAACTTCTACCAATAGTTGTAAAAAATCCAAAGCGAATACCCGTCGCATATAAGCCACTCGAGGCTATCTCGCCATCGTCGTTTAGTTGATAGGTTATTCCTAAAGCGTCGTAAAGCGCTGTAAAATCTTCTACGTTAGAAAAGTCGGTGTCGGCACGAAGTTTGATTTTAACGTTTTGAACTTTTCTATCCCTAACTATCTTAAACTCAACGATTTCGCCTTGAGATTTGCCTTCAATAGCGTCCATAAGGTCGGTTACGAGATAGACGTTCTTGCCTTCGGCTTTAATTATAATATCCTTATCTTGAAAACTGTATTCCTCACTAAAACCAGCAATTTCGCCGTCGGTATGATATGTCATAAGCGCAGAATGACCGTATATGCCAAACATTAATGCGATTAAAACAACGGCTAAAAGGTAGTTCATTAATGCGCCGGATATTAAAACGATTATGCGTTGCCAAGCAGGTTTGTTGTTAAAATCGTTTTCGTCTTGCACTTCTTGGTCCTCTCCACTAAAAGCACAAAAGCCTCCTAGAGGAATAAGCCTTAAAGAGAAAACTTCGCCGTTCTTTTTTTGCTTTGAATAAAGTTTAGGGCCAAAACCAACGGCGAATTCGTCTATTTTAAAATTGAAAATTTTGCCCGTTATATAATGACCGAATTCGTGAACGGTTATCATAACGAGCAATACTAGTAGGGCTAATAAAATATACCCTGTGTAAGATGCAATTGTGGAAAAACTAGATAATAAATTCATTAAACCTTGAATAGTTCCAACACGGAATTTCTTGCGTAGTTATCGGCATCTTGATAACTTTCAAAAGTTCCCGTTTGGGTTTGCTTATAATTTTCAAGAGCAAAAGATATGGCTTTATATATATCGTTAAACTTGATTTTATCTTGCAAGAATAGTGATACTGCCACTTCGTTAGCGCCGTTTGCTACGGCTGGATAACAGCCACCCTTTTTGCCTGCTTCAACAACTAAATCAAAGCAAGGGTATTTGTCTTTATCTACCTCGCTAAAGGTGAGATTTTTAAGACTTGCAAAATCTAAATATTTAACGTTAGAAGTAAGCCTAGCATTTGGTTCTAGCGCAAGGGCGATTGGAATTTCCATGGTAGGATAACTCATTTGCGATATAACCGAGCCGTCTAAATACTCTACCATAGAGTGTATGATACTTTCCCTATGAATAATAACGTCTATTTTGTCAAAAGTTGTATTATAAAGCCATTTTGCCTCTATAACTTCAAAGGCTTTGTTGACAAGCGAGGCACAATCGACGGTAATTTTGTTTCCCATTAGCCAATTTGGGTGTTTTAGTGCGTCTTTAGCAGTAACGTTTTCGAGTTCCTTTTTAGTTAAATCTCTAAACGCCCCACCACTTGCAGTTAGGATAATTTTATTAAACGACTTGTTAAAGTCGAATGAGAGCGCTTGCCATACTGCCGAATGTTCGCTATCTATTGGGAAGATATTAACACCCTTTTCCTTGGCTAATCTCATAACGAAGTCGCCACCGACAACTAAACTTTCTTTGTTCGCAAGTGCAATATCTTTGCCACGATTGATAGCCTCTAAAACGGCGATAATGCCCTTAAAACCAACGAGCGAAACAACTACGATATCAGCCTCGTCTATAACGGCGTTAGTAAATGCGTTTTCGCCAAAGAAAAAGTCCGTTTGAATAAACTCGTTAGTCCAATCGGCAGAGGCTTGCATAGTAGCAACGGCAGGAGAAAATTCTTCGATTTGTTTTTTAAGCAAATCGCTATTACTACCCGCCGCCAAAGATACGATTTTAAATTTTTCTGGATTTCTACGAACTACGTTAAGCGTTTGAACACCTATCGAGCCAGTGCTTCCAATAAGAGCAATTTTTTTCATAATATACTAAGAAGAACAAAGAATAGATAAATTACTACCGAGGCAAAGGTAATGCCGTCTATTCTATCTAGCACGCCACCGTGTCCCGGCATAATCTTACCCATATCTTTAATGCCTAGTTTGCGTTTTATTGCGCTTTCAAACAAGTCGCCAAAAATAGTTGCTACAGCTGTAAATAAGCCTAAAACTAGGAAAGCTAACCAAGTGAAATTTCCACCTAGGGCGTTTCCGAAAATTAGAAAAACGAGAATGCTACCTAGCGCACCACCAATAGTGCCACCAATAGCGCCCGACCAAGTTTTCTTAGGGCTAAGTTTAGGGCACATCTTTGGGCCCTTTAGCAAACTTCCCACAAAGTAAGCAAAAGTGTCGCTAAACGGTGCGATAACAAAGGTTAAAAGCATTGCAACAAAGCCTTTGTCCCCTACTAGCGAGTTGATTAAAAGCATAACAACTATAAGGGTAGACGGATAAACGGCGTCTAGCAAGGCAAAAACGTAATTAGTTTTACGAGTTGTATTGTGCGATAAAATTACAACGTTTATAAGTAGAATTAAGAGAATAACTATTCCAGCAAATAAAACTCCATAGCCTTGCTTAACGAAATATTCGATAATACAAAAAGCAGGAACTACTAAAGTGCCTAAAATAGTGGAAATTATAGCGACGGTCTTTCCCGTTCTTGGGATAGCTGCACGAGCCATTTCAAAAGAGCTGACAGCCGAGAAAAACCATAATAATAAACTAAATAAGCGTGCGTCTACAAATTCACGGAGAAGAAAGAAACCCGTTATTATTGCTACGAAAACTGCACCACTTATAACTCTAATCTTCATAAATACCTACTTAAACGTTGCCGTATCTACGGTTACGTTTTCCAAATTCTTCTAATGCTTTATCGAACTCTATTTCGTTAAAGTCTGGCCACAACACGTCGGTAAAATAAAGTTCGCTATATGCACCTTGATAAAGCATAAAGTTAGAAAGCCTTAATTCTCCACCCGTTCTAATGATTAGGTCAGGTTCGCCAATTGGGGTTGTGTAAAGTTGGCTAGAAATACCTTCTACGGTGATTTCCTTGCCGTCCTGTAAAAGACGATTTACTGCACGAACAATCTCTTGCCTACCACCATAGTTTAGGGCAATGTTTAAGGTTGCGCCCGTGTTGGTGCTAGATTTTTCGATAGCCTCGCCTATCACCTTTTGAAGTTCGCTATCTAAAACGGAAAGGTCGCCCATAACCATAAGGCGAATATCGTTTTTCAAAAGTTTACCTATGAACTTTTTGAAATATACTTTCAAAAGTCGCATAAGTTCGTCGACTTCAGCTTTTGGTCTAGACCAATTTTCCGAAGAAAAAGCGTATAAAGAAAGGGCAGTTACCCCGCTTTTGAATGCGTGCGCAACTATCTTTTCAACGTTGTTAGAGCCGATTTTATGCCCGTAAGAACGTTCTTTGCCACGGAGTTTTGCCCATCTTCCGTTGCCATCCATAATGATGCCAACGTGTTTTGGAATAACCTTTTCCATTATACAGATAAAATATCCTTTTCTTTATCGGCAGAAAGTTTATCGATTTTATCGATACATTCGCTAATAAGTTTGTCTATTTCCTTTTCGCAAGAAGCGTGTTCGTCTTCCGAAAGTTCTTTGTTGTTTTTCATTTTCTTTAGAGCGTCCATAGCGTCTCTACGAATGTTACGAACTGCAACTTTAGAATCTTCTGCCATTTTCTTGGTTTGCTTAACGAGTTCCTTTCTTCTTTCCTCGGTAAGAACAGGGAAAACGAGACGAATAACCTTACCGTCGTTAACAGGAGTAATGCCGATATTATCTGCTAAAATTTGTTTTTCAATAACTTTTAACATAGATGCATCCCAAGGTGAAATCACTAAAATTCTACCCTCTGCAACCGAGATGTTGCCAACTTGGTTAATTGGGGTTGGAGTTCCGTAGTAATCAACTAAAACTCTATCTAGAATATGAGGGTTTGCTCTACCTGCCCTAATGGTAAGGTAATCAGCGTTAAGTTTTGAAGTAGTTTTTTCAGTTCTTTCAATGGTTTCCATTAAAAGCATTTCAAATTGTTCGTTTTCTATAGCCATAATAATTCTCCTTGATTTTAAGATGGGGTATTATTTATTTTTGATTTAAATTTTAAGGTTTTGTTGTGAAAATCGATTGGTTAGCGTTTAGCGATTTGACGAGGAAAACACAAAAAAGACGAGAGTTCTTTTAAGGGTTAATACTCGTAGGGTATTAGCCCGAGAAAAACACGAAGTATTTTGCAGTATTTTTCCGTCAAAAATCAATCGGGGTGAACAATAAGACCTTACTTAATAATCGTGCCGATATCTTCGCCGGTAACTGCACGAACTAATGAATCTTTCTCGAATAAGCCGAAGGCTAGAACAGGAATTTCGTTTTCCATACAAATGGTGATGGCAGTTGTATCCATAGCCTTTAAGCCTTGAGCAATGTAGTCTTTGTAAGAAACTTCCTTTAGTTTTTTAGCGTTAGGGTTAAGTTTAGGGTCTGAATCATAAATGCCGTCAACGTTTTTAGCGAGAAGTAAAACTTCTGCGTCGATTTCAGCAGCACGAAGAGCGGCAGCCGTGTCGGTGGTAAAGTAAGGGTTACCCGTTCCACAAGCGAAGATAACGATTCTGTTTTTATTTAAGTGGCTCATAGCCTTTCTTAAGATGTAAGGTTCGGCAACACGAGTGATAGTAAGCGCAGTTTGAACTCTAGTAGGAGCGCCTTTTCTTTCTAGTGCGTCTTGAAGACCTAGAGCGTTAATAACTGTAGCAAGCATACCCATGTGGTCGGCAGTAGAACGGTCCATTTCTCTACCTTGTCTACCACGCCAGAAGTTTCCACCACCAACGATAATGCCTACTTGAACGCCAAGTTTAGTAACGGCGATAATTTCGTCGGTAACGACGTCTAAAATACCTTCGTCAATACCGTTACCCTTTTCGCCTGCGAGCGCTTCGCCTGAAAGTTTAATAATAACTCTTTTATACTTTGCCTTTTGCATTAAAACATTCTCCCTTTTGCCAAACGGCTTTAATCTTATATATTATATCTCTTTTTAAGCGTTTTGTCCATAGAAGATTTAACATAGGTGTAATTTATTTGTAATTTTTTATAAAAATATATATTTAGCTATGAAAAACCCCTTTCGACGAAAGGTCGAAAGGGTTATTCAATATCAAGTATATCATTTACGCTTACTTCGTATATTTTAGCAAGCATAACTAAATTTTCGTAGTCAGGTCTAGATAAATCTCTTTCCCACCTGCTTACGTTTGATTGGTCTATTTTAAGAAGTTTTGCAACTTGTTGTTGACTTAAACCACTTTCTTTTCTAAATTTCTTTAGGTTTTCTCCAATTTTCATATCTTTATTATACAATTATGCACAAAACGCATTGACTTTTATGCGTTTTGTGCATAAAATATATTTAGATATGAAAAAACTCTTGGGCAACCTCCAAGAGTTAATGTCAACTATTCTATTCCTAACAGTTCTTCTAGACTAATGTCATAGATTTTTGCAAGTTCAATCAAGTGTTCGTATTCGGGGCGAGATTTATCGGCTTCCCAATCACTTACGTTAGATTGCCTTATACCCATTAAATCTGCCACTTGCTTTTGAGTTAAACTATTTGATATTCTAATTTTTCTAAAATTTTCACCGAATTTCATATTGCTATTTTACTAAATATGTGCACCACCCATTGACAAATATGTGCAATGCTAGTAAAATGTATACTAATTTATAAGGAGAATTCTAAAAAATGGATACTGTTAATAAGGTTTTTGACCTTTGCTACGAAAAAAATCGAATAGTTGATGACGTAAAGAATGCAAAAAATGCATTTTTGACTAACAATAAACACTTCTATGAAAAACTACCTTATGAACTAATGGATTGTTTTGACGAGTCTTTGTTGTTTATAGCACAAGTCGTAGCAAAGAAGGCGTTTTCGTTAGGTTTTTCTATGGCAACCAAATTAACGGCTGAATCTTTTGTTAAATTAGAAAAACCAAAAGACTAGCACGGATTAAAATCAAAACAAAAAACTCTCGATAAGTTATCGAGAGTTTTGATTTTTGCAATTTGGTTTTAAATGTTAATATAAATAATTAAAACCCAACCAGTAATTCGCACTACAATTTTCCCTAGACCACTTTAAGCGATACAGCTGTTCTTCTTTAGAAAGCTCTTTAATTATTAAATCTTCTTCGTTCTTAAACATCATATCGTCTAGTCCCAATATAGTGCTATAAAACCCTATCCATCCATGAAATATTTGATATATTTTTCCATCTTGTTCTACAGCAAAAACCGAATTGCCATAATATTTTTTGTTGCTTGAGTAACCCCTCACTTCATATATGCTTTTTCCGTCTTGAAAATCAGTTGTTTCATGCAATCCAATATATGCATCCTTATATATCATGCCAAAAAAATACCTATCTTTTGTGTGATATTTTTGTTTGTTTCTACTACTACCCTTTGGCCAATAGCCCTCAATCCATTGATTATATTTTACCTCAACCAAAAAGTATTCTGGGTCTTCGGTGCAGAATGAATATACTATCTCAACGTCTATAGTATCTATTATTCCTTTTTCTATATCTTCTGCAAGTTTTTCGTTAGTCCTTTCTCTTATTCGTTGTATATGTTCTTCCTCGGTAAAGGCTGTTTCAAATAAAAAATCTATAGATGTATCTTCTTCACTAGGCTTACAACTAGACCTACACTCTATAAAAGTAAATGTAAATACGAACAAAACCAAAACAGCTAGCATTATTGCGAAAATCTTCAATAATCTCATGCTAAACCTCCTACTTAAGTGTGTTCAGTTGGTTCCTCTATTGTTCGGTCATCACCACACAAACGACACTTTGGCAAATGGAACACGTCAGAGAACCATTCATAATCGATAAATGAGTGTGCCTGTTGTGTTACGTGCCCACAGGCACAGTTTGAAACATGCCTTTCAGGATTTCCATCGTTCTCATGTATCGAATAAGTATGTTGGCTAACCGTATTTACCCTATTACAAACCTATTCTAAAAAGATTATAAACGTTAACCTTCTTAAATTTTATTATACAAGAGGAATTTTTTTGTGTCAATATTAAATTTTAAAGCAAAAAACTCTCGATAAGTTATCGAGAGTTTTGATTTTTTAGAAAAATTATTTCTTCATTTGTGCTTCAACTTCAGCAGCAAAGTCGTTTGATTTCTTTTCTAGACCTTCGCCCATTTCGAATCTTACGAATCTCTTAACTGAAACTGCTTTGCCCATCTTGTCGCCACAAGCCTTTACAACCTTTTCGATAGTTAAACTTGGGTCTTTAACGAATGCTTGGTTTAATAGACAGAATTCGTCGTAATATTTCTTAACTCTACCTTCAACCATTCTATCAACGATAGCGGCTGGCTTGCCTTCGTTAAGTGCTTGAGCCTTAAGAATTTCTTTTTCGTGCTCTAATACTTCAGCAGGAACTTCGCTTGCGCATAAGTATAATGGCTTTGCTGCAGCGATTTGAAGTGCTACGTCGTGAGCAAGTTCTTTAGCCATATCACAATCGCAACCTTCGATTTCTACTAGAACGCCTACTTTACCACCCATGTGGATGTAACTTTCTACGATACCGTTTTCAGCAGTGTATTTTGCAAAACGACGGATAGAAATCTTTTCGCCGATTTTTGCAGTTGCTGCGATAGTTTCGTCGTTTTTGATAGCAACTAATTCGTCGATATCCTTAACTTCGTTAGCGCATACGAATTCAGCAACGCTCTTAACGAAATCTTTGTATTGGTCGCCCTTTGCAACGAAGTCGGTTTCACAGTTAACTTCAACTAATGCACCGGTCTTGCCGTTGATTGATGCGTATACGATACCTTCAGCAGCGATTCTGCTTGCCTTTTTAGCAGCAGTAGCAATACCCTTTTCTCTTAAAAGGTCAACTGCTTTTTCCATGTTGCCTTCGGTTTCTTTTAATGCTTTTTGACAATCTGCAACGCCTGCACCCGTCTTTTTACGGAGTTCCATAACGTCTTTACTTGTAAACATATTATTATCTCCCTTTTATTAAATTCAAAATTATTCAGCGTCGGTAGCAACTTCTTCTTTAACTTCTTCGATTGCTTCCATTTGTTCGCCTTGGTTTGCTTCGATAACAGCGTCTGCAATAACTGATGCGATTAGTTTTACTGCACGAATAGCGTCGTCGTTACCAGGGATAGCAATGTCAACTAGGTCTGGGTCGCAGTTAGTATCGGTGATTGCTACGATTGGAATGTGAAGTTTTCTTGCTTCTAAAACTGCGATATCTTCTTGGTCAGGGTCTACAACGAACATAACGCCTGGAAGATTTCTCATTTCCTTGATACCACCAAGGTTAGTTTCTAGCTTGTCTCTTTCTGCTTTAAGACCGATAACTTCTTTCTTTGGAAGTAGGTCGAATTCGCCCATCTTTTCCATGTTGTTTAACTTGTTAAGTCTTTCAACTCTGCTTCTAATGGTCTTGAAGTTGGTTAACGTGCCACCTAACCATCTAGAATTGATGTAGTATTGTCCACACCTTTCTGCTTCTTCTTTGATAGCTTCTTGAGCTTGTTTCTTGGTTCCTACGAAGAGTATGCTCTTGCCTTGCTTTGCTTGTTCAACGATGAAAGGATATACTTGGTTTTCGATAATATCAACCGTTTTTTCAAGGTCGATTACGTGAATACCATTTCTTTCGCCGAAGATATACTTCTTCATTTTTGGGTTCCAACGTCTGGTTTGGTGACCAAAGTGCACTCCCGTTTCAAGGAGCTGTTTCATAGTGATAACTGCCATAATAAATTCCTCCGTTTCTCCTCCTCGACGCCCGTTTATCCTAGGCAACATTCCCGAATGAAAAGTGTATTTTCGAGAACACGAATGCCTACAAGCAATTCGAGTGTGAATTTTTTAGCCTATACATAATAACATAAAGCCATTTTTAACGCAAGGATTTTACCCCTTTTTTGCAAATTTTTTTACTATTTTTTAATATTTTACCCTGCTTTTCGTTGCTTTAATCGGTTTATTTTGGTATATTAAGACGGTAAACTGAATATGCCGATTGAAGCTTACGGAAAAAGTGGATTTTTCCCTACCGAAGGAGTAACACTCTCAGGTGTTTTTAACAAAGACCGTAAGTGGACGGCGTTCTGGAGAAACTCGTATGAGGACCGAAGGGGCAAAGGGAAGTATTTTCTCTAATCTCTCAGGTAAAAGGACAGAATTATATTCTTACCACTTCTTTGGTGGTAGACGTTTATTTTGCGTATGAGTTAATCCTTTTTAGGTTTAACTTTTTTATTTTTTGGAGGAATTCATGGAAGAATTTTTACTCAAAGTCGTTTCAACCGTAAATGCATATCTAGCAGACTATATCTTAATAGCGTTACTCGTTGGCGTAGGTCTTTTCTACACCATTAAAACACGCTTCGTTCAAGTTCGTTGCTTGGGCGAAGGCATGAAAAAGGTTTTTGGTGGAATGAAACTCAACGGAAAGAAAAGCAAGGGTGGCATGTCTTCATTCCAAGCATTCACAACGGCTGTTGCTGCGCAAGTTGGAACGGGTAATATTATAGGTGCTTCGGGGGCTATTTTAGTGGGTGGCCCAGGCGCAATCTTTTGGATGTGGATAATCGCTTTCCTTGGAATGGCTACTATCTACTCCGAGGCTGTTCTTGCTCAAAAAACTAGAATAGTAAACGACGACGGCTCTATTAACGGTGGACCCGTATACTATATTAAAAAAGCGTTTAAGGGTGGTTTTGGCAAATTCCTATCGGTATTCTTTGCTATCTCAGTTGTCGTTGCTCTTGGCTTTATTGGAACAATGGTTCAATCTAACTCGATAAGCGAATCCGTTAACGGCGCAACGGGTATTCCTACTTGGATTATCGGCGTAGTTTTAGCAGTTATCGCAGCGTTTATCTTTATCGGTGGAATTTCTCGTTTGGCATCAGTAACCGAAAAATTAGTGCCTATTATGGCGATTATCTATCTTATCGGTGGTTTAATCGTTATCGTTTGCAGAATTCAATATCTTCCAGAAACGTTTGCAATGATATTCAAGTTCGCCTTCTCGCCAAACGCAATTATCGGTGGTGGAATTGGTTACGCTCTTAAAACGGCTATTAGCCAAGGCGCTAAACGTGGACTTTTCTCTAACGAAGCAGGTATGGGCTCTACCCCACACGCTCATGCTCAAGCAAACGTTAAAACCCCACACGAACAAGGCGTTACGGCTATGGTAGGCGTGTTCTTCGATACTTTCGTAGTTCTTACCGTTACTGCTCTTATCGTTATTTCCACTATGTATGCAGGTGGTGGAATTTTATCTAACGGCACTATCCCTACTAACGTTGATAAAACTAACCTTGTTGCCAACTCTATCGCCGTTATCTTTAACGGAACTAACGTTGGTCTTAAAATAGGTAGCATTTTCGTTGCCGTTTGTCTTACTTTCTTTGCTTTTTCAACTATTATCAGTTGGAATATGTTTGGTAAAATCAACTTCGACTATTTGTTCGGCAAAAAGGCAAGCATAATTTATTCGATTATCGCTATTGCATTTATAGTTTTAGGCTCTATTTTGCAAAACGACCTTGTTTGGGAGTTAACCGACTTCTTTAACTATCTAATGGTTTTCCCTAACGCTCTAGCGTTGTTTGCTCTTTGTGGAATGGTTACCCAAGAAATCAAAGAACACGATAGAAAGAAAAAAGGCACGTTACCTTTAACTAAAAACGACTAATCGTTAATAATTAAAGAGCGAGGGAAAACTCTCGCTCTTTTTTGTTTATAAAGCAAATTAATCTTGTAGACAAACGCTTTTAACTATGTTAAAATGTTTTTATAGTATATATTTTTGGAGAATATTATGAGTTATAATTTATCTCAAGACGTTTTAGCTTATCTTAAAAACACCCATCAAGAGATGCTTGACCTTTTAGAAGAACTTTGCCAAATTCCTGCGCCAAGTGGCAAGGAAGAGTTGCGTGCAGAGTTTTGTAAAAATTGGTTTATCAAAAACGGCGTGAAAAACGCTTATATAGACGAGGTGCTTAACGTAGTAGTGCCTTACGGCTGTGAAAACAGCAACGATATAGTGGTTTTTGCAGCGCATACCGACGTGGTTTTCCCTGATACTACCCCATTGCCACTTAAAAAGGACGGGGACGTTTGGGCTTGCCCAGGAATAGGCGACGACACAGTTTGCGTGGTTTTAATGATGATGGTTGCAAGATACGCTATCGTTAATAACCTTAAGAGCGATAGGGGTATTTTGTTCGTATGTAACTCTTGCGAAGAGGGGCTTGGAAACCTTAAAGGCACAAGACAACTAATGCAAGACTTCGCAGGAAGAATTACCGAGTTTTACTCCTTCGACTGCTCTTATAGGGCAATATTTAACAAATGCGTAGGCTCGCATAGATATGAGATTGAATTTACCACAAAAGGTGGACACTCTTTCGAGGGCTTTGGCAACCCTAACGCCATTGCCGAAATGAGCGAACTTATTACAGAACTTTATAAATGTGAGGTTCCTAAAAACGAGAACAGCACGACCACTTACAACGTAGGCATTGTAGAAGGTGGCAC
>JAZRGN010000022.1:0-20269 GCA_045644165.1 Christensenellaceae bacterium | reverse complement strand
GCAACTACTGATTCGGTGGTTAGGAATACGCCTGCAACTGACGCTGAATTCATAAGTGCTGAACGAGTTACCTTGGTTGGGTCGATAATACCACTAGCAACCATATCGGTGTATTCGTTGGTTAAAGCGTTAAAGCCGTAGTTTGCTTTGCCTGACTTTAATACTTCGTTAAGAATTACAGAGCCGTCTAGACCAGCGTTAGATGCGATTTGCTTTAATGGTGCTTCAACTGCCTTAAGAACGGTTAACGCACCCGTCTTTTCGTCGCCTGAAAGGGTTTCTGCGTAAGCCTTTAATGCAGGAATGGTCGAGATAAGAGCAATACCACCACCAGGAACGATACCTTCGCCTACTGCAGCCTTGGTTGCGTTAAGTGCGTCTTCAATACGAAGTTTCTTTTCTTTCATTTCGATTTCGGTAGCAGCACCTACGTTAATCACTGCAACGCCACCTGCAAGTTTTGCAAGACGTTCTTGTAATTTTTCCTTATCATAATCAGAAGTGGTAACTTCGATTTGTGCTTTGATTGCTTGCTTTCTATCCTCGATTTGGCGTGGGTCGCCTGCACCGTTAATAATTGTTGTATTGTCTTTATCAACTTTTACAGAGCCTGCTCTTCCTAGCATATCCATAGTTACGTCCTTAAATTCGTAACCCATTTCGCTAGAAATAACCGTGCCACCGGTTAAAATTGCAATGTCTTCTAACATAGCCTTTCTTCTATCGCCAAAGCCTGGGGCTTTAACTGCTACACAGTTGAACACGCCCTTTAACTTATTTACTACAAGTGCTGCTAGAGCGTCGCCTTCAACTTCTTCAGCGATAATTAAAAGTCTTATACCTTGTTGAGCAATTGGCTCGATTATAGGTAGAATTTCTTGAATTGCTGAAATCTTTTTATCGGTTATTAGAATTACAGGAGATTCTAAAACTGCTTCCATTTTATCGGTGTTGGTTACCATGTATGCAGATGCGTATCCTCTATCGAATTGCATACCTTCAACAGAAGTAAGTTCAGTTTTCATGGTTTTGCTTTCTTCGATAGTAATAACGCCGTCTTTACCAACCTTTTCCATAGCCTCCGAAATGAGTTCGCCGATAGTTTCGTCGCCTGCAGAAATAGATGCTACTTGGCAAATTCCTTGCTTGTCGGTAACAGGTTTAGAAATCTTCTTAAGTTCTTCAACTGCAACTTCTACTGCGCCTTGAATACCCTTTTTTAAAATAACAGGGTTTGCGCCTGCCGCAACGTTCTTTAAGCCTTCGTTAATCATTGCTTGCGCTAGAATAACAGCCGTAGTCGTGCCGTCGCCTGCAACGTCGTTAGTTTTAGTTGAAACTTCTTTCACAAGTGATGCGCCCATGTTTTCAAAAGCATCTTCTAATTCGATTTCCTTTGCAATGGTAACGCCGTCGTTAGTAATTAAAGGTGCGCCGAATTTTCTTTCTAAAACGACGTTCCTTCCTTTAGGTCCTAAAGTGATTTTAACGGTGTCTGCTAAAGCATCAACGCCCTTTTGTAAAGCCTTTCTTGCTTCTTCGCCGTATTTTAATTGTTTAGCCATTTTCTTGCCCCCTTATTATTCAACGATTGCCAAAATGTCGCTTTGGCGAATTATGGTTAATTCCTTTCCGTCTACCTTAAATTCGCTACCTGCGTATTTAGAGTAAAGGACTTTATCTCCTACTTTAACTTGCATAGTAACTTCCTTGCCGTCGATAACGCCACCAGGACCTACTGCAACTACTACTGCCATCTGTTGTTTTTCTTGACTTGCCGATGGAAGAATAAAGCCACTTGAAGTTTTTTCTTCAGTGCCAATGCTTTCAACGACAACTTTATCGAATAACGGTTTAACTTTCATAATTAAACACCTCCTACAAAATTAAATGTTAGCACTCTCATATCAAAAGTGCTAACATTTATTATATATATAAAAATTTATTTGTCAATAGAATACTGATACAAATTTAAAAATTTATTTTATGTTACGCCGTTTGCTCTTCTTCGTTTGAAGCGCCCTCTCTTTCTTGACGGAAATCGGTAAAAATCTTTTCTGCGAGATTAAATTTCCTACGCAAATTTTTGAAGACGTTTGCAAGAATTATTATAAAAGTTATTATAGTAAATACCCAAGTTATAGGGTACACACAATAAAGCAAGGCTTCGGTTGGGTTTATTGGGAATATAAACCATATCCAAAGCACTCTAAATAACACGGTTCCCGAAAGGGTTACAATCATACCCGTAAGGCTTTTGCCGACACCTCTTAGAGAATAGCTCATAGTATCCATAATTCCACATAGAACGTAGAAGGCACCTATCCATAAACTTTTTGTTAACGCTGCCCTAGCAACTCGAGGGTCTCCTGATATTAAATTTATTAAAGGATAAACTAGCGATACTAATAAACCACTTACGCATATTCCGACAACGGACACCACGCCAATAGATATAAAGAAGGTTCTTTTTATTCTTGGGTAATTTCTTGCACCATAGTTTTGGCTTACAAAGGCTTGAGCAGAAAGCGCTATTGCGTTCATACCAACGTAGATAACGTTATCAAATTGATTAGAATAACCAGAGCCTGCTACTATATGACTGCCATATAGAGCGCCAAGTTTATTTATAGAAGAACTTATTAGCGTATTTGAAAAACCGAATAAAGCACTATTAATGCCAGAAGGCACGCCAATCTTAAGTAATTCGCTAAACTCGTGCTTAAAAATTCTAAAATACTTCCACTCGAACCTAGCGACCGACTTATTAGTTAGTAAAGCCCTAAAACACATTATGCTTGCAAACATATTACTAGCAACGGTTGCTAGTGCAACGCCTTCTACGTCCAAAGGAGTGAATACTACCAAAATAATGTTTAAAACTACGTTTATGACGCCACCAATGGTAATATAAAGCATTGGGCGAACGGTATCGCCAGATGCTCTTAAAATGTTTGCCGAATAGTTGTAAAGCAACATAAACGGCGAGCCACAAAGATATATCGTTAAATAGGTCGTAGCATAGTCTATAAACTCGTTACTTACACCAAGCCAAGCTAAAAAAGTTCTCGAGCAGAATATACCAACTAAAACCAAAATCGCACCTGCTATTAAGCTAATAACTATCGAAGTACCAATGGTTCTTTTAACTTTTTGCTCTTCTCTCGCACCGATATATTTAGCAACGACAACGTTTGCGCCAACCGATAAGCCGATAAACAACGAGATTATCATATTTATAAGCGACCCTGTAGTTGAAACAGCGCCTACGCAAAGGTCTCCGTCGTCGGCAAAAATACCTAAAACGAAGGTATCTGCCATGTTGAACGCCGTTTGTAATAAACTTGCTATTACTAAAGGAATAGCAAACGCAACCAAATTCTTAAAGATTGGCCCACTGGTCATATCCATTTCACGTCTTTTAAGTAATCCCATTTTATCACCTCTTTACAATTTCATTTTAAGTAATAGAAAAGGGAAACGTCGTTGACGTTTACCCTTTTTAATTAAAAATCTTTAGTTTTACTGTTTTTATATACTGTAAATCTTATCGTATAACCGTTAGTTTCGATAGGCTCGCCTACTTCTACGCAAGACCAATTTGGCAAAGCGTCTAAATTTTCGTAAAACACTTCTGCCCCACCGTCTGCGTCGACTTTAGTTACCAAAACTTCACTACAATATGGAAGCATAGTTCGGTAAAACATTGCTCCACCAATTACAAAAACTTCGTTAGTGTCGTATTTTGCAAGTTCACATGAGAGTTGCTCTAAAGTATAAACTATAGTGCAATCGTCTCTTACTACGCCCTCAGGCGCAAGAACTATGCTCGTTCTATTCTTTAGAGGCTTAGAACCAGGAAAAGAAAGTAAGGTGTTGTATCCCATACAAACGACTTTACCATTAGTCTTTTCTCTAAAGTATTTCATATCTTCGGGAAGGCTAAAAAGTAAATCGTTCTTTTTGCCTATACCCCACTTTTTATCAACTGCAACAATTGCTTTCATTATACTGCAACCTCTATTTTATCTTCTAGCTTATTAAATTCGTAGCCTTCCAGTTTAAAGTCGTCTACCGTAAAGTCGTAGAAATTTTTAACCTCTGGGTTTATCCAAAACTTTGGTGCTGGATACTGAGGGTTTTGCAAAATCTTTTTAACGATTGGAACGTGCCTATCATATATATGAGCGTCGGCAATAACGTGAACTAACTCGCCAACCTTAAGACCTGAAACTTGAGCGAACATATGAAGTAACACTGCGTATTGAACTACGTTCCAGTTATTAGCCGTCAAGACGTCGTTGCTTCTTTGATTAAGAATACCGTTTAAGGTGTCGCCACTAACGTTAAAGGTCATAGAATATGCGCAAGGATAAAGGTTCATTTCGTTTAGGTCTTGATGAACGTAAATATTCGTCATAATTCGTCTTGATTGAGGATTATGCTTTAAGTCGTATAAAACCCTATCTACTTGGTCGAACTCGCCTTCTTTATATTTATGTTTAACGCCTAATTGGTAGCCGTAAGCCTTACCAATCGAACCCGTTTGGTCTGCCCAACTGTCCCAAATATGACTGTTTAAGTCGTTTACGTTGTTAGATTTTTTTTGCCAAATCCATAAAATTTCATCTATAGCAGACTTGAACGCCGTTCTTCTTAAACTTATGATGGGAAATTCTTTAGCTAAATCGTAGCGATTTACGATACAAAACTTTTTCACCGTGTGTGCAGGCGTTCCGTCAAGCCATTTAGGTCTAACGTCCACCTCGGTATCCCACCAGCCGTTTTCAATAATATCGGTGCAGGTGTTTATAAAAATTTGGTCTGCTCTACTCATAATTCCCCTCTCGCGTTAAAAAGCGTCTTTAGTTTGTTTTTTCCACCTATTAGCAATAAAATTAAGCACTATCCTTTTTGGAACAATCTTCATTATAAGATATAATACCTTATTAAAAATGCCAGGTATATAAATAAATTGATTTTTTTCAACTTTTTTCAAAGATTTTTTTGCAACAAACTCGGGGGTTTTTGCAGAAAGTTTTCCCCAAAGTCCTTGACCTTTAATATCTTCAATAATATCCGGTCTAGTATACACGCCCCCAGGTAAAACGGTGGTTACTTTTACTCCATCTTTTTTTAGTTCGTAATGAAGAGAAGTAAAAAAGTTAGTCAGCATTGCCTTTGTTGCGCTATATAACGCAAAATATGGCATTGGGCTTACACCAGACATGCTTGAAACGGTTAATACTTCAGTTTGAGGCGCTCTTATTTTTAGCAGTGCGTGGGTAAGCGTTATGGTCGCCTCACAGTTTACTCTCAACTGAAAAAGAACCTTTTCCATAGTGTAGTCCATAAAGGCTTTTTGAGTATCTACCCCTGCAACGTTTATTATTTTATCAAACGTTAAGCCTTTTTCTGCAATATGTAAAAGCATTTTTTCTCTACTTTCGCTATCGGTTAAATCGCAAGCAAAATACTCTACCGAAACGCCGTATACAGCGCAAATTTTTTCCTTTAAGGCTAGAAGTTTTTCTTCGCTTCTGCCGGTTATAAAAAGGTTGGACGATTTTTCGGCTAAGGCTTGGCAAAAAGCACTGCCGATTCCACCCGTTGCCCCACTAACGAAAGACCACATCTAGTTAGCCACCAAAACCTTACTAGTAACGCCTTGTAACATGCCCAATTTGCCCGAAAGACTATTTATTTTTTCTTTACTAGACTCTACGCAAACGGTTATAACGTTTCCTCCGTCTCTATGAGGAATACCCATTCTGCCAACTATCTCGTCTCTAAAGCAAGAAAGCAGAGAGTTAACCCTTTCAATACTGTTAACGTCTTTGATTATAATGGCTATTACAGCAAGAATTTTATCCATTTTGCGCTCCTTTTTCTAATTGTAACATAAAAAAACCCGTTTAGCAATTAAATTGCGATTTTTCCAGCACGCATTTTAATTTTTCTAGGGCCTTTTTTTCTATGCGTGAAACGTAAGAACGAGAAATCTTCAAAAAGCAAGCCACTTCCCTTTGAGCATAACATCTTCTGCACTTTAATCCGTAACGCAAACACATTACTGCGTATTCCCTTTTTGTTAGCGTCTTTTTAAGAATGGCTATAAGCTTTTCGCCCTCGATACTTTTATGAACTTGCGAAAAAACAGCGTCCTCTTTCTCGCAAAGTAAATCCATTAGAGTAAGTTCGTTTCCATCTTTATCTGCGCCAATCGGGTCGGATAAATATACGTCGTTTTGATGTTTTTTGTTGGCTCTTAAAAGCATTAAAATTTCGTTTTCTATACATCTTGCCGTATACGTTGCAAGCCCCGTGCCTTTGCTTTCGTCGTAAGTATTTATAGCCTTGATTAAACCAATACTTCCTACTGAAATTAAGTCGTCGTTTTCAGCCGAGCCTGAATATTTTTTTACTATGTGCGCAACAAGACGCATATTGTGGTTTATTAATTTTTCCTTACAACAAGCATCTCCTTTCTTCATTTTTTCAAGGCACTCTTTTTCCTCCTCCTTTGAAAGAGGCTTAGGAAAAGAACTCCCATTAGCTATGGCTCCAGTAAAAAAGGTTATCTTACTTATAATAAACAAAATGGCATCTAAAAACATTTTTCTACCTCCATCACTAGCGTATGAAGATAAAAACCTTCATAGAAGATAGAGCAAGTCCGTTTTTTAAGTCATAAAGGTATTGCGTTATAAGATTTTTATATTATGCTTATTAAGGCGTTTGGAATACATTTTTAAGGGGGTATCTTTGATAGGACAACGATATATAAATTTCTATCCTTTTTACAAAAGGTTATATAGTGCAATGAAAAAAGCAAGCCTACACTCTGCCCCCTAAGGCAGGTGCATTATGAACTTAATAATCTTAAAGGAGTTTTTTGCAAACTACAGCTTATCTTCGATTATAATGGCGATTTTAATTTGTTTAATCACCCAATTAATTGAAAAGTTTAACACAAGCAAGAAGGTTAAAGGCTTATCGAGTATTCTTCCCTTTGTTTTGGGAATGCTTTTAAATTTAGTTTACAACTTTATAATAACCAACGAATTTTCCATAAACACGCAAGTTCTTTCGGCAGGATTTATGAGTGGTTGGTTATCCCTTGCCATTAAAGTTATAATGGACAAAATTATTAAAGGCGAAACGCTGCCAGAGAGTGAATACTCATTGGTGATTAGTGGAATTATTGAAGGATACGTGCCTAAAAACGCTCTAATGGGCGTTTGCAGATACATTGAAGAAATTATCAGCGATAAGGGAGACGAAGTCGACACCATAGGTAAAATCGCCCACCATCTATCCTTAAACGCTTTAGAGGGTTTCACTTCAAACGATATGCTTGCCCTTGCCGGCTTAATTTTTGCATCTACAAACCAAATAAAAGAATAATTCTTTTTAAGGGCGTTTCGCCCTTTTTTCTTTTGTCTTCACATAAAAACAGCCGTAAAGTTAATACTAAATTTATGAAATTAACCACTTCACTTGATAAAAACATACAAAGTTTAAGGAAAGTTTTAACTTCTAGTGATATTGCCTTTACAGATATAACGGTTGGAGAGGCACAATCTACTATAATTTTTACTAAGGACTTAGTGGATAAAAACTTAATCGGCGACCTTATTATTCGCCCTGCCGGCGTTTTTGAGGGAAAACCCAAAGAGCAAAGTTTTTTTAAGATTTTCTTCAACCCTGAAAAGCAAAAGGTTTTAACCTTAAAAGAAGTGGTAAACGAGGTAATGTTAGGTAATGCCGTTTTACTTTGCGACGGCATTTCTTACGCTATCTCTTTCGACGTAAAAAAGTTCGAGAAGCGTGCAATTCAAGAACCTCCAACTTCTACGGTTATAAAAGGGCCTAGAGAAGGTTTTGTGGAGACTCTTCCCGTAAACGTTAGCCTTATTAGACGACGAATTAAGTCTCCTCACTTAATAATGAAAAATCACGAGGTTGGAAGGTTTTCTAAAACCTCGGTTACCGTTTGCTATCTAGATAATATCGCAGACAAAAACCTAGTAAAGGAAGTTGAGCAAAAACTTAAAAAAATAAATATCGACGCTATTTTAGACTCGTCTTACGTTGCAAAGTTTTTAAGTGATAAAAAGCCGTCGCTATTTAAAGACGTTGGAAATACTGAAAAACCCGACATTCTAGTTGCTAAAATGCTAGAAGGTAGAGTTGCTATACTCGTAGACGGCTCACCAATTGCCTTAACAGTGCCTTATTTATTGATAGAAGACTTCCAAAGTCCAAGCGATTATTACAACTCGCCATACTCTGCAACTCTAGCAAGATGGGTAAGGGGTGTTTCGGTAATATTAGCACTGCTTTTACCTGCCCTTTTCGTTTCGGCAGAATTATTTCATTTGCAACTAATTCCCATCTCTTTTTTATTGACAATCGTAAACAGTATAAAAGGAATACCCTTATCGCCAAGTTACGAGATGTTTTTTACCTTTTTAATATTTGAAATATTAAACGAGGCTAGCGTAAGAATGCCTCGATACGTGGGCATGGTCGTCTCAATAGTCGGTGGTTTGGTGTTAGGCGAAACGGCAGTAAACGCAGGCATTATTTCCCCACCTACCCTAATGATAATCGCTCTTTCGGGAATATGCCTTTACACCGTTCCCGAACTAGAACAACCCCTTTCGTTTATTAGGCTATTCTTCTTAGTCGTTGCAGGCTCGATTGGTGTTTACGGACTAATCATTTCTGTAAGCATAATGCTAGTTTATTTAACCACTAAGGAAAGTTTTTCAGCACCACTACTCGCACCCTTTTCACCACTTATTAAAAAAGACTTAAAAGATTCTTTTTATAAAGGTTTTTTAGCAGAACAAGAATCTCGTCCGTTGTCCTTGCAAAATAAAAACAAGCGTAGAATGGGAGGAGATGAAGAATAAATGAAACAACTTAAAACTAGGCAAATTTGTTTATTCTATATTGCATTCGCACCAATGATAAAGTTGTTTTATCTTCCTAGCGTTTTAGCAGGAGTAGCGTATGAAGATATGTGGATATGTGCAGTCGTGAACTTATTACTCGACCTAATAACACTCGTTCCTATACTAATCGTTTGCGAGCGTGAAGAAAAAGACTTTATTAGTCTAATAAAAGACAGCTTTGGAGAAAAAGGAGCAAAATTTATATTTGTTTTATACGCTATATACTTTTTTACTAAAGCCTTTCTGCCCTTGCAAGAACAAAAGGAATTTATAAAGATTTCTCTATATATAAATCTACCTACCGACCTATTTTTCTTGCCTTTCTTTATCGCAAGTTTTTATCTTTGTTTAAAGCCTTTAAGGGCGTTTGGAAGAGTTGCCGATATAGCGTGGTTTTTTACGCTAACAGGATACGTTATTTTGATGGCACTAACTTTTAACAACGTTGACTTTCCTGCTATTTTGCCAGTGGGAGCTCAAGGGTTAAGAAACGTTTTCAAGGGAAGTTATCTAGCCACGACTTGGTGGGGCGATTGCATATATTTGATGTTTTTTATAGGTAATTTTAGAGGTGGAAAAAAAGCAACCAAACGCATCTTTTTAAGTTACGTTATCGTGGGGATAATAGTGATTTTTGCGCTAATATTCTTTTGGGGAACATTTACTTCGATAGCACCAGAACAAAAGTTTGCAATGACGCAACTTTCAAAATATAGTTCGGTTATAAATAATACTGCTAGGTTTGATTACGTTGGAATACTTTTCATTCTCTTTTCTTGCGTATTTTCGCTTAGCCTACCCCTATACTTTGTATCTACTCTGCTTAGCGAGGTTTTCACTCTTAATCAAAAATGGATAATACCTTTAACGGTAAACCTCTCTATGCTAATTCTAACTCTCGTGCTTAACGAATATATGGCAACGCTTACAACGGTCATTGAACGGTATTTGAGCGCATTTTTTATAGTAATGGGTAACCTTCTTCCAATATTTATCCTACTACTACGCAAGCCATTGATAAAAAGGAGAACTAATTATGAAAACACTAAAGCCTAAGTTAGCCTTAGTTGCGCTATTTTTAATTTCTTTATTATTTTTTTCCAATGACTTTGGTTTAATCGACATAGAAAAGACGGCAATCATAACTGCTATTGCCGTAGATAAAGCCGAGGACGGAGAATATGAGGTTACTTGTCAAATTGCCGTGCCTGAGGCAAGTAACGCCATATCCGAAAATCAAAAGGCGCAAATGACGGGTAAAGGTAGCACCATAGGTAACGCTATTAAGAATATCGGTAGCCTTTCAGGGTGGTTTCCTCAAACGATATTTTGTAATCTAATTATTTTAGGAAACGACGTTTTAGACCAAGACGTAATTAGTGTTTTAGATTTTTTCCATAAAACCATGCGTGTGCAAGACTCGGCTCAGGTTGTTTTAGCAGAACAAAAAGCCAAGTCGTTACTTGACGCAACCACTCCGTTAGATAACATATCCTCTTTTGCTATTCAAAAAATTCTTCTTAAAAACCCTGGTTTTGACCAAGACGTTTACGCCGTAGATATTAAAACCTTTTGCGTGGGATATTACGGAAGAACGGATTCTTCCCTAATGCCAATGGTTAAGGTAATAACCGAAAAACAAGCCGATTCTTCCTCTAGTTCGCAAGGACAAGAATCTTCGCAAGGACAAAACTCGTCCTCTCAAGGAGATACTAAAACCAAAGGGAAAAACGCCTTTGATGCGACCACTACTGCTCTTTTTCTGAAAGGAAGAAAAGTTGGAGAACTCGATAAATCACAAACTAACACTCTTAATATGCTAACCAAAAAAGTTAACGGCTCTGCTTTTGCCGTTGACGACGTGGAAGGAATAAACTATTTGCTAACCATTAAAAAAAGCGATTATAAAATTAAAGTTAATGCCGACCAAAACAACCTATTTGTAGAGTTAAAAATTAAACTTTATTGTCAAATAAGCGACCAAACGTCTAAACTTAACGAAGGGGTTTTCGTAAATAGCGACGTTGTTCCGGATAACGTTAAAAGGGCTACCGAAGGCATGATTAAACAAAACGTTTTAGATTTAATAGAAACTTCAAAGCAAACGAGATGCGACTTTTTATATTTAAAAGAAAAACTGTATCGCTTTTGTCCTAAGCAATACAGTAGATATAAAGATAACTATTTAGACGTTATGAAAGTAAATATCAGTATAGAAGTTTACGGTCAAAAATAACTACTCTTCAAAAATAGCGTTGACTATTTCTAGTCCGTTTGCGCCTTGTATGTAAATATGTGCATTCTTAAACACGTTTTCAAAACTATCTTTTGAAAACGGCAAGCCGTTAAGATTAGCGATTAGTTCACTAATATTTTTAAGGGTGAAAAAATCCCCCGTCATAACTGCGTTTTGAGTTTCACCTTCTACTACGTCGAAGGAAAGGTTGATTTCGCCAAACGAAAATCGTTTGTTAAAAACCGTTTTACCTTTTGGAGAATATCCCATATTCCACTCGTTTGTGGAATATTTTTCTTTTACGAGTTTATCTATCCCCTTAATATCCTCAGCCGACAACTCGTATTTTTTTAGGGATTTCTTAAAGTAATCACACAAACCTAAATAGAACTCGTCTGCAGTCATATTAACTTTTAGGTGTTCGCTAACGTTAGTAACTCTTGCCCTAACCGACTTAACAGCCTTACTTTCCATTTTTAACTTGCTTGGTTTGATGGCGTTTTCTAGGGCGTTCATATCGGTTTTAAACAAAATAGTGCCGTGGTGCATTATTCTATTTCCGTAAACCGTTTGGGCGTTTCCTGAAATCTTCTTTCCGCCTATAGTTATATCGTTTCTACCTGAAAACTCTGCATTAACTCCAAGTAATTTTAGATATTCTATAACGGGTTTAGTAAACTCTTTATAGTTTTCCTTACTGCTATCGTAAGGAGCAATTATCGTGTAGCAAACGTTGTTTAGGTCGTGATAAACCGTTCCACCACCCGTTAATCTTCTAACGACTTTAATATCGTTTTTTTGGGTATAGGAAAGGTTTACTTCGTTAAACGCATTTTGATTAACGCCAACAATCACGGCAGGAGCGTTACGCCAAAGGTAAACGTAAAACCCGTCGGTATGTTTTAATAGATATTCTTCGCTTGCAATGTTAAAGTATGGCGAACTAATAGAGTGTGTTAAAAAATAGGTTTGCATAATTTAGTGAAAAAGGGAGCAATATGCTCCCTTTCCTTTTTTGTTTATTTTTAGCCCATATATCAAACGGAGCGAAAGGACAAAGGCTTATTATACACCCTTTTTAGCCTTGCGAAGTGCTTCTGCGTCTGAAGTATTGATAGTGCTAACGTGTCCTTTAAGAGGTAAAATCTTATCGTTGATGTTATCGATAATCCAGTTTGCTTGTGGGAAGAATTCAGCGTCGAATTCGTATGGAGGAGTAATCCAGTTTTGAGCGCCACAAACAACGGCAGGTGCATCGAGATAATCAAAGCATAAATTAGAGATATTGGTTGCGAAGTCGTTTAAGATACTTCCTCTAGCGCAAGCATCACTAGCAAGGATAATTCTACCAGTCTTTTTAACTGATTCAACAACCTTGTCGTAGTTGAACGGAACGATAGAACGAGCGTCGATAACTTCTGCTTCTACACCGTATTTTTCAGAAAGGATTTTAGCCGCTTCCATAGCCTTGTAAAGTGTTGCGCCGATAGTTAAGATAGTGATGTCGCTACCAACGCGTTTTACGTCTGGCTCGCCAAGAGGAATTTCATAATATCCTTCTGGAACGCCTTCCTTATGGAATTCTTCACCCTTGTCGTAAATTCTTTGGCTTTCAAAGAAGATAACAGGGTCGGTGCCGTTAAGAGCGCTATTCATTAAGCCCTTAGCGTCGTAAGGAGTTACAGGGAAACAAACCTTTAAGCCTGGAACGTGTGCAGGAAGAGCAACCCAGTCTTGAGAGTGTTGAGCGCCGTATTTAGAACCAACTGAAACACGTAAAACAACAGGCATCTTAAGAATACCACTACTCATTGCTTGCCATTTAGCAAGTTGGTTGAAGATTTCGTCGCCTGCTCTACCCATAAAGTCGGCATACATAAGTTCTACGATAACTCTACCACCACATAGACCGTAACCTACTGCTGAAGAAACGATAGCAGCCTCAGAGATTGGAGAGTTGAATAGTCTGTGATATGGTAATGCTTCGGTAAGTCCTTTATAAACTGCGAATGCGCCACCCCAATCACGAACGTCTTCGCCGTAAGAGGTTAAGGTTGGGTCTTTATAATATCTATCAATGATTGCTTCGAATAAACCATCACGGATATTAAATCTCTTAAGGTTAGAAACTTGTTCGCCCTTTTCGTCGAAAGCAAAACGCTTTTTACCAGCGATTTGTTTAACTCTTGGATTTTCTTCTATAGGAATTTTAACGTCCTTGCCGATTTCGATAGGTCTATCTTCCATCTTTTCAACAGCACCGTTACTGAACATTAAGTTTTCAACGTAGTAAGGGTCTTTCTTGAAGTCTAGATATGGAGATTCGGTAGTATCGGTAGCAAGCTTGCAAAGTTTAAGCATTCTTTCGCTAATGCTTGCTAAAATATCGTCGAACTTGCCGTCGCTTTCAATCTTAGCGTCAACGAGTGATTTTCTATAAGTAACGATTGGGTCGTATTCTTTCCAAGCGGCAACTTCTTCTGGAGTTCTATAACTCATAGAGTCTGATGGAGAGTGTCCACCGTAACGATAGGTTACAACGTCCATCATTGCAGGGCCTTTGCCTTCTAGTAGAAGTGCTTTCTTTCTCTTCATTGCTTCGATAACTGCTAGTGGATTAAAGCCGTCTACTCTTTCAGCATAAAGTTGAGTTGGAGATACGCCTGCGCCAAGACGAGCCAAGAAGTCGTAAGCCATAGTTTCGCCACGAGTTTGTCCACCCATGCCGTAACTGTTATTGAAGAAGTTAAATAGGATTGGAAGACCACCTTCTTTTTCCCAAAGTTGTTTGAATTGGTCCATAGCGGCAAAGTTCATAGATTCGTAAACTACGCCACAACCAACAGAGCCGTCGCCGACGTTAGAGATAACGATACCAGGTTTGTCGTTAACCTTTTTGTAAAGAGCAGCACCTAGAGCGACCGGAGCAGCGCCACCAACGATAGCGTTGTTTGGATAAATACCAAATGGTAAGAAGAAAACGTGCATTGAGCCACCCATACCTCTGTGGAAGCCCGTTCTTCTAGCAAAGATTTCACTCATGAAACCATATAGTAGAAAGTCTACTGCAAGGTCTTTAACGTTACCCGTTTTGTTAAGTTTTTCTACAGGTGCTAGCGTTTCGCCACCCATAAAGTCTTTCATTATTTGGTAAAGTTTTTCATCAGGAAGTTTATGAATAGATGCAAGACCTCTTGCTAAAACTTCGCTGTGAGAACGGTGAGAACCGAAAGTCATATCGTCCAAATCAAGGATATATGCTTGACCAACGGCAGCAGCCTCTTGACCGATAGAAAGGTGAGCAGGACCTGGATAGTTGGTTTTGAAGCCTTGGTATTCTTGCTTAACCTTGATATCCATAATCATGCTTTCGAATTCTCTTAAAACGGCGATATCGTTAAAGATTCTAACGAAATCGTCTTTAGAAAAATTTGCTTTTTCGTCAGCAATAGTTTTGTTGTATTGGTTTACAGGGATATCTTCGAAAGATATTTTACCTGCTTTTCTAAGTTCGACTGGGTCAACGAAAAGTTGTTTACTCATTTTATTTTCTCCTTATTTTGATTATATTTGGAAAATCGCTTCGCGAACGATTTCGCATACGGTTGGGTGTGGGAAAACAAGTTTTTTGATGTTTTCGATATCCACTTCTAGGTCTACCATTGCAGAAACTGAAACGATAAATTCGCCTGCGTAACTGCCGATAATGTGAGCGCCTATAAGAGTATTGGTTTTGTTATTGATAACGAGTTTACAAACACCGTCAAGAGCAGTGTTTTCAGCAACGTATCTTCCAGAATAGGTCATTGGAATAGAAACGCATTTAACGTCTAAACCCTTTGCTTTAGCGCTTTCTTCGGTTTCACCTACAGAGCCAACTTCTGGGTTGGTGTAGATAACTGAAGGGATAACGTTGTATCTCATAGCGTCTTTCTTACCTAACAAGGTGTTGATAGCAACTTCTGCTTCACGATAAGCCGTGTGAGCAAGCATAATTTTGCCGTTAACGTCGCCAACAGCGTAAACGTTTGCAACGTTAGTTCTCATTTTATCATCGGTAACGATTGCGCCACGTTCTAGGTTAACGCCAATGTTTTCTAGACCGATACCTTGGGTAACTGCACGTCTGCCGATTGAAAGAAGAATTTTATCGGCACTAACTTTTTGGCTCTTGCCGTCTTTTTCGTAAATAACGCCGTCTTTTTCAATAGCAGTAACCTTACAGCCAAGATTGAACTTAACACCCTTTCTTTCAAGAGATTTTTGTAAAATTGAAGAACATTCTTTTTCGGTTGGGCCTGCAATTTTATCTAGCATTTCAACAACGGTAACTTCGGTGCCAACGCTAGAGAAGTAACTAGCCATTTCTAAACCGATAACGCCACCACCGATAACTACTAACTTGCTTGGAATTTCTTGTAAGTCAAGAATTTCTCTATTGGTTAAAACTACTCCACTTTCAAGGTTTTCTTTTAAACCTTGGATTGGTGGAACAACAGGCATTGAGCCGGTTGCAACGATTAGGCGTTTTGCTAGGAACTTTTCTTCGTCTGCTTTAATAACGTATCCGTCGTCGCCCTTGCCTTCGATAAAGCCTTCGGCAACTTTCATAGTAACTTTATTTCTTTTAAGTTGAGCCTTAATACCAGAAACGAGCATTTTAACAACGCCGTTCTTTCTTTCAACTACGAATTTTTGGTCGATAGACTTTTTGCCTTCTACTTTAACGCCGTATGCGTCTGCATGATTAGCGTAGTCTAAAACCTTGGCAGAGTTAAGAAAGGTTTTACTTGGAACGCAACCTTCGTTAAGGCAAACGCCACCGAACTCTCTCTTTTCAATAACGAGTGTTTTAAGCCCTGCGTGTCCTGCTCTTTCAGCAGCGAGATAACCACCTGGGCCACCACCTAATACAACTAAATCAAAAGTTTCCATAATCTCTCCTTATATGCACTTGCTATCAGCGAGTAAATTCAAGCTGAAGTTTTCTAAATAATCTTTTAAGTCTTTCAAGAATCTTGATGCAGGCGCTCCGTCTAACGCTCTGTGGTCGTAAGAAAGAGATAGGTTCATAGCCGTGTAAGGAACAACTTCTCCATTCTTGCCGAGTTTAACTCTAGTTTCTAGAGTGCAAACGCCTAAAATACCCGTTTGTGGAGGGTTAACTACAGGGGTGAAAGATTCAATGCCCATAGTTCCAACGTTACTGATAGTGAAACTACCACCCGTTAATAATTCTGGGGAAATCTTGCCTTCGATAGCGTCGGTAGAAAGTTTTTTAGACTTAGTAGCGATTTCGCTTAAACTCATAAGGTCTGCGCCGAAAAGAGTTGGAACTAAAAGTCCTCTTGGAGTGTCGGTTGCAATGCCCATATTAACGTGTTCAAAATAACGCATGGTGTCGCCGTTTATTAAGTGAGCGTTTAGGTCCTTATGCTTTTTGATTACACGAGATACAGCGTATACTATAATGTTGTTTATAGTGATTGATGGAAGTTTAAGTTTTTCAGCGTTATCCTTTAAGTATTTTCTAAACTCCATAATATTGGTGCAATCGAAAGAAATATTATGGGTAAGTTGAGCCATAGTTGAAAGACTTGCAACCATGTTTTTAGCGATAACCTTTCTAATGTTAGACATCTTTTCGTCTTTGTAAGCCTTAACGTCAACGTTAACGCTTTCGGTTGCTTTTTGTTCAACCACTTCTGCCGTTTGTATAGCCTTTGGATTAACGCTAGCCTCACGAATATCCCTTTCGATAATTCTTCCGTTAGGGCCTGTTGCCGTTGCTGATGCAAGGTCAACACCGAGTTTTTCTGCCAAAGACTTTGCTCTTGGAGATGCAAAAATCTTGCCGTTATCACTTGCAGGTGCGCTCACTTGTGCAACCGTAGTAGTTTGAGCCTTTGGTTCTTGCTTAACTTCCTCAACTACAGGTGCGCTTACGCCCTTGCCTTCTGGAGCAAAGTAGGAAGGGTCGTCGCCGTGTTTACCGATTACGCAAACGTTGGTAAGAACAGGAACTTCGTCGCCCTCTTCACAGAATAGCGCTAAAACTTCGCCTTCTAATTCACTTGGGAAATCAAAAGACGCTTTGTCAGTTTCGTAAGAGAATAGGTTGTCGCCTACTTTAACAGCGTCGCCTACCTTTACACACCATTTGGTTAATATACAACTTTCAACCGTTATACCTTGCTTTGGCATAGTTACGCCGAATGCAGTTGCAGGCTTTTCGCCCTTTGCTTTAACGGGAGCAACTTCCTTTACTTCTAACTTAACTTCTTCTACCTTGGTTTCTTTTGCGCCACCAGAAGTAAATGCTGAAATATCTTCGCCCTTAGTTCCAATTACGCACACGTTGGTTAGAACGGGAACTTCGTCGCCCTCTTCACAGAAAAGCGCTAAAACTTCGCCTGCTACTTCTGCTTCAAAATCGAATGCAGATTTATCCGTTTCGTATGAAAATAATACGTCGCCAACTTTTACGGTATCGCCTACTTTTACAGCCCACTTGGTTAAAATACAACTTTCAACGGTTATACCTTGCTTGGGCATTGTTACGGGATTTGCCATCTTTAAATCTCCTTTATTTTTAAGCCTTAATTAGCTAATTTTCGTCTTTTATATTGTAGCACAAAATTTTATTTTTGCAACTACCTATTTTAAAGTTGCAAAACAAATCAAAATGTGATAATATGTAATCATAAATGAAAACAAATGAACACATTTTCATTAAATTTTAATAAAATAGGTGCAAATTTATGCTCACTTTAGAACGTCAAGAGGAAATTTTAGCAATTTTACAAAAGAATAATTCGGCTACTGTAGAAGAACTTTCTAACGAACTTTACGTTTCAGGCGCTACCATTAGAAGAGATTTAAGGGAGATGGAGAAGCAAGGTTTAATTAAGCGTTCGCATGGTGGCGCAATGCTATATAAATCTAGTGCCGAAGACTCGGCTTTTGCTCTTCGTGAACAAGAAAATACTAGTGCCAAAAAGATTATAACAAATTTAGCGACTAGACTTGTATCTAACGGCAACATTTTGTTTTTAGATTCTTCGTCGACGGTGGGATTTTTAATTCCACAACTAAACTCGTTCGATTCGTTATCGGTAACTACTACGGGGCTTAGAAACGCCCTACTTTTATCTCAAACCGAACATATCAAGATATACATTGCAGGTGGGCAAATATTAAACCACTCTAACTCTATAATCGGTTCGGACACCATAGAGTATATTTCTAGAATGAATGCCGATATAGCGTTTACGTCTTGTTCTGGGGTAGATATGAAAGGGTTCACCGATACAAGCACAGAACAAGCCAAACTAAAAAGGAAGATGAGAAGTAATTCTAAAAAACTAGCAATGCTTATAGATAGCACCAAGTTTGATAAGACTTTTTTATGCACCGACTTTTCTTTTGACGAAGTTGATTATTTAATAACGGATAAACTACCACCAAAAAAATACGTAGAGGCATTAGAAAAGAGTAATTGTAAACTTATATGCCCTGAAAACACTAAAATAGATTTTAGTTAAGATAAACAAAAAACCCCAAAAGTGAACTCGCTTTTGGGGTTTAGGTTTTTATTTAGGTTATGCGTAAAAAACTAATGCAACTACTAGACTTAACGTGCTTGTAAACAAACACAAGGTTGAGAAAACGCCGAAAACCATTGCTATAAACGGTTTTTGCACTTGTTTATGGAAAGTTAACGTTGGCTTACATTTATCGTTTACAAAGTGAAATACGTAAAAGGTTAAAGCCGTCATAACTACGCCGATAATAAGCATTATTAAAGAAAGTTTTAAAATTAATGATTGCATGCTATCCTCTTTCGATTATGCTTGATTCATAAAGAAGTCCCAAGCAAATTTTTGTCCGTTAGTATATCCACGGTCAGTAACCCATTTTTGAGTGCAAACGAAATATCCAGTATTGTAGTGGTGTTTCATAATAGTCGCCCAATGTGAAGGATTAGCTGGGTCGAATTGGGCTTGGGCAGTTTCGTCGCCAAGAGCCCAAAGTGGAATGTAATTATGAAGAGTTCCGTCTTTGGTTGCACCAGTCGTGCCACCTAATGAATAATACCCCCAAGTTAGTTGACTTCCATTACCGATTGAAAAAGAACTAACAGCCGTTTCAAAGAACGCTCTTTGATAAATTCTTTCAACGTTGTTACCAATGGTTACAGTGGTAAGTTTACTACAAGTCATAAAGGCTTCGTTTCTAATATCTTTAACGTTAGTAAGAGTAATCGAGCTAATGTTTTTGCAGTTTTCAAAACAATTAGCCTTTAAGTATTCAACGTATTGTAAATTAATTTCTACAATACAACTGTCCCCTGCAAACGCTCTTTTCCAAATGGTTTTTACTGATTGAGGAAGTTTTACTTTATATAAAAGCGAACAACTCTCAAAGCAACTTTCAGGAATTGCGTTTAGTGTTGCACCCGTCATATCAACTTCACGAAGTTTGGTTGAAGATGAAAAAGCATAGGTACCTAAACTTTTAAGATTAGATAGTGTAACGTTAGTATTAACGCTTGAGAAAGATTCTCTAAAAGCGTCGTTACCGATAACTTCAACGTTTTCAAGATTGATTTTTTGTAGTTTGGTCGTTCCTCTAAACGCAGCGTAACCGATTTTTTTAACGGTGCTTGGTAAGGTAATTTCCTTTAAAAGCTTGTTGCTTCTAAAAGCCTCTGCATCGATAGCGACGACTTTCTTTCCTTCAACTTCTTCTGGAATGGTTATAATGCTACTTTCTAGCACTGCCGAAGTAACCGAATAGGTATCCGTTTTGGAATCAAGAGTATAAGTGATTCCTTCTATAACGACGGTGCTAGCGTTTTTGGAGCCTTCTCCATCTCCGTTGCCACAAGCAACTAATCCAGTAACCAAGCAAGAAACATATAAAGTTGTTAATATAAATAAAAGTAATTTTCTCATAAATATCCTATGTTTCGTTTTCTTAATTTTATTATACACTAACTTAAGTTGCTTTTGCAAACTTTTAACAATAATTTTTAGTTTTTATCATTTTAGGTCAATATAACTAAAAA